>NZ_JACJSJ010000065.1 GCF_014698115.1 Nostoc sp. FACHB-973
CCCCACTCCCCACTCCCCACTCCCCATTCCCTAAAGAATTTTCTTGACGGAACTAACGCCATAGCGCAATGCGATCGCTACAATCTTAAGGATAAACACAATACTCAATGGTGTAGCAGATGCTCAAGCGGCTAGTTCAATGGCTCAAAAAGCTCTTTGCGGGCTTGTTTGGTGGAAAACAGAGTGGCTCAAAAGCTAGAGGGAATGTGCAAAAAGAACCAGCACCACCCCTCGGCGATACGGATCTGGAATTTCTCTTCAACGAACTGTTGCAAGGAGTACATCAAGCACGAGGAGAAGCTTGGGCACGCAAGTGGCTGCATAATATTGAACATCGTATTACAACTGAACGCTGGGTTGAATGGTTGGAGCGCTTTGGTAAAAAGTTGCTAGCATCACCCACACCTAATAATGAAATGGCTGCGCGGTTGGTACAACTGGGTGAGTTGGGCATCGGAGAAATTACAGATGTTGCCTATAATATCGGGATGCAGTTGTTAACACGCAATCAAGGCGAACCAATTTGGGAATATGAAGGGCCGGATGCTGTGAGTACAAATTTACCATCTCAACCAACCGCCCCAGCACCCCAGGAAGCATATCAAGAAGAAAATCCACCAGAGGGAGAATATCAAACTGTCACCCTGGAAGAACTGTTTGTGATGTTGCAGCAGGATGAAAATTTACGCCAGCAGATTGCCCAGCAGTTGGCTGTTGAGACCGACGATCCACAAGTTCTTGTGCAAGCATTAATCAGCCAATTATATCCCGGTGGTCAATCCACTACCGAGCAAACAGAAAATTAACTACTTCCCAATGTCAATCTATTTTGGATTTTAAATTTTGGATTTTGGATTGAAACAGACTACTCTGGGTAGGGGGTTAATGGCACAGCGTAAAGCCTTCTCTACGAGACGCGCAAGGGACGCTATCGAGCGTCGGATTTTCATAAATTTTGGATGAGAGGATTTTTTAGACCCTAACGTGGCCGGGGATGAACCGAAATAATCTAAAATCTAAAATCTAAAATCTAAAATTAGCACGGTCAACAGAAGCCATTGCATTGCCTAGATTCTTTCGATTGTATTCCTCACAAAAACAGGGACGGTAGTATCTGGCTTGTAAAACTCCAGAGTTGAGTTTTGGAATTGTAGCGTTCTAACGCTGTAATCTTGAACTTTTGTGTATTTTTTGCTAGCCTGCCACAGAAGCACTGTACGGATATAATGGGTTTTTACGTAATTCATGACTTTTTTAACACAACGATGGCTACAATCTAGAAAAACAAAATCCAAGAGTGTGGCAGATGCTCAGGCGGATATCGCAGTCGCTTAAAAGGTTTTTAAAGCGCCTAATTGCAACTAAGCAGACTCGTTCTCTCAAGGGTGCAAGAGGACACAATCTGGTAGAGGTTCTACCAGAACTAACCAATGCTGATTTGGAACAATTATTTGTCCAATTACTGGAAGGCGTGCATCAAGCACGAGGACGCCAGTGGGCATTGAGGTATCTGCAACGAGTCGAAAATCGTATTCCGGCTGAACGCTGGATAGATTGGTTGGTGACGTTTGGCGAAAGCTTGCTGGCTTCACCTGTGCCAAATCAGCAATTAGCAGTACAGATGGTGCAGCTGGGAGAACTTGGTATCGGCACAATTGGAGATGTTGCCTATGAGATTGGCATAAGGCTGATGCAAAACTTACCCACAGAAATAGAGTATGAGGACAACCAGGCCGAAAATCTAGTTGAATTGACTCCTGGGCAAGAACTGATCCGCGATTTAGGCGAACAGTTATGGGAATATGATGAGCTAGATGTCACAGAAACTACTCCTGGACAAGAACTGATCCGCGACTTGGGCGAACAGTTATGGGAGTATGATGAGCCAGATGTCATAGAAACTACAGCAGATGACGAAATTTTCCTAACTTCGCCAGGACAAGAGTTAATCGGTAATTTAGGCGAACAGTTATGGGAGTATGATGAGGCCTATGCCCAAACAATAACGCCAGTACCCGAAAATGCCTCTGTTGAAGAAATATTGACCGAGGACTCAGAGGAAATGAGATTGGAGTATCAAAGACAAGATACCCAAAGCACAATACCCGCAAATCTCCCTCTCCCCCCAGCAAAAGATTCAATCACTACATTAACTCAGCTCAGGTGGGACGACCAAGAGGAAGATACTCAAACTAAAACAGCGACAAATTTCCTTCCTGCTAAGCAAAGGACTGAATTAGCAACAACTGACTCAGAGGGAACTTGGGATAACACTTTGGCGAATTTAGAACCAAATGTAGCCAATACTTTAGATGAGTTATGGGTGAGGTTGGATCAAAGTAGTAATTTAGTCCAGCAACTTGCTTCCAATTTGGTAGTTCAAAGCAACAATTCTTCAAGTATTATTGAGCGATATGGCAACGATCCTGTTAGCCAAGCTCAAGGGTGGTTTTACCAAGCTCTTCAACAAGCGAGAACAGGTGATTTGTCAGGCGCGATCGCATCTTACGATCAAGCTATTGAACTGCAACCGGAATTTTGGGAATATTGGTTTAATCGTGGCTTAACGCTGTTTCATTTAGAACGTTTTGAAGAAGCGATCGCATCTTATGAAACAGCCATTGAACTGAAACCAGACTTCTACAAAGCTTGGTACAACCGGGGTGGAACTCTGGGAGAATTGGGATACTTTGAAGAAGCCATCGCTTCCTTTGACAAAGCGATCGAAATCAAGCCAGACTACCAAGAGGCTTGGTCTAGTAAAGGTTTAGCATTGCTGAAATTAGGCTGGCTACGGGAAGCAATTTCTAGCTATGACCAAGCCCTCGATTTGCAACCACAAGACCAAGAAAATTGGTATCACCGAGGCATCGCCCTAGCTGTCGGCGAACAATTTGCAGAAGCGATTACATCTTACGACAGGGCGCTAGAAATTGACCCAGACTACCACGAAGTGTGGATCGACCGGGGTGTAGTGTTGTTTAATTTAGGACGGTGGTCAGAAGCCATCGCTTCCTGGGACAAAGCCCTTTCAGTCCAAGCCGACTTTTATTTGGCTTGGTACAACCGGGGTATAGCTTTAGATAACTTAGGACGCCGCCAAGAAGCCATCGCTTCCTATCGCCAAGCGATCGCCATTAAACCCGACTTCCACCTAGCTTGGTATAATCAGGCAATAGCATTGTTTTATTTAGAAGAATTTGCCGAAGCGATCGCTTGTTATGACAACGCTTTGCAAATTAAACAAGATTACTGGGAAGCTTGGATTGGTCGGGGAACCGCCGTTGGTAATTTAGTGGATGCTAACTTATTGCTGAATTTGTCCAGTAGTATCACAGCGACAAATCCCGCCTTACAACAAATAGGCTACGAAGGTAAATTAGCCAGCTACGAAGAAGGGTTAAAACATCTGCGTACAGATACCCACCCAGAAGGTTGGGGTAGATTGCATGTGGCGATCGCTAACACTTACTATGAGCAAGGCAAGAAACAGCCGAATCCCCGTGATTATTGGCGTAAAGCTGCATCCGAGTACCATCAAGCACTGTTAACCCTGACATTAGAATATTTTCCCCAATTGCATTTAGAAGTTTTGCAATCCCTAAGCAAAGTGCTGATGGGTTTGGGACAAACAACACAACTTCAAGAATTACTGCAACGAGGCAGAGATTTATTGCAACAATTACTGAGTGAAGAAACTCGTTCTGAAGAAAGTAAAAAACAGTTAGCTTTGAAATTTATCGGCTTCGACCAATTGGCAGTTGATTTAGCTGTGGATTTTGGTGATGTGGTAGAAGCCTGGGAAATTGCCGAACAAAGCAAAAATGCTTGTTTAAATTGGCAGCTTTTTGGCTGGGATCATAATATTTATTCACCGCCTTATGGTGCAATTCAGGAACTATTCAATCCCACAACAGCAATTATTTACTGGCATATTAGTCCAGTTGCTCTGCAAACTTTCATTCTCAAAGACCAAGCCCCATCACCGATTCTACTCTTTACACCCATCCAAGATGTTGGCGCGATCGCTTTAGGAGAAGAGGCTATCCGTCTCAACGAATTGCCCCTACCTGAAGCAGTGCGACGCCTGATTGAATTTGAAAATTGGCTAGAAGATTGGCATCAACAATACCAAGAATATCGCACCACAGCCCAAGATAAAGAAAGTAAAAGTCAGCATCCTTGGCGAGTGGATATGGAACAAAAGCTGTTGCAATTGTATGAAATCTTGAATATTTCCACAATTGCCCAGGAACTTGAAGGCATCACCCAACTGATTTTAATTCCTCACCGGGATTTGTACAGATTGCCTATTCATACCCTTTTCCATATTTCTTCTCAATCCGAGGAAGGTTTACCAAATATCGAGTCAAATTTCACCGTTACTTATTTGCCTAGTGCCCAAATAGGTTTATCAATACAAAATCAAGATATTTTGCAGTGGCAAAATCAGTTCTTACTCAGTGTTGAACATCCTGAAAGTGCAGGTTATCCTGGGCTGAAATTTGCCAAAATGGAGTCGGAACTTGTCAGCGAAATGTTTGATAATATCCAGCGAATTCAGGGTTCCCAAGCTACGAAAGATATTGTAATAAATGCATTATTTGATAATTACAATATTTTTCATTTTACTGGTTATGTCACTAATAATTTAAATGAACCGAAAAAATCAGAGTTGGCATTAGCAGGTGAAGACAAACTGATTTTAGAAGAAATTTTTCAACAAAATCTAGGAAGTTACAAGCTTGTCACTCTTTCTGCTTGTGAAAATGTCAGTAGCAGTACCTACATTAGCAGCAGCGAATATGTAAGTTTAGTCAATGGTTTTTTAAATCAGGGCGTTCCTTGTGTAGTGAGTACTTTGTGGACTGTGGAATCTTCCGCGAGTGCCTTGGCGATCGTAGAATTTTACCGACGATTACAGCCTGATAAATCACCAGTTATAGCCTTAGCTGAAGCAACACTATGGCTGAAAGAACTAACTGCCGGAGAATTGACAAAATGGTATGAAGATGTCCTAAATAATCTCCATCCTGAGGAAGTACGAATTAGAGCTTATTTAGCAACGCAATTATATAGAAATAGTAAAATGCCATCAGAGAAAAAGCTTTATAATCATCCCTATTATTGGGCAGCATTTACGATTACGGGTAAGCCAAATTGAAGAATTCAGAATTCAAAATAGATAATACTATTATGATTACTATTTAATTTTTCATGACTTAGAGGCTATTTATAAAGTAAAAATAAAATTATTGTAGGGGAGCCAGTGCGTTGGACGGGTTTCCCGGCTTGTACTCCTTCTCTACGAGACGCTATGCGAACGGAGAACCCGTAGGGTAGCAACTGGCGTTGTCTTAGGCGCATATTTTGAGATTAATGATCGGATCGCGAGAAATATGAACTGCGCCTAACAGCGATCGCCACTAGGCTCTGCATTGGTATCGTAATACTGATGCTTTACAGGCAGCAGACTGGCAGATTAGCTTTAGAGAAACCGCCAGAGCGATCGCTCATCAACACAACCTCACAGCCTCTTTCTTACCGAACATTTTTGCTGATGCAGCTGGTAGTGGTTGCCACATCCATCTTAGCCTTTGGTATAACGGGCAAAATCTCTTACCAGACCCTGGACATTTGCCAATTGAAGAACATCAGACCAATGGTATTGACCTTTTACCACAAAACTTGGGCGAAGCTTTAGAGTATTTTAAAAAGGATACTATGCTTTTAAACGCTTTAAACCCAGAGTTGTCAACAGATTTTTTAGCAGTGCGTCAAGCAGAGTGGGAAGCGATGAAAAATTGGGAATTGCAAGCAGAAGTCAAGCTTTTATTACAGAAATACTAAAGTTATAGTGCTTTTGACAGCAATTTTCAGGTAATCATAATAATTCATTTATTACAACATAAGTGAGCTTTCGCTATAGAAGCATTAATCACTACCTGACCTATCCCAATACTTTGTAAAAAGTATTGCATTGCTATCTAATTGCTGAACAAGATTTCAGATAAAAACTTGATAAATCAAATCTAAGTCTTGTAAAAGAAAGCAAATCGAACGTTTTTTATGTTTAAATTACATAAATGCCGAATAAATTTAGTTTCCCATAGTTAAAAGCTACTTATAAATACATTTTTTTTGACGCAAGTAGCTCCAGGAGAATACGATACGTAGATTTAATGTGTAGAATTTTGGTGTTGAGGTCATTTACTTGAGATTCTCAATTACAGTGCATCCAGGTTTCATTTATGAGTCAGTCTTTTTCTGAAAACCAAGCAGGACGAAATCGTCAACAAAACCTGTGGCAACAAAAATGGAGTTTAAAGACTAAAGCAATAATTTGGGCACTCAGCATCAGTGTCCTGCCTGTGGTTGCAATTGGAACAGCTACTTACTACTATGGCGTTGATGTAATTACCAAAAAAATCCCGCAGGTGAAACAAGAGAGTGGGAAAAGTTCAACAGAAACTGAACTAGCTCTAGAAAGACAACTATCACTCTTGTTAACTGGTATGGGGGTAACAGCAGTTTTAGCAGGTGCGATCGCAACTTTTGTAGTTAATCGCACTATTACTCGAATCAAAAACGCTGCTGAAACTACTAATACGATCAAAAATAAGCTACGTCCAAATAGTGAATTTACCCAAGTTTTCATCGCTACCAAAGATGAATTAGTGATGTTAGAAAGAAACATCAGCTTATTCACAGAACTGCTTTCAGTTTTGGAACAGGAAAAAGCAGCCGAAACTGATTACTCCCAACTATTGATGAAAATTACTCGGTGGGTTCGAGAATCATTCAATGAAGAAGATGTTCTCAAAACTACCTCAGAAGAAATTCGCAGAGCTTTAAGCCTCGATCGCGTGAGCATTTTTTGCTTTAATTCTGACTCTAATGGCACCTTCATCACAGAATCAGCAGCACCAGGTTTACCCAAAATATTAGGGGTTACAGTCTCTGATCCTGGGTTCGAGGCAGGGTACAGAGAAAAATACCAGAATGGTACTGTTCATGCTATTGATAATATCCATCAATCCGATCTGACTGATGGTGATACTGAGTTGCTGGAGCAATTTGCTGTCAAATCTAGTTTAGTAGCACCTATTCTCAAAGACAAACAGTTATTCGGTTTATTAATTGCACATCAGTGTTCGAGACTGCGTTTTTGGCAGCAATCTGAGATTGATTTATTCGCTCAAATAGCTATGCAAGTGGGATTTGCCCTTGACTACGCCACGGTTCTAGAACAAATAGATACCAAAGCAAATAAAGCTCAGATATTTATAGAAATTACCCGCAGCATTCGCCAATCCCTCAACGAAGAGGATGTCCTCAAAACCACCGTCGAAGAGGTTCGCAAAGCACTAAGTACTGACCGAGTGCTAGTTTATAGCTTTAATGCTAATTGGTCTGGAATTATAATTGCTGAATCAGTGGTTCCAGGTTATCCCAAAGTTTTGCGGTCTGAAATTGAAGACCCATGTTTTGGTAAAGGTTATGTACAAAAATATCAGTCTGGTCGCGTTCAAGCCACAAACAACATTTACCAAGCCGGTTTGACTGATTGTCACATTAATCTGTTGGAATCCTTTGCTGTCCAAGCAAATTTAGTCGCCCCAATTATTAAAGATAAACAGCTATTTGGTTTGTTAATTGCACATCAGTGTTCTAGACCTCGTGATTGGGAACAGCCTGAAATTGATTTCTTTGCTCAGATAGCCACCCAAGTGGGATTTGGTCTTGACCATGCCAGGCTCCTACAACGAATTGAGGCTGAAGCTGTGCAAAGTCAGTTGTTGGCAGATATTATCCGCAGTATTCGCCAATCCCTCAACGAAGAGGATGTCCTCAAAACCACTGTAGAAGAAGTTCGGAAAATACTCAGCGCTGACAGAGTGCTGGTTTATAGCTTTAATGCTAATTGGTCTGGAACTGTGATTGCCGAATCAGTTGTTCTCACCTACCCAAAAATTTTGCGATCTGAAATCCAAGACCCATGTTTTGCTCAAGGCTATGTACAAGACTATCAATCTGGTCGCGTTCTAGCCATAAACAACATTTATGAAATCGGTTTGGCTGATTCTGAAATTAGCCTGCTGGAATCCTTTGCTGTGAAAGCAAATTTGGTCGCCCCCATTATTAAAGATAAACAGCTATTCGGTTTGTTAATTGCACATCAGTGTTCTAGACCCCGTGATTGGCAACAGTCTGAGATTGATTTCTTTGCCCAAATAGCCATCCAAGTGGGATTTGCTCTCGACCATGCGAGGCTCCTGCAACGAATCAATGCTGAAAGTATGCGAAGTCAGTTACTGACGGATATTACCCGCAGCATTCGCCAATCACTCAAAGAAGAGGATATCCTCAAAACCACCGTGGAAGAAGTTCGCAAAGCACTTAGTATTGACCGAGTACTGGTTTATAGCTTTTACGCTAATTGGTTCGGAATTATCATTGCCGAATCAGTGGTTCCAGGTTATCCGAAAGTTTTGCGGTCTAAAATTCACGACCCCTGTTTTACTCAAAGTTATGTGGAAAAGTACCAATCTGGTGAGGTTGTCGCAATAAAGAACATTTATAAGGCAGGTTTGGCTGATTGTCACATTAGCCTGCTGGAATCCTTCGCGGTGAAAGCAAATTTAGTCGCACCCATTATCAAAGATGAGCAGCTATTTGGTTTGTTAATTGGACATCAGTGTTCTGCGCCCCGTGACTGGCAACAGCCTGAGATTGATTTGTTTGCTCAGATAGCCATGCAAGTAGGATTTACTCTCGATCATGCTAGGCTTTTACAAGCATATCAAGCTGCTGAAGCTAACTAGCTAGATATACAGCAGATTGCAACAGGCGTGAGGTACAGATAATCTTAGGGAAGATGGCTATGCCCTTAGATCCCCGACTTCTTACTAGAAGTCGGGGATCTAGACAGTCTTTAGCTGATAGTCTCAGCCGCCAAAGTTTCTATCTTAACGATCAAATCGTCAAAGTCTTGATCCCCTCCCCCGTATAGATCCTCAAAACCGTATTCATTTGACGATAACACTCTGACATGATCTTTGCGATCGGGGTTAGCTAGTGGATTAAAGAAGTAAGCTTTAGGAGTTGCCCATTGTTTTTCCTCATTTTTGGGATTTTGCTCTAAAAATTGGTTTGGAGTTCCGTTAGCAATTAGGAATACTCCATATTTTGGCCCACCGAGTAACTCCCCTTCAAACGTATCTCCTTTTTGATACGAACCTTCATCTGCGCCTGGTAAAGGAATGCGATTTTTAACCACAGTTGCTGCATAATCAGGATCGCCTGGTTTGACTCCAGCAACACTTCCATCATCATCCATTGCAAAAATACCAAAAGTGTTGTTGTAGCCAATACTGGTAGGAACAAAAACAGTTATCTTAATCTTATATCTTGTCTGAGGATCAGTGATGATATTACCATCATCGCCTGGAATTATCGGTCTTTCTTTGCGAATTACATCGACAAATGCTCTCACAGAACCGTTATTTTCTCTGTAATTCACATCCCAGTGTACAAATTTAAGTGTACCTGGGTTTAAAACTGTCAATTTTAAATGGGTTCCTACAGGAAAATAAGTCTTGCCATCATCCAAAGTTCCAACCAAACTACCATATGTGAAGTTAAAATTGTTAGTTAACAATCCACTGGCGTACCTGGTTTTATTGTCTTCAGCTACACCGTTAGCATTTACATCCCATACTCTATTAACTGAGAGTATACTCCACAAATCTTTAGGGTAAACATCAACTGTTAGTACATCCTCTGGCTGTAATTTAATTTTTGTATTTAAATGAGTTTCTGTACCCGCTTTGCCATTCACACTATGTACTTTAGAATGAATATCAAAATGCTTCTCATATTGCGATAAATCATTGTCAATTGTGTCGTCGTCATGGTTAAACGCTTTTTTGACTTCGACATTCGCTGTTATCGCTCCATCATTTGTGTTGTGGTCACCACCCCAAAAGACCAATTTCAGCCTACCTGGTTTTAAAACTGTCAATTCTAAATGGGTTCCTACAGGAAAATATGTAACACCATTGTCTACAGTACCAATCAGACTACCAAAGGGAAATGCAAAATCAGCATATTGCGTTATTCCTCTTGCTATCCCTGCGGTTTCTTGATAGATACCATCATAGGTTTTTGGCTCAACAGATATCCCGTTAGCATTTACCCATGATTTTGAAGAACTTTTATATGGAGTCCATTTTTCTTCGGGGTCTACATCAACTATTAGTAAGTCCCCATCCTCTAAGTCAATTTCTGTATCGAAAAATGTGTTTTCGGTCGAGCAGTTGACTTTTGCCTCAATTTTAAATGGTGTTTTTGGTACTATTCCCATCGTTTTCTCCTTATTTATTGATAGCAATCCAGCATCTTGATATGCTTGTATCCCAATAGCGATAACTGCATTAAAGCAATCTCATTTAGGATGTGAACAAAGATTATCTCTAAATTTGTTCACATTCTATTTAAGAATGCTATATGTCCAAATAAGTAAGTCGGTGCTAATATTTCAAGCTATATATAAGAAATTTAAATGTAGGGAGCCAGTGCGTTGCTTTAGTTCCCAAAGTTGAAGCAATTGGCGTTGTGTTATCGGGCAGCCCAATGCACCATTAAGAATTCAAGGTGCGTTAGCCTACGGCATAACACACCCTACAGACTACAGACAATTTATATTTCTTCATATACATTGAATTTTTCTCACCGATCTACTTACGATTCAGTTAATAATTAATCCTCCATAACCCTCTTTAAAAAGCAGGAAATTGAGCAAGCATTTTTCATAGGGTTGAGGGAGTCTTCTGAAGGCAAATCCAAATACTACTAACTGAAATTTATGGTAGTTTGTCAAGTTTAAATTGATGAGTAAGTAAGTTTGTAGTAAGCACTAATTTCCTTATTTTATAAGCATTATAATGCTTACTACAAACCATCAAAACTAGCTTGAAAAAGTACTACAGATATTGTATTTGGCTTTATACTCTTAGTTACACAAATGCTTTAGTACTGTTATTAAATACGTAGTTTTAACGTATTTGGTATGCACAAAGCTTAATTTGGCTATCTTTAGGCTGAGAAATTTACAAAGACCAAGAGCAATTTATTTGCGGTCTACTTTGACAAATGCTCTCACAGAACCAGTGTTATTTCTGTAATCTTGATCCCAGTATATAAATTTGAGTGTGCCGGGGTTTAAAACTGTCAACTTTAAATGGGTTCCTACAGGAAAATAAGTCTTCCCATCGTCAAGAGTACCAATCAAACTACCGTGTTGAAAGGTAAAATTCTTACTTGTCCATCCAGTGCTATACCTGGTCTTATTGTCCTCACCTAAACCGTTAGCATTCACAACGTACGCTTGACCTGTCTCCGTGTATATATTCCACAAATCTTTTGGATGAACATCAACTGTTAGTACATCCTCTGCCTGTAATTCAATATGTGTATTTAAATGAGGGTCTGTATCCGCTTTTGCAGACACGCTATGTACTCTGGCATGAATATCAAAATGGTTGCCATATAGCGATATATCATTTTCAATTGTGGCGTCATGGTTAAACGCTTTTCGGACTTCGATATTCGCTGTTATAGTTCCATCATTTGTGTTGTGATCGCCACCCCAAAAGACCAATTTCAGCTTAGCTTTATCTCCACGTAAAACTGTCAATTCTAAATGGGTTCCTACAGGAAAATAGGTGAGACCATCGTCGATAGTACCAATCAGACTACCAAAGGGAAATTCAAAGTCAGCAGATTGCGTTACTCCTCTTGCTACTCCTGCTGGTTCTTGATAGATGCCATCATAGGTTTGTGTTGCAAAAGATATACCGTTAGCATTCACCCATGATTTTGAAGAAAACCCATATGCACTCCATTTCTCTTGGGTGTCAACACTAATTATTAGTAAGTCTCCATACTCTAAAGTAATCCCTGTATCATAAAAGTTGTTTTCAGTTGAGGTGTTGACTTTTGCCTGAATTGTAATTTGCTTTTTTGCTACTATTCCCATCGTTTTATCCTGTGGTTTAGTTGTTGAAATAATGCGAAAAAGCTGTTATTAAACAGCATTTTGCTTCTTTGCTGACACTATCAGGTTTTTAGTGAGAAGACAAGGCAGGGATAATTAAGATAGTTGAAAAAATATTTTATATAATTAAGATAGTTAAATTTTCCGACATTTAACGTGCAAAAATTTTGTCGAGCTGGTTGTGGATTGCAGTCACACCGCTAGTGGATAAATATTCATTGAAGCCTCAATTAAAAACCCCTGCTATTGGCAGGGGTTTTAGTTTTATAATCTTCATTACGAATTACGAATTAACCCTCTTGTTTAACTTTCGCCAGAGAAAAATCGAAAACTCTTAGAGGATGTCTGAGAAGTCCCAAAAGAGTAATAATTCAGAATTCAGAATCCTGAATTAATAAGGTTTAGTTACATAACTCATTGCTATTACCCAATGATGACAGTTGCAACTCGACTGCGCTAAGGTAATATTCATCATTGATAACTTCTGCTGGTAACTTATTAGCTTTAATACCAGCCTTAACTACATCTTTTGCAGTCACCTTTCCTATTTGATATTGATATAACAAAGTGCCCATACTGGGAATACCCTGTCCTTTCAAATAACCTTGATAAGCTAGAAAGACAATATTAAAAGGTTGGAGATAACTACCATTATTGTTATTGCTCGTTGTTTGAGCGCTAGCAATTCCAGGTATCAAAGTCATAGAAGCAATAATCAGTGCAGAATTGATTAAAGTTGTGAGTTTCATAAGTTTATCCTCATGAGAAAGTTTTTGCTGAACACGAAAATATTTACAGATGATTTATAGACCCTATAAATCGCGTCTTCAAAGACAAATTATCTGAACCGGATTGTCCTATGAGTCATATCATGTTTGCGAAATCAAGGATGTCCACAAACAATTTTGGATTGCTGTAGGCAATTTAAAATCTTAAAAATTGCCAAACCCCATCATGTAATATGCAATCACAGCAGTGTCAAAGGTTTTGAGGTAATTAACCTTTGAAGAATGGTTAGGTAAAGTTTTAAAATTGGCTGCTGTGTTTATTGATGTCTTATTGTTGTTATTTTCGGGTAGAAAAAATCTAGCAATTTTTAGCATAAAATTACTCCAAGTAAGAATATATTTAGAATTCATCAAGTTGATATTCTGAATTAGTGTCTGCTCTGTTCCAGTTTTTTAGTTCAATTCACGGCTAAAAGTTAACTGGGTTTTAGCTAATTCAATTTCCATAACAACATGCTAAGAAATCCCTTATACAAAAGCAAATATTTTTAGTGTTTAAATTAATAAATAAAATTAATGAGAGTTAATACTGGCATCCAACAGTTGACGATCAAGCTTACTAAAGATTGATTTGAGCTTATAGCGTTTCCCCACAAGCGTGAGGTACACCTGTAAGGGCACGGCAGTGCCGTGCCCCTACACCTTGCGATATGATGTTGATACTGTTGGCGAAAATGTTACAAACGCAGAAACAAAAGTATTACAACTAAAAAACGCAACAACAGATTGAAGGTTTGAGCTTAAGCAATACTTTTGTTAACAAATATGTAGTACATTCGCCAACAGTATCTGATGTTGTACTGCATCTGAATGGTAACCGCTATAATTAATTCTCTTCTATGCCATCGTCAGGCGTGAAAAAATCTGCTGAAAGGATCATTATTTGAGTGTCCAACGCCCACTCCTTAACTACTTTTTCGACTCAAATAAAACCAGTACAACATTCCTATTTCTAAATTTTCAATTGGAGAATTCTTCTTCAAAGACATTACTTTTTCAACGCCAGAGTCAAGCCATCGGCGATCGCAATTACACTCAAACTCACTCGCTGGTCTTGATGCAACTTCTGATTAAAGGCACGAATTCTTTTAGTTCTATTATCCTGCACTTGGGGGTCGGCAACCCTGCCTGACCACAGGACATTATCGATCGCAATCACTCCCCCCGATCGCACAAGTTCCAGCGATCGCTCATAATAGGCATCATAGTTGCTTTTATCTGCATCGATGAAAGCGAAATCAAAAGTTTCTCTTTCTCCTGTTGCCAGTAGCCAATTTAAAGTATCCAACGCTGGGGCAATGTGCAGCCCAATTTTATCTGCTACTCCTGCTTGCTGCCAATAGCGTCGAGCGATCGCTGTAAATTCCTCACTAATATCACAGGCTACCACCTTGCCGTCACTCGGTAACGCCAATGCCACCACTAGGGAACTATAGCCTGTAAATACACCAATTTCCAAAGTTTTCTTCGCTCCCAACAACTGCACCAGCAGTGCCAAAAACTGCCCTTGCTCAGGAGCAATCTGCATTCTACCCACTGGATGCTGGGCTGTTTCTTGTCTTAGTTGAGTTAAAATTTCCGGTTCGCGCAGAGAAATTGACAGTAAATAATCATATAAATTTTGTTCGAGTCCTAGTGTTTGAGTTGTCATAAGATTGGGCATTGGGCATTGGGAATGAGGCTTTGAACTCCATTAATGAGAGTCTTTAAGACAAGTAATATATTTAAAATAAACTCGGTAGGATCGGCAAAGCGATCGCTGAGGATATTTAAATCATGCCAAACCTCAAAGAAGATGATAACGCTCTGCGTGAAGTGTTGAGCCAAGCCAAAATTATTGCTGTTGTGGGACACTCTGATAAACGCGATCGTACCAGCTATCAAATTGCCCAATTCTTACGACAAGTTGGCTATACAGTTTATGCAGTCAACCCTCTAGTTAAAGAAATTGACGGTAAGCCTAGCTATGCTGGACTTCATGATCTACCAAAACCTGTAGATATTGTCAACGTATTTCGCCGTTCTGAGTACTTGCCAGAAATTGTAGATCAAGCAATTGCTGTTAACGCTAAAACCTTGTGGGCACAATTGGGCATTTGGCATCAACCATCAGCAGAAAAAGCTTTAGATGCAGGACTCAAGGTGGTTATGGATGCCTGCATCAAAATTGAGTATCTGCGACTAAAAGTAGATTTAACAGGCAATGTCTAATTTTGCATCTCTCATTATGCGTAGAGATGACTCGAAAAGTCATGCAAATTTTAATTATTATGCAATCAAACAGCGCACAGAGATTCTACAGCAGATTTCAAACAAAGTGAAGTACACAAGATTCGTCTGTTACCCAGCTAGAAAGCGTGTTTTACTCCTGAATCCTGAATTCTGAATTCTGAATCCTGAATTCTGCTGTATGTGTAGAGATATTGCATACCAAGTGTTTGTTTGAGTTACTCGCCTAAACCCTTCTAGAATGAAAACTATTGTGGGGGAATTTTATTACTAAACTAGTTTTTATTGTGGGAGGTAGAATGAGCCGTCCAATAATTCTTGGTATTGTAGGGGACAGCGCTGCTGGTAAAACAACGTTAACGCGGGGAATCGCTCAGGTACTCGGCCCAGAAAATGTGACGCTGATTTGTACAGATGATTACCACCGTTACGATCGCCAACAACGTGCAGAAATTGGCATCACTGCCCTCCACCCAGACTGTAACTACTTAGATATTATGCAGCAACACCTGTCGCTACTACGCACAGGACAGCCGATTCTCAAGCCAGTTTACAGCCATAAAACGGGCACATTCGAGCCACCGCAGTATATCAAGCCCAATAAATTCGTGATTATTGAGGGATTACTCGGTTATTCCACCCGCGCCGCCCGCGATTCTTATGACGTGAAAGTTTATCTTGCGCCTCCTGAAGAACTACGCGCTAAATGGAAAGTCAAACGAGACACGCAAAAGCGGGGCTATAGTGCTGAACAAGTGCTAGCGGAACTAGAAAAGCGCGAACCAGACTCAGCAGAATTTATCCGTCCCCAGCGGCAATGGTCTGATATTGTTATTAGTTTCTACCCACCCATCGAGGAAGAAGATGAAACCAATGGACACCTGAATGTCCGTCTGGTACTGCGTCCGACAATTCCTCACCCAGATTTCAGTACAATTACCAACACTGGTGGTAATTCTGATTCAGCCATTCGCCTGGGACTAGACAGAGATATGAGTAAGCCTGTAGATGTCTTAGAAGTTGATGGTCATGCCACCCTAGAACAGGTGAATAAATTAGAGCATATTATATGTTCGGATATGCCTCATTTAAGAAATATTTGCGATCGCGAAAGTAACCCAGAACTTGGCAAAATTGCTGGTACAACTGGGGAAACGCTCCAAAGTTACCCCCTCGCCCTTACCCAGTTAATAATTACCTACCACATGCTCAAAGCAACGCAAATGTATTTATAAAATACAAGGGGTTAAATGCCTATATTCAGCCCAAAATGAGGGACTTCATAGTTGGTCATAATCCAGTGGATTAGCCTGTCCCTCAGCAATTTGTTGTTTAGCACGTTGTGCAGCAGCTACAATTTTTTGTTGCGTTCTGTTGAAAGATTCGCTCGACTGAATTTCATCTTGCAAGTCATTAATGTATTCTCGAAGATGCTCTGCAACTCTATCCTGTGCGTCAACAGATAAAGACTCCATCATCTTCACTACTGTAGCGATCGCTGCGGATGACATGGTGTGCTGCTCCCATATAAAATTATCTTATTAAAGCTAGCCCCAATTGCATTTTAGTTGAACCTTGGGCTTTCTGTTCAAGTATGAGCAAACTACCGAGTTTGACTGGACAGCAAGTAATTACAGCGTTAAAAAAGCAGGTTTTGAGGTAGCAAGAATCCAAGTTACCATCATTTTTTGATACATGGTGATGGTCGTCGAACTGTTGTTCCAGTACATTCTGGTGAAACAATTGGTTATGGCTTGTTAGCACAGATACTCCGCGATCGCCAACTCATCTGTGAGGAATTCCGGGGACTCTTGTAAAAATAGGCAAAACGTACTCTTGCCATGTCATGAGTTCCCTATCCATATAGAGTTAGATTATTCCGTTTTTTGTGGAACTGGAACTACTACAATTACTATTGATGCTAGATAATGGGAAGGCTTTGACATTTACTTGCCAATCTAGCCCCGGAAACCAGAACTAACACTTATGCGAACTCACTATTGCGGCGAAGTCCGAAAAGAACATATTGGAGAAACTGTTACCTTTTACGGATGGATAGACCGTCGCCGCGATCATGGGGGCGTGATATTTTTAGATTTACGCGATCGCTCTGGCATTGTCCAAATCGTCAGCGATCCGCAACGCACCCCCGATTCCTATGAACCGGCCAACGCCCTGCGAAATGAATATGTTGTTGCAATCACCGGTAGGGTGACGCAACGTCCCCCAGAATCCTTAAATTCCCGTCTACCTACAGGTGAGATCGAAATTTACGCAGATCAAATTCAACTACTCAACGCTGTTCGTAAACAGTTACCTTTCCAAGTTTCGGTAGCTGACAGCGAAACAGTACGAGAAGATTTGCGGCTGAAATATCGCTATTTGGATTTGCGACGGGAACGCATGGCGCAAAATTTGCAACTGCGTCATCAAATTGTCAAAGCCATGCGCCGTTACCTGGAAGATTTGGAAGGTTTCATCGAAGTCGAAACCCCTATACTTACCCGTTCTACTCCCGAAGGTGCTAGGGATTATATCTTACCTAGTCGTGTCAACCCTGGTGAATGGTTTGCTCTACCCCAATCACCCCAGCTATTTAAACAATTGCTGATGGTCTCCGGCTTGGATAGATATTATCAAATTGCCCGTTGCTTCCGCGATGAAGATTTACGCGCCGATAGACAACCGGAATTCACCCAGTTGGACATGGAAATGAGCTTCATGTCCCAAGAAGAAATTATCGAACTCAACGAAGAGTTAGTTTGCCATATTTTCAAAACCGTTAAAGGCATTGAATTACAGCGCCCTTTCCCCCGTCTCACCTACGCCGAAGGCATGGAACGCTACGGTAGCGATAAACCAGATACCCGCTATGGTTTGGAATTAGTCAACGTCTCGGATATTGTCAAAGACTCTGGTTTCAAAGTCTTTCGAGACACTGTAATCAATGGTGGTGTCGTCAAAATCCTGCCCATTCCCAACGGCAACGATGTAATTTCTAATGTCCGCATTAAACCAGGTGGTGATTTATTTAAAGAAGCCAGCGAAGCCGGTGCTAAAGGTTTAGCTTATATCCGCGTGAGAGACGATGGCGAAATTGACACCATTGGTGCAATTAAAGACAACCTAAGCGAAGAACAAAAACAGGAAATTCTCCAACGCACAGGTGCCAAAGCTGGACATTTGTTATTGTTTGGCGCTGGTGATACTGCTACCGTTAATAAAACTTTAGATAGATTACGGCAAGTTATTGCTAAGGAATTTGGCTTAATCGATCCAGACAAAATTAACTTGCTGTGGATTACAGATTTCCCGATGTTTGAGTGGAACGCCGGCGAAAAACGTCTAGAAGCATTGCACCACCCGTTTACAGCACCCCATCCTGATGATTTGGACGACTTAAAAACAGCCCGCGCCCAAGCTTATGATTTGGTACTCAACGGCGTGGAAGTTGGCGGTGGAAGTCTGCGGATTTATCAGCGGGAAATTCAACAACAGGTGTTTGATGCGATCGGTTTGTCTCCTGAAGAAGCACAAAATAAATTTGGCTTTTTGTTGGAAGCATTTGAATATGGTACACCGCCGCATGGTGGCATCGCCTACGGTTTAGATCGTTTGGTAATGTTGCTAGCTGGGGAAGAATCCATTCGGGATGTGATTGCTTTTCCGAAGACGCAACAAGCCCGTTGTTTGTTAACGGATGCACCTTCTGGTGTAGATGTCAAGCAATTAAAAGAATTGCATGTTGCTTCGACTTATAAGCCGAAATCTTAACAAAACACGAGGGGAGTAAAAAAAGTATGCAAGGGTGCGTTAACGCGACAGCACAACACACCCTTTCCCCTTTCAAAAACATAAGACTTACGCAAAAACTCTCTGAAACATAGTTTTTGGCTTGTCAAACTTAAGCAGTTTCAATAGAAACTGTCTGCCGTGTTGATTGTGGCAACGAGTTAGCTCTTGTGGCGCGGAACATCCCGAATCGGCATAGACCGGTGCCGAATGCTAGCCGCATCAGTAGCAGGGTAGGTACTTCTCGCAGAGATTTAATGAAACCAGAAAGACCAAAACGCACCAATCCTTCTGGTCGAATCACTCCTTGCCAGATGGAATCTAGCCAAGAAGGAAGGGTTTGTTGTGTCCAGTCTGCTGTTATTACCTCCCCCTCCACTAATCCCGTTGCTACCAAAAGTTCGCTAAAGCCTTCTATGCTGGAAAAAGCGGGATGAGACCACTGATCTAATAGTTGCCGCATTACCGGTTTCTCCCAAAAATTGAGGGGATTTTGGCGATCGTCTCTCTGATTCCAGTCAGCTAAAACCATTATTCCACCGGGCTTTAGCACCCGCATCAATTCTCTGGCAAAAATGGCTTTATCTGGCATGTGTGGCCCGGCTTCAATGGACCAAACTACATCAAAACTTGCATCTGGAAAAGAAAGTGCCATAGCATCATCCACAAGAAACTGCACATCAAGTTCCTGAGAAGTTAATTGCTGGGCGCGTTCAACTTGTTGGGGACTGATGGTAATACCTGTGACTGCAAAGCCGTAATCCCGTGCCAAAATGCGACTGCTACCCCCAATTCCACAGCCAACATCCAAGACGGTACTGCTAGGGGGTAATTTATCTAAACCACCCCAACGCACCAT
Organism: Nostoc sp. FACHB-973; assembly: GCF_014698115.1. Classification (GTDB taxonomy): domain Bacteria; phylum Cyanobacteriota; class Cyanobacteriia; order Cyanobacteriales; family Nostocaceae; genus Nostoc; species Nostoc muscorum. The sequence goes on from NZ_JACJSJ010000065.1 coordinate 19,727, forward strand.
TTCATGTACAAAGTCAGATTTGGCAATCAGAAAATCCTTGCGTTGCGGCGGTGAACCATAATGACCTAAGTGGATGTGTTCGCCCCAGTAAAACTCCAAAATCCCGTCTTCAGTCCATTGATCGTAGGAATTAGCTACGGAATTAGATGATTGATAACGACGAGCAGTAATTAGATAGAGCGTGAGTGAGAGTGTTAGTAGTGCTAGGACAACTCCCAGCCCAGGAAAAAACCAACTCATGGAAAATTAAGCCTTAATATTTGTTTACAAATTTATCTTAAGGGACTGACAAATAAAAAAATATCCAATTAACTCTTGTGGGGTGGGCGTCTTGCCATTGGTGTCAACTTAAGCTTAAACGCTTGTCCCTCCCACATACGCTTTACCCCTCCCCCAACCCCTCCCCTTGGCAAGGGGAGGGGCGGTTTTGGCTTTAGACAAAATCGGGGTGGGGTGACGCGGTGAGTAACCGTAAGTGAATGAACTCAATATCACCTCTTCACAAGGGTTTCACGTTAAGTTGACACCAATGGCGTCTTGCCCGCCCGTAGCCAAAAGCGGACAAGACTTCGGCGTGAGCGCTCAGTCGAACGCTGTCCACCCCACAAGATTGAATAATTTATTTGTTGGAAGTCCCTTATATGCTACAGCCAGGGCCTTCAAGACCTTCTGGAAAACTGATTAATTCCAAGTAATCTGGATTTGTGAGGAATTTTTTTGCTGCTAGTAATCCGGCGATGCTCCAAGTTTGATAAATTCTGGCTTCTTTGCCAATCAAACGACCATTGTTGCCATCGTAGTATTCGGGGAATTTATCTTCAAATAAACGACTTTCGGCAATGGCGATCGCTTCTTCGGCAAGTTCTATCCTACCTGTTTTCTGGGCGGCAGCGGTAAATAACCACAATAAAACAGGCCAGTTACCACCGTTGTGATAAGACCAAGCGATGTTCTTAGAATCACATCCTGTAACAATTCTCCACTCTAAACCTTCCAAAGCTGGAAAGCAGATTTTAACAGGCATGTAGCCAATCAAGTCTGAAGAGCGTTCGGCGAACAAATTCATGATGCTTTGAGATTCTGTTTCACTGGCTAAGGAAGCTAAGATTGCCATCAGATTTCCCAAAGTAAAAAAGCGAAAATCCATCCGTCCTGGCCCCAAATTTCCTGCTAAATATCCTCCATTTTCGGGTAACCACTCGGTTAACCAACTGGGGATAGATTCTGAATGGATGTTGAATTTATTCGCAACTTCTTTCCCAAATTCGTTACCTTTATAACGATAAATTTCTCGCAATCGCTGCACGTCTAACCAGTAGTAATTGCGGATATGATATTTTAAAGCTCCCAATCGCCTGTTGACTTTACCCAGATAACTATCACCATCGCCATCTGGTAAAAGTAATTCCTTAGCTGCCCTCAGGAAAGCATAAAATAATACCTGAATTTCTAAAGGATGTTCGTAAACTCCCAGGCGACGGTCAATCATAAACGCACCGTCGGGAACTAACATTGTTGGGTACATAGAAAAGCGATGTACCAAGAAAAGATCTAAAATTAACTTGATTCCTGCTTGAAAGTCTGGCTGACGCGCTAGAGCCAAATCGCCTGTAGCTTTTTCATAAGCCCGTAGCAGCAGAATCCACCACATACCAGAATCAACTGGAGGAACACGGGCGATCGCTTGTTCACCAAAATCAGCAACCAAAAATTCCTCACTTCCATTGAATTGTACTTTGAAACTGGCAGGCATTAACCCCGCTCCTGGCTCAAAGCAGTCCATCTGCTTTTCATGACTTTGTAATTTCAGTGTTTCTATTAAGAAGTTGCGGACAATATCTGCTTTGCCGTACATCAAAAAAACTAAAGCAGAAGGCACAAAATCCCGCAGAAAACACTGGTCATAATTGAGTGCATCTAAGTTTGGATCGTGGGCGGCTACCGTACCGATGGGTTTTCCTTGAAAATAAATTATCGACTTTTCCAGAAATTTCCAGGCTTCTGCTTCTAGCAAACTGTTCTTATTGCTTGTGGGAGTCATGCGTTTAATTCCACTAATGGTATGTATCGGCTCAATTGTGGAAAGCACGCCAGCTAAACTCTTAAGCCGACCAGGTTTCCCGGAAATCAGCATACAGAGTCAATCCACCATCTACAAACAGCGTTTGTCCGGTGATATATGCGGCTTCATCCGAAGCTAAAAAAGCTACTGCGGCTGCCATTTCTTCTGTAGTCCCAGCCCGCCCCATTGGGATGTGACTTTCCACCATCGCCTTTTTTTCCGGGTCATCTATCCAGGCTTGATTCATTGGTGTGATTGTCGCTCCGGGGGCAACGGCGTTAACACGAATACCTTGACTAGCGTATTCTAATGCTAAAGTTTTGGTGAGATTTTCCATGCCACCTTTGCTAATAGAATAACTGATATACATCGGTCGAGGAATAATTTCATGAACGCTGGAAATATTAATAATTACTCCCCGACGATTAGCAGATAGCAGGTGTTTAATAGTTTCACGGGCGCAGAGATAAGCACCCCGGAGATTGACTGCAATCACTCGGTCAAAATCTGCTGTGGTAACTTCATGAGATGGACTTTCTGTTTGAATACCGGCATTGTTGATGAGAATATCTAAACTGCCAAATTCCTGAACAACAGTGTTGACCATCTCAACAATGTCTGATTCTTGGGAAACATCTCCCTGAACCAACAGGGACTTCACACCACAACTGTTAATATCTCCGCAAGCTTTTTGCAATGCCATCTCTTGCGTTTGTGCCCCGGCTTCAGAGTCTTTACGGTAATTGATAGCGATATTGCACCCAAGTTTCGCAAATTTGATGGCGATCGCTTGACCGATACCTGATGTTGCACCTGTAATTAGGGCATTCTTTCCTTTTAAGCCTATCATATTTTCTTACTCCAAGGATTTTAGATTTTAGATTTTGGATTTTAGATTAAAAGTCTTATAACAGAATTCAGAATTCAGAATTCAGAATTCAGAAGTAGTATTTGTAGGGTGCGTTACGGCTTACGCCTAACACACCCTACTTATTTGATATCAATCAAAGAATTTTGGATTTGGATTTTAGATTATTTCCTCAATCCAAAATTCAAAATCCAAAATCCAAAATTGTCACGGTTTCTATCGTAAATTCGCTGGGATCTCTTTAGGAACTACCCAATAGTAAATAGTTTTGCCCTCTACATTGAGTGTCTGCTCTGGTTTCCAGTCGCCCATATCAAAAGCGTGGGAGACAATGCGAGTGCCAGGTTTGAGTTCTTTCAAGAGTTTGGGGCGGAGTTTGAGATTGATTTCTGGTAACAGGTAAAGTGTAACTACCGTTGCTTCACTAAAATCAGTGTTGAACAAGTCCTGCTGAACAAACTTCACGCGGTCTGTGACTCCTGCTTTTTGGGCATTTTCATTCGCTTCTTGAATGCGTTGGGGGTCAATATCTATGCCGATACCCCGCGTACCATACCTTTGTGCCGCAGTATTCACAATTCGCCCGTCACCACTCCCAAGGTCGTAAAGTACATCATTCTTGCCCACTTTTGCCACTTTCAACATTGCATCTACCACTGGTTCTGGTGTTGGCACATAGGGAACATCACCAGGGCGTTCTTGGGGTTGATTTGTCGGCGTAGCTGTAGGAGTTACTGTTTCAGTCTCAGCCGTTAAAGTAGAAGGTTCTGTGGGAATTTCAGCATTACGTTGTTCCGTCGTACATCCAGCAATTCCCAAGCTGGTAATACTAACCCCTGTAACCAGTAAAAACAGAATTTTCTTGAAGTTCATGAATTTTCTCCTTTGTCATTTATCATTTGTCATTGGGCATTGGTTATTTCTCCCCCTGCCCCCTCATCCCCCTCATCTCCCCGCGTCCCTCCCCCGCCCCCGTTGGTTATTCCACAGCAACAGCGGAATACCTGCTACGACAACTAAAACACCTACGATCGCTCCCACGCCTGTGTAAACTACGCTGGAATACAGTAGGTAACCGCAGACGGCGCAAAAAAGTAATGGCGTAAAGGGATAAAATGGCACACGAAAGGGGCGGACTATGTGGGGTTCCCGGATACGCAAGACGATTAGAGATATGCCTGAAAGCAAGAAGAAGAACCAAAACACAGGGGCGGTGTAGTCCACCATTGTTTGAAAGCCTTTGCGGGTGAGAGTGCCTAAAACAACTAGTGCCAAGGCGATCGCTGCTTGCAACAATAAGGCATGGGTAGGGCTGCTAGGACGTTGCTGCCAGCGTCCCATAAAACCGAATAGGGAAAAATCTTGTCCGAGTGCATAGTTGGTACGCGCTCCAGTAAAAATTGTGGCGTTGGTTGCGCCTAAAGTAGCGATCGCAATCAGGATGCTGATGAATAAGGCTCCCGGTGCGCCCCAAAGTGAACGCATTAAATCTGCGGCTACTGCTTCTGACTGTGCCATGTTGGCTAATCCCAGTCCCCGTAGGTAAGCCAGGTTGATCAGCATATAAATGGCGGTGATGATACCAATACTCCAAATGAGCGATCGCACAATGTTACGTCGTCCATTTTGAATTTCTGCGGAGATGTAAGCGGCTTCATTCCAACCGCCATAGGACAACAGTACAAACACCATCGCCAGTCCCCAAGTTCCTGATGATGCAGATTCCACAGGGGCGGTAGAATTAGGAGTGGCGCTCAACCCAATAATTACTACTAGCAACAAACCCAGAACTTTGGCAACACTCAGCAAGTTTTGTGTCCACTTACCTTGTTGCAAACCAACCATGTTCAAAGCAGTTAAAAGGGCGATCGCCACTGCTGCATAAATAGAAGATGAAAACCCGCCTAATCGCCATATTTGAGAAACATAATCCCCAAAAACAAATGCTAAAAGAGCAATAGAACCAGTTTGAATTACTGTCATCCGTGCCCAGGCAAATAAAAAGGCAATTCTTCGCCCGAATGCGCGTTTCAAATAGTAGTAAGCACCTCCAACATCAGGATAAACCGTTGCTAATTCTGCATAGCAAAGCGCTCCCACGAGAGATATCACACCACCAATGAACCAAAAAAGTAGCACCGCAATATTACTACCCGCTTGATTTGCTACTAGAGCCGGGGTTTGAAAAATCCCCGCCCCGATGACAATACCGACAATCAGAGCTACTGCGTCTGGTAATGTCAGTGATGGCTTGGGTGATGGTATTTTAGTTATCTCTGTCTGATCAAGCAAATCGTAGTCTTTAGGTCTACTCACATTAATTCCTCATTTAGTGTTGAGCAGAATTTTTTTGCTTTGTCTCATCAAAAATTACCTCAGATAATCAATTTTATTGAGATGGAAATATAAAGCTATATCTATATCTCCATATAGAATATTGTTAAATATAAATGTGACGCAAAAATGACAGTCAGAATAATCAAAAATTACTAATTACAGGATTATTAATCAAAATAAAATGTAGATAATGCCAGTTAATTTGACATTACCAGTATTTGCATATTAGCTTGATCTCCGTTATTTTAAAAGACTAGAAAATATCTCTCATTAAAGCTTCTTCCACGAGTTGGATTTTAACTAGACTAAAGAAGGATTAATGAAGTAACTAAAGAATGATTGACTAATAGTCGATAATCGTGCTTTGTTTGATATAGCAGATAGAGACAGCGATTGACCATTGGGCTAATACAGTTAAGATAAACCCAAAATCCTCGTGTAGAGACGTGATTTATCACGTCTTCAATGACCAATTATGTACACCAATAACCCTTAACCCAAGCCTATTAGGCAATAGGCAATTAGTACTTTTCCTATTCCCTGCTTACGTAAGTTCTACAAATTAAAGCGGATTACTAGAATTAAAAAAATCTCTCAAAATTTGCACAAATGCCAAAGTATTCTCAAAGTGAATATTATGCCCAGCATTATCAATTATTTTTAGCTGTGCAAGTTGACACACTTTAGCCATTCCTGTATTAATATATACAAATTTTTCATCATATTCACCAGCCAATAAAAGCATAGGAATTATATTCTTTGCTAGCTTTGGCCACAAATTAGGCTGACATCCAGTACCCATAAAGCGCAGTGATTTATCTAATTCTTGCGGATTGTTCTGCAAGCGATTTTCTAGCATTTTTTCATATTGTGGATGATTTTTTATATAACCAAAAATTGCTTGGTTATACCAATTTGATAAAAAATCGGCAAAATCAATTTTAGTAGTAATTCTTGTTAATTTCTTGCCTATTTGCATATCACGCTTAATTCGTTCTAATCGTTCCGTGTTTGTTGCCAAACCTGAGGAAGCTGATTCAAGTATCACTTTGAAGAAACGTTCCGAAAAATGTAGGGCTAGGTATAAAGCCAATCTTCCACCCATTGAATAACCAACTAAAAAGCATTTGGCAACTTTTAATTTATCCAATAATTTAATTATGGCGTGGGCAGTGTTGGACATTGTATAGTATTCATCCCCACCCAAAACTTGAGTTTTGCCGTGTCCGGGCAGGTCAAGTGTTAAATAAGAAAATTCATCAGATAATAATTTTATTGCTTCATCAAATTCATCAATATTACCCATGAAGCCGTGTAGAAAAAGAATTACTGGTTTTTTTGGGTTGTCAATTAAAGAATAGTGAAATTGATAATTTTCTAAAATCATAAATTTAGTTTTTAATTTTGACTTTTGATCATTTGTATGTAAATCAATTGCAAAACCTATGCAAGTTAATAACTATTAAGGTATGTTAAGTGTAGGAACATAACAAAAAGCTAAATTAAGTCTCAAATGTTGGATTTACAAATTTCTACAGCTATAGAAAAAAAAGCTATTGTTATCGGGGGAAGTATTGCCGGACTGTTGACAGCTCAAGTACTGACAAAGTACTTCGATCGCGTGATAATTATAGAGCGCGATCGCTTTCCTGAACAACCCGAACAACGTCACGGTGTACCCCAAGCTCATCACGCACATATTTTACTCATCCGGGGTCAGCAGATTTTAGAGCAGCTGTTTCCTGGCATCATCGCAGAATTAACTAATTCAGGGACACCGATTATAGACTCAGTAGCAGATTGTCCTTGGCTGGGTTTTAACGGTTGGGCACCACGTTTTCCCTCTCATTTAACCAGCTGCGCCTGTAGCCGTAATCTCCTAGAGTGGACTATCCGCCAACGTTTGGCAGCTAATAATCGTGTTGAATTTGTGCAGGGAGGACAGGTAACTACCTTGCTGTCTAACCCCAACAAAACAACCATTACAGGTGTACAAGTCAGCTTTCGCAACGAACCTGAAGCAGAAATACTCGCTAATTTAGTCATCGATGCCTCTGGTCGCAATTCTCAAACACCGGAGTGGTTAGAGGAATTGGGTTATGAATCACCCCAACAGACAGTTATCAACTCTTTTTTAGGCTACGCCAGCCGCTGGTATCATCCTCCTGAGGGTTTTCAGTCAGATTGGAAGGTTTTGTTGGTCGGGTCAAAACCACCAAAAGATACTCGTAGTGCTGTGCTTTATCCTGTTGAAGGTAATCGTTGGATTGTCACACTCGCTGGTGTAAGTCGAGATTATCCACCAACTGACGAAGCCGGATTTTTCGACTTTGCCCAGAGTTTGCGATCGCCTATTATCTATGAAGCCATAAAAGACGCTCAACCAATCTCGCCTATCTACGCTTATAAGCGCACAGAAAATAGCCTGCGTCACTACGAAAAACTTTCTCGATTACCAGAAGGTTTGATAATAGTAGGTGATGCCGTTTGTGCTTTTAATCCCGTCTACGGTCAAGGTATGACTACCGCTGCTTTAGGCGCTTTAACTCTGGATGAGTGTTTAAGCAAGCAACTATCTAAGCAATTCAACGGTAATTTAATCGGTTTGCCACGATATTTTCAAAAGCAACTAAGCAAAACCATTTCTGTACCTTGGTTGATGGCCACAGGCGAGGACTTCCGTTGGCCTGCTACCGAAGGAGGAAAACCCGATTTGATTAGCAAATTTATGCAGTTGTATTTCGATCAATTATTACTGCTGCAAGCTGACAGTGGAGAAATTCATCAGCTTTTCTTGGAAGTGATGAATTTACTCAAGCCACCCAGCGCATTTTTTCAGCCAGGTATCCTCATGCAGGTTTTAAAGCGGATAATCAATTCACGTCATCAATCTGATGAGTTGATTGATGGAGAAAATATTCCCAAATATCAGCCCTTGGTGATTCGTAATTCCTAATTTCCCACTCCCCATTTTTACAGCCGTTTTCATCTGTTTGAACCACAATCCTTTGTAGGGGCGCCAAGCTTAGCGCCCCTACCCTATGTTTCAATACGCTTGGGTTAAGGAAATTTATTTGTTAAGGCAGGCAGGGGAGGCAGGGGAGGCTGGCGTTGCAGGGGGAGAGAAAAAAGCTTAACTGAACTCTATTGCCCTATGTTTTACAGCTATTTTTAGGTAAATAGACCACGCGGCAAGGGCACAGCAGTGCTGTGCCCCTACGACAGATGTGGTTCAAATACATGAAAACTGCTGTAATTACCTGAAAATTGCTGTAAGAGGATGTTTGTAAAGTCTACTCCTTCTCCCCACTCCCCACTCCCCACTCCCTTTCCCAAAATATCTCTAATGCCCAATAGCACACCGTCGCAAGTAAGTGTAGCATTGTGACATGATTAGAGCAGGTCATATGAAGATATTGGTGCTAAACGCTGGTTCGAGTAGCCAAAAGAGTTGTCTGTATGAAATTGCAGATGAGGCTCTCCCCACCCAAGCACCCCAACCTCTTTGGGAAGGGAAAGTTAACTGGACTCAAGACAAGGGTGTGGCAGAAGTTGAGGTGAAAACTGCTACGGGTGCAAAGCTGCAAGAATCAATTCCTGGTGACTCTCCACAAGCACACCTCACCTATATGCTCAATACACTGACTAGCGGTGCTACCAAAGTAATTAATCAGTTGTCAGAAATCGATTTGGTGGGACATCGTGTAGTACATGGTGGACAAGATTACCGAGAAAGTGTGGTAATTACGGAGGATGTCAAAAAGGCGATCGCTAATCTATCTAACCTAGCTCCAGAACACAATCCTAGCGCTTTGGCAGGCATAGAAGCAATTGAAAACATCTTAGAAGAAGTTACCCAAGTTGCAGTTTTTGATACAGCATTTCATAGCACTCTCCCCGAAGCAGTAGCAATTTATCCCGGCCCCTATGAATGGGTAGACCAAGGTATCCGCCGCTATGGCTTTCATGGTATCAGTCACCAATACTGTTCTGGTCGTGCTGCCCAAATTCTCGGTAAAGATTTGGGATCTCTACGATTAATCACCTGTCATCTCGGCAACGGTTGTTCTTTGGCAGCGGTTAAAAACGGTCGCAGTATTGATACTAGTATGGGATTCACACCTTTGGAAGGATTGATGATGGGCAGTCGTTCTGGATCAATAGATCCGGGGATTTTGATTCACTTGTTGCGGTACTGTGATTACTCTATAGAAAAGTTAGATTGTATACTCAATAAAGCTTCTGGATTGCGAGGAATTTCGGGTATATCTAGTGATATGCGTGAGGTGACAAAAGCGATCGCCCAAGGCAACACCCGCGCTAAACTAGCGTGGGATATGTACGTCCATCGCCTGCGTTCTGGTATCGGTGCAATGCTGACCAGTTTGGGGGGATTAGATGCTTTGGTGTTCACCGCAGGCGTGGGTGAAAACTCACCAGGAATTCGCCAAGCCGCCTGTGAAGCTTTGGGATTTTTGGGATTAAAAATAGACCTGGAAAAAAATCAACAGCAGCCAGTTGATGAAGATATTGCCACAGACGACTCAGCAGTGAGAGTATTAGTAATACATACTAAAGAAGATTGGGCGATCGCTCAACAATCTTGGCAACTATTCAAAAAGTAACACAAAACAAAAACCCCCATTTCTCCCTATCCCCCTCACTCTTTCTTGTACAGACGCGATTCATCGCGTCTCTCCCCTATGATTCATCGCGTCTCTCCCCTATGATTCATCGCGTCTCTCCCCTAGGATTCATCGCGTCTCTCCCCTAGGATTCATCGCGTCTCTACCCTACGGCACATTGCTAACTTTTGCTTGTTCAAAATAGCCATACACCACTTGAGATACTTGACGAATAAAATCTCTTGCTCTCAGGTCATTATTTGGTCTTGTCACAAAAATTCCTGCCAAATAACGCTTACCTGAAGGCGTTTGAATAATACCCGCATCACCCAATACAAAACGCAAAGTTCCTGTTTTGTGAGCTATCTTTGCACCAGAACCTAAACCAGATGGAAGCAATTTTCTATTGTGACAACCATACATAATACCTAGAACTTGAGACTGACTTTGAGCAGAAAGTAGCTGATTATTTACCATCAAAGCTGAAAGTCTTACTAAGTCTTTGGCACTAGTTTTATTAGTTCCATTGAAGTCCCCCAACATTCGATGGAGGGCAGTACTTTGCAATCCCCAAGTGCGAAACCGTTGATTTAATTTAGCAATTCCACCCAAGCGAGCAATAATCATATTTGTCGCAGTGTTATCACTAATAGTCATCATCATCGTTGCAGTTTTTAACACACTAAACTTGCTTCCCGTCCGCATATATTGCATGTTACCGGAACCGCCAACGACGTATTTACGCTGCATCACTAAAGTTTCGTTTAGCTTGATTCTTCCTGCATCAACTTCCTGAAATAAAGCAATTAAAATTGGGTACTTGATCGTACTAGCGGCGGGGAAAGCTTTATTTCCGTTAAAATTTATATAGTCTCCTGTTTCCAAGTCCATAAAAAATATTCCAGGAGTCAGGAATTTATACCGAGAAACTAATTTACTAATTGGAGTTTTTAGTTCTGATATCTCGCGTCCTAAAGTAACTACACCAGTGAAATTAGATGTATTTGTTGGATTAACAAGATTGCTAGGAACTGGGGGAATAAATTGAAGTGGCGGTAATGGTAAATTTGATTGATTTCTATTCCAGCCGTCAGACGAGACAACTTTATTACTATTAGGATTTGCTTTTACTGGTGACGAAAGCAGAAGAATACTAATGAGGCTAAGTAAAAACCAGCGTAGTTTCATGTATGATTGCCAAATTACTCTTAGATTTACCTACAAGAATTTTCCAGTAAGAAAAATAAAATCAGGACATGCAAGATGATAGTCAATAAAATATCTGATGTCAAGATTTATGAATAAAGACTCAAAAATAGTTCCATCGATATAAATGAAAAGTTAGTTGATTCAATTTAGAGTGATTTAGATAACATTAATTTTCAAAATAGGCTTTAAAGTTAATACTTGTAGTAGAAACATTGACAAAATAGCTTCGTGGAATTTGATTCGATACACTTGGTCATGCGTCCTGTGTGTGTGTGTTAGCCCTGAGAATATTCGCCTCAATTGCTGTAAGCCAGAAAAATTAATTTGCGTAGGCTGGGTTGAGGAACGAAACCCAGCATTTTCGGGCATTTATTGGATTTCACATATGCTAAGCCCAACCACAATTATCCTTAATCCAAGCGTATTGCTTTATAAATAGCCTCTCAGCACTGAGTATGACAGGGTATTGTAGCGCTTTTTCTAAAAATCAGGAAGTTGTTGAAAAAAACTTCACCTAATTGACTCTTATTTTCTAATTGGTGAATTTATTCTCAAATTCTCAGTTGATTGAGTGAAGACAAATAAGATGTTAATTACAGCAGAATTCAGAGTTCAGAGTTCACAATTCAGCAGTAAAACGCGCTTTATATCTGGGTAACAGACGAATTGTTGTGTACCTCACTAATTTTAAATCTGCTGTATTCCTTTTTTGTGATTACCAGAATAGGAATGATATGACAACTCATATCATGTCCGGTAAAAGACTTATTATTTGGGGTGACGCGGGGACGCTCTTACGCGGAGAGATTTTAATGATAAGTGATTAGCCGGACATGATATCAAATACTACTTTTGCTATAAGGAAATCTCAAATGGCTACTACAATTTTGACAGTGAATTCCACAGCCGATCAAAATGATGGCAGTACTACTAATGGCTTATCTCTGCGGGATGCGATTATAATTGCCAATGCAAACCCGAATACTGACTATGAAATCCACTTAACAGGAGGAGCAACTTACAACCTAACATCGAACGGGATTAATGAAGATAATGCCCTCACCGGAGATTTAGATATTAAAAGTCGCAATAATGTACTTTATATTGTGGCAGTGGGTGGGAAAGCAACTATTGATGCTTCCGGTTTATTAAATAGCGATCGCGTCTTTGATGTACTAACTGGAGGAGAATTAAGCTTACAGAATTTAGTAGTCAAAGGAGGAGCGGTTTCAGGTGAAGATGGTGGAGGAATTAAAGTTGCTTCGGCAGGCTTTTTGGACTTATACAATACGACAGTCAGTAACAATAGTGCAGAGAATGGAGGTGGTATCTACAACGCCGGCGATGCCTACCTGCGTAATGGCAGTACGGTTAGTAACAATAGCGTCAGTGGATTGGTTCCGGATGGTGGTGGTATAAGTAATGCTGGCACATTGACTGTGATTGACTCCACAATTAGTAATAATAATGGTGCTACTTATGGTGGTGGTATATACAACACTCAAACACTTACCTTAATCAATACGACGGTGAGTGGCAATACTGCTAATACAGGCGGTGGGATAAACAACAAATTTAGTAATGCTTCAGCCGCCTTAGTCAATACTACAGTCAGTGGTAATAGTGCGAGTTTGGGTGGTGCTGGTGGTGTAAGTAACGACAGTGGAATAATTAATCTATTGAACAGTACCGTTACTAATAACACTTTTTCCGGCATTCTGGGTTATGCCGGCGGAGTTAGTAATAGCGGCGGGACAGTAAATCTCAAGAACACCATTGTAGCTGGAAATTTTTCTCTTGATAACAGATTATATTCATACCCCGATCTTTCTGGCACATTCAATGGCAATAATAACAACCTAATCGGCAACTTAACTGGTGCTAAAGGCACTGTCGGCACGGGTACAGATATTGTCAACCCTAACCCCGGACTTGGGCCTTTACAAAATAATGGCGGACTCACCCTTACCCATGCCCTCCTGACTGGTAGCCCAGCCATTAACGCCGGCAACAACAACTTGATTCCTGTCGATACACAAGACCTTGACAACGATGGCGACACTTCAGAAGCCATTCCCTACGACCAACGAGGCTTGACGCGGCTTGTTGGCGCTAAAGTTGATATTGGCGCATTTGAAGTACAAGCAGCCGCCTTACCAACCCTCAGCATCAACGATATTAGCGTGACCGAAGGCAATACAGGTACAACCAACGCCACCTTTACTGTCACTCTCTCCGCCGCTAGTACCTCTGCTGTCACAGTTAATTATGCTACCGCTAACGGCACAGCTACATCTGGCAGCGATTACACCGCCAGCACTGGTACATTAACCTTCAACCCCGGAAATATCAGTAAAACTCTCACTGTTGCTGTTGCTGGGGATACAATATTTGAACCGAACGAAACCTTCTTCCTCAACCTCAGCAACGCCACTAACGCCACCATTGCCGATAATCAAGCACTGGGAACCATAGTCAATGATGATGCGAATCTTCCCAATCTCTCTATTAATGACATCACCGTTGTCGAAGGGCAAACCCCGCAAGCTGTCTTAACTGTCAGCCTCAGCAGTGCATCTAGTCAACCAGTCACAGTTAACTACACTACAACCCCAGGTACTGCCACTGCCAATACGGACTATACTAGCCGCAATGGTACTTTAACTTTTGCTGCTAACACTACCACTGCCACAATTACTGTTCCCATCCTGAATGATAATCTCAGCGAAGCCAACGAAACTTTTAGTGTTAACCTTTCTAGCCCTAGCAATGCAACTTTACAAAAAGCCACTGGAACTGTCACCATCACTGACACCTTACAAGCTAGTACCACAACAACCTTAGCTGATGGGATCGAAAATTTAACTCTGATTGGAACCAGCAATATTAACGGCACTGGCAATAGTGGCAATAATATATTGACGGGTAATAGTGGCAATAATATTCTCGCTGGTGGTACGGGGGATGATACTTATGCATTCAATGCTTCCACCCCATTAGGTAGCGATCGCATTCAAGAAATTACCACAGGTGGGAATGATACTCTCAACTTTGGCGGTACTAGTACAGATGTACGGGTAAATTTAGGTATCACTACCACCCAGACAGTCAACAGTAACTTGAAGTTGACCCTATCTGCGAATAATGTAATTGAAAATGCGGTTGGTGGTAATGGAAGCGATCGCCTGATTGGTAATACCCTCAACAATACGCTGAATGGGGGTAGTGGCAATGATGTGTTAACAGGTAGAAGCGGCGCAGATACTTTGATTGGCGGGGCGGGAAATGATATTCTTTCTGGTGGGAGTGATAGCGATCGCTTTTGGTATGGTAGCGGACGAGCTTTTAGTAGTAACGATTTCGGCAACGATACCCTGACTGACTTTAGCTCTGGAAGCGACAAGGTGGTGTTGAGTAAACAGACTTTTACTGCTTTGAGTAGTGTTGTCAGTTATGGGTTGAGTCAAGTTTCTGATTTTACGACTGTAGAGGATGATAATTTAGCTGCAACTAGTACAGCATTCTTGGTTTACAGTGCCAGTAGTGGCAGTCTTTACTATAACCAAAATGGTAGTGCTGCTGGATTTGGTACTGGTGCAGAGTTTGCTAATTTCCTGAATTTGCCTAGTTTGACTGCTGCTGATTTTGCGATCGTTGCTTGATAAGCTGAAAAACATCTAAATTGCATAATCGGATTAAAGCACACTCTTGTGGGGTGGGCCGAAAAGCCCGCCCTAATTATGCAAGTTAAATGCGGAACAGCTTACTAACCTTAATAGAGTTAAGTTAAAGGCAATTCAAAGTAGGAGAACCTCAGTTTTTTGAAGAAACCGAGGTTCTTGATTTGTGCTGATCTCAACTGTATTTTCTCATAGACGATATTCAAAAGAGCGGTTTCAAGTATGGAGGAAGACAGCCCAACTCTCGAAGACGTACTCGTGTTCGGGTAGGGGAAAGGTGAGTACTCGGACGACATTACTTGATAGGTCTGTCGAAAGGTAAATGAACTTTCGACAGTACCACTCACATGATAATTGTGTTTTAATGAACATAGAGATAGATTGTCATGCTCGATACCAAAACAGCAGAATTACTCACTGTTGTAGTCGAGGAAGCTCAGATTGAGTCAAATCAGAATTGAGAAAAGTTATTTACCGACGAAAATGCAATTCATCTTTTCATTCAGCAGCACCGCTGTTCTAAAACACTTTTGGAAAAACTGTATGAATCATTCATTGATAGTTAAACCAGGGCTACTACTTAGTATGGTGATAATAGAATTCCTCAATTATTCTCCCGTACAAGCAGGCGTCAGGGAGACGATACCTCCAGGGCGAACGCAGCTAGAACAACAAAGTAAACAGTTAGCAAAACAACAATCTTCTCAACAACTATGGCAACAATTTCGACGCCAGCAAGATGAAGTCAGACTACAACAACAACAGCGGATTGAACAATTTCGTCTCCAAAATCAACTAAGACAACAACAAAAGTTGGGACAACCTACTACAATGGACCAACTAAGACAACAACAAAGACAGGAAATGGATACATTTAAACTTCAACAACAATTTAGACAACAGCAGTAAAGCTGATGTTGTCTAAATTGTTGACCTAACGCTATTGTGGCAGTAAAAATCCATTTGAAAAACGATTGCGACAAATGGATTGGTCACACCCCACGATTTTGCGCTATTCCAACAGATGTAGTAGAGACGTTGCAATGCAACGTCTCTACCCAATACAGTTCGGTTAAGGTTTTTTGATCAAAATTCTACATAACAAAGACAAGGGTAAATCGCCGTCAAGACAAAGAATTGATTGTTGTCTTGACGGCGATTTACCCTTGTCTCTTAACCGAACAGTATTGCGTCTCTACCAAGCATTTTGTGAGTAAACGAGGAGTCCTATCATTCGCCAACAGTATCTTGACGTGGTAGGGTTCTGACTAGAAGTAGCGATCGCCTCCTGAAGTTTTTGCTTGTGTTGTATATTTATGATCGGTTATGATGCAATTGCATCCACATTATCTGGTGCAATACTTGTTTAAAATACTACCTTTATGTTAAAGGTGTATTCCCGCAAGAATCATTTAAGATTTCAATAGTTTCTTTTTAACCTCATATTAATAGCTTGAAGACACTATGAATCATATGTCTGAATAACTACAAATATATTGCCCTGAAAAAAGCATTTATCTTAACCAAACACTAAATACAACAGTTCGCTACTGAGTGCCGTGCCGAACTTCGGCATCAGAGTCAAATATTAAGTTTGTTTGGCTCCTGACTACTGAATTATGCTGCATCTACAGTCCTGTTGAACTACCAAGCCCATATATTTGTCCAGCCCAAAACTACTTTTTGAAACATGCAAACAAAATACTTGGCTTCAATACTGACACTAGGCGTAACATTAACGGCTACATCCGTAATGCCATCTCACGCCCAAGAAACATTTAAAGTACCAACCTCGTATCAGCTGGAAAATAAGCAGCAGCAACTTAAGGTTAATTATTCAACAACTAGCTTTACTGGTGAGCCACGTCTACAGTATCAAAAGGGACGGCAAATATTGCAATTTGCTGGAAAGGAAATCCGAACTCAAGACACAGAAATTGGAACGCTAGTAACTGTGACTATTTATAGAACTGTAGATAATGGCTCTACTACTTTTAGCTTGCTTATACCTGCTGTCAACATAGGAGTCAGCAACAAAGCTGACATTGTAACTAAGGGGATTACAACTGTAAACCGGTTTTCGACGATTCCGCTATTTAATGAAGGACAGACACAGACATATACCGTTACTCCTTTGTCTGGTACAGCCGAAGCTCTGGTATTTTAAAGCAGCTTGTGTTCAAGCCCACGTCTGTTTTCGAGTCAGGCGTGGGACTTCTGTGTTAGATAAACGCACTGGCTTAACCAGTCCTATAGAACGTTGATACTCGACCAACATCAAGATAAAAACTGACGCAAAATCAATTTACCAATTTGCGGCTTGATAAAACTTAAAATGTATCCTACTAGTTTTGGTGCAATAACTGACAAAAAGGGCAATAATAAAACATTTATCCCGCTAAAATCATTAATACCGCCAACAACAACGCTAGGAATTAGACAAACTAGCGCCCATGCCAACCAATCTAGAAATTTAGAGTTGATAGAAGTAAGTTTTTGAAACTGATTAACAAGCACATAGCGGGTAGTAGCAAATAATATAGTTAAGCCGAACCAAGCAAATATTGATAGCATCCCATTTGCTGAATTAAGATTGTAGACTACAAAACCAGCAGTAAACGACGAAGCTACCTCCCAAATTAAGAAATTGGGGTTAATCTGAAAACCACTGAGTAATTGTTCAGTCAGCCAATAGTGAGCAGATACAACTGTTGAAAATTTAGAATTCTGTAAGAAATTACACTTAATTTTGTGAAATATATCACCATCAAAAATCACAGTTGTTTGCAAAATGATATCTTCATCTTCATAAGTATCTGAAGCTGATTGAGCCTGTTTGTAGTAAGAATTGAAGGTGATTCCAGACTGTAAGCTTGTTTTTTGTTGTCTGCTTTTACTTAGAAAAATCTGTAAAATATCTAATAAAATATATAAATTTATATTATTTGAATTTTTGTTTTCAAATTCCAGATGATTACTGAAACAGGTATAATACCAGAGATAAATTATCAGCTTTGGGGGAACTTTGAGAGAAACACCATCTTTTTTTGCTTGTTGAATCTGTTCTATAAGTGTGTCATTTAAATAAAAACTACACTGTCCTTGGTCAATCTTAAGTTCAAAGCGATCGCCTTGAGGAATTTGTAGTAATATTTTCTTATCTGTTTCTTGCAAATTGGCATTCATTATCAAGATAATTTTGCAATATTTTGCACCAAATTAATCAAAAAACTAAATGTTCCACGCCACTGTTTTTCTCCAGCAACCAGGCCTTCGTTATGTGTATTAATGATGGAAGTTTTAACTTCTTCAGGTAAATTAAACAATTCTTTATTGTAACGAGTGATAATATCCCCATCTAACTGCATCACAGTTTGGGCATAAATAATATCAGTTTGAGTACTTGTAATGTTACCACCATCAAGTGCTGCTTTTAGTTCAGCTATTTTACGCAAAGTACGAACAAATTTACCATTGTTTAAAAGTTTTTGAATTTCTTGACAATTTTCAATCCAATCTTCTTGATTATTTCCATCGTTTTCATCAATAACTGGAGTTGGAGCAGGTAGTATTGGTTTAGCTAGCTTGATGTTATGTTCATCAGCTTCAACTAGATTTTCTTGACGTTTCTTCGCCTCTTCAAGATTTTGACGATATCGTTTTACCCTCTCATCGTGAGGATTATAAAAACCTGAACCCTGTTCCAGCAAAAGGTAAAAATATTCTCTTTCAAGTTGGTCAAATAGATTTTTATAATGCTGACGCAGTTCTTTAGCTTGAGAACCTTCTTTCGGAATTCCTTTTGCGTCAAAATAATTTGGGTCATGTATAGAATAAATTTCTTGATATGCTTGCCAAGGATTAAATTTTGACCCATTAATCCTATCCACAACTATAGTATTCACTTCTAAAGCTGTGATGTCACAAACTAATGTCTGTACAGAGGATACTAAATTATTTAACAGTCCTCTCGCTAGGTTTTGAATATCTTGGGGTTCAGCACGATTTCGGCTTCGAGTCTCAATTCCATTTCGGTCTTTAGTTTGAATATCGTTAGACATATAGTATTTCCTATACTTTGGTCACAACAATAGGTTTAAATCAAAACTAAACCTATTTTGGGGCACTGTTAAAAATTTTAATGGCTTTAGCGGTGCGTTGTATAGCCTCAACGATAATCCTTTCTTTTTGGTATCTGTGCAATTATTGGATGGTATTGGTGCAGGAATTTTTGGCGTCATGCAGCTTTTGGTAATAGCCGATTTGACAAAGGAAACAGGACACTTCAATTTCGCCCAGGGAGGAATTGGCGCTGCCGTTGGCATTGGTGCGTCCCTGAGTAACTCCTTGGCTGGTTTTGTAGCTAAAGAAGTTGGGTACAAAGCTAGCTTTTTGAGTATAGCCGCGATCGCCCCCTCTGCCTTGGCTTTCTTTTGGTTCTTTATGCCTGAAACTAAATCTACATCCCATTCGGTAAACTCTCAATCTGAGTTAACTACGGTGGGGGAGTAGGCAATGCTAGTTCTGCGATACCTTGTGATTTTACTAACTTACATCGGGTTGGGACTGGGCTACTTACCTGGACTGCGGATGAATCGTGCCACAATTGCCATTGTGGGTTCGGCTTTGTTGATGGCATTAGGATTGTTGGATCTGCGTGCAGCGTGGAGTGCTATTGACTACAAAACAGTCATCTTCCTGTTCGGCATGATGATAATTAGTGCTAATCTCGCCGTTTCCGGTTTTTTCCGGTTGGCTGTTGATTACACTATCCGTAATATACACAGTCCCTTAGGATTATTAATAGTACTAACTTTTGGTAGCGGTTTTCTCTCAGCACTGTTCCTCAATGACACGATCGCCCTAATTCTCACACCTCTAGTAGTTAGTCTGACGCAATTACTCAACCTCAACCCTGTTCCCTACTTGTTGGCACTAGCTGGGGCAACTAATATTGGTTCTGTTGCCACCCTCAGCGGCAATCCTCAAAATATCTTAATTGGTTCGTTCTCTGGCATTAGTTATCTAGACTTTGCCAAAGCTTTGACACCCCTAGCTTTGGTAAGTTTAGTAATCCAAGTGGGTTGGTTGTGGTGGTTGTATCCAGAAGTGCGTTCTCTTCGTCCCGATCTGAAAGTAGAACCACCCAATTACCGTATCTTCAAACCACTGCTAATCAAGAGTCTGCTAATTACAGGCGGATTACTAGTAGCTTTTTTAATTGGCATTCCCACTGCCGAAGCAACCTTAATTGCCGCTGGGCTATTACTAGTAACACGTCGCCTCAAGCCAGAGCGAATTCTCCAAAAGGTGGATTGGGATTTGCTGCTGATGTTCTGTGGCTTGTTCATTCTCACCGAGGGCGTGCAGAAACTCGGTGCGCTGGAATGGTTTTCCCGTTTCGTTCACGATCCCTTGAGCATTCTGGGAGTAACCGTGTTGTTGTCGAATCTGGTATCCAATGTGCCGGCGGTACTGCTGCTACATCACCTAATTCCTCATCCCGATACGCAAACTTGGCTACTGCTAGCGGCAGCTTCCACGCTGGCAGGAAATTTGACGCTGCTGGGTTCTGTCGCCAATTTGATTGTAGCGGAGGCAGTTGCTAAGCGAGGATATCGCCTGACCTTTGGGGAGCATTTACGATTTGGACTACCGTTAACTGCTGTGACTCTAGCACTTACTTATTTCTGGATTTATGCTAATCCTTTATAGTGGTTCCCATTCAGATGCAGTACAACATCATATCGCAAGGTGTAGGGACACGGCACTGCCGTGCCCTTACAGGTGTACATCACGCTTTAAGCTAAAATGCCAGATTCTAAGTATAATATAATACTTTATATTTGGTACAAAAAAGGGAAATATGTTGTTATCGCGTAAAGCTATTGTTACACCTTTTATAATCTTTGCGTGTATTTTAGGAGTTGGCTTCATTCAATTTCCCCGACTGGAAAAACTGCTCAATAGTCAAAAATCTGCTTCCCTAGAAACTCTAGAAAAAGATATTAAATCAGAAAAAATCAGTCTTGATTTTCTCAAAAAAATGCCTACTTTTGGTTATGATAACTTGATTGGAGATTGGGTATATCTAAATTTTTTACAATATTTTGGAGATGATGAAGTCCGGGATAAAACAGGTTATAGTTTAAGCCCAGAATATTTTGAAGTAATTCTAGAACGTGACCCGCGATTTTTAGCAGCGTATCGCAGTCTTTCCATTAGTACTTCATTGTATGCTGCCATGCCAGAACGGGCGATCGCTATATCAGAAAAAGGCTTAAAATCTCTATCTCCCTGGGTTCCCGAAAAGTCTTATTACGTCTGGCGTTTTAAAGGAACTGATGAGTTATTATTTTTAGGCAATCCTCAAGCTGCCCAAGAGTCTTTTGCAACAGCGGCAAATTGGGCGAGAAACTTTTCAGATGAAGAAAGTCAGTTTGTAGCTGCTAGTTCTGAAAAAACTGCTGAATTTCTCAGCCGAAATCCTAACAGTAAATATGCTCAAATTGCTACCTGGGCAATGGTTTTAAATAATCAAGTTGACGAAAAAACTCGTAAGCGCGCAATTAGGGAAATTGAAGCTTTGGGAGGAAAAGTAATTCAAACTCCTGAAGGAAATTCTAAAATTGTATTTCCGCCAAAAGATTGAATGTAGGGAGTGGGGAGTGGGGAGTCTGGGAGATGAGGGAGATGAGGGAGATGAGGGAGATGAGGGAGATGAGGGAGATGAGGGAGATGAGGGAGATGAATTAATAACCAATGACTAATGACTAATGATATTTTTTGGTATGACGGGAAATTAATAGAGTCCCAAATTCTGGAATTAAACATTAACGATCCGGGGTTGCTTTATGGGGCGACGATTTTTACAACCTTGCGGGTTTATGAGAACTCCCTAGATAGTAATTTAACTAATTGGCAAGCACATTGCGATCGCCTACTTTCCTCAATCCAATCTTTTGCTTGGCAACAACCCGATTGGAAGCGTGTACGCCAAGGTGCCCAACTTCTTCTCCCACACTTCCCGGTTCTCAGAATTACCCTGTTTCCCGATGGACGAGAGTGGATAATTGGCAGATTTTTACCACCAGATTTGACAGAAAAACAAAAAAATGGTATCGCGTGCTACGTTGCTAGTTCAGAATTTTCTCGTTCTCTGCCTTCTCATAAAACTGGAAATTATTTGAGTGCTTGGCTAGCAAAAACTAGCTCAAATGCCCAAGAAGCAATATTAGTAGACGCCCAAGGAAATTGGCTAGAAACCAGCACAGGTAACCTTTTGGGATGGTGTGATGGTAGTTGGTGGACGCCGCCAATCAAGGCTGGAATTTTGCCCGGAATATTGCGATCGCAACTTGTAAACTGGTTACAAAACCAGCAACAACCAATGCAGCAGGAACCTTGGAGTGTAGAGCTAGTCGAGAAATTTGAAGCGATCGCCTACACTAATAGTGTGGTAGAGATTATCCCCATTCATACCGTTCATCAGCCAACAGGATCGCTACAATATAATCCACACCATCCTAGTTTTCAGCAAATAAGGGGTCTTTTTTCAGCATGACAGCCACGCCAATCTGTTATATCTTAAGATAAGTTAACATAATTCTTAATAATGACCTCTCCGCTCACAGACAGCACTCGCTACGCGATGGCGCGAAAAATACAGGAGGATAGACCTTAGTGAATAAAAGATGGAGAAACGCAGGGCTGTACGCGCTGCTATTTATTGTTGTCATTGCCCTGGGTACAGCATTTTTTGACAAACAACCCCAAAGCAGAGAGACATGGCGATACAGTCGCTTTATTCAAGAAGTTGAACAAGGCAGAGTAGAAAAAGTCAGTCTGAGTGCAGACCGTTCTACAGCATTGGTTACACCCAAATACGACCCAAATAAACGGTTGGTAACCTTAGTCAACGACCCAGATTTAATCAATACTTTGACATCAAAAGGCGTTGATATTTCAGTTTTGCCCCAAACCGACGAAGGATTTTGGTTCAAGGCACTGAGCAGCTTATTTTTCCCTGTATTGCTTTTGGTTGGCTTATTCTTCTTGCTACGTCGCGCTCAAAGTGGCCCCGGCAGCCAAGCCATGAACTTTGGCAAATCCAAAGCCAGAGTACAAATGGAACCACAAACTCAGGTGACATTTGGTGATGTAGCTGGTATTGACCAAGCCAAATTGGAATTAAATGAAGTCGTAGACTTTCTGAAAAACGCCGATCGCTTCACCGCCGTTGGTGCAAAAATTCCTAAAGGTGTGCTGTTAGTTGGCCCTCCTGGTACTGGTAAAACCCTCCTCGCTCGTGCTGTAGCTGGTGAAGCAGGTGTACCATTCTTCTCAATCTCCGGTTCAGAATTTGTGGAAATGTTCGTGGGTGTAGGTGCATCCCGTGTCCGCGATTTATTTGAACAAGCCAAATCCAATGCTCCCTGCATCGTCTTCATCGATGAAATTGACGCCGTAGGTCGTCAGCGGGGTGCAGGTTTAGGCGGTGGTAACGATGAACGCGAACAAACCCTCAACCAGCTGCTCACAGAAATGGACGGCTTTGAAGGTAACACCGGCATCATCATTATCGCTGCAACCAACCGTCCCGATGTCCTAGATGCAGCATTGTTGCGTCCAGGTCGTTTTGACCGTCAAGTTGTAGTAGACCGTCCCGACTATTCTGGACGTAGCGAAATCCTCAAGGTACATGCCCGTGGCAAAACCTTGGCGAAAGATGTGGACTTAGATAAAATCGCCCGTCGTACACCTGGATTTACCGGTGCAGATTTATCCAACTTGTTAAATGAAGCCGCAATTTTGGCAGCACGGCGGAATTTAACTGAAATTTCGATGGATGAAATCAACGATGCGATCGATCGCGTATTAGCTGGCCCAGAGAAGAAAGACCGGGTAATGAGCGAAAAGCGCAAGACCTTGGTAGCATATCACGAAGCTGGTCACGCCTTAGTTGGTGCTTTGATGCCCGACTATGACCCAGTACAAAAGATTAGCATCATCCCTCGTGGTCGTGCAGGTGGTTTAACTTGGTTTACTCCCAGTGAAGACCGCATGGACACTGGTTTATACAGCCGCGCTTATCTGGAAAATCAGATGGCTGTGGCTTTGGGTGGACGCATCGCCGAAGAATTAATCTTTGGTGAAGAAGAAGTAACCACAGGTGCTTCCAACGACTTGCAACAAGTAGCCCGTGTTGCCCGTCAAATGATCACCCGATTTGGCATGAGCGATCGCTTAGGCCCAGTTGCCCTTGGTCGTCAACAAGGTAACATGTTTTTGGGACGGGACATCATGTCAGAACGCGATTTCTCTGAAGAAACCGCCGCTGCTATTGATGAAGAAGTCCGCAAACTTGTCGATGTAGCTTATACCCGTGCCAAAGAAGTGTTAGTCGGCAACCGCCACATTCTAGATCAATTAGCGCAAATGCTAGTTGATAAAGAAACAGTAGATGCTGAAGAATTGCAAGAAATTCTGGCAAATAACGATGTGAAAACTGCTGCGTTTGCCTAATTAATCAGAATTCAGAACTTATGAATCAAAGTTGGTTGGGTTGGGCGTAAGCGTTACCCAACAAGTTAAAACAATCGGGGTAATTCTGGCATTTTCCAGAGTTACCCCGAATTTTTTCCGAATAATTAATTCTCCAAAATTCCATTACATCTGATTCTCTGCATCCCTGCGTTTCCTATCCTCTGTGCCTATATATCAATACGCTTGGTGTTAAAACTCTTTGTCAAAGTCAGTTTTTTTTAACGTAGACGCAAAGCAGCTTCCCGCAGGGTACCGCAGAGGACACAGAGAGAAGAAAAAAATGCTTAACTGAACTGTATTGGCCTATATATATCAAAAGCTCGGTCTTGATGACCGAGCTTTTAATATGGAACTATTGACTATTAACCTTCTTAATTAGAACTCACCAGGGTTATCATCAAGCGCCAGTAAGAAATTAATCAGGTCTGTTTGTTGTTTAGGATTAAATCCAGCTTGACTGTCTACATAAAATTCATGACCTGTACCATCAAGGTTACTACTTACTAAATCCGGGTCAGCTTTGTTAGCTTTGATGACTTTGGCACGAAGTTTACGATCAACTAAAGCCCTTAAGCTGCTAGCAGCATCGGCTGGTATGCTTTGGCGCAGAGTGCCAGGCAACCCTAACCCAGTTGAATCAACAACAGTGAAATCGGCATTAGAGTCAAATTTTAAACTACCAGCCCGTACTGCTACACCACCATCATGTAAATAGGGTGGGTTTAAATAAAGGCCACGTAAGGGAGTAGTTTTGTAACCACCATTTGGTAGTTGATTAATAGGGCTATCAGATGGGGTTGGGACATCCAACACTTTTGCATCAGCAGGTATAGGAACAGGATTATTGAAACTGTATAGCTTCGGAGGCACTAAGAATTTCACCAGTGCCAAGCGAGACTGGGCGCGGGCTGGATTAGTACCAATTTTCTCAACGGGGTAAACTTTGTTGTCAGTGAAGAAGGGGGGAATATGGCAAGTTGCACAATTAGCCTTTTCAAACACTTTCGCCCCACGTTTGACTGAATTATTATTCAGTGCCTGCCAGTTTTCAGGAGTCTTGTTAGCAGGTGGTACTAAGCTATTTTGATAAGCAGATATGGCGTTATTAGCAAACATGAACTTGCCACTGGCATTATCTAAAGGATTGCCAGTCGGGGGACTAAAAATTAATCCATTAGCTGTCAACAAGTTGGGTTTCAAATCTGGATAGTTACCTACACCAGGAGCAACAACTTGATCTTGTAACTCTGCTCGACTAGCATCCGGTACAATTGTCCGCAACCATACTGAGGGTTTAATACCTTCTGGGAAACGTATTCTTTCGTCCGCAGCATTTTGAAGAGCAGTACCAAGATATACTTCTGGGTCAATATTGAGAGTTTTGGCAATTAGTTCGTATGATGCAAGGATGTTTGTTTCTGAAGAGTGAACAGCACTGTTGAAAGCACTCAATCCAGCAAACGGGCCAATAGCAGCTTCTCCAGAGGCAGTATAGGGATGAGTTTTAAAGGTGAAATTGTTGGGAATTTGAGTGGTATTTTTAATCCCATCTGTGGAACTTTCAAAATTACCAAAAGGTAATTGCCATAAAATATCATCAAAAGCCTTCTCAAACTTTTGAGGATCGGGCAGTTTTACTAAATTACCTTTACTGTCAATAATAGTTTTGCCATTGCCTTGGTATTTTGGATCTAAGGGATTGAGTTTGGTACGTGAGAAAGCAGCAGATGAATTTGGTGCTAAACCTAGAAATATCGGAAAGGCTATTTCACCATTTGCTATACCAGGAAGACGTTTACCTTCTTTGGAAATAGAAGCATGGCAAAATGCACAGCTACTTTGCCCATTTGCTGTTATTCCTAAGGGAGTAGTTGATCCTTTTTCTAGCTTTAAGCCTGTATTTATGGCTGTACCTTTTCGTACAATCCGACTACCTATAGGGACATCTTTCTGCAAGACAATTTTTAAATTATTGGTTGGCTGACCCCGTAAATTAATAATTGCTGTGGTAATTTCATCCGCAATAATGGCTGAACCTTGTCCAAGACCAAACACACCTTGCAAGCCAAATAAATCGCCTCCAGGTCGATTGAAAAATATATCTTCACCTTGGGCAATCAATTCTTTAGTAATATGAACTGCGCCTATTTTTTCATAAGAAATAGGGTCTTGAGGATTAAGTCCTTTACTGGCAACCAGTTGTGATGCTTCTTGGGGGCTGAGGAGTTTACCGAAATAATCGTAGTAGCCTACTGGTTGAGCTGGTGCTGGTTGTAGTGGGTCAATCTTTGCGAAAGCTGGCTGGCTTGTTATCAACAAATTTGATAACACAATACCAAAACTAGTAGTAATAAAAATGCACAGTAATAATAGAATCTTAGTTTTCAACGCAAATAACCATCTACTTAAACCATATTTAGGGTTATTTTTTTTTTGTTTCATTGAGCCGACTGTTACTAAAAAACTATAAGTAGATATACCACCTTATTACATAGTTATCAGGACACTAAAAATTTTTCTTATATTCGTTCACGACAAAAAAAAGATTTGTTCAATTCCGTGTATATATTATAGTTTTATAACTTTGTAAAATATTGTAAATAATAATTTAAATTATTTGCCAATTTAAACTATTTTCATCTGACTAGCGGACAGCTTTAGTGATAGCAAGTTGCGCTCAAAGATACAGCACATTCCAAGTTGGTAAGGTACACAACGATTCATCTGTTATCCAGGCATAAAAAGTGTTTTACTCTCCGAAGTTTCAAGGGGCGACAAGGGAGCTAAAATGCTTTCTGTATAAGCTTCATAGCCCTTAAACCCCTGAGATAAAAGCTCTGCTTATTGCGAATGGAAGCGACCAGTTCCTCAACCCATGC
>NZ_JACJSJ010000066.1 GCF_014698115.1 Nostoc sp. FACHB-973
CAGAGCTTTTATCTCAGGGGTTTAAGGGCTATGAAGCTTATACAGAAAGCATTTTAGCTCCCTTGTCGCCCCTTGAAGGGACTTTTGCAAGAGGTCTAATAGCCAATCCAAGACTTACGCAAAAAATAACGAAAGTAGCGATAATACCCTGCGGGAAGCCGCTTTGCATCTACATGAATTACCACTACGCAAGAATAAGGTTTTCGGTCACATCTTGCGTAAGTCCTACAATCTACGAGGCTAGCCTTTTCCTAAGCTCTGCTTCTAGCTGTTCGCCTGTGCTGACCACTATCCCAGGTTTGGCTCTCATGATCCTCAGGTAATGTTGGAAAGCCTCCTCATCTTGGGGATGGGATATTACGTACTGCCGTAGGTCTGCCTCGCTAAGGCTTAAATAGTCGGTCATCTGATGATATTCTCCCCATTACTTAAAATTTCTACTTGGATACTCTCACCTATCAAAATCACGATTCTATTTGTTCTTTCATCGTACCGAACTAGCTCTATATTCCTTAGCAGATTGCTGGCACGAACGCAGAAATCAAAGAATGCTTTAAGTTGTTCTATGGTCGGTTCCATTATTTGCTAACAACCTATGTTTTTTGATGTTTCGGTGCATTTAAAACTTAATGGGACTATTAGCTTTAAATCCTTACTATAGATACTTTCTTTCTTTTATTTGCCGTTTACCATATTTTTTTATTTTTTGATATTATCGTACCATATTCTGTATATAAAGTATATTTTCGGGAAAATTAAGATTATTTCTCCAAAATTATGAATTTTTCTACTGTACTGGTTTTAACAGCACATTTTAAGCGGAGAAAACCTCCGCTCAAAGCTTTTTGCAAAATCTAAAATTGACTCAGAGTAACGGCTAATTTATCAGCAATTCCTGCAATCCAGTTTTCATCTTGTTTGGTGTAACTGCGAGGAGCATTTGCTCCCAAAATGAGGACACCTCGATCGCCAATAGGTTGACAAATTACACCTTGAGTATTTTCGGGTAAATAATCGAATTCAATCCTACCTGGGTATACTTTTAACGCCACTAGATAAATCGGCTTTTGTTTTTCGAGTACCTGTTTTAAGATTACTCCCGGTACAACCTCAGATTTAGTACTCAAAATCCCGCGACGCAACAAAACTTTACCTTCATAAAAAACTACTAGCGATCGCGTTACTGTATTAGTCAACAATAAATGAGATGCCCAGGCTAGTTCAGTTTTCACGGCTTCTGGTAAGTCTGGTGCTAATACAAAACCCTCTTCTCCAATTAGTTCTACAGTATCAGGCGATCGCGGCTGCACCTGCTGCCAAATTAAACCCGTCAAAATTAACACCGCACTCAAAATCACACCCACCACATCACCACGCGCTTGAGATTCCGTTAGTTGCGGTGTCAACAAGCGGTTAATTAGCAAAAGTACAGCGCCTAGTCCACCTACAACAATGGGTAGACGCCGCAAAACTCGATTCGGATCGGGTTTAGTCATTTGTCATTAATCATTAGTCATTGGGCATCGGGCATTGGTTATTTCTCTCCCTGCCTCCCCTGCTCCCCCTGCTCCCTCATCTCACTCCTCCCCTGGTTCAATAATTCGCTGGAAAAGATAACCAGTACCTCTGGCTGTTAATATTAATTCTGGGTTGCTGGGATCGTCTTCTAATTTTGCCCGCAAACGGGATATATGCACATCTACTACACGGGTATCTACATGGCGTTCTGGTGTGTAGCCCCAAACTTCCTGCAAAATTTCTGAACGGGAAAAAGCTTCTCCTGAGCGACTGACTAACAACTCTAGTAAACTAAACTCCATACCCGTCAATCGAATCCGCTCGTCGCCTTTATAAACCTGTCGCTTATTGGTATCGATTTTAATGTTAGCGACATGAATCACCCCAGAACTAGGAATGCCAGTAGCACTAGTTTTGTCTACTCGGCGCAGCACTGAGCGAATCCGGGCTTCTAACTCTTTGGGGGAAAATGGTTTAACTACGTAGTCGTCAGCACCTAATTCTAGTCCGGTAATGCGATCGGCTACATCCCCTAAGGCTGTTAGCATAATAATTGGGACATCTGATTCCTTGCGTAATTCTTGACAAACACCGTAGCCATCTAGCTTTGGCATCATCACATCTAAAACTACCAAGTCAGGATCGGCTTTGCGAAAAGTTTCCAAAGCTTCTTCGCCATCGCCAGCCGTCACTACATCGTAGCCAATCATCGAAAGGCGCGTTTCCAAAATCCGGCGAATGCTGGCTTCATCGTCCACTACCAAGATTTTTTCTTTATGACTTTCCAAGTTAATCGAGGCTCCTTCACTAAAAATTTACATGATTAATTTTTAATACCATAATATTAAGATATCATTCCATGAATTGATTTGGAAAAAGCTCTAACTACTACTATTATTGGATTTTAGTTTTCTCCAAGAATTAAGCAAATATTAAGATTATTTAATAAGATTTACGAATGGCAAAGCCAAAAACTTTTTACGTTTGTAACGATTGTGGGGCGGAATCCCCTCAATGGTTTGGTAAGTGTCCAGCCTGTGGTACTTACAATTCTCTAGAAGAGCAAATAAGTATTCAATCTTCTGTAGATGTACCTAGTCGGGGAGGAGTCAGTAGTTGGCAATCAGCTCCAACGAATGGCAAATCTCACTCTAAACCAGCTAAAGCACGAGCCTCCTTAACATTTGACCAAATTACCGATCGCCAAATTGCCCGCTGGGAGTCTGGTTATGGAGAATTGGATCGGGTGCTTGGTGGTGGAGTTGTTCCAGGTTCTATGGTGCTGATTGGTGGCGATCCCGGTATCGGGAAATCAACTTTATTACTGCAAGTATCAAATCAACTAGCGCAGAAATATCGCATCCTTTACGTAACTGGTGAAGAATCGGGACAGCAGGTAAAATTACGAGCTTCTCGTTTGGGAGTATCCAAAACCGTAAGTGTTGTTAATGAAGAAAATGTTACGGTAGTAGTAGATAATACACTTCCCATCGACCCTGACAGTATAGGTGCAGATTTATATGTACTGCCAGAAACAGATTTAGAAGAAATTTTACGGGAAATAGACTCTCTAAAACCGAATGTAGCTGTAATTGATAGTATTCAAACAGTGTTTTTTCCGGCTTTGACTTCTGCACCTGGTTCAGTGGCTCAGGTACGTGAATGTACAGCAGCTTTGATGAAGGTGGCGAAGCATGAAGATGTCACCATGTTGATTGTCGGACACGTCACCAAAGAAGGAGCGATCGCCGGTCCGAAAGTCTTAGAACATTTAGTTGATACAGTGTTGTATTTTGAAGGCGATCGCTTTGCCTCCCATCGGTTATTACGGACAGTGAAAAACCGCTTCGGCGCAACACATGAAATCGGCATATTTGAAATGGTGGCACACGGATTGCGGGAAGTTCCTAACCCCTCAGAGTTATTTTTAGGCAACCGTGACGATCCAGCACCGGGTACAGCAATTGTAGTGGCTTGCGAAGGTACTCGCCCGATTGTTGTAGAATTACAAGCCCTTGTCAGTCCCACCAGCTACCCCTCCCCTCGGCGTGCAGGTACTGGCGTAGACTACAACCGCCTCGTGCAAATTCTCGCCGTCTTAGAAAAACGCGTGGGGATTCCCATGTCGAAATTAGATTCTTATGTTGCTTCTGCTGGGGGATTGAGTGTAGTAGAACCAGCAGTAGATTTAGGAGTGGCGATCGCCATCGTTGCGAGTTTCCGCGATCGCATAGTTGATCCCGGTACAGTTTTGATAGGTGAAGTTGGCTTAGGTGGACAAGTGCGATCGGTTTCCCAAATGGAACTGCGGTTGAAAGAAGCAGCCAAATTGGGATTCAAAAGAGCGATCGTCCCCAAAGGCACAAAATTTCCCGATCTCAACATTGAGATTTTACCAGTCTCTAAAGTAATAGATGCAATTATCGCCGCCATCCCCCATCAGGAATTGACAGCAGACGATTTAGAACCTGATGAAGATGAGTAACTACTGGGTACTGGGTACTGGGTACTGGGAAATTGTTCCAAAATTTGGGAAGGGTCAAAGCAAATTCCATAATTTTTACGAGTGAAAACCGAGTCCCCAATCCCCAATCCCTTTTACACACCAAAGGACAATCCACGATGACAGCCCTCACCCAAGACTACCAAATCACTTGGGAAAAACTACCCGATGATTACAAACTCCCAGATGATCCAGTGGACAACATCAACCAACCAGCCTTAGCCGCTGCACTCACAGAAAGTCTACAATTAGCTGGAAAAATTTCAGCTAACGCCCTAACAACAACTAATTACGGCATTTGTGCCACTCTAAACAACAAAATAGTCATAAAAGCCCCTGATTGGGCTTTCATTGCCAAAATTAATGTTAATAGAGAAGAAGTAACACGCAGCTACACACCTCAACTACAGGGTGAAGTTCCCGTAATTGTGATGGAATTTGTTTCCGATACACAGGAGACAGAATATTCTATCAAAGCGACATATCCCCCAGGAAAATGGTTTTTCTACGAGCGCATCTTAAAAGTACCAAACTACATCATCTTTGAACCAGAAAGTGGCAGTATTGAGATGTATCGCTTGCAAAACGAACAGTACATTTTGCAAGATCCTGATGAAAATCAACGCTACTGGATAGCAGAAATGAATCTTTACCTTGGAGTGTCCCAAGGTACTCGTGAAAACCGCACAGGAAAGTGGTTACGGTGGTGGGATGAACAAGGAAACCTTTTGCCTTGGGGTGTAGAACTAGCCGAACAAGAACGCCAACGTACCGAACAAGAACGACAACGGGCTGAACGACTAGCAGCACAATTGCGGGCTGCGGGAATTGAACCTGAAAATTAGACTTATTGTAAATAATTTAGGATTGCTAGGTTTAGTTAAAAATTTGCTAAATCTAGCATTTTTTTTAGGGTAATGAAATTTTAAATAACTCAAATTAAGTCTAATTTATTGCCGTTAAAACTTGTGAATTATTAACAAGAATTTTTCAATTCATGGTTGACAAGTATAAAATTATACATTAACATAAGAGCATGATAAAGGCGATCGCCCAATCCCGCAAAAGATGAATGCGATCGCCCTTATCGGTCCCCTTATCAGGAGATAAATACAATCATGGCACAACAAGAAGATTCCGCCCAGTCAAAGTTAGAACAGTTCTTAGGTGAATATTTAGATACACCTACCGCCAAACAATCGCCTCAACAGCCACTTCCCAAGAGAAAACCAATTAAGCATATACTGATTGGTTCTCTTGAAGTCGTTACTAGTACAATTCATTACTTGCAGGTAATTGGCTACGCCAGCGTAGGAGATTGGAGTCCACTGGTATCCACAGGCAACCCAGATGAGGTAATGAGTATTTTAATCCGCCAAATTCTCATGCAATAACCTAGATGTAGAGACGTTGCAATGCAACGTCTCTAAATTTTGTAGATATTAATTTTTGTCTACTCCCATGTCCCTGTTTTCTGGTTCGTTGGATTCTTGTGCTTCATTAGCAATCATTCCATTAATGTAGGTAACAATGATCACTAATTCTCCAATGGCTTCCAACTCAGCCTCTTCTTCTGGTGTCTCAGAATTAGCTGTTTTCTTATCTACAATTTCTTGCATCCGATCTGATAATTCGTCTGTAATTTTAAATAGATTAATATTACTGACTTTTTTAAGTTGAATACCTTTTTCTAGCCAGGATGAGGGTTTAGCTACTGCGATCGCCATAAATTGATTACGGATTGAATACACTGCTTATTGTAGGCTGCATCAGAATCGCCTAAAGTTTAGATTGCTAAAGGCTCTAGTGATGAAACAATTCAAAATTATTATAGAAAAACATTCTGACGGTTATGTTGCCTATCCTCTTGGTATCAAAGGAGCGATCGTTGGTCAAGGTGACAATTATGAAGAAGCCTTAGCCGATGTTAAGTCAGCTATTCGCTGCTATATCGAGATATTTGGCGATCGCTGATATTTATGATGTGCCAAAATAAAATATCAGTGAAACTACGGTTTTGACCAATGGCGTGGAATCCAGGGCAGCAGTTGTTTGGCGATCGCTACATCATCGAGAGAAAATTAGGCGAGGGTGGAGTAGGTATAACCTATCTCGCTAAAAACCGAGGCGACCAGTTGCGAGTCATCAAAACCCTCAAAGAAGAAATCCTGAATGATCCCGCCTGGATATCACATCAAGATAAATTACGGCAAGACTTTCGGGATGAAGCTTTGCGACTGGCTTTGTGTCGCCATCCTCATATTGTGCAGGTAGAAAATGTCTTTGATGAGGATAACTTGCCCTGCATGGTGATGGAGTACATTGAAGGCGAAGATTTGGGAAAGCTGATAACCGCAAAAGGGGCTTTACCAGAAGCAGAAGCACTACTGTATATCCAGCAAATTGGCGATGCGTTGACTGTAGTTCACTGTAGTACACGATCGCGGCTTACTGCATCGGGATTTAAAGCCGAGTAATATTATGATGCGTGCGGGTAAACCAGAAGCAGTGCTAATTGACTTTGGTCTGGCTAGACAATTTATTGCTGGTGGAGTTCAACAACACACACAAAATCTTACCCGTGGTTATGCACCACCAGAGCAGTATTTACTTGATGCCGAACGAGGAGAATATATAGATGTTTACGCCTTAGCCGCGACGTTGTATTCTTTCCTGACTGGAGAGTTGCCGATGCCAGTACCAACTAGACTACAAAATTTTACCATGCGATCGCCTAAAGAATTGAATAGCAGTGTTAGCGATCGGGTGAATCAGGCAATTATGAAGGGGATGGCGTTAAATTACAAGTTCCGCCCCCAGTCAGTGCAGGAGTGGTTAGATTTGTTGGGTGCGGGGATAGTAGTACCAACACAACTAGTAATATCTTCTCCTCAAACGCCCTCATCTTGGGAATGCGCTCATATAATCCCAGGTATTTCCCATAAAATAGCCCTTAGCCTTAGCTCTAAGGGAGATATCTTAGCAAGTGTAAGTGTGGCAAGCTCAGTTATTCACTTGTTTTCATCAACTACAGGTCAACTTATCCGCACCCTAACTGGTCATTCTTCTCGGGTTAGTTGCGTCGCCATCAGTAGCGATGGGCAAACCTTGGCTAGTGGTAATTCCGACGAGACTATCAAACTGTGGAATCTGCAAACAGGTAGAGAAATTCGCACCCTAACTGGTCATTCCGACTGTGTGAATTCTGTCGCCATCAGTAGTGATGGGCAAATTCTCGCTAGTGGTAGTAGCGACAACACTATCAAACTGTGGGAAATATCAACTGGAAGGGAAATTCACACCCTCACTGGTCATTTCGATTTCGTTATTTCCGTAGCTATTAGTAGTGATGGGCAAATTCTCGCTAGTGGTAGTTTGGACAACACGATCAAACTGTGGTCGGTGACAACCGGAAGGGAAATTCGCACCCTCACTGGTCATTCCCACTGGGTGAATTCTGTCGCCATCAGTAGTGATGGGCAAATTCTCGCTAGTTGTAGTAGGGATAACACTATCAAACTGTGGTCGGTGACAACCGGAAGGAAAATTCGCACCCTCAGTGGTCATTCCTCCTGGGTAAGTTCCGTCGTCATCAGTAGTGATGGGCAAATTCTCGCTAGTGGTAGTTGGGACAACACTATCAAACTGTGGTCGGTGACCACAGGAAGGGAAATTCGCACCCTGAGTGGTCATTCCGATTTCGTTAATTCCGTAGCTATTAGTAATGATGGGCAAATGCTCGCTAGTAGTAGTAGGGACAACACTATCAAACTGTGGTTGGTGACCACAGGAAGGGAAATTTGCACCCTCACTGGTCATTCGCTCTCGGTTAATTCCGTAGCTATTAGTAATGATGGGCAAATTCTCGCTAGTGGTAGTGAGGACAAGACTATCAAACTGTGGAATGTGCAGACAGGCAGAGAAATTCGCACACTCACTGGTCATTCCCACTGGGTGACTTCCGTCGTCATCAGTAATGATGGGCAAATTCTCGCTAGTGGTAGTTGGGACAACACTATCAAACTGTGGTCAATGACAACAGGTAGAGAAATTCGCACCCTCACTGGTCATTCGCTCTGGGTTAATTCCATCGCCATCAGTAGTGATGGGCAATTCTTGGCTAGTGGTAGTAGGGACAACACTATCAAACTGTGGGAAATCGCAACAGGGAAAGAAATTTGCACCCTCAGTCATTTTGATCGTGTTGAATCTGTCGCCTTTACCCCCGATGGAAGTTGGCTTGCTGCTGGAGATGGTAGCGGAAATATCAAAATATGGCGACGCAGCTAGTTGTCGAATAACAGCGTCAAAATAGTATTAGGACTTGACAAGGTATTTCGTTGTTAACATAAACTGCCTAGAAATTTATTTCCAGTTTAATAACGCAAGTCCATTAAAATGGATAATTTGTGGTAGTTAAGATTAAAGCATATATGAACGTCAGGTTGCATCCTCATGCACAAGCACGATTAAATGAACGTGGGGCAACAGAAGCAGAAGTTATTGCTACCGTAGAAAGTGGTGTTACCTTTCCCGCTCAATTTGGTAGAACTGGATTTAGATGTAACTTTCCCTTCAATGCTGAATGGAAAGGAAAGTTTTATACTACTAAAAAAGTTGAAGCAATAGCTGTTCAAGAGGAAGAATACTGGTTAGTTATTACAGTCCTCGTCAAATACTTTTAAAGAGAAAAATTCCATGAAAATTACCTACGACCCCAGATACAACATAGCTTATATCTATCTCCAAGAAAAAACTGCACAAGTAGAAACAATTCAAGTTAGCGAAGAAATGAATGTAGATATTGCTCCTGATGGCACAATTTATGGAATTGAATTGCTCAATGCTAACCAGCAATTAGGTGCTGATGAACAGGGCAAGTTAATCGTAGTCAATGAAGCTTTAGGAGAATCTGCGGAAATTAAGCTTTTACTATAGTGTCAAACTAGTGATATTCCTATGAAAATTAGCAAGCGATCGCGGTACAAATTCCCATAGCTGACTTTGACAAAATTGAAGAAATATTGGAAAACTACGGCTTGGTAAAGCTCATGGAAGAATCGGAACATGAGGAACGCCTCTCTAAACACCAAGCATGGAAATATTACCAACTAATAAATCAGTGATACCTTTTTTACTATGACTTCTTCTCCCCACTATATCCCTCAATCTGATCCCCCCCTTCCTCCTTGGGAAACTCTACCAACGATGTATGATTTACCCAGTGATAACCCAGAGGAACCAGGTTTGCCAGACGACTTTCACTTTTTACAACCCTTACTTTTATACTTAACTTTTCAGCCCATTAACTGGAATCCCGAACTAGTTTACAGTGCTGCTGACCTTAATCTCTACTATGATTTACAGCATCCTTTGTGGTACAAGCGCCCAGATTGGTTTGGTGTAGTAGGTGTAGGAAAATTATACAAAGGGCAAGACTTACGGTTAAGTTATGTAACTTGGCAAGAACCAGCAAATCCCTTCGTAGTTGTTGAGTTATTATCCCCAGGTACGGAAGACGAAGATTTAGGCACAAAAAGAGAAAGTGCAGCAGATAAACCTCCTAGCAAATGGGAAGTTTATGAACGAATTTTGCGGATTCCCTACTATGTTGTGTTTAGTCGCTACACTAACGAATTCCAGGCATTTCAGTTAGTCGGTGGCCACTATGAACCGATGAATTTAACCCAAGGACGCTTATTAATGCCAGAGATAGATTTAAGTTTAGGCTTATGGCAGGGTTCATTTCGAGATATTGAAAGGTTGTGGTTGAGGTGGTTCACCTTGACGGGAGAATTAATTCCCGAACCCACGGAGGAAGCAGCTGCTGCAACGGAACGAGCTATGATTGCTGAACAAGAAGCTGCTCAAGCTCAACGAAAAGCAGAACAACTAGCAGAACGTTTACGTCAGTTAGGCGTAAATCCTGAGGATTTAGATTAATTGTTGTGACTTCAGATATGTTTTCTTTATTTTTTATTAATTTATGTTAATACTAATTAGGTTTTGCAATGCATGGAAGAAACAATGAATAGAAGTAGAAATGATCTATGTAGGCAGCATAATTTTCTGTTTGGAAAGAATAATCTACATCCTGAAAGCTTCCATAGCTGATGTAGCAGCATGGAGTTGCAGAAAGATTAATTTTTGAGAGCGATCGCATTTTCAGTACTTGAAATACATATAATATTTACTTTGATAAGTCTATAGCAACTTCAGTTTTGCGAAAAACTATGTTGTCATGCTATATGCTAGCTGTTCCCAACCTTAGTAACCCAATAGGGATTAAGGTTAAGATAAAGTCAAAAAGCGAATCTCAAAAGCGATGCTCAAAGCACTCGCAGATATTACCGCAGACACGGGCTATATTCTGGCTGCTAAAATACTTAATATTAAGTAGTACTAAAACCTACTCAAGTAAAAATTGCTAACTTGGTCACACAAGACTATCTAAAGATTGTAGAAAACTGTATTTCCTAGTTTTGACAGTGGTGCTAACCTCTATTTTATAGATGATATAAGCCTTTATCTGCTAGAGTTTCTGACTTTGAGCAAACTAAATAATCTATGAATAATAAGATCGCTAGGAGTGCGATGATGATGTCACAGTCCCCTTTGACAAGACCAGAAATAGCTGCTGGAACTCTAATCGATAACCGCTATATTATCCAAAAACTTTTGGGACAGGGAGGATTGGGACGAACTTATTTGGCGTATGATACTCGTCGCTTCAATGAAGCTTGTGTTCTCAAAGAATTTGCACCCATTGGCACAGGAGAAAGTGGACTCGAACAATATCGCAACTTATTTAAAAGAGAAGCAAAAATTCTTCACCAATTGCAACATTCTCAAATTCCCAAGTTTTTGGCTTGCTTTGAAGGAGATGGTCGGCTGTTTTTAGTACAAGAGTATGTTGATGGAAAAACATATTCTCGGCTGCTAGGAGAACTTCAACGCCAAGGAAGAAATTTTTCTGAAGACGAAGTTATCCAGTGGCTAAAAAATCTGCTGCCTGTGTTGGAATATGTCCACGAGCATAATATTATCCATCGAGATATTTCTCCTGACAATATCATGTTACCTGATGGCAACGATCTGCCAGTGCTGATTGATTTTGGTGTCGGTAAGCAAATTACTGATATCAACGAGGCCAAAACTTCTAACCAAGTAACTTTTGTTGGTAAAATGTCCCTGGTTGGTAAAGTGGGATACGCTCCCCGCGAGCAGATTAGCTTAGGTTTATGTTCTCCTTCCAGTGACCTTTATGCTTTGGGGGTAACAGCTATTGTACTGCTCACGGGTAGAGATCCATCCTTATTAATGGATCAGTACTCCTTAGAATGGAACTGGCGTTATTATGCCTATGTTACCGATGGTTTCGCTCAAGTACTCGATCGCATGTTAGCAGATAGACCCAACAAGCGATACCAAACAGCCAGAGAAGTAATCGCAGATTTAGAACTTCTTGAACAACCACAAGTAATAAACTCTCCTGAAATTGCGATTGATTTACCTCCCACGGTATTTAATCCTGAATATCAGGCTATGTCGGCAATTTCCGAGTCATACAACCAACTAGGAGAAACAATCTTTAGTTCACCCAGTTTACCTGCGAGTCCACAAATTGGGCGAATACAAGAACAACAACAACAACAACCTTCTCTTAATCCAGCTTTTGTTAAACATTGTCAGCAAGAGTTAGCTTACCACATCGGGCCAATGGCAACTCTAGTTATAGAAGAAATATTGGCTCAAAATCCTTACATTTCACCTGACCAATTTGTTGAACTGATAGCCGCAGAAATTCCTAACTTTCAAGCAGCTTTTGAATTTAAAAAAAGCTTATTTTCTTAGGGATTTAGACAACCACTAATTTAGTGATGATTTTTACAAATCAGAATTCAGAATTTGTAAGCAGTTTAGTATGGTTAGCACTCTTTTACAGC
This sequence comes from Nostoc sp. FACHB-973, assembly GCF_014698115.1. Taxonomy (GTDB): domain Bacteria; phylum Cyanobacteriota; class Cyanobacteriia; order Cyanobacteriales; family Nostocaceae; genus Nostoc; species Nostoc muscorum. Next base: position 11,968 of record NZ_JACJSJ010000066.1, read on the forward strand.
AGAATTCAAAAGTCAGCGGATTATTATATTCTCATAATCTTGACTTATTCAGGAGTCAGAATTCTGACTCCTGTTAGCGTAGCGGGGCGTAGCCCATTCTAACTCCTGACATTTTCTAATCTCCTGTACCTCCCTGAGTGCGTTTGATTCGTTTCATCGCCATTTCTAAACTTAATTGCATCCGTTTAAAAGCTCTAGCTAAATTACCAATTTCATCATTAGACATCTGCTCAAATTCAACTTCCATATGTCCCGTACTGACTTCCTCAGCGATGCGAGTCATGCGTTTGAGAGGAATAACAACTTGTCGGTTCAAGAAAAAGTTGACTAACAGGATAGTTGCGATAAAAATAGTTGATACAATTAAAACTATCAGTAAAGAAGATTGATTGGCTTTGTTGATAACATTATTCGCTGGTACTGATATAATTTGAGCGCCAACAATTTCATTCAGCTTCCACCCAAATCCATTAGCTGCACCATAAAGAGTAATCATGCTTTGAGGTGCAACCTCTGGTACGCTATGACACTTCAAGCAGCTTTCTTCAGAAACTGGTAGCGGACGAGCAACATAAAAAATATCTCCACCAGGAATTGAGCGAAATCCACTAACTTCTTTCAAATCTGATTTATTTCTGAACTTTTCTACAATTTCTGTCTCAAAACCATCAGCCTTATCCCGAAGATTAGTGGGATTGAGAGTTGCTTCTTTATAAAAGAAGTCACGGTACTCTGTTGTTTTCCGCAAAATTTCAAATACCTCCCGTGCTGAGTATCCAGGCACACTTTGCGGCAAAAACTCCGTTGCTAATTTATCAGCTAACTCTGGATTCACTTGAGTACTGGTGTATTTACGAACAGAACTCATTGTTTGCATCAGTATAAGAGCTGTTGAGCTAATATCTTGTTTGGCATTCTCCCTCAGCAAAGAAGAAAGAGCAAATCCGCTTAAGCTCAGACCAAATGTCAAAATTACTAGTAGTAGAATTGTAAATTTTTGTTTCAAATTCAGATTCTTTAGCATAATTTTAGATTACCTACAAGTCAAATTATTATGAGCAAATATGGCTAAAGTCATCGTTTACTCTAGCATGAGCGTAAGAAGCCAGAACTCAGGAGTCAGAATCCAGAATGATTAAAATATCAAGGGTGTTATGGCTTCTTAATTTTATTCAAATTATTAAGCTTGGGTGTCAAAGTTTTCTTAATTATGACTTCTGTATTCTGGATTCTTAGGGTGTAAAGGCATAGTTTAGCTAAAACTATGAGGGTATATTCAACTTTATACTATTAATTAATAGTAACTATTGAGGTGAATGAAAATGTTATCTAAGTAACTAACCTAGAGAAAGCTACAACAGCAATTCAAATGGAATTCCCAAAAATTCGTATTAGCTGTTCTGATACCGTGCCAAAATAAATACCACGAAACGTCAAATATTACTAATGGTGTGGAATCCAGGAAAATCTTTATTCGGAGGGCGCTACATTATTGAAAGCCAACTAGGCGAAGGTGGAATTGGCATTACATATCTTGCCATAAATCAACAAAATCAACTGCGAGTCATTAAAACCCTCAAAGAAGAAATCTTGAATCACCCCGCTTGGGTACTCCACCGAAATAAATTACGGCAAGACTTCCGTGATGAAGCAGTTCGGTTGGCTGTGTGTCACCATCCTCATATAGTAAAGATAGAAAACGTCTTTGATGAAGGAAATTCGCCTTGCATGGTCATGGAGTATATCCAAGGCGAAGACTTAGGACAACGCTTGAAGCGGGTAGGTTTGCTATCAGAAACAGAAGCACTGTTGTATATCCGCCAAATTGGGGACGCTTTGACGCTAATTCACTCTAAAGGGCTGTTGCATCGGGATCTCAAACCGCGTAACATCATGATTCGCATTGAAAAATCAGAAGCGGTGCTGATAGACTTTGGCATTTCCAGAGAATTTATCCCCAATGCAGTTCAAAGGCATACAGTGTATCGCACTCCTGGTTTTGCCCCACCTGAACAGTATGAATTAGAAGCGCCACGAGGAGAATACATTGATATCTACGCCCTAGCTGCTACTTTGTATAATTCGCTTACAGGAGTTGTACCAACAAGTGCAGACGATCGCCGTCACAATGTTAATTTAGAACCACCACAATATTTTAATCCCAATATCAGCAACAGGGTAAATCAAGCTATTATGTGCGGCATGGATCTGGAATCAACTTATCGTCCCCAGTCCGTGCGAGAGTGGTTGAATTTACTGGAATACGATTCTGGGGAAGATTTAGCAACAATACCATTGTCTTTAGTCAGTAAGCCTAAACAACAATCACCTGGGACTGTTGCACAATCATCAGGGCCTGTTGTATTGGATCGGCAGAACTGGCAATGCATACAGACCCTTAAAGGTCATTCTAGTATGGTTCATGCGATCGCCATTAGTCCAGACGGGCAATTTCTTGCTAGTGGCAGCAATGACAAGACCATCAAACTTTGGCAACTGAGTACTGGCAAGCTAGTGCGTCAACTGGGTCGTTGGTCCTCTGGTCATTCCAGTATGGTTCATTCCCTTGCCTTTAGCCCAATTTCCCCAAACTCTTCTTATCAAGGAGATTCTGGCAGAACTCGAGGAATCACAGATATCAACTCGGGAATTTTGGCTAGCGCTAGCTGGGATAACACAATTAAATTATGGGATTTCAACACAGGCAAAGAAATTCGTACTCTCATCGGTCATACCAACTGGGTAAATTCCGTCGCCTTTAGTCCAGATGGCAAACTGCTCCTTAGTGGTAGTACTGACTGTACAATTAAACTCTGGCAGGTACACACTGGTATAGAAATCCAAACTTTGACAGGTCATTCTGACCCAGTTTCATCAGTTGCCCACTCTCCGAGAACAGCTACAACCACCAACAACCAGGAGAGACAGCTTGTAGCTAGTGGTAGTAATGACTACACGATCAAACTGTGGCAAGTATACACAGGCAGAAACATTTGCACACTTACAGGACATACCTTCTTTGTCAACTGTATCGCCTTCAGCCACGATGGGGAAATCATCGCCAGTGGTAGTGGTGACAACACAATTAAACTGTGGCATGTAAACACAGGCAAAGAAATTCGCACCCTCACTGGTCATTCTGATTCAGTTTGGTCAGTCGCCTTTAGCCGGGATAGGCAATTTCTCGCTAGTGGTAGTTGGGACAACACTATTAAAGTGTGGCATTTACACAGTGGTACAGAAGTCAGCACACTGACAGGACATTCCAGCTATGTTAGGTGTGTCACCTTCAGCCCTGATGGACAAACCCTAGTCAGCGGCGGCGATGACGATACCATCAAAATTTGGCGACGGGGAAAGTGAGGGAGATGAGGGAGATGAGGGAGATGAGGGAGATGGGAGAGTGTGGGGAGAGTTGGGAGAATATAAAAAAGTTTCTCACACCTTCCAATGCTTAATGCCCATCCTCTTCTAACCTTTCGATAGAATTGCGATCGCCCCAAATTTGCAACAATAATGACGGCAACCGTTATTTTTGCACGATATATTTTATGGGCTTTGGTATTGGCGATTTATTCTGGATTTTCCTGCTTCTTACTTCTTTGCAACCCCTTTGGCAAAAACGTCAAATAGAGTATCGACGCTTGCGTGCTTTAGAGGAATTTCAGCAGCAACGCAAAAGTCGGGTGATTTTGCTAATTCACCGCCAAGAGTCCATTAGCTTACTGGGAATTCCCCTATCTCGCTACATTACTATCGAAGACTCAGAACAGATACTGCGAGCAATTCGTCTCACTCCCCCAGATGTGCCGATTGACTTAATTTTGCATACTCCTGGTGGTTTAGTGTTAGCTACAGAACAAATCGCTAGAGCATTAATTCGCCACCAAGCAAAAGTCACAGTCTTCGTACCCCACTACGCCATGAGCGGTGGTACAATGCTAGCTCTCGCCTCTGATGAAATTGTCATGGATGCCAACGCTGTTTTGGGGCCAGTTGATCCCCAACTCGGTAGTTACCCAGCAGCTAGTATCCTCAAAGTAGTTGAAGATAAACCCATCAGTGAGGTTGATGACCAAACCCTGATTATGGCCGACCTCGCACGCAAAGCAATACAGCAAGTACAACGGTTTGTGCGGACTCTGCTGAAAGACAGTATACCCAAACAAAAAGTTCAGCCAGAAAATATCGAATCGATTATCGAAGCCTTAACAACTGGGCGCGTCACCCACGACTATCCCATCACTGTTGAGGAAGCAACAGAAATGGGGCTGCCCGTAACCGTCGGACTGCCCCATTCTATTTACGACCTCATGGATTTGTACCCACAGCCACAAGGAGGACGACCCACTGTTCAATACATTCCCATGCCTTACAATGACGGTCGTCCAGTTCTACCTACACCCAAAGGCAGACCTTTGGAAGAACCAAATCAGATGAATTGAAGGTTTGAGCTAGGAATTTTTTGGTAAGGATTAAGGTGTAGTCGTTGGTGTAGCCGTTGGTGTAGCTGTCGGTGTAGCTGTCGGTGTAGCCGTTGGTGTAGCAGTTGGTGTAGCTGTCGGTGTAGCCGTTGGTTTAGCCGTTGGTTTAGCCGTTGGTTTAGCTGTTGGTTTAGTCGTTGGTTTAGTCGTTGGTTTAGCCGTCGGTGTAGGTGATGGCTTGGGAGCTGGCTGACCCACAAGTGTTTTTGCTTCTTGATCGAGCTTTTGCCGGAGTGCTAAATTAGCAATTCCGGTTTCTTGCAACTGATTTTTCTTCTGGTATTCCTTCACCGCTGCTTCCGTTTGGGGACCATAAAAATGATCGCGGGGAAGCAGAGGATTGGGCTTCACCACAGCATTCAAATTTCCTTGCAGAATTTTAATGATGTTAGCAGCAAAATCTTGGGTTTTTGGTCCAGCTATGCCATCCACTGGTTTTAGCTTATAACCCGTCTGAAATTCACGAATTGCTTTTTTAGTTTCTTCGTCCGTCAACGGCGTACTTGTTACCTTGACGTTATACCCTAATCCCCGCAACACAGCACGAAATTGCTGTGGCGTATAACTACGTTGAGGAGCTGCGAAACCTGTGTCTACAACTACTATGCTAGCAGTTAACAGGCAGGTAGCAGCAAAAGCCGCGCTTGATTTTCCAAACCCACACCACATAATGAAAACTCCTTTGGATTAAATCAGCAGGATTATAGACCTTAACAGCTGCATTTTAAGTTTCTTTAATAACTTTTTTCTCGATTATTTAATGATTTTTGAATAATTTGTAATTTATATTCGTCAAACTTAACTCAAAATACAAAAACTAATTTGTGTCATCCATCAAAAGAAGTATCTTGTATTAGCAAAGACAATTGTTAGTCAATAAATCAGAGGGTTAATATTGAAAATCAGTGGAAAATGTATAATCTAAAACAAAAAAATGAAAAACATCAAAAATTCTCAGCAGCGGAATCTTTGGTTTGAAAGATTGATGGCAATACTTGCCACGGTAAATTTAAGTTTAGTTTTGTTTGATTTAAGTTACGTACATTGGCGGGATTTGTACTTGCAAAAACTTCCGCAAATTGTCCAGATTTATGACCCAATCAAAGGTATTGAACCGCATCGAGACACGAAAAAGTATCTAGAAACCGTAGACGCATTAGAAGAACAAGTCAGCCAAACAGGGTTACAGTCACCTGAAGTAAAAAGCAGGCTAGAGGAAATAACTCGTCTCAGTAACGAGATAATTGATACTAACCCATTTGCGGGAGCGAATAAGAGTGGTACCTTAGAAAAAATCAAAAATCGGATGCGTAAGCAAATTGGTAGGGATTCAGCGAAAGAGTCCTTTGCCATTTTCTGGAGTCAACCGTACTTAACCCAAAAAGGCTGGGTTAATGAAATTAATTTTTTCAACCAGAGTATCAGACCTTTGATTGCCACTAACTACTACCGTGGAATTGGCGAAAGTGGCGACTTTATCAATAATTTCTGGATTCTTGACTTAGGTTTTGTGATTTTATTTGCCCTAGAATTGCTAGGGCGTACCTTTTTAATCAGACGCCAACATCGTGGTTTAAGCTGGTTAGAAGCACTTTTGTGGCGTTGGTACGACCTGTTTTTATTACTGCCATTTTGGCGGTGGTTGCGAACAATACCCGTGTTAATTCGCCTCGATCAAGCACACTTATTGAATCTGTATTCAGTGCGCCGACAAATTAATCAGGGAATCGTCGCCAATTTTGCCGAAGAACTGACAGAAATTGTAGTGGTGAGAGTAATTAACCAGGTTCAGGGTTCAATTAAGCGGGGTGAATTAATCCGCTGGCTGTCGCAACAAGAGAATGTGCGCTCCTATATAGATATTAATAATGTGAATGAAATAGAAGCGATCGCAGCTCTTTTGGTAAAAACAATTGTTTACCAAGTGCTACCCGAAATCCAGCCAGCGATCGTTGCCATTTTGCGTCACAATATCGATGCCGTCATCCATCAAGTCCCCATCTACCGGAACCTCCAGAACCTCCCAGGCGTCGGACAAGCCCAAACCCAGCTCAGCGAACAACTAGCGACCCAAATTACAACAAATCTTTATAAAACCTTAGTTAGTGCTGTTGAAGACCCTGTTGGCGCAAAACTCACCAGTCAACTAGTACAAAGTTTCACCGAGGCCTTGACAGCACAAATTAAAGAGAAACAATTACTTTCAGAAATTGAGAGTTTACTTTTTGACTTCTTAGAGGAAATCAAACTCAACTACGTCCAGCGTTTGTCCCAAGAAGATATCGAGCAAATTATCGAGCAAACCAGGCAGCTAAGGACACAAGCATCAGTTCCAGCAATCGTGGAAAGATGACGGGACGTGGGGAGTGGGGAGTGGGGAGTAGGGAGATGAGAGAGATGAAGGAGATGAGGGAGTGTGGGGAGCAAGGGAGCAAAGGGGAAAATAACTCTTAACTCCTCACTCCTCACTCTTAACTCTTCACTTCTCACTCTTCACTCTTAACTCCTCACTCCTCACTCCCCAATCCCCACTCCCCACTCCCCACGCCTCACTACAAAAGAAATGCGCTAAACTCGAATTAGGGCGAGCCAATATTGGTTCGTCACAAGACTTCTTGGAAGATATCCCTATCGCAGGAAGTGGGTCGATCGCCCACTTTTTTTATTGAATTTTCTCATGGCTCATCCCTTAATACCAAAAATTATTGATTTGGCGACACCAGTGGCAGAAGAACTGGGATTGGAACTGGTTGGCGTGGTTTTTCACACTAACCAAAATCCACCAGTGTTGCGGGTAGATATTCGCAATCCTCAGCAAGATACTGGATTAAATGATTGTGAAAGGATGAGCCGTGCTTTAGAAACCTCCTTAGATGCTGCGGAAATTTTTCCAGATGCTTATGTCTTGGAAGTGTCCAGTCCTGGTATCTCGCGGCAATTGGTCACCGACAGGGAGTTTATTTCTTTTAAAGGATTTCCTGTCATTATCTCCACTTCCCCACCTTACGACGGACAACAAGAGTGGACTGGTCAGTTGATTCGCCGGGATGAGACAGCAGTTTACTTAAACCAAAAAGGTCGTGTAGTCGAAATTCAGCGATCCCTAATTACTAGGGTGCAGCTAGACGAGCGCCGATAAACGAATGACTATGGACTAGGGATTAGGGACTAGGGACTGGGGACTAGGGACTAGGGACTAGGGATTCGGGAAGCAGAGGGGTAGGGAACCAGAGGAGCAGAGGAGCTTCAGGTGCAGAGGGAAAGTTGCAGTCAGTCTTTCCCCTCTGCCCCGCCCCCTCTGCCCCCCTGCGTCTTTCTATGCCCCAATCCCCAGTCCCCAATCCCCAGTCCCCAATCCCCAGTCCCCAATCCCCAGTCCCTGATTTTTAAAGGAGATTGCTTATGTCAATGGTTACTTTACCTGGATTAAAAGAATTAATTGAAAGTATTAGTCGTGAGCGCAATTTACCTCGTCTTGCAGTTCAATCAGCTATTAGAGAAGCACTACTTAAAGGCTACGAACGTTATCGTCGCGCCCAAAATTTAGAGCGCAAACAGTTTGACGAAGATTATTTTGATAATTTTGAAGTAGAACTGGATATCGAAGGAGAAGGATTTCGCGTTCTTTCCACTAAAACTATTGTCGAAAAAGTTAGTAACACAGACCATCAAATTTCTCTAGACGAAGTTCAACTAGTAGCTCCCGAAGCGCAGTTAGGCGACTCTGTAGTGCTAGATGTGACACCAGATCAAGGAGAATTTGGTCGCATGGCAGCCATGCAAACCAAGCAAGTACTAGCGCAAAAACTCCGGGATCAGCAGCGCCAAATGGTGCAAGAAGAATTCCAAGACTTAGAAGGAACTGTCCTCCAAGCAAGAGTTTTGCGGTTTGAAAGGCAATCAGTAATTTTGGCAGTTAGCAGTGGCTTTGGCCAGCCAGAAGTAGAAGCCGAATTACCAAAGCGGGAACAGCTACCCAACGATAACTATCGGGCAAATGCCACTTTCAAGGTATATCTGAAAAAAGTTTCCCAAGGTCAGCAACGAGGACCACAGCTACTAGTATCTAGAGCAGATGCTGGTTTGGTAGTTTATCTGTTTGCTAACGAAGTACCAGAAATCGAAGATGAAGTAGTACGGATTGTTGCCGTAGCGAGGGAGGCAAACCCCCCTTCCCGTTATGTAGGTCCGAGGACTAAAATAGCAGTAGATACTCTAGACCGCGATGTAGACCCAGTTGGCGCATGTATCGGAGCCAGAGGTTCCCGAATTCAAGTAGTAGTCAACGAATTACGTGGTGAAAAAATAGATGTAATTCGCTGGTCACCAGACCCAGCAACATATATCGCTAATGCCTTGAGTCCAGCACGGGTGGATGAAGTCCGCCTCATGGACCCAGAAACCAGGCAAACTCACGTACTAGTGGCTGAAGATCAACTGAGTTTGGCCATTGGCAAAGAAGGACAAAATGTGCGTTTGGCAGCCCGCCTGACTGGCTGGAAAATTGACATCAAAGACAAAGCTAAATATGACCATGCAGGAGAAGATGCTAAATTTATAGCTTCCAGAGCCAAATATCAAGCAGAGCAAGAGCAAGAGGAAGATGATGAAGATGATCTTGATTTTGAGGAATTAGAGCCGGAAAATCCAGACGAACTGGAAGAATTAGAAGATGATACTTTTGATCCTGAGGACGACGAATAATTTATCAATTCTGTGAAGTTTTGTTACTGTTGATTTTAGTCCCAATCTCAAAGATTTTTTGGTCAAAACGAGTTGGTATAAGTAAAAAATAGTAATAACGAACTTCTTTCTACACCCAAAATGCTGAACTGAGATCAGACAAAACCGATGAAACCAAATTATCGGCGCTGTATTAGTTGCCGCAGACTAGGTTTAAAAGAAGAGTTTTGGCGGATTGTACGCGTCTTTCCTTCGGGAAAGGTACAATTAGATCAGGGCATGGGGCGTTCTGCCTATATTTGTCCGCAAGCGAGTTGCTTACAAGCGGCTCAAAAGAAAAATAGACTAGGGCGATCGCTACATGCATCAGTGCCAGAAACACTGTACCAAAGCTTGTTGCAACGTCTAGCCCCCAACAATACCCAAAATAAAATTTAGGAAGTTGGAACAACTCAGTAGCGTAATTAACAGAGGAATTGTGCCAAAGGCGAATTAGTCGCACTTTTTTCATATCCTCTCTTGATCGCTAGGGTTAGTGCCAAAATAGTAAATGGGTGTAGAAAGCATTCGGCTCTTCCATAAAAAGAGGGGCGGGGCAGTACTCCCAGAACAAAATGTAATCGATTGTGTTGTGGAAGACTCAGAATCAGCAAAACAAAAAACTACAAAATGGCAACCTGGTAGCGCTCAGGCGCAGTTCGGCGTCAACGGTTCCCATAAAAATCTTTTATTCAAAAAATTTTTATGGGCGTCTCTCAACCATCATTCCTGGTGGGGATGCCATTATTAAACCGAAACATCTCTCTTTCCTGATTGGAGGCACCGGCAAAATCACCAAGGGCAACCTAAAAACAGTAATCCAAGGATGGAGATGTCGCACTCCCAGGCAGCCATCCGCTAAAACTGTAAATTAAAGGGGAAGAGTGGATGAACAACGGCAAAGTTAGAATTTATGAATTATCAAAGGAATTGAATTTGGATAACAAAGAGCTACTAGCAATTTGCGACCAGCTCAGCATCGCGGTCAAAAGCCATAGCAGCACGATTTCAGAATCCGAGGCAGAACACATTCGCGCGGCTGCGGAAAAACTCGCAGCCACAAATGTGACGCCGAAAAAGGAACTAGGTACAACCAGCCACAAACCAAATTCCCAATCAAACGGCGGACGTAACCGACCTGCTGCACCCCACAAACAGCAAATTTTGGAAATACGCAAACCCAAAATATTGAGAAACTCTACTTCCAACGCCTCAGAGGCGTCAGTTGCTACCAATACCCAAGTTGCTTTGTCTGAAGCTAATCCTCCCTCACCTCCACGGCCTTTCGCTACACCAGTCTCACCCATGAAGCCGACGGCACCAACCCGACCTGTACCCCGGAATCAATCTGAGACCCCAGAGCAACCTCCTGTAAAAGACTTGGAACAAACGCCTAGTCAAAACCAGCCACAGGAAAAAACAGTTGCCCAAAAGCCAGAAAAAGTAGTTCCACCCAGACCGAAACCGGAAAAACCTCAAAAACCGCAATTAGTTGCGCCACCGGCAAGACCTGCGGCGGAAGAACCCCAGGTGTCTGAGCAGCAATCTCCGGCAGACAAACCGATTCTCAAACGCGAACGTCCACGGACCACAGAAGGCGATCGCGACCAGCAAGTTAAGCCCAAAGTTGCTAAGCTGCCAACCGACCAGACCGCCCCAGCTGCACCACAAAGGCAGCCTCGTCCCACCCTATCACCCGGAAAACCGGAGCAAAGAGGAAATAGACCATCAGGCCCATCACCAATAGGAGAGGGGCAAAGACCCCGACCCGCACGTCCTGGTGAAGCTGTAGCAGCAGCAATGCCCATTGCTACTCCACCAAGACATCTGTCAGGAATAGCGGCGAAATCTGAAGTATTAGGTGACGAGCCAATCGCCCCCGATCTTCTGGATTTGAAACGCCCAAGTCCACCCCGGCCAAGCAAAGGCGGCAAAAAGTGGGTAGAAGAAGAAATCATTGACGAAGTTAAAGAAAAAGCGGGTAAGGCCGGCGTTAAAGGCAAGCGGGTCAAACCAATACTTCTAGATGACGACTTTGAAGAAGACGATTTGCTGGATGATGACGATCTAGACTCACCAGCCACCGTCCAAGTCAGCCTTTCCATTGCCCGTCCGCCCAAACCCAAAGCAACTCGACCCACACAAGCTCCAGCGGCAGCCCTGGCTACAGTTCCAACAGCAAGAAGTAAAAAATCTTCTAGTTCCAACCGCGACCAAAACCGTCGCCAAGAAGTTGAAACCAAGCGCGATCGTCCGGAAAAAGTCGTGGTCACAGGGCCAATGACTGTCCAAGAATTGGCTGACCTCCTGATTGTTGCCGATACAGAGATTGTAAAAATCCTGTTCCTCAAAGGCATGGCAGTGAGCATCACCCAAAATCTGGATATTCCGACAATTACCCTGGTAGGAAAAGAACTAGAAATAGAAGTTGAAACCGCCGAACCAGAAGCAGAAGCTCGGAAAGTTACGGAAATGGTCAGCGTCGAAGACCTGGAACATCTCCATCGGCGTCCGCCAGTGGTGACAATTATGGGTCACGTAGACCACGGTAAAACAACCCTGCTCGACTCGATTCGTAAAACCAAAGTAGCTGCTGGCGAAGCTGGTGGTATTACCCAACACATAGGTGCATACCATGTGGATGTGGTACATGAGGACAAACCACAGCAGATAGTCTTCCTAGATACTCCCGGTCACGAAGCCTTTACAGCAATGCGGGCACGAGGAGCGCGGGTAACAGATATTGCTGTGTTAGTAGTAGCTGCGGATGATGGCGTTCGTCCCCAAACCATTGAAGCTATTAGCCATGCTCAAGCAGCAGGAGTGCCAATTGTCGTTGCTATCAACAAAATTGACAAAGAAGCTGCACAGCCAGACCGGGTGAAACAAGAACTCACCCAGTATGGTCTGACAGCAGAAGAATGGGGCGGTGACACAATCATGGTGCCGGTGAGTGCCATCAGAGGTGAAAACCTAGACACGCTCCTAGAGATGATTCTCTTGGTAGCAGAGGTAGGAGAACTGTCTGCCAACCCAGACCGTTCTGCTAAAGGTACCGTCATTGAAGCACATCTGGATAAAGCCAAGGGAGCAGTTGCTACCCTGCTGATTCAGAATGGCACCTTGCATGTAGGAGATATGCTGGTAGCCGGCTCCGCCTTTGGTAAGGTGCGAGCAATGGTGAATGACAGAGGCGTAAGAGTCGAAGCCGCCTCTCCATCCTTTGCAGTTGAGGTATTGGGCTTAAGTGATGTACCAGCAGCAGGCGACGAGTTCGAGGTCTTCGAGAACGAAAAAGAAGCCAGAAGCTTAGCAAGCGATCGCGCCGACAAACAACGCCTATCCCGCCTGTTGCAAGGACGTGTCACCCTCACAACCCTCTCAGCTCAAGCACAAGAAGGCGAGTTGAAAGAACTCAACTTGATCTTGAAGGGAGACGTGCAAGGTTCTGTGGAAGCCATTGTGGGAGCGCTCAAGCAAATCCCCCAAAACGAAGTCCAAATTCGGATGTTATTGGCTACTGCTGGGGAAATTACCGAAACAGATATCGACTTAGCATCTGCCAGTAACGCTGTAATAATTGGCTTCAACACCACCTTTGCTAGTGGCGCTAGACAAGCCGCCGATGAAGCGGGTGTAGATGTTCGGGAATACAACGTCATCTACAAACTCCTGGAAGATATCCAAGATGCCTTGGAAGGTCTTCTCGAACCAGAGTTGGTGGAAGAACCCTTGGGTCAAACCGAAGTCCGCGCCGTCTTCCCAGTCGGCCGTGGTGCGGTTGCCGGTTGTTACGTTCAATCTGGCAAGCTAGTTCGCAACTGCAAAGTGCGGGTGCGACGTGGCAGTAAAGTGATTTATGAAGGCGTGCTTGACTCCCTAAAACGGATGAAAGAAGACGCCCGTGAGGTCAACGCTGGTTATGAATGCGGTGTCGGCATTGATAAATTCAATGATTGGGCTGAAGGTGATATCATCGAAGCCTATCAGATGGTTACCAAGCGCCGTACTCTCACCTTAACTAGATAGTGCTGAGGGTAAAATGGTTAGAAGGTAGGAGTTAGGAGTTATGAGTTAAAAGCTCCTAACTCCTAACTCTTAACTTTTAACTAATAACTTTAATATATGGCTTCATTTCGCTCTGAACCAATTTTGTGGATTCACGTCGCTGGATTAGCGACGTTGCCTGTTTTCTCAATACTCTGCTTATTGTTCCTGTCCGTGGGCGAGCCGTTTTTGCCCGTCTGGGCGGAACTATTCTTAGTAGCCGCCATTGGTGTTTTGCCGTTGCTATGGATGCAGTTGCGTCGCCCTTTTTACATCTTTGGTCTTTTGGGAATAGCTCTAAAGCCAGAAAATTTGACTGAGCGGCAGCGAAAAATTCTTTGTTTAACTAATACAAAGTTAAATCGTGTCCTAGCCCTAGTGACAGCAGTATTGTCGGTTTGGGCGCTGTGGCATATCTATCAAATTGCCCCGTTAGTAGCAAATACAGCTAAGTTTTTACCACAATGGCGCAGCCTCGGTCTAATACTTGCGGCCTTAGCCTTTTTAGCAAGTAATCTATTTTTACAAATTCCCGTTAGTGCCATGCGAGTTTTAGTGACTAATGACACAGAATTTGCTGCCATAGAACCGTTATCTTTAGAAAAGATTAAACAAGATTTTACAATTTTAGGCGTGCGGGTTAATCAAATGTTGCCCCGGTTATTTGAATCTGTATTCGCAAGAAACATAGATTCGCAGCAGCCCCCAGAGTAAATATTATTTTATTTGAAGAGGCTAGGAGCAGACACGGGGAGTGAAGGATGAGGGGGATGAGGGAGATCAATTAATAACCAATGACTAATGCCCAATGCCCCATGCCCCATACCCCATGCCCAAATAACTAATAACAGAGGAATGAGGAATTATGGCTCAAATTCCAGCTTATAGCGATCGCCAATTTTCTGCGGATAGTGAAATTTGGTATAGTCTCAAATGTGCGATATCGACTAGTTCTGGTTTTCAACGCTGGCAATTAGAACGGGATGTTCAATTACACGGACTTCGCTTAGAACAGCAGGTACAACGGTATTTACGAGAAACTTTAGAAACTTTAGCTTATTAAATACCAAGTAAATCTTCTAGTTGAGGAACTTGGTAGTAGGCATTTTCCAAGCGATCGCCATCAACTTCAAACTCAATGGTGGGATTATTTTGTATAATTTACATCAGTGAAACCTGGCATCTTGACAGGTTTGCTTTTTCTGTGATCAGATCCCAGCACAATTAGTTGCTATATCCGGCTTTAGGAACTTCCAATTAAAAAAATATCCCATCCCTGCGGGACGCTCCGCAAACGTAGGGTAGCACAGCTGTGCTACCCTAAAAATTTCAAAATAATTTGGGATAATTTATTATTTGGAAGTTCTCTTTGCGTGTTCATGTCCCCGCGTCCCCGTCTCAACAGCCAGACTGATATAAGTCCTGAAGGAATTGAAGTCCTTGTCTGGTTAATTGAGATGGTAGATGGATTTACGTAGTCGTGTACTAGTAAAATTTTCTGAATTAAAGTATATAACTTATGTATAAGTTCTGTGATTTATCTCAGGAATTTATCTGAATAAGTGCTAATCATCCAGTATAGTTTTGCATGGGTTTTACAGCAGCTTACAAGACTGCTAACTTTAACCTTGTTCGACATAGCGTAATTCAGCACATCACAGACTTAAAAATGAAATATCGGGGTTTTCACACTTCTGGAGCGAAAAATTTTCGCCTTCTTTCTAGCAATCATCTCAGATATACTGTACGGATGGCAGCCGGACTAACGGCTTTGTTAGTTGTTTCTGGTGGGTCAATAGTACTACCTGGTGAGGTAAATGCTGGTGCTACTCACCCAAAAGACATCGCCTCAACTCTCACAGCGCAAGTTCCCACCACTGCAACAGTAATTTACGTTAATCCCGCAACTGGTGCAGATAGCGCTGGTGCTGGTGTAACAGCTAACGCACCTTACAAGAGCATAAGTTTCGCTCTAAGTCAAGCCCAATCAGGCGCAGTAATTCAACTCGCACCTGGGAACTATAGCCAAGAAAGTGGGGAAACCTTTCCCATCTTGCTGAAACCAGGGGTGACACTGCGGGGTGATGAATCTACTAGAGGTCAGGCGATATTAATTTCAGGTGGAGGTTTCTACACTAGTCGCACCTTTGCCAGACAGGACATTACCATCCTTGCCGACCAAAATACGACTATTACGGGCGTTACTGTTACCAACCCAAATAGCCGGGGTACGGCTGTGTGGGTAGAGTCAACGAATCCCATCATCAAAAACAATACTTTTACTAACAGCATCAGAGAGGGTGTTTTTGTCACTGGTACAGGGAACCCCAAAATCGAAAGTAACATCTTTGTGCAAAATAAAGGCAATGGAGTTTCAATTGCTAAATCTGCCCAAGGAGAAATCCGGAATAACTTATTTCAGGATACTGGTTTTGGTATAGCGATCGGTGGCACTTCTACACCCCTAGTTGTAGAAAACCAAATCATCGAAAACCAAGACGGTCTTTTTATTTCAGAGTCAGCTAAGCCCGTATTGCGTAAGAATGTCATTCAAAACAATAAGCGGGATGGTATAGTAGCGACTGTTAGTGCTTTACCTGACCTTGGTACCAATGAAAATCCTGGTGGCAATCTGATTCGCAATAACACTCGTTATGATGTAAACAATGCTACTAAAACTGGTACAATTCTCGCTGTTGGGAATGATATAGACCAAAAACGAATTTTTGGTTCAGTAGATTTTGTTGCCGCAACTGTTGAGATACCACCTGGAGGGGCTGTCGCCTTTAAAGATGTGGCAGCAAATTACTGGGCAAAAGTCTACATCGAAGCCTTAGCTTCCCAAAATATTATTGCTGGGTTCCCTGATGGCACTTTTAAACCCAATGAACCTGTGACACGCGCTCAATTTGCCACCATTATCACTAAAGCTTTGACACCACCAGTCAAACGCGCAGGTATTCAGTTTAAGGATGTAGCAAGCAATTTCTGGGCTTACGCTGCAATTCAATCTGCTTACCAAAGCCAATTTGTTTCTGGTTATCCTGATGGTACTTTTAAGCCACAGCAGCAAATTCCCAGAGTACAAGCTTTGGTAGCTTTAGCCAATGGTTTGGGCTTAACTGCCAACAATCAGAGCGTCCTTTCCTTTTACACCGATGCTGGCCAGATTCCTGATTATGCGATCGCTCCTGTTGCTGCTGCAACAGTACGACAACTAGTAATCAACTATCCCACAGCTAAACAACTCAATCCTAATCGTCAGGCAACTAGAGCCGAAATTGCTGCCTTTGTTTACCAAGCACTCGTCAATGCTGGACGTGCCCAACCAATTCCTTCATCCTATTTGGTAACAGTTCAATAAGGAGTCCTAGTTTTTGAGTCCATAGCAATCAAGGCTTAATTGATTAATTGAAAGCGCCAGACTAATAAATCATTAGTCTGGCGCTTCCAATATTGTGAATTTTATTAAATTTCGGTATGTTGAATCATAAAATTTGGGGTCTTTAAATATAGTTGACCCCATTTGAATGTGATTGGGTTTATGGTCAGGGTCTTTATATTGGCTGACCCCGTTTCAACGATTTCTAGTTTCTCAGAAATTTTTGCTTTTTGAGATTTCGTAATATTTTTTTTATTTTTTCTTTCTTGAAATTTTAATTTTTATCAAAAAAAAATATCTTTTAAAAATATGAACGTATGTCAAAGAAAAGCACAAAAAAATTAACAATTCAAATTTATTCAGGAATTGGTATTTTTACCAGATTTGCGGCTTTCTTGCCGACGCTGCTCCCAGCGCCAGAGAAAGACCATCAGGGTAACGATTCCTATTTGGAGAGTCAAATTAGGCAAAGCGCTTTCAACATCCCGTCCCGCAAGCACTCTGAAAAAAAAGATGAATGCCCCAATTAAGCCAGAGGCACCAAAAGCAATATAGATAAATTGTCGTAAGCCGCGATAAGGGGCTGCCACTTCTGCTTTCAGACGGGCATATTGTTCAGGGTTGAGGCGATTTTTGGGATTTGGATTTACCATAAATAAATTATGCTATACTAATCGATTGTGTACGCCGATGTGGCTCAGTGGTAGAGCAGCTGATTCGTAATCAGCAGGCCGTGGGTTCAAATCCCATCATCGGCTTTGATAAAAGTATTGCTCAATACTAAAGTTTGACATAAATCATCTACAGTGATTAATTATCTGTCGTCGCTGACAAATTATTGTTATCAAACTTAGTAATTCGCTTCCGTATGTATTGGTGACAAATTATTGCCATCTTTCTGAAAAGCAACAATTTATTTATTATATATAGAGCCTTGAATTTGACTTTGGAGAATATCTCGCATATCCCCTAGCTTAGGCAAAGCGATGCTGCCAGCTTTATAGGTTTGTACGTTAGCGAAGCTCGCTGTTCGCGTAGCGTCTCGTAGAGAAGGCATCGCAATAATTTCTTTAACCAATAGTCTGTCTACATACTGTCCTAACTCAGATGCGTACCCCGAAATAACAATTGCGAACCCCGAAATAACAATTGCAAACTCCGAAATAACAATTGCGAACCCCAAAATAACAATTGCGAACTCCGAAATAACAAATGCGATCGCCAAATCGATAAATGCATTGGCGTAGCCCGCACTTCTTTACGAGGGGCTGCGCGTAGCTTGCTTCCCCGTAAGTTTTTATCTCTAACACCGAGCGTATTGGGATATTATGCAGGATAATAGAGATGGTTCAATTAGCGTGTCTAAATTTTCATGCAGTTTGAGTGGGATGAGGCGAAAAATTTAGAGAATCTTCGCAAACATGAGATTGGTTTCGCCGATATTCCTGAGATGTTTGAAAGTCCAATGCTAATTGAGTTAGATGATCGTTTTGATTACGGAGAAGACCGTTGGTTCGGTATAGGTTTCCTCGGCAACGGTGTAGCCGTTGTAGTGTTGGATAGAACGCAAAATTGAAGAAGAATTCAGAAGTCAGAATTCAGGAGTCAGAATGAATCAGTGGTGGATTCAGAACCGCCACTGATTTAAGACCACTAAATATGCATATTTAGTGGGGGTCTTAAACCCCTGGATTCATCCACCAGTCGCACAAAATTCATTCTGAATTCTGGCTCCTGAATTCTGTTTCGATAATGTGATTCGGATCATTTCAGCACGAAGGGCAAATCGGTATGAGCGACAAAAACTTGAGAAATACCTCTCGTACTAACTGGACAGCATTGGAGTCAATGAACGATGAAGAAATTGACTACTCTGACATTCCACCATTGACACAAGATTTTTTTCAGAAAGCTACTCTCCGAGTTCCCGCACCTCAAGCACAGCAATTGGTACAGATTGAGCCAGATATACTAGAGTGGTTTCAAGCTCAAAGCGGAGAATATAAAACCTTAATCAACTCTGTTTTACGTCGTTACATCAAAAACTGCGACGAACACAGAGCAGTGTAACAATTTAAAATTCAATATTACACCGGAACTTCCCCCTCGATTAGATGACAATTTATATCGGGGGGTATTGCTTAATATTTACTCAAAAGCTTCTTAGCAAAACGCGATCGCATCTTTTGGAAATCAAGCGATCGCAAAATCAGTATATTGTCTGTTCACAAGTAAAAAACACTCATCCACGAGGTTCTTTCATTGTCAGAAACACATCATCTGTGATGAAATTTTACACTTTTCCGTAATTTAAGGCGTTGGTGTTAAATTTTTCTGATGAGCTAGTTGCATTTCACACTATTACCCATGAATGAACAGCGTCAGCAAGCCTATTTCAACCTCATTCAAAGCCTGTTGAATTGCCGTAGTCACGATGAAATCCTAGATATTTTAGTAGCAAATCAAAATTTACTGGATGATAGCTTAGTACAAAAGATGCTAAAAAGAGCAAGTTATTTGCTAAAGCAGAGCGAATTAGACCTAGCTAATCGTTTAATGAATATAGCAGGGCAGCAACTTGGGGTTTATACTAAATTATCATCGACTGCCATAGAAAAAGAATACTTAAATTTTTTAGAGCAAGTACTGAAAGTAACAGCAGATAGTAGAGATAACGTGCAAGTAGTTTTCCGAATACTTATAGCAAATATCAAAAAAATCGATAATATTTCTCCAAAAGTATTCCGAGCTTGGGCACAAAATAAACTGACACAAGCAGAACCAGATGAAAGCAAATCTATCGCGTCAGATATTAATGATTTGAGTACTCTGATTCGAGAGTTACCCTTGGGAGACAAAGCCAGTCACATAGAAATTGCAATTGCTGGCTATGAAATAGTCCTAAATATCTTTACCCACACTGCGCTTCCACTAAAATGGGCAATGATACAAAATAATTTGGGCATTGCTTTCTCTCAGAGAATACAGGGCGATAGAGTAGAAAATCGGGAATACGCTATTAAAACTTTTACCAGCTCGTTAGAAATAATAACCTACTCTAAATTTCCACAAGAATGGGCAAAAACGCTAAATAATTTAGGAAATGCTTATTTATATAGAGTTAAAGGAAACCCGGTTGAAAATATTGAATGTGCTATAAAAGCTTGTACTAAAGTATTAGAAGTCATAACTTATTCTCAATTTCCACAACAATGGGCAGTAACGCAAAATAATTTGGGAAATGCTTACCTTGAAAGACAAGGGAAAGATAGAGAAGAAAATATCGAAAATGCGATCATTGCTTATACTGCCGCTTTAAAAGTATACACCCGCTTTGAATTTCCACAACAATGGGCAATAACGCAAAATAATTTGGGAAATGCTTACCTTGACAGATTACAGGAAGATAGAGAAGAAGATATCGAAAATGCGATCGCTACCTTTTCTGTTGTATTGGAAGTATTTAGCCGCGATGATTTTCCAGAACTATGGGCGATGACGCAGAATAATTTAGGGAACGCTTACCGTCAAAAAATACAGGAGGATAGAAGAGAAAATTTTGAAAAAGCCATCGAATTCTGTACCAATGCATTAGAAGTATTCACCTGTACCAGCTTTCCACACAATCATGTATTAACTTTATGTAATATTGGTATTCTCTATCAAGAAGCACAACAGTTAACTAAAGCCTATACCACCTTTAATTCTGCCATCCGAATAGTCGAATCATTACGAGGAGAAATTATTTCTGGCGATGAAAGCAAACGCAAACAAGCAGAAGAATGGAACAAACTTTATAGGCGCATGGTAGAGGTTTGCAGGGAATTAAATAAGATTACCGAGGCAATTGAATATGTTGAACGTAGTAAAACCCGCAATTTAGTTGAACAGATCCTTGAACGCGACTCTAAAACTATCTTCCCTCCAGAAGTATTCACTCAATTAGAAAAATATAGGGATGAAATAGCCGTAGGACAATATCAAATCCAAAATGGCAAAGCTGAAAATCCAAAAGACCTAGCACAACATCTCCAACAGTTGCGAAACCAGCGTAATGAATTGCAAAACCAATACTTACCTGTTGGTTATGGTTTCAAATTCGACTCCTTCCAAGGTTCTTTAGATGAGCATACAGCCATTATCGAGTGGTATATTCTCAACGATAAAATTCTTGCGTTTATTGTCACAAAACAAGGAGAGGTAAATGTTTGGCAATCCCAACCAGAAGACCAACAAGCTTTGTATGATTGGGTAAATCAATATTTGCAGAATTACTACGGTCAAAAAGGCCAATGGCGAAATAACTTAGGGGAAGAACTTAAACAATTAGCCTCAATTCTGCACATTGATGAAATACTAACCCAGATACCAAAGCACTGCGATAAACTCATCCTAATTCCCCATCGATTCCTGCACTTATTCCCCCTTCATGCACTACCAATAAATCAAAATTCTGAAAATTCGTCTTGTCTTCTAGATTTATTTGCTGGTGGTGTCAGCTATGCACCCAGTTGTCAACTACTGCAACAAGTACAACAGCGCAAACGTCCTGATTTTCAATCTCTATTTGCAATTCAAAACCCTACAGAAGACCTGAATTACACCGATTTAGAAGTACAAGTTATTCAAAGCTACTTTAATACTTCCAACGTTTTGAAAAAAACAGCAGCCACACTTACAGCAATTAATAATACTGACTTAAACACTTACCACTGCACCCACTTTAGCTGTCACGGGTCTTTTAACTTAACAAACCCCGGTAATTCAGCCTTAATTTTGGCAGAAGCATTCATCGCAGACACTCCAACAAAATCCGACTCCAAACGTTACCTGAATTTACGAGGAGGGGAAACCTACGATTTAGAAAAATGCCTGACTTTAGATAAAATATTCACTCTCAAATTAGAAAAATGTCGCCTCGTCACCCTTTCCGCCTGCGAAACTGGATTGATTGATTTTCAAAATACCAGTGACGAATACATTGGTTTACCTAGCGGTTTTCTGTTAGCTGGTAGTCCCAGTGTCGTTAGTTCACTGTGGAAAGTAGATGACTTGTCTACCAGTTTTTTAATGATTAAATTCTACGAAAATTTATTCACACTTGATAACCTAGAAGCAGGAGATATTGCCATAGCTCTTAAGCAAGCTCAAATATGGCTACGAAATCTGACTATTGAAGGATTAGACAGATTTTTAGAAGAACACAAACTCCAAATTGAAAAAGTCCTGGCTCAACTCAGAGTAGGACAACGTATCAGGTTTCAAGAATCTTTGGAACGAATCAAGCAACGTCAACCCCTACCTTTTGCAAATCCTTACTACTGGGCTGGATTTACAGCATCTGGACGTTAAGCACCAGATTCAGGGACTTGACAAAACTTTTTCGCCCCCAGTTTAAACACCAATATACTAAGTGCAGTGGCAGTACCCAAAGGAATACCTGTACTAACTGCCAATGGTTCTATAATTGGAGCAATTAATCCTGATTCTAAAAACTCTCTGACTTCCTCTTGACAGAGGAATTGGCGACATCTTTCTAGCAAATCATTTAACGATCTATCTGCTTCCTGTGCAGTTTCCCGCATAACCAACAGTGGAACAGCATCATCTAAATAGCCTTGACACTCTTCTATAGCATCCAAAGCCGCTAAAGCAGTCTCTGGACTATCGACCAACTGGTTGCGAAACTGAGTAATTTCCTCTGGTGTAACGGTAATCATTTAATAGTTTTAACCCGTAAATAAATATATGAAGCATTCAGGGATTATACATCTAATCCCTAATCTAGAGATATGGCGATGTCTGTGACGGGCTATTTGACATCGCCGCTCATACCACATCAAAAGTAGGGACAATTTTGCTATGCGATGTCTACGACGGGCTACGCCTACGCCCATTTTCGACAACCAGAAAAATTTACGCTATTTTGGGTTGATATGCGATCGCTCCTTCAAATGAAAGCCTGTAATTATCACTCAAACTCAGTTTCGCAGAAAGCTTTTAATAAATCAATACAATTAGCGATCGCTCCTAAATGAGCAATTTCATAACCGTGGGTATTTTGAGTAGGAAATGCTAAACAAGCAGCACGTCCAACATGTCCAAATTTCATCGCAATTGAAGCATCACTACCAAATCCACTGAGAGTTGTAAACTGTATTGGCATCTCCAACTGCTTGGCGCAACGGCGTATTTGTCCATTTAATCCCTCATCATATATCCCATACGCATCTTGAGATAAAAGTACAGGAATTTCGCCATCTTTAACAGGATATTCCTCAGATAAGGGACAAATTTCTAAAGCAATCAAGGCATCTAAACGCTGATTTTGAGTAAAAAATAATGCGCCAATTGCTCCGACTTCTTCTTTTGCTGAAGCCACTAAATAAACATCAACAGCGGGCTGTTTCAGGTTTTCAGCTAAAGCTAGCAAAATGGCAACAGAGGCTTTATTATCTAACGTGTAACTGGCAATATGATTTTTTAATCTAATTGGCAATTTGCGATGTTTGCCAATTACCATTCGCGTTCCGGGTCGAATTCCAACTGCTTCTAGTTCAGCCGTCGTGCGTTTCGTTTCAATCCAGGCATTTTCCCACTTGACACTAATATCTTCTTGCTGGACTTTTTGCGGAGATTCGTGGGAAACGTGGCGGGAACCAAAGCTGAGAATCCCGCTGATAGTTTCGTTGTCTCCCAGTAAATCTACCACGCCTTCACCGTAAATCCACGGGAAAGAACCGCCGAGTTTGCGGACTTCAACGCGACCTTCATCGCCGAGACTTTTGACCATCGCCCCAATTTCATCTTTATGGGCTGTGATGGCGTAGGCGCGAAGCGGCTTGTCGTTAGACATCGCTCGGTCTGGACTTCGGCCGGGGATTTTTGCAATAATGTTGTCGGCGCGATCGCACCAGACTTCTACACCCAGTGCCGTAAATCGTTGCATCAACAACTGATTAATTTCGGCTTCTGCACCACTAGGAGAATGATGCATCACCAACTCTGCAATTATTTCAAATAAGCGATCGTAATCCCACATTAATAATATTACTCGTCAACAACTGTATGAGACGATTGTGCGCTAAAAACCAGACCCGCAGTCGTAAGTGCCGAACTTTTTTGCTGGCGCTTGAGTATTCCTACTGCACCGAAAGTAGCAATTGCCAACAATGTCCCCAACTCTGTCGAAGGTTCAGGAACAGACTTAGCCTCAATCGCCGCCAGTGCAGTGTCCGCTATCACCTGATGACCTGCGGTGGTTGGGTGGTACTGCTCCCAGATGAGAAACTTGTTGTTGACTGGGTTACATATACCTAGCCGAGATGAAGAGAGCAGGGGGAGCAGGGGAAGCAGGGGGAGCAGGGGGATTAAACTAAGTCACCCACTAGGGGTGGGGTTTCAACCTACCTTGCGATACAAGGATTTTTTCGCCCACTAGGAGCGAGGTTTTGAACCTTTACTTTTTTCATAAAAAGCCTAATACGAAACAACTTTAACTTTGCTTTAACTTCAAAGCATCAGCCGCTGAGACACCCTCACCTTGAGTTCCGAAGTACCACAAAGCTGTAGCAGCTTCCGCGCGAGTTACTGGTTTTTTGGGTTGAAACAAGGTCGTATAGCCAAACACACGCCGAATGTTCGATTGTTCACCATTCTGAAAATCAGCCAATACTGCTCTTAAAGCCTTAGAATCAATTCGGGCTGCGTCTTGGAAACCCCAGGTTTGTTTGACTGCTTCAAAGTTAGCAGAGGGTAAAGCTTGGCGAGTATCCAAAGGTAATTTCCACAGCAACAACACTTCCCGCGTTAGGGGAGCGTCAGGACGAAACAAAACAGCTGTAGAATCTCCAGACAAAGGACTGGGAATTAATCCAGCCTCCGCTAATCCCTGAATTGCTGGAAAATCAGGATCTTTTGAAGACACATCACTAAAAGCTGGTTGAGTGCTTTCTGGTGCCAAGCGAATTTGTTTAGCTGGATTGCTGGCATACATAGCATTATTAGCAGCAATTAGCCAACGAGCGTATTCCCGACGTGTAACGATTTTACCGGGTTCAAATTGGTTAGTTGTGGCAGCAGAATTGCTCTTAGTTGTCTTTGGTTGTATGGACAAAACACCTAAAGTAGCCAATTCTTCAATGTGTTGTCGCCATTCTTGTGGTGCTTTATTGAGATCGTTGAATGTCTGAGATTCAGGTGTGGCTGTAGGAGTTGTTTGGTTATTAGCCGTGATTGGTGGCTGTGGTGTCGAGTTTGCAGGTGGCACAGGGCCAATGAACTGGGGATCTGCTGGTTGGGGAAGGTCGTTATTAGTTTTGTTAGGATTTGTAGTCGGAGTAGGTTGTGCTGTTGCAGTACTATTATTTGGTACATACTCAATCAGTAATTCAGTGGCTGTTTGGGGTTGATTGGGTGTGGCCTTGGTAACTGATTGAGGCTGAATGGAAACTTTCAATAGCAAATCATCACGACGTGCCTCAAAGACACCGACTCCATCATCTGTTGGCTGTTGCAAAATTTGCCAGTTATTTGTTTGCAACTGACTACGATAAAAGCTAGCAATCAAGTTGCTAGGGTCAGAACTCAACCAACGAGTCGAAACTCTGTTTTCTGAATCACTAGCAGGCGTAACTTCCTGTAGTTTGGCATTGGAATATTGTGGAATATCTTTAGGGAAATCAGCTGGTAACTGAACTTTTGATTCATTTTGCTGTGCTTGTGGTTGGTTGTTCTGGGATTCTCCAAAGACAACCTGATTGTTTTGCAGTCTAGGATCTGCCGCCAAAGACTCCTCAAGGTTTTTGGCCACTGGAGTGTTAGCACAGGCTGTTAACGAAGTGAATAAAACAGCCAAACTCAGAAATACAGCTGGACGTTTAGCAGGAAGCACAGGAAATCACAAATTGAGTTTCAGCTCCTACCCTAGCGCAAACTGTTCATTAAATGGGACTGGGGAATGGGGATTGGGTACTGGGGATTGGGCAATTGGGGATTGGGTATCGGTACTGGAAAAACTCTTCCCTAATCCCCAGTCCCTAGTCCCCAATCCCCAATACCGCGCCTAGCGCTATGAAGATGTCTCAAAAAATTAGTAAACGGTAGCAGAAGCTACCGTGTTGTCTTCGTTTTACAGCCATTAGGTTTTGATAATTCCCATGCTTATTTATAGATTTCCCTAAAGTTATGCGAAAGTAACATTTTTCCGAAAAAAAATACAAATAAACCCAGAATGGTTACCATACAAAAGTTTTATGCTTTTAATGCTCAATTTTTCGGATGGTTCTGGAGATTTTCAAGTGCCAGACCAGATAATTGATTGATAATTCGTCAAATATACAGTTTAGCGACCAAAAGCTTGAAGCGACGCTCAAATACACTAGCTTCATGCGATCGCCAAGCCAGTTCAGTGATAGACTATGAGTAAAGCCCCCTTAGCCTCATCAAAAAAGGGGAATTAAGGAAATTGGCTAACGCTGGCTTAAAATCGATTCTGAAGATTATTCATCTGACGATGGTAAGCTGGATAATGAAATGTGTGAAAAATGCCAGTGTTAAGCAATTCCAGGAACTTAGCGTAAGTTTTTAGTTCTTGATGGTAGGGGTCATCCAAAGCTGTTCAGTGATTTTGGATTTTGGATTGAAACAGACCACGAGGTTACTCGGTTGCTGAGGATTTTGGATTTATTTGAGCCACTAAGGGTGAGACATTTAGCTTGCTTAATACTAGGGGTGCTAAAAAAATCTAAAAGACGCTCGGTGACTTGCTAACGCTCTGCTATCGACAATCTAAAATCTAAAATTGCTAGTTAAGTGTTGCAGCAGTTTCCTTGGTATCTATCAATGATTCTCTACGGAAAGTGCTACTTAATACTGTAGTCAAGAGTTTCTTGGCAACCTCTGCATCTGTGAGTGCTTCCTCTCAAAGTGCGATCGCTCGTATGTTATCCAAAGCTTTCCCCAAAGCAACCAATACCCTATTCTTCTGGAATAGCAGCGGTTCTTTGAGTAAGACCCCAACACCGTGCCCTTCGCAATTTATCCAGGCAGTAATTATCTATGACTGTTTTCCAATCCTACTAACGATCGGATAGAGGCACAAAAGACACTTCAAAAGAATGCACTGGCGGTTGAAAAAAACTCTACACACTTGGTCTAAATAGTTAACAGCTACCTGATAGATCGGATACAATTAGCATCTACGTTTGATTCAGTGTTCCCTTGTTCAAAGCGACTATTCATATTCACATACTGCTGTACTAGCTGATTTGACATAGTATTAAAGTTTTCACATGCTGACCGTAGTGAAAAATTTTGATTTAGGGCAAATTAAGACTTATATTCAAGAGACTTGAGTGTTTCCTGGAGATGAAGTCAGTCAAAAGAAGGTAAAAGCCTCAAAAAGAAATATCCTATGTCAAAAACGCACATCTAATATGAGTATGAAAAATCTAAAATAGATATTAAATTGAAGAAAAACGAACGACCATCGACAACCATAAGTCCATTTTACTTTCTGTAAAGCGTCGCCGGGTTGTTACCAGTGCTGAAACACGATTACATGCAAGTTTCCCAGGATCAGCCTATTTATTCTGAGGCTCCACTCCAGCTGCTACTTTTTGTCGATGGACGCCCAAAGTCCCGGCAACAAGTGCAGCGAATACGTGCTTATTTAAAAGAATTGCAGGCTGAATATAGTTTTGAACTGCAAATCATCGATGTTGGACAACAACCTTACTTGGCCGAACACTTTAAATTAGTCGCAACACCAGCTTTAATCAAAATCCATCCGGAACCACGGCAGATTTTAGCTGGGAGTAATATAGTAGCGCAATTGAAAAACTGGTGGCCTCGCTGGCAAACCGCCGTAGACGCCTACTTAAAATTACAGGAAGACTTACAAGAACGTATAGACGACAATGGTCGCCCAGCATCACCCAAATCTACAATCCGTTCGGTCGCTGTTTCTGCTGAACTCATCCGCCTCTCAGACGAAATTTTTCGCTTGAAACAGGAAAAAGAAAACCTTCAAGAGCAGCTACAGTTTAAAGACAGGGTGATTGCTATGCTAGCCCACGACCTCCGCAATCCCCTAACTGCTGCGGCGATCGCCATAGAAACTCTTCAATCTAACTACAATGTAGAAACAGGCGAATTCCAGCGCCTCAAACCTTCGATGACGGCGCATTTATTAAAACAAGCCCGCAGTCAAACTAAAATTATTGACCGGATGATTGCCGACCTTCTACAAGTAGGTCGTGGCAAAGACACAGAAATACCTATACTACCACAAAAGATAGAGCTAGGTAAACTGTGTTTCGGTATATTAGAAGAATTGCGCGATCGCTACACCGCCAAATCCCAAGAGCTAGAAACAGATATTCCCAAAGACTTGCCATACGTATATGCTGACCCAGAACGCATCCGGCAAGTGCTAGTCAATCTGTTGGATAATGCCATCAAATATACGCCAGAAGGTGGCAAGATTAGTATTACTGGATTACACCGTACTACCCAAAAAGTTCAATTCAGTATTGGCGATACCGGGCCTGGTATTCCCGTAGAGAATCGCGATCGCATCTTTGAAAATCACTTCCGCCTGGAACGGGATGAAGGTACAGAAGGTTACGGCATTGGCCTTTGTTTATGCCAACGCATCATCCGGGCGCATTATGGTCAAATTTGGGTAGACTCTGCCCCTAATAACGGAGCATGGTTCCACTTCACACTGCCGGTTTATCCTTCTTAAGTAATTGGGCATGGGGCATGGGGGAGATGAGGGGGATGAGGGAGATGAGGGAGTGAGGGAGTGACGGATAATAACCAATGCCCAATGCCTAATGCCTAATGCCCAATGCCCAATGACAACTAAGTACTTGAGACAAAGCGATCGCGTCCCCCGGCTTTTGCTTGGTAGAGTGCTTTATCAGCCCGCACAATCAAATCTAAAGGAGAGGATTCCCAAGTGGGGACAACAGTGGCTAGTCCCATACTGAGGGTGACATACTGACTCACCGCAGAACCGTCATGAACAATTTGCAAATCTCTAACTGCTGCTTGCATCGCTGCGGCAACGTGAACCGCACCAGATGCATGGGTATATGGCATAATCACAGCAAATTCTTCGCCACCATAACGCGCTACTAAATCCTGATGTTTTTGCGCCTTTTGGCTTAAGATAGCACCCACCTTTTGTAAACAGACATCCCCAGCAGGATGACCATATTTATCGTTATAAAATTTAAAATAGTCTATATCACACAAAATCAGTGACAGGGGACATCCCTCCTGTGCTAAATTAATCCACTGAGTATTTAAATAATCGTCAAAGCGACGACGATTCGGTAACTCAGTTAAGCCATCGACGTTGGCGAGGTGCTGCAAAGCTTGGTTTGCCGCCTCTAGCTGTTTGTATACCTGCGCTTGCTGTAGCAGTCGCCGCAAGCGTTGGCGCAACACAGGCCAGTGAATTGGCTTAGTAACATAATCAGTTGCCCCCGCGTCAAAAGCACGGTCTACGGATTCTTCATCGTCCAAGCATGTGATCATCAAAATAGGAGTCCGTTCCCATATCTTGGATATCACAGTATTGCCAAGCACAGAATCAGTATCAAAAGTTGCAAGTGCTGACATCAAATTATTTCTGGCAATCTGGAGCAACTGCTTACAGCAAGTAAAGCCATCCATCACGGGCATTACAGCATCCAGCAAAACTATATCGGGTTTAATAGTCTCGTAAGCATCTAAACATTGCTTACCATCATTGACCTCGACCACTCGGTAACCTTCTTGTTCCATAGCTTTACGCAACAAAACTCGAATGGTCTTGTCGTCATCAGCCACCAGAATCAGTGGTGGTTGCTTAGAAAGAGGAAATGGGCTTATGCCTGACATGAGTTACATTCTACTTGCGGGACTATCCTGAAAAAGGCTCGACAACTCAATCGTATGGGGGCGATCGCTGTTTTGATCGATGCCAGTATTTGTGGCAAGGGTCTGTTTGGCTTGATAATCAACTGTTTTTTGAGAATAGACTGCTCAATATTATTGAGCCAAGCAAGCGGTAGATAACTAAGTTGCATATATAATCTATAATTGGAACACCAAGACAATTGCTACCTTTTTATTCCACTATGGTTATGGGAGGAAATGTTAGTGTTATATTTCCCCATTATTAAAGTCAAATTGCAATTTTTTTGAGAATTGCAAATTCACACCTCAATTATTTAATCTAGTGCTTAGTTTAAAAACTTAGGCAGATAGGGCAAACTAATTGCCAAGCTGCGTTTAGAATACAGCTAATAGTAAATACTAATATCACTTGACTAAAACCCATTTAGTCTATTCGTCAAGGATTGCATGGGTTTAGTATAATTACATAAGATTGGTATACCAGTCGGAAATAATTTATGAGAATTTGAGATAGTTGTAATCCCCCTGTAGTCTCCCCAAAGCATCCGGGGACGGCATTAGCGAGGGGGCGAATTTTCTTACAAATCATTTAGGATTGCGATATTAAATTATCTGCAAAGCTTTATTCTCTAGTTAGTCAGCAGTAATCAATCAGTAAAAATTATTATTTTTATTATTTTAATGTACTTGGTTAGATTTTAAAAATAAGAATTAAGTAATTTAAATTATATAAATGTTAAGTAAGATAATTGCTGAAATAAGATTAATATATTTAATAAATAAACTTTATAAAAATATCACAATAAACACGCAAACATACAGCATTTTCTGATATTTTTTGTTCACAAAGTAATAATTCACTACAGAGGCAAGAGAAAACGCAGAGGATAAAAAAGCAAGCAGATAAAATGTTTACAAACAAAATAAAATTGTTGTGTAATTTTTTATATCCAATCAGTACTCATCTTCTTTGCCAGAACAAATCAAAACCTATCTACAATTCACTAAATCTTCAAAATGCCAGATCCACTCATGTATCAGCAGGATAATTTTGTTGTTCTAGAAACAAATCAACCAGAGCAATTTCTGACACCATCAGAGTTATTAGAAAAGCTCAAAACAACTCTCCAGCAACTCAAAATTCAAGATTTACCACCTGACTTGCAAAAGTTTGATGCTGTCGAGGCTCAAGCACAATATTTACTCGACACGAGTTGTGAATTAGATATTGGTCCTGGAAAATATTTACAGTGGTATGCAGTTCGTTTAGAAAAGTAATACTTACGCATTGACAATAAAAACCAAATATGAATAAGGTTAAAAACCACATCTTTCGTAGGGGCACAGCAATGCTCATTGGTGTCAACTTAAGAAGATTTTGCCCAAATTTGTTCGGTGTAAGCGTCAATCTCAAGGGTGACGCTTACGCCTTGCTTTAACTAATCCAAAGAGCTTTTGACGTTCCACAAGATAAGGAACAGCCTCATGTGCATCACCACGGAGAACAGCTTGTGAAAAATGGTATAAAGCACGAAACACCATTTCTGTAGAAATTCGGTCTAAAGGTTGGTTGAGAGCGAGAGTGCTTCGCACACGCTTCGCGAACGCTACATCAATACATAATTGATTGAGAACAGCATAAAAAATCCAAGTGGCAAAAATCTGAATTTGTACACCATTCTTGTCGCCAACCCAGATATAGGCTAAACCTAAAAGCCGTTTCGTGAGCAGAAAAGCATCTTCAACGCGCCAACGACGACGATACAATTCACACACCTGCTGGGCAGATAACATTTGAGGGTCAAGTACGTTTGTTAAGTAATAGTACCAAGTCGAACCCCATAAAACAGAAACTAATCTAACATGGCGCTGACAAGGGTTAGAACGGTATTCCCCCATTTCAATAATCTCGTCACGGTAGAATGGGGCATTGGCTAAACAACGGATGACCTTGTAAGCAGTTTTTTCTCGCAGTCTTGTGACAAAAAACTTGTCTGCTTCGGTAAAGGCATCGAACCAAGGAAATTTGAAAAATCCTAAATCAAAAATCAGCAATCCACCAACTGGTAATTGTTCCAGCAATTTATCACACCAAGTTTTATCATTGACTTTGCTGTTTTCTGTATACCAGGTTGTGACTGGGCGATGGGTAAATGCTTCTACTACCATCATAATTTTGCCAGCAAGTGTTTTTTCTTGTTCTTGCAGTGCTTTTAGCTTCCTTCTCAATGCTTCCAAAGTCGAACCGTCAGCTATCCAAATAGCTGTGAATCTTTGACACACTGGCTGCCAATTCTCTGGAATTGCCCTATTTTGCCTTTGGGCACTAATTCTTTGCATTACTTGCTCAAAAATTTGTGCAAATAATTCGATTGGCAATGTTCGCAATCGTTTTGACACTGCTTGGGTACTTACTTCCATTCGTTCCACCCATAACAATCCCTCTTGTGACAATACCCTTTGTAGTTCTCTTAAACCAGGGATCTGCCGATACACTAAACTCACAACGATCGCCATCATCACTGGTAAAGTCAATATTCTGTCTCGGAATAGTTTCTTTTCTTCGTTTTTATACAACTTTAGGGGTTTAAAGTTGCCTGGAGACAGTAATGAAAATATTTCTTGCTCGATTTCTTCAATTGGCGGCGCTGGTATATGCTTTTGCTGCCGCAGATCTGGGTTTCCTGTTCGCGCTGGGCGTTTTCTACTCATGATGTATCACTAAGAACATCAATTCTGATGTTCTTAGATTACATCTTATGCTCACTTTTTGCTTAAGTTGACACCAATGGGCAATGCCGTGCCCCTACAGGTGTACCTCACGCTTGTCGGGAAACGCTATAGGCGATCGCTGCTATCTTCATGAAGACTCTCTAAGAGGATGTTTTAAAAGTCCTTTAGCTGGTAGCAAAATGTTTTAGATCCCCCTAAATCCCCCGATATGACAGGTATCGGCTGTGAGCGATTTAACCCACCAATGGAATCTGAGTTCGTGCTGTTAATACCAGCAAGAGCAGTAACACTCTATCGAGATGCCTTTCTTTTTTGGATGCGAAACCGGAAGAAAAAGCGCGATCGAGAGTTGACTTTGGATATTCCTTTTCCAGCCCAGGATATTTATGGTTTTTCTCCACTGTATCCAGGTACATATCAATTTCGGTTCAAGTATCGTGAATCTCGTGAAGGTATGGAGGATTTTTCTAATTTGATTGAACCAACAGTATTACAAACAATATTACAAAATCTCTGGACTGGAGAGGTATTAACTCCAGTTGTGGAGATTCGCTTAGTAGAGTCATAAGTTGAAGTCAGTCATGAAATGAAAGTTGACCGTTATACCTCATTTCATCACAAAAACTGATAAGTATTTCAAACTAAGTAACTACAAAAATAATCAAAAATGACATCTTTTGAATCGAATGAAATTAATGCCCTTGAAGTGGATAATGTCAGGTTTGAAACTGTGGTATCACAGAGGGTATTAACCATCCCAGAAGCCAAGCGCGGTGTTTATACTCCTGTGCAGCTTGGTATTCGCATTACCAATAACACGCAAACACCCTTTTACTTTTCATCCTATGTTTATTCGATGTTTCCAGAAATCATAGCACCAGATGGTCAAGTCATGGTAACAGGTTTGCATTCCGAACGACTTAATCCACCAATGGAATCTGATTATGTGCTGGTAATTCCAAGAGAAACAATTATTTTTTCTCGTGATGCCTTTCTTTTTTGGATACAGAACCGAAAGAAAAAGCGTGACCGAAAGTTGACTTTGAATATCCCTTTTCCATCTGAAGACATTTACGCTTTTCGCCCACTGTATCCAGGTACATATCAATTTCGGTTCAAGTATCGTGAGTCTCGTGAAGGTATGGAGGATTTGTCTCATTTGATTGAACCAACAATATTAGAAACAATATTACAAAATCTCTGGACTGGAGAGGTATTAACTCCACTTGTGGAGATTCGCTTAGTAGACTCATAATTTGAAGCCACTCATGAAATGAAAATTGATCTTGATATATCGTTTCGTTGCAAAAAGTAATAACTCTTTGAAACTTGATAAGGATAAGAATAATCAAAAATGAGGAAACCAAAATATTTTCTAGCTTTTTTAGCAACAAACTTACTACTAGCATTGACAAATCAGTCTGCTATGGGGTTTACTCTTAAGTATGGAAAGGGTGCTATCAATTATTACAATCCTACAGTCCCATACCTTATAGATGCTAACACCAGAGGTACAACTTTTTTATCACCTAGATATGTTGCTTCTATTAAGTTAGGTGGGACAAAAGACTTCCTCAAGATGTTAAATAATGATGTTAGGTGGCAAGGCTGGGATTTCATATCTTCCAATAAAAACTTATATGGTAATTTTGAAATTTCTAACTACTATGGCTGCGGTGCTCAAACTATTTGTGCAAAAGAGAAACCGAAGAGTACAATCCGAGGTGGAGTAGGAGCTTATATTGATATAAAGTATAATCCGAAGAAAACAGACCCAAAACCAGGAGAAGGAAAAATCCATTGGATTCAACGTGTAGTCAACAATCATACTATATATGATGAACAACAAAGCACTTCTGGTGAAGGTCTACACGACGTTCGTTACGATGGAATAGATATTCCCATATTTCAAAACGCTAACCCATATTATCGCGGTGGAGACGAATTTTCTTCCTTTGACAGACCTTATAGAACTGATCCGGAAAACCCTCACACCTGGTTTGCTGAACTTTACTTAGTTGAAGAAATAGCACCACAAAAAGTAAAAATTTACAACGGAATCAGATGGGGTTGGATAAATAGAATATATCGTCGTAAGAACATTTGTCCCGCTAAGAGTCCAGGGCAAACGCATCTAAATATAGTACATGTATACTAAAAAATCAGAAAGGTAGCGATCGCTGATGGGATGGAGGTTGAGCAATGAGGCTTTGATGGTAAAGTCATTCTAGAA
>NZ_JACJSJ010000067.1 GCF_014698115.1 Nostoc sp. FACHB-973
TAAATATTTCTCTTTACTCCCCCTGCTTCCCCTGCTCCCCCTGCTCCCCCTGCTCCCCCTGCTCCCCCTGCTCCCCCTGCCTCCCCTGCTCCCCCTGCTTCCCCTGCTCACAAAATCGCGTTGCTCCCCTCCCCACTCCCCTTTATTTTTGAGATTTAAATTGCTCAAAAATAAAATTTTTTTACTTCACAAACATTTACAAAATATCTCTTAACTTCAGATGTTAAGTTACTAAAATTCAGTTGATAAAATAAGAATTATATTGCATGATTCAATTAACTGCATTAGTAGACATAATAGTTGAAAATGTAGTAATTCAGGAGCAGGACTGATTTTAGTTTCACATTATTCCTTTACTGGCTGCAAGTTTTTGCTGCCTTTGTGATTTTGCCGCGAATTTGCGATCGCGACCATTTTTATAGAGGTCATTTATAAAGCAAATATTAAAATTAGGTTATGAAAGGCACGACTAATAATAGGTTATGCCGTCAATAGTTGTTGTTGTGTTCAGCAAAATTGCAGGTGTAAATTCTTAACTAATTTACGATTTTAGACGCTATAACACACCATTAATTGCTGTGGATCGCACAGCTTTAATGACTAAAATAACTAAAACTTTTCTTTATAAATTAACTCTTAAAAATATCGGTCAACGTCAATAATTTTGTTATTTTATTCTAGGCAGACTCAAGGAAAGATTTAACATCAAATATCCTTGAATCTAGAATTGACGAAATTTGAAATAATTTGCCAGGAGATGAAAATCATGTTTGGAATTCCGTGGCATAAATTGCCGACTCCTCTTGGACTTTTAAAATTAGTTCAATTCCGTGGAAAGCTGCGGCGGGAGAACCTCCACGATACTTCGCAACTGCCGAATAGCGACAAGCTACCTAAACCTGTTCCGAGCGCAGATGGGCGCCATTTGAAGGTTCGCACGGCAGATGGCAGCTACAATGACCTTGAGCATCCAGAAATGGGTATGGCTGGAACTCGTTTTGGACGCAATGTACCGCTGCAAGATGCAAAATTGGATGAAAAAAACATACTCACCCCAAATCCCCGCACTGTCAGCCGAGTGTTATTGGCACGAGATGAATTTCAACCTGCAACAATCTTGAATCTACTCGCTGCTTCATGGATTCAATTTCAAACACATGATTGGTTCACTCATGGTGGGAACCAGCGCAATAACAAATTTGAAATTCCTGTAGAGCAGGATGACCCGTGGTTAACAGAACACGGGTCTCTGACAATCAACAAAACCTTAGAAGACACAACCAGGACTGGAGATACTAAAAACCCTCCCAGTTTTATTAATGAAGTTACTCACTGGTGGGATGCTTCACAAATTTATGGTAGTAATCAAGAAACCATTGACGCCCTGCGCTCCCATGTGGATGGGAAAATGCTGATTGGTGAAGACGGCTTATTACCAGCTCACCCAGAAAATGGCATTGATAAGGTGGGCTTTGCGGGTACTTGGTGGCTGGGGCTAAGCATGTTGCACACCTTATTTGTCAAAGAACATAATACGATTTGTGACCACCTAAAGAAAATATATCCTCAGTGGACAGATGATGAACTCTTCGACCACGCTCGACTGATTATCGCAGCTTTGACAGCGAAAATTCATACTGTAGAATGGACTCCTGCTATTCTTCCACATCCTGTTACAGACATCGCCTTGAATTCCAACTGGTGGGGACTACTCGGAGAGGATTTTAAAAAGCGTTGGGGTCGCCTTGGTGAAAGTGAATTGTTGAGTGGAATTGTTGGCTCACCAACTGACCACCATAGCGCTCCTTATTACCTCACTCAAGAATTCGTATCTGTATATCGGATGCATCCTCTGATTCCAGATGACTTGGAGTTCCACGCAGTTAGTAACGGCAAATTATTACACAAAAAAGAATTTTCTGAAGTAGCTGGTAAGAATACTCGTGGGATTTTAGAACAAATTCCCATGCAAGATTTGTTTTACTCTTTTGGAACTTCTTACCCCGGAGCCGTCAGATTGCATAATTATCCGCGCTTTTTGCGACAGTTGTCGGGAGAACTGTTGGGAGACGACACACCA
Organism: Nostoc sp. FACHB-973; assembly: GCF_014698115.1. Classification (GTDB taxonomy): domain Bacteria; phylum Cyanobacteriota; class Cyanobacteriia; order Cyanobacteriales; family Nostocaceae; genus Nostoc; species Nostoc muscorum. The sequence goes on from NZ_JACJSJ010000067.1 coordinate 2,081, forward strand.
GCATTTGATTTGGCTGCTGTTGATATACTACGCGATCGCGAAAGAGGTGTTCCTCGCTATAACCGTTTTCGTGAGTTGTTGGGCCGGGGTAAAGTCAATTCTTTTGAAGAGATTACAAGTAATAAACAATGGGCTAAGGAACTACGCGAAGTCTACAACAACGACATTAACAGCGTAGATTTGATGGTGGGTTTATTTGCAGAGGATCTTCCAGACGGTTTCGGTTTTAGTGATACTGCTTTTCGTGTGTTTATTCTCATGGCATCTCGAAGGCTGAAAAGCGATCGCTTTTTTACCAAAGACTACACCGCTGAAGTTTACACTCAATTTGGATTGGATTGGATTGACAACAACACCTTCCTAACAATCCTGCGCCGTCATCACCCCGAACTAGCACCTGCTTTCTTTGGCGTCAGCAACGGCTTTGCACCTTGGAGAAAGGTCGGTTGAATTGGGGATTAGGGACTGGGGACTGGGGACTAGGGATTGGGGATTATAAGAATTCTTTCCCACTCACTCCGCACAGACGGAATTAATCTCGTCTCTACCCAGTCCCCATTCCCCAGCCCCCAGTCCCCAATAGGAGAAACATCATGCAACATTTAGAAGAAATTCGGCAATTTTGGCACAATGCTCAAGATTTAGGTTCTTTACCTGATGATTATCAGTCTTGGAAAGCTGCTCAAAAACAAGATTTTTTGTGGAACTCTAGAATTCTCAAGTCTAAATACGATCAACTTCCTCCCTTGAGAAAAATTGATATTGTCAGTTTATTTTTCACTGCTCTGAAAACTAAGATGGATCGTCAATTAGACGAAGCACCTAGTAATTGGAAGAAAGCAATTCACGCCCACGGGAGTGTAGCTAAAATCAAGTTCATTCCTACAAACAATACTTCATTTTCCGGTTTGTTTAAAGGAGCAGACTACGGACTTTTGCGTTTATCTGTAACTGGAGATCCCAGCGATCGCGGTTTTGCTCCCGGTCTGGCAATCAAGTTATTTGTAGATGAAAATCCTTCAGGCAATTTCTCGGCTTTAGTATCTTTAGTTGGTCAAGACAAAAACTATAATTTCTTTGCTAATGAATTATCAAATATCGTTCCAGTTGCTAAGAGTATTGGACCAATTATCACCAACTTAATATTTAGCCGAGTTACCAAATATCCCACCAAACTCTATTTAGAAGATTTGGGAGAAATTGACCAACACGGGCAAAAAGAAAGTAAAGCTTATTATCCAGCCCAAGTATTTCTTGTTCCTAATCCAAATATCAAGTTTCTGGAAAGTCCGCCACATGACTTTAGGAATGATCTGGCTACAATCCCAGCCGGAACATCTTTATATACTGTCTATGGTGTTAGTCAAGAAGAAGCTACAGACCAAAATGATAACCGTCACAAAGCTAAGGTGATCGGACACATTGAAAGCACATCGGAATTTGTATCATCATTTTATGGTGATAGTCAATTATTTTTTAGACATCAAAGATTTCGGAATCGGTAGATAAAAGTAGGGAGTAGGGAATGGGGAGTAGGGAGTGGGGAATAGATAGAGAATGAGTCTTTTGAAGTTGTAGGTCGTTTTTTTAAATTAAACAAAATTCCTATATTAAACCTCTCTTTTTCTCCACCTCTGCGACTATAGCGCCAACAAAAGTTAATCAATCAAAAATCTTCCCTACTCCCTACTCCCTACTCCCCACTCCCAACCTTTTTAAATTACACATTTGAATAAACAAAAATTATGAATAAAGAAGCTGAGTACGACTATATTGTTGTTGGTTCTGGTGCTGGAGGAGGCCCTGTAGCTGCGAATTTAGCAAAAGCAGGCTACAAAGTTTTGCTATTAGAAGCAGGTGGAGATCCGTTACGTGATGAAAAGGACAAAGATAAAGAACGCTACACTTACTCAGTACCAGCATTTCACGCGCGGGCGACGGAAGATAATGATTTGAGGTGGGATTTTTTTGTTAAACACTACTCCGATGAGAAGCAGCAGCAGCGTGATTCTAAGTTTAGCCCAGAGCATAAGGGTATTTTGTATCCGCGAGCCGGGACATTGGGGGGATGCACTGCTCATAATGCGATGATTACGGTGTATCCTCACAACAGTGACTGGGACAAAATTGCAGAGATTACAGGGGATGCTTCCTGGAACAGCGATAATATGCGGAAGTATTTTGAAAGGTTGGAGCGCTGCAATTACCTCGATCGCCCCATCAACCCCAATGATAATCCGACTCGTCACGGCTTTGATGGCTGGCTGACAACCAATTTAGCAGATCCTAAGTTAGTTGTGCGCGATCGCCAACTCCTAAAAGTTATCGTTAAATCTGCTGTTCAAGCTTTAGGAGAACAGGGTAAAAGTTTACCCCAAGTGATTAAGGTAGTTTTTAAGAGTTTCTTGGCTAATATATTAGCTTTTCTCAAACTACGCCAAAAAGATCCTCTGGAGTTTTTAGACACACTTTTAGATCCGAATGACTGGAAAATTACCAAAGTAAGTGGTGAAGGTGTTTTTTCCGTCCCACTCGCTGTTAAGGATGGAAAACGCACTGGTACAAGGGAATATATTCGAGAAACTGAACGCCAGTTTCCCGACAGATTAATTGTAAAAACTCATGCATTGGTAACCAAGGTTTTGTTCGATGAAAATAACACTGCGATCGGCGTAGAATATCTTGAAGGAAAACACATATATCGTGCAGATCCTCAAGCAGATAAAACAGAAAATAGCTTCCAAAATAGCCACACGGTGTTAGTTAAAAGAGAAGTCATCTTATCTGGAGGTGCTTTTAATACTCCCCAAATACTCAAATTATCTGGAATTGGTCCGAAAGAAGAATTAACTAATTTAGGAATAGAAGTCCGCGTGGATCTTCCAGGAGTTGGTACGAATTTACAGGATCGCTATGAAGTGGGCGTGGTAAGTGAAATGAATCAAAATTTTAGCATCCTGGATAATTGTACATTTACCGAACCAGAACCTGGAAAGAAAATCAGCGATACCTGTTTATTAGAATGGAATCGTTCCAAATCAGGTGTATATGTAACTAATGGAGCGGTGTTAGGGATTATCAAGAAATCTCATGGAGATAAACCAGAACCAGACTTATTTATTTTTGGATTACCAGCTTTTTTCAAAGGTTATTTTCTCAAATATTCTGAAGACATTGGTAAGTATAAAAACTGTTTTACTTGGGCTGTACTCAAGGCTCATACGAACAACACAGCCGGTTCAGTCACACTCAGAACAACTGACCCTAAAGATGTTCCAGAAATTAATTTTAAATACTTCGATGAAGGTAACGATGTCAACGAACAAGACCTACTATCTGTTGTCGAGGGAGTAGAATTTGTTAGACGCTTGACAAAGCGTACTCAGTTGTTCACAAAGGCGGAGTTGCTACCGAACAAAAGTATAGATGAACAACATGAAATTAAGCAATTTATTAAAGATGAAGCTTGGGGACACCACGCTTGTGGGACTTGTAAAATTGGACGTAAAGATGATCAAATGGCAGTCTTAGATAGTGACTTTAAAGTATATGGAACACAGAATTTACGCGTGGTAGATGCATCTGTGTTTCCTTTTATTCCTGGATTCTTTATTGTGACGCCCATATACATGATTAGTGAAAAAGCAAGCGATGTTATTCTACAACACGCTGCAACTAATACCATTTCCGAATTACATGAGGTATAGAAATTTTTTGTAGGGTAGCACAGCTGTGCTACCCTACAAATCTGATGGTAATTTTAGATTTTTGATTTTAGATTTTGGATTAAAAATCTGGCGCGGCTGAATTAAATTCTATTCATTCATTCATCAAATTTTATCCTGATTCTTTAATTATTTGGACTTTTGACTTTTGACTTCCCCGAACGCGAGTGCGTCTCGCAGAGAAGGGGCTGACCCCTGAATTCGGAATTCGGAATTCGGAATTCTCAATTTTTAACAATAAGGAATTTAAATATGGAAGGTAAATTACCACATTTTGAGATTGGTTTAGTTATGGCTGGTGCTGTCTCAGCTGGTGCCTACACTTCTGGTGTAATTGACTTTATGTTTGAAGCTTTAGATCAGTGGTATGAGCAAAAAGCAAAGCAACAAGAGCAGTATGGTGATGATTTTTCACAATGGGAAATTCCACCCCATGATGTTTTCATTAAGGCGATGTCTGGAGCATCCGCAGGTGCGATCGTTGCTGCTATTACGGCATCATCATTATATAGCGATATCATCCCTGTAAATGGGTATCCGTTGAACAATACGGTGAAGAATAAGCTTTATGAAAGTTGGGTACAAAGAATAGACATTTCTGAACTTTTAAAGACTCAGGATTTGGAGAATCCAAAAGCCCCTGTTTTGTCTTTTCTTGATTCTACTATTCTTGACGATCTTGGTAAAGATGTTCTGAAGTTAAAATCTACAGGTAAAAAACGACCTTACATTGACGATCCATTTGAGGTTTATTTATGTATTACTAATTTGCGCGGCGTTCGTTATGTAATTAAGTCTCAAGTAGCGGATTCCAGCGTCAAAGGACATTGTATGGTTAAACATGCAGATTTCATGCATTTTGCCATTGGTGAAAAGAGTAGTGAGGTTGAAGGTGCGATCGCTCTGAATCCAGATAAGAATGATATCAGTAATTGGAAACTATTGATTGATTCCGCATTAGCCAGTAGTGCGTTTCCTGTGGGATTTCCTCCTCGTCAACTTGAGCGGACTAGTATCGAAGAATACGAAAAACGCAAGTGGGAAATACCAACTCGTAACCCAATGCTAACGGGTACATGTTCTGAGTATCGCTCCATCAGTCCTGATAAAGATTTAGATACTTCAGGTTCCTATCAATTTTTAACAGTAGATGGTGGGATAATTAGCAACGAACCGATAGAACTTGTTCGCTTGGCGCTGCGACATGATCAACAGCGGAATGCCCGCGATGGAGAGCAAGCAAATAGAGCTACTTTGTTAATAGATCCATTTCCTAATGACGTGGATGCAGTAAATCCAGAGAGTAATTTATTTAACATCGTATCGCGGATATTTCAGAGCTTTATCAATCAAAATAGATTCAAAATTGATGAGCTAATTCTCGCTTTGGATGAAGATGTTTACAGCCGCTTTATGATTGCTCCTATACGAAGCGATGACGAAGGTAGAAAACCTCTAGCTTGTGGTAGCCTCAATGCTTTTGGTGGTTTCTTATCCCAAGAATTTCGCCATCACGACTATATACTTGGTCGTCGCAATTGCCAAAGATTTCTCCAGAAGTATTTTGTCTTACCAGTTTCTAATCCACTATTCGATTCATGGTCAGAAGCACTCAAGAACAATCCCCAATTGCAAGTTGAAAAAGAGGGAGAACAAGATACCTTCCTGCCAATTATTCCTCTTGTTGGTTCAGTAACAAAAGAAATTAATCTACCCAATTGGCCTATATATCAAAAAGAAAACTTTAAATCTCTGGAAAAACAAATTCAAGAACGTATCCAGGTTGTTGTACCTCGCTTAATTAATCAATCTATAAACGATGGTTTTACTCGCGCTGCTCTCAATGCTCTTTGGTTTTTCAAGCGTGGAAATTTAGCTAAAATGATACGAGATATTATTAAGGATAATTTGGAAAAATACGGTCAACTATAAAGCAACACAGCTCACTAAATAAAGCGGTGCGTTAGCCTTTGGCATAACGCACCCTAATAAATACCGTTGCAGCCTGTTGATATTGCTGTTTTGCATTTATTAAGTCCCGATATTATCTGTGAGCAAAATTTGAGAAATTTTACGCAAAATATTCAAATTAAATTTGTTGAAAAAACTCATAAATATAGCCATTACTATGTTTATTATTCCCAGTTTTGCAAAACAAATATAAATAACAGGCTATTTTGTATTTCTTGCTAAATTCACTATTATTAGCTCCCTTATAAGAGGATTTTTGAAAAGTATTTTATAAAACAATAAATTCATTTAAAGCTAACCCCATGACTTGCGATCGCGTAAAGGGAAAGGGTGAAAATTCAAAGCCTATCACCTATAAGAAAATAGATAAAAAGTATATTTTGAAATTTCTCAGCATCCTATAAGATGAGAATTGATAAATATTGTTCAAATAATTTTTCAGAATGTAATAGTGGATGTAACTCAACTAGTCAAAATTTCAATTATTCTCTTGCTGCTGGCTACAGGTGTAGCTCTGCTTTCCCGGCAGTTACGAATTCCTTATGTTACGGGTTTAGTATTGGCAGGCTTACCAATCACTGAATTGTTGTCTCGTCCCATTGGTTTAAATCCAACCCTTGTTTTAAATCTTTTCCTGCCAATTCTCATCTTTGAAGCTGGCATTAATACAGATGTCAGCCGCCTACGCAGCACCTTTAAACCAATTGCCCTGCTAGCTGGGCCTGGGGCTGTGCTTTCTAGTGGGATTATTGCTGTCCTGTTGAAATTTGGGCTGGGATTAAGTTGGATACCTGCCTTATTTGTGGGAGTAATTTTGGCAAACACTGATACAGTTTCTATGATTGCCGTCTTTAAGGAAATACCAGTACCCTCCCGGCTTTCCACCATTGTTGAAGGAGAAACCTTATTTAATGATGCGGCTGCTCTAGTTTCCTTCAACCTGATTTCGCAAGTATATGCCACTGGTTCACTCACATTTGTAGAGGGAATTCAACAACTGTTATTTATTTCTTTAGGAGGTTGCGTCGTCGGGTTAATCTTGGGCTACTTAAGCATACCTATATTCGCCCGTTTAGACGATCCCCTCAGCAGTCTTTTACTAACAGTTGCAGTTGCTTTAGGAACTTTTCAAGTCGGGCAATCTCTGGGTGTATCCGGTGCCGTGGCTGTGGTTGTAGCCGGATTAATTTTTGGGAATTTTGGGCTTTCTGGCAATACTTCTGCTTCTAGTCGCATCACATTGTTGAGTTTCTGGGAATATGCCAGTTTTACTGTCAACACTTTTATTTTTCTATTGATTGGTGTAGAAATAAACCTGGGAATACTCTGGAAAACTTTACCTGCAATTCTATTTGCAGTTTTAGCTTATCAAGTCGGGCGACTTCTTACAGTCTATCCCTTGTTAGCAGGAATTCGTTGGTTTGACCGCCAAATTCCCCTGCGCTGGCAACATTTACTGTTTTTAGGCAATATTAAAGGTTCACTCTCAATGGCTCTGGCTTTGAGCTTACCCACCACACTACCGGGGCGAGAAATCCTCATCGCTTTAGTCTTTGGTAGCGTATTGGTGTCATTAGTGGGACAAGGTTTAAGTTTGCCTTGGGTAGTAAAACGCTTAAAATTATCTCAATTTTCAGAAGCTCAGCAACAAGTTGAAGAATTGCAAGCCCAATTAATGACAGGTAAAGCAGCACAAGAAGAGTTAGACAACCTGTTAAAATCGGGGGTGTTGCCAAAAGCCGTCTATGAAGAGATGCGTGCATCTTATCAAGTGCGAATCGCCGATGCAGAAAAGACACTGCGGGAACTTTATAATCGTCGCCCAGAGGAGTTGGAAAGCAAAAGTGGTAACCGTAGTAAACTTGATGCCATCCGCCGCCGTTTACTTTTGGCAGAAAAAGGGGCGCTTAATGATGCATTTCGTAAGCGAATTCTTTCAGAAGAAATTGTCCAAGGGCGAATACGAATTATTGATGAACAATTGCTGAAACTTGAGGATGATTAAGGGACTTCCAAAAAATAAATTATCCCAAATTATTTTTACATTTTTCGGTCAGCACAGCTGTGCATTGGTGTCAAATTAAGCCTGGGCGAATGGAATTCCTGGCTACACAAACGAAGTCAACTTAAGCCTGGGCGAATGGAATTCGCGGCTACACAAACGTTCGCGTAGCGTCTCGCAGAGAAGTCCGCCTGCGCGGACTAAGGAAAAATTAAGGATTTGAAACCTGCGGAGGCAGGTAAAGTTTAGTGTAGACGCGGTTTATAACCGCCCATTTGCTCTTAAAGATAAAAAACTAAAAATGAGGTAGCACATGATGAAGTTTCCTTCTGCTACCTCTGTTTTTTCCTAACTACTCAATGCCTTTAAGAACCGTTGCAAACTTTTAAACACATTGGGTTTTCTTGCAGGTACAGCGTTGGTTGTTGTTTGCGGTTGTCCCTTCATGAGGATGAGATCCAACTCATCGCCCGATGGTTTTGTGGGTAATTCAGCAATTTTTTGATATTCGCTGCCGTTTTCTACCCAAATTTCCCACTGTCCTGGGTAGCAGCGATATAAGGCGGTTTGATCGTCTACTGGGCGCAGGTAATAGCAGCATTCAATGGTATTGATAAAGCGATCGCGGATTTTTCGAGCTGCATAACCAATACCCACAACCCCAGAATCTTCAAGGCGGGGATTTAAAAATACTAAAGGGCGATCGCCGATTACATCACATAACTTTTCTAACTGCGGTACTTCTACGGAAGTGGGGGAGATGAATAAGAAAATTTCATCCTCTGGCTGAATTTTTGTCTGCAAGGAAGCAGCCCTCCCCGTGCCGATATCCAAAATTTGAAATGGTGCATCAGCCCAATCACGGCGGGCTAAAGCCGCAGCCCCAGCATCAGCAAAGAAAATTTTCAGGCGGGAGTCATATTCAGTAAACAGGGGCACAAATTGTTCCGCCACAGGCATCAGTTTGAGTTCTGGGAATAGGAACTCGACTTGGAGGCGATTACAGCCATCTGCAAGGGCGGCTTGGACGGCGGTTTGAGATTGAGCGATCGCATCTTCAAGACTATTGGGAAGTTCACTCATGGTTTATTATCTTGGTCTAGTATTACTTATATTGTTTCAGCATTGGCTCTGATTTTCGTTAACACCAGCACAAAACCAATGGGCAACGCTTGGAATTTGTCTAGTACTTTTTGGGGTTTTTGCTTGATGAGGTAAATGCAGATGTTCGTATCAAGCAGGTATCGCATTTAGAAGTTCTCTCTGGTGTCAATGAGTGGCTGATCTCTGGTAGTCATGAAGTCATCGGAGAAATTGTCTAGACTATCGATGAGGGATTGCCAGGGGTTATCTTTGGCAATGAGGACAATGGCGTTATCAATTTTTTTGATATAGACTTCAGTGCCAGTGAGTTGAAAGTCTTCAGGCAAAATGACCATTTGGTGAGTGCCATCAGTGGTGAGTTTAGCAGTGTTCATGGTGTTGTTGTCCTGAAATAAGCAGGAAAGTTCATAGTAGTAAACATAAAGGTGCTTCACATACCGATTTTAGAGTGCGATCGCATAGAAGACACGCTCAAAATTTTACTTGTTGCTAAGAGAATCGTTTCAGGCTTTCAGCAACAATGAAATAGAACGACGATCAGAAAAAACCTAGATATTTTGATACGCGATACCCAAGCCAAATCCCCAGAATTCCACCAATGAGGCTAAACAGGATCGAGGTGAACGAAAGCAAACTTCCACCCCATAATACAGGGATGTAGCTGCCAATCGTAGAGCCAAAAAACATCCCAATTCCAATGATGAATTTATTCATTCAAGAAAAGTCTTAATCAAGAGTAATGAAAATAAGTTATGCTTGAACTCCTTTATGACTCAAAATATTACCTTTTGGGAAAAAGCTCGTTTAAAACTTTCGGCTGGCGAGGAAAGTTCATAGTAGTGTTTCCAGTGGTTAGAAATTTTTAGCTGTCATCAGTAACATCTTCATGTGTAGAAACGGGTAATGGCTGTCCAACAGATAACAAGGTACTTTGTTCTAACTTATCCTCAATTTGCTTTAGCATTGCTTCTAGTTCTACTCTTGGGCTGGTTTGTAGACCAAGACACTGTGCAATTCCATTCGCATCTGTACTCCAACGTTTTGTGAGTTGAATACGATAACCTGAACCTTCAGTAAGCAACTCATAGGAGTGAAAATGCATAGGATTTCCAAGACGGGCATCTTGAATATGCTCAAAGGAAAATTCTCGTTGCATGTAATCAATAAGACAATCTTGAACTACTAAAACAAGATGTTTGCTGAGATGTTCAAACGTGTGAATTTTGTGATGGAGTTGCATCAAGATTGTCTTTGCAGTCATTTTCCAATTCATACCGAAAGCTTTTCTCGATGTGACATCTACATCTCTCACTGAAACACCATGACGCTGGAGAAAACGTTGGCGTTCTGGCCAAACTGTGCCAGTAGTATCAAGGGTTTGCAGTTCAATCCCAGTAAAGTCGATGACTTTTCCGGAACGTACAGAAGCAAGACAGTAATCTATGCTCCCTCCCGGTACTGCAATTTCAGGAATAATCCGAATTTCGTTACCAGGCTCATGAAGTGTCAGTAAATGAATGCAATCCGTAAATATTTGACTACGCTCAAGAAGTCGAAACGGACAAATAATAATTTTTCGAGCTTCTCTACCGTAAGAAACTGTGCATGAGCCAATAGTAATATCAGGCTCACTTTTCCGATTTTTAAGACATTTACGAGATAGGAAAGGACAGTTTTGATTAGAGGCAATATCACTCCAGATAAGTGATTGGTTTGTGGGATTACCGTATAATTCGACAACTTTAGTCATGAAAGTAGCCTACATCTTTCACGAGCAGCAGTAATGTACTCCCCTGAAATATCAATTCCAATCGAGCTTCGTCCCAGTTGAAATGCAACCAAATTCGTCGTACCTGTTCCTGTGAATGGGTCTAGTACAACGCCAGATTGTGGACAGGTAGCTAGAATCGGAAGTTTACAGATATCTTCAGGATAGGGTGCAAAGTGAAGCGTGCGTTTTTGAGTATCTTCTGGCAAAATATCCCAGACATCGCTAGGTTTACTACCATTTGGGTGATATTTGAGAAAATAGAAGCCGCGTTCAGCAAGTTCACGCGCCCGCCCTGAAACCTTTGCCGAGTCAGAGTGTGTTGTTCGTTGCTGACCACGAATAATCATACGAAAGTCAGATAATTTACCTAGCCGTACTTCCTCTAATATCTCATCAAGAGCCTTCAGGGCATTTGTACGTTCAGAATCACTAAGGGCTGTAGATAACTCAATTTGTCGGCGATAGCGTACACCAGAAACCCCTGTCGCAGAAACTACGGAACCATTGACAATCTTAGCTTGTCTCGGCTTTGAACGAATTGCATCAACATCGTAAAAATAGCGGTCTGTCTTGACAAAATGAAAAAAAGGTTCGTACACGTTTCGGAGTTTGTCTTTTGCATTATCAGGTGCGCCTTTTACTTTATTCCAAATAACACTGTTGCGAAGAATCCAACCTTGTTTATCGCTCATTGCTAGTGCAACTCGCCAGGGTATACCAACCAGAGATTTATGCTGATACGTATCTCCGATATTTAGCCAAAAAGAGCCACTAGATTTGAGAATTCGCTTTACTTCAGAGAATATTGCAAGTAGGTTATTGATGTAGTCTTCCCACCTGTCCTCAAGACCAATTCCTCCATTAATGTAAGCTCTTTGTCCCCAATAGGGCGGAGATGTGATTACACAATCAATACAATTAGAAGGCAAAAACTTTAGTAGAGCATAAGCGTCAGCTTCTAAGAAAAGTGGTGTGCGGTTTGATGAAGTGAGGTAATCCTTAACAGTACCTATCTCCTTCAGAAGCTCGTTCTCCTCAATCATCGAAACACCTAACGAATTCATCTTATTACTTTACTCGAATTTGAAGGATTTGCTGCTTTAAGGATTCGCTTGTCAGCCTCTCTAAAACTTGCTTCAATACCATCGCTGTCCAATCTATATCGGCTTCAGTGGTATCACGCCCCAATGTGATGCGAATTCCCCCCAAGGCGGCTTTTTCAGAATAACCCATTGCTAACAATATCGGACTTGGGCTAAGTTTCCCACTGTGGCAAGCAGCACCAGCACTAATACCGATACCTGCAAGATTTAGCTGTCGTACCAAGGCTTTACCGCTGAGTTTTTCGCCATCGGCGTTTTCTAAGCACATACTCACGTGGTGAGGTAAGCGATCGCTAAAATCTCCTGTAGGGATTAAACCAGGAATTTCACTTAGTTGGGCAAAGGCGCGATCGCGTAACTGAATCAACCGTGGTGTTTCTACAGCCAATTCCTCTGCTGCTAATTCAGCCGCTACGCCAAAGCCAGCAATTATCGGTACTGCTTGTGTACCAGAACGCAATCCCATTTCTTGGCCACCACCACCTAATAAAGGCATCAATTCCACACCAGGACGCACATACAGCGCCCCTGCACCTTGGGGCCCATATATTTTATGGCTGGAAAGGCTAAGTAAGTCTACGGGGAGTTTTTGTACATCTATCGGTAAACGTCCCGCAGCCTGCACCGCATCTGTATGGAACAAAGCACCATGCGATGGCTCCGCCCCCCGCAGGCATCGCGCAATTTTTCCCAATTCGGCAATTGGTTGCACAGTCCCAACTTCACTTTGACCGTAAATTACGGAAACCAACACTGTATTATGTCGCAACGCCGCCTTTAAATCCAGCGGGTTAACTCTGCCTTTGACATCTACATCTAAGCGCGTAACTTCCCAACCCCATATTTCTAACAACCGCACTGTCTCGGAAATTGCGGAATGCTCAACGCTGGAGATAATTATGTGACCAGGAACAGTATACAACCGAGCCACGCCCATAATCGCCAGATTATTTGCCTCAGTACCGCCAGAGGTAAAAACAATCGATTCCGGAGTGGCGGCGTTAATTAATCCAGCAACTTGGACTCTGGCTTGTTCCACAACCGTTGCAGCCCGTTGCCCCCATTCATGTAAGCTGGAAGGATTGCCCCACTGTTGAGTGAGGACTGTTTGCATAAGTGCGATCGCTTCTTTGCGAGTGGGAGTAGTCGCGCTGTAATCTAGATAAATTTGCATAAAACCGATAATGATGAGAACACAGGCTGTTAATAGGCTGTTGATGTTTTTAGCACATACACTTTAGGTGGATAAATTTGACAAAATCTCTGTAATTGTGCATGTATGAGTGGGTTTTTTCTTGCCTGGGAAAGCTATTTTTCTATTTCATCTCATAACCCAAAATTTTGGGAATGATAAATATGTCCCATCTCAATCCACTTTTAACAGATTACAGTGCAACTTTTATCTAGACAAAGGTATTTTTCATATATCTTTTTACTGATCTTTCCCCTCGCTGGTTGTCAACGAGTCCAATCATCCAATAAACTTCTATCAGCTTTACCACAAGATCCTTTAGTTCAAGTTTACTTTAACCATTCTCAATCTTGGGAATACAAAGAACTATACCGTCAGCAAACTCGCTTGGGGGATGACTTAGAAAAACAGATTGTTGATACTATTTCTCAAGCTAAATCTACAGTAGATGTGGCGGTGCAAGAATTGCGTTTACCTAAAGTAGCCCAAGCACTAGTTGATAGACAAAAAGCTGGGGTAAAAGTTAGGTTGATTTTAGAAAATACCTATAGCCGATCTTGGAGTAGTTTTACACCTGAAGAAGTAGAGAAATTAGACAAAAGAGAACGACAACGCTATCAAGAATTTCGCCAATTTATCGATATTAACCACGATAATCAACTCACTCCCACAGAAATAAATCAAAGAGATGCTTTAATAATTTTGCAAAATGCGAAAATTCCCTCGCTAGACGATCAAGCGGATGGTTCAGCAGGTAGTAGTTTGATGCATCATAAGTTCGTAATTGTAGATAATCGCATTGTAATTATCACTTCGGCGAATTTTACTTTGAGTGATACATTTGGTGATTATACAAATCCCAGCACTTTAGGTAATGCCAATAACTTATTACAAATTGACAGTCCAGAGTTAGCATCTTTATTTACAGAAGAGTTTAACATTATGTGGGGCGACGGCCCAGGAGGTAAGCCAGATAGCCGATTTGGTCTCCAAAAGCCGCTGCGTTTACCTAAACAAATCACATTAGATAAAACCAAAATTACTGTGCAGTTTTCGCCGACTTCTCCAACTGAAGCTTGGACTAACAGTAGTAATGGTTTAATTGGCAAAACTTTAGATTCAGCAAGGGGATCTATTGATTTGGCTTTATTTGTCTTTTCCGAACAGCGTCTTGCTAATATTTTGGAAAATCGACATCAACAAAATGTCCAAATTCGGGCTTTAATTGAACCACAATTTGCCTATCGTCCTTATAGTGAGGCATTAGATATGATGGGAGTTGCTCTCAGTAATAAATGTAAATATGAAATTGATAATCATCCTTGGCAAAACCCAATTACGACTGTTGGGGTACCTGTATTACCCAAAGGTGATTTATTACATCATAAATTTGCTGTTATTGATAACCAAACAGTAATTACAGGTTCTCATAATTGGTCTGATGCAGCCAATAATGGTAACGACGAGACACTTGTAGTGATTGAAAGTCCCATAGTCGCTGCTCATTATGTCCGAGAATTTGCTCGTCTTTATGCCAAAATCAAACCTGGCTTACCACCAACCATTCAACAAAAAATTAAAGTCCAACAAACACAATGTCCCCAGATAAAAACTTCTTCGTAAAGTGAAGTATTTGTGAAAATAACAAGGTTCAGATACCGGATTTCTTAAAGAAGTCGGGGATCTGGTTGTTGATGAAGTTCAGTTTATATTCAAATTTTTCAGGAAATTCTCAGATGAAATTAATTTAATTTAGATTGATTAGATATAAATTATTATCAGAGAGGCTTTGGGAATTGAGAGGAGAATCAAATAAAAAAATTAGCAAATTTTTGGGAATAGCTGTCTTTTTCAGTGTAGGTAAATAACACAGGTATTTTCAAACCAGCTATTCATGACAAAATCTCACAACCAAGAATGAAAAATTAATATACCCAACTCCCAACTCCCCACTCCCTACTCCCTTCTTCAAAACATTAAAGCCGTGAAGCAAATTAAAAAAACTTGGCAAAATATAGATCCATTTTCATTACAGCTGCGCCTGACAATTGGGATTGCTGGTTTTTCGGCTTTGGTATTAGGCGGACTCGCTACATGGACGAGTTGGAAGACGCAGAAAATTTTAATTGATAATCATAAACATAACATAGAACAAATAGCTAAACGTTTGCCGCGAGATGTGCAAATTTATAGTGAGATGATGCAACCTGAAACTGGGTTGCAAAAGGCTATTAATAATTTAGCAAATAACAATACATTATTATGGGTAAAAAGTTCTGAAAATAAAATAATTGTACAATCTAGTACTTTAACTTTGTTATCTAATTCTATGGTATCTGAGTTAATGTCCTTAACTAAGATGCCGATTAAACCACAAATTTATAAAATTAATCAAAACTACTTTGTTTTATGTGGTGGTTCTGTAGAGGTGCGGGGTAAGTTACTGGGTGAATTATTTGTAGTTAAAGATATTACCCGCGAACAAACAATCTTTGTGGGACTGGTGCAGAGTTTAGCTATTATTAGTGTTTTGGCTATTCTTATTTTAACAGTTGCGATCGCCATTTATATCAAGCATTCGCTACAACCTCTACGCCAGCTAAATCAAATGACTGCTGTGATTTCCGCAGAAGATTTAGGACAAGCACAATTATATCTTGATAATGCACCCAGCGAAGTCAAAGAATTAGCTCAAACTTTAACCATGTTGTTATCGCGGCTTTCCCAATCATGGGAGCAAGAACGAGAATTTGTCAGTAATGTTTCTCACGAATTACGCACACCTTTGACCATTGTACATGGTTACTTACAAAGCGTTTTGCGGAGACAAAATAACTTAACCCAAACCCAACAAGAAGCTTTAGAAACTGCTGCATCGGAAGCCGAACGTACTATTCGCTTGCTACAAGATTTACTGGATTTAGCACGAGCAGATAGTGGTTACTTGCATTTTCAGATGAAATCTTACGTTTTAAATGACTTAGTTGAAGAGATTGTAGTCATGGCAGAAAAATATAGCGATCGCCAAATTACTATCGAGTCCACAATTTACCCAATTGAGGTGAAAGTAGACTACAGTCGTCTGAAACAAGTATTACTCAATTTGATTGATAATGCTGTTAAATATTCTGAAGCTGGTACACCTATAAATTTTAAGTTAGACCAACTTTCAGACAAAACAATTATTCAAGTTTGCGACAATGGTTATGGCATTCCTTTGCAACATCAAGCACGCATTTTTGAAAGATTTTACCGTGTAGATGAATCTCGCTCTCATGCAACTGGAGGTTCTGGTTTAGGTTTATCAATTGTCAAGACACTTGTAGAAGGTATGGGTGGTAATGTGAGTGTACAATCCAAGTTAGGAGAAGGGAGCATTTTTACAATCAGTTTACCAATTTAATTCATCAAATTGATTATTGTAGAGACGGCGATTTATCGCGTCTTTGAAATTTAGAATTTTAATCAAGAAACCTTCACTGAACCGTATTGCAACACACACTAGATTTAAATTTATTAACATAGCTTGAAATATTAATGCCGACTCTGTTAATAAAGTCGGCACTTTTGAATATACAACAATACGCTTGGGTTAAGGATAATCGCTCTTTGAAGACGCGATAAATCGCGTCTCTACATGAGCGGTTTGGGCTGTTCTGAAATGTATTGAGATATAACTAAATTTTAGTCCTGAATTCTGAGTTCTGAATTCTAACCTTTATCAGCAATATCAATTCTCGCTGTTCCAATAGGAATGTCCCCGTTTAATCCAACTCTTTTAGCAGTTACTCCATAGAGTAGGATTTTTTCAAATGGAATTCTTCTTTGTACACCTATGAATTCTACTTCCACAGAACCACCAGAATTTACAGGTTGCTCAAAGCTGATTGACACACGTTCTTTATTAATCTCTGTTTTAGCTGCAATTTCTCTACCAGATTGGTCTGTAATCCGAACTTTATTAAAGCTTTCCATCTGACTTGGTAACGAAATCATCAAGTCTTCCAAAGACATACCAACTACTGCCACTCTGATAAAATGAGTATCATTTCGGACGCCAGAGTTAGTGATATGGGGAACGTTTACTTTCAATGCTATTTTAGATACTGTATGTGTATCAGAGTTTGACTGTTGATACTTTACAGGTGTGGCTATAGCCGCAGCAGATGTAGTAAGTATTAGAGCAGATAAACTACCAAAAATTAAACCTTTCATGATCAAATCCTCGCTTTTGCGTGAACTAAACTTGTAATTAATAGATTGCTGCATCACTATGAGTTATGGCTGATGCATAAATTAAAGTATTCTGAGATTTAAATATTAATTTTCTTAGAAAAATATTTTATTGCTGATAGCACAAAAAACCTTTAAATATAAAGGATTGCAGCTTTTTCAGCAAAAGCTCTAACTCTATTCAGGAAAAACTCATTTTTCTTACATTCATCCATACTAGAGTGGACTTACATATAAATAATTCATTATTTATTTCTGCAATCTAAGCAGAAAGTTAATTTATAGGGCTTCCTGCATGGGCGAGATACAGAAAAAATAGATTTTCGTAGGGTAGCACAGCGGTGCTACCCTACCCATGTACTTTATTCAAATGAGAACTGCCATCAATTAGCCAACAGGAGACAATTTCCTCAATGACTGATACTGAATGATGTGGTTGCAGACATAGCGCAGATGAGAGAAAAATTTGAGCATCGGTTAATTCATTTAACACTTGCAGCGTTTTCAGTGAGAGTAAAGGTAAACTGCAATCAAGTTAGTTTACGGTAGCATTCTTACTTTGAAATTACGTATTTTAGGAATAAAAAAATGACAGCCCATATTCTTTTAGTCGAAGATGAAGTCAAACTAGCGCGATTTGTAGAATTAGAACTCAGTAGTGAAGGATACAAGGTGAGCATAGCCCATGATGGCATCACTGGATTGACTTTGGCGCGGGAGTCATCGCCAGATTTAGCCGTTCTGGATTGGATGTTACCAGGGCTGTCGGGTTTAGAAATTTGCCGTCGTCTGCGAGCCACAGGTAGTTCAGTGCCAGTAATTTTGTTAACAGCAAAAGATGAAGTTAGCGATCGCGTGGCAGGATTAGATGCAGGAGCCGATGATTATGTGGTTAAACCCTTCAGTATTGAAGAACTGTTAGCAAGAATCCGCGCTCATCTGCGTCGCACTCAAGAAACAGATGAAGACTTATTACAGTTTGAAGACCTAAGCTTAAATCGCCGCACTCGTCAAGTATTTCGCTCTAAAAGAAGCATTGAGTTAACAGCAAAAGAATTTGATTTATTAGAATATTTGCTTTCACATCCCCGTCAGGTATTTACTAGAGACCAAATTCTCGAAAAAGTCTGGGGTTACGACTTCATGGGTGATTCCAATATTATCGAAGTCTATATTCGTTATCTGCGCCTGAAATTAGAAGAAAATAAAGAAAAACGCCTAATTCACACAGTACGTGGCGTCGGTTACGCACTGCGCGAGTAATACCATTTTGGATTTTAGATTTTAGATTTTGGATTTGGGCATTGTTTATTTCTCCCCCTGCCTCCCCTGCCTCCCCTGCCTCCCCTACCTCCCCATCCCCCCATCACTGATGAATGGCACCATCAGGCATAATTGCCCCAGCTAAGTTAGCACCAATTAGTTTAACCAGAAGCCGTTCGCCAGAGCGAATCCGCGCTCCCGTTAAGTCAGCACCCCGCAAATCGGCGCCGCTGAGATCCGCACCAATTAAATTAGCAGCGCGTAAATTCGCCTCCCTCATATCCGCTAGAAGTAAATTTGCCCGAAACAAATTAGCTTCAGACAAATTCGCTCCTCTGAGGTTAACTTTGTGCATAAAAGTATCGCTGAGATTAGCACCGCTCAAATTGGCATAACTCAGATTTCTGCCAGATAAGTCTTTATTACTCAAATTTGCCCGACTGTAGTCTTTACCACTCAAGTCAGGATTATGCTTTGATGGTGCATGACTTGTTTCAGGTGGTGTTTGGTGGTGAGATGGCGGTGAGTGATGTGTATGTGTAGTTTGATGTTTGGTTTTTAGAGAGCGCAATTTTTCACGAGCTTCATTTATCGCTTTGAGCTTGTCCTGTGCCTTCTGCTGTAAGCGGAGATTTTCCTTAGGAATGCGATCGGGATGCCAAACAAAAACTAAATCTTTATAAGCCTGGTTCACTTCTTCAAGCGTTGCCCCAGGCTCCAATTCCAAAATTCTATAGTACCGCTCCAGATCGCTCATACGCCATTTTGGTGGACAATCAACTTAATTATGAGTGATACAGCGGTCTATCGGCTGCATCTTTTATATTTGGGGAATGGGGAGTGGGGAGTGGGGAGTGGGGAGTTATTATTCTTCCCCTGCCTCCCCTGCCCCCCCTGCCCCCTCATCTCCCCACCTCTCCATTTCTCCATCGAGCGATCGCTCTTAAATATACTGCAACTGGAATTTGATAAACTTCAATAAAAATCCAAACAATAATTGATAAATGTGACAAAAAAGTTAATATTGTCCAAATATATGGCATCCAGGTAATCGGTTCGTTGATGTTAGGAGGAAAATAATAAGCTACTACGCCAATTAAAGTAGTAGGAAGGACTACAAAAGCAGCAGCAGCTAGTCCATAACCCCAACCTAATTCGACGCCTTCTAACTGAGCTTCTGTCCAGCTAAATCCATTCCAACGCCAAACTAAGGGTGGTTGTCTAGAAGGCATCTTAATTTGCTGTAGTTCTAAGTTAACCGTAAAAATCTCTTGGCAAAAGTCACAAGCCATAGCTTCCATCAATGGCATATGAGAAATCTTACCTATCCGACAGACTGGGCACGGGTAAACTTCATGATAGTCAAAAGATTTGGCTAAGATTTTGGGACTGGGCATAATCAAACTGATGATTCTAAAAAGTTGATCTGGTGAATGAGGACTTGGGTAACAATGATGTATGGCATTTCTCAATTGTCTGGAATCAGCTTTCGCAAGGTAAAAACAGAAGTCAGGAAAATTAAACCTTTTAATTTTGGAATCTTAGCTGTTTGAATTTTTGAGGGACTAAGCCGCCGCTGTGAGTTTTCTCTGATTCCTGGGAATTGTCTGTATTTAGTCATCTGACACTTTTAAATTTTGCACCATTGATTTTTGATTACTTACACTATTTATTCAGTTATGACATAACAATTTTTGTAAAGTTACATAACTCTAACAATGTCTAATCACAAGCCGCTTTCTTCTTCTAGACAGATAAGCAACAAGCACTTCACTACACAAATTCTGACAAATTGAGGCTAATAAAGCTTAAAATGTAAGCATTTTGAATTTAGAGAGAAGTCTAAAACTTCTTTAAGGCAGGGTGCGGCGGCTTTGAGCTTAGACGCGCCAAGGGCGACTTGCCATAGGCATCACAACAGAAGTGATGAGTCAACGAATTTTGGATTTTAGATTTACGATAGCGAAGCGTAAAGCCTTCGGCATAGCTTCGCTTAGAGCGAGTCCGCGAGCGTCTTTTGGATTCACCCCGCGCCACTTGCGGTGCGGGGCTTGGCGATGCAAGAATTTTAAATTTTGGATTTATTCCGCCCACAAGGGGCGGGGCATGAACCGAAATAATCTAAAATCTAAAATCTAAAATTGGCGCGGTCAATTTCGGGTACTCCTGTACAGAAAGCAAGCCAAGTTTAGCATCTCCTAGAAAAACGCTATAGTCTTGATTCCCCCAATTGTACTGAGTCTATCGCTTTTTTCGCTGTTGTGGGGGTCTTGACACCACTAACCCTTCCTGTTAATGTTAGTATACATAGCTTTATCCACTTCAAGTTAAATTTTCCAGCTAAAGCGCCTCGCAAATGTTTAACACAAATTCCTACTTTTATTTTTGGCATAGGGTGGTTCACCGGGAGTGAATACAGTTTCCACATGGAAACCACCCGGTGAACCGCAGAGCGAACTCTGCGGTTTTTGTTTTTTTAAGGAGAATTTCATCGTGACGACTTATTTCGGTAGTTGGTTTTACGGCTTCTACTTTTGGCCCAGATATGGTTCCGGGTAGATAGCGTCATGCCAATGAGTCACAACGCGCCCGGAACTTCTCAAAGGTTCCGGGCTTTTTTTTAGTGGGGATTGGGTATTGGGGACTGGGGACTGGGGACTGTTTTCTTAATACCCAATACCCAATGCCCAATACCCAATACCCAATCCCCAATCCCCAATCCCCAATACTTCAGGAAAATTAAACCATGATTAACGCTAAACTTGCTGCAAAATCCCATTCCAACCACCAGACAATCGTTAAAATTTCAGAAAAAGTGGCTTTCGGCGGCGAAGAATTGGTAATTATCGGCGGCCCCTGTACCGTTGAAAGCTGGGAACAAATGGAGACAGTGGCACAAAAGCTATCTCCTGCATCGGTACAAGCCTTACGTGGCGGTGTCTACAAACCTCGGACATCTCCCTACGCTTTCCAAGGTATGGGCGAGTCGGGATTGGAAATTTTGGCGAGGGTACGATCGCACTATAATATGCCAGTTGTTACTGAGGTGATGTCAATTTCCCAAATTGAAGCGATCGCCACCCACGCTGATATGCTTCAAGTAGGTAGCCGCAATATGCAAAACTTCGATTTGCTCAAAGCTTTAGGGCAAGCTGGTAAACCGATACTACTCAAGCGCGGTTTAGCAGCGACAATTGAAGAATTCGTTATGGCAGCTGAATATATTCTCAGCCACGGTAATCCTGATGTGGTGTTGTGCGAAAGGGGTATCCGCAGTTTCGATGATTACACCCGCAATGTCCTAGATTTGGGCGCAGTCGCAGCACTCAAACAAATAACTCACCTACCTGTGATTGTAGATCCTTCCCATGCCGTAGGTAAACGGGAATTGGTAGCACCTGTAGCTAGAGGTGCGATCGCTTGCGGGGCAGATGGGTTAATAATTGAGTGTCACCCAGAACCAGAAAAATCTGTTTCTGATGCTCGTCAAGCACTTTCTTTAGAAGATATGGTGCATTTGGTTGATAGTTTAAAACTTGTAGCAACAGCCGTTGGGCGCAGCATATCACAAACAAAAGGGGTGGGTTCTAAACTTACCCCTTTTGTTTGTGCGGCTTGAATAAAATATTAACTTCACTCTCATATACAGGTAAATGAAGTACACAGGTAGGGGCACAACATGTTGTGCCCCTACAATTATCTATACCTCAGGACTGTTGCAATTTGCTGATAAATAATCAGATATTTGCAATTTAATTATGTTTAATTTTTTCAAAATGTCACAACATATTCACACCAAAGTCAAACCAGATTCACAAAAATTTCTCTCTTGAGAGCTAGGCTAAACAAGCAATTATTAGTATGCTAATATTTAGAATAACTAACATTAAGTTAATCTACTAAAAATTGATCGCAACGATTTTGCTGAAAATGCAATGTCTGGCAACAAACCCTATCCTTTGGGGAATGGGTGAAGCTCGTTCTGATAATTAATTACTTATTAAAACTAGGCGATCGCTAGGGGACATCCAAGAATTAAATTACTGAATTCCTCCATCCAACGCCACTATCCAATTTCTCCCCCTGCTCCCCCTGCCTCCCCTGCTCCCCCTGCTTACCAAAACGATTGATTATTTTTTATTTGGAAGTCCCTAGTGCAGTCGCTTCTGACTCACCCTACCAAAATTATTGCTTCATCACTACGTGTTTGTGCTTTCCCTTTCTCCTGATTTGTTGATATGCGTTGTTTAATCTCGGTTCAGACGACAAAGCCTTTATCTATAATTGCTCAAAACATGCCTCGTTTTTATAGCTTGATTTCAAGAGGACGGTTATGGCTACTGGTGCTGGGTTTGACCTACTTGTGTGCTGCTTGTAATGCAACTGAGGCTCAATCAAGTGGCAAACAAGCAGGTAAAAAGCGAGCAGTGCCAGTGGTGGTTGCCACTGCGACTCAAAAAACTATTCCCATACAGCTCTCGGCTACGGGAACAGTGGAAGCATATTCTACGGTATCTGTCAAGTCACAAGTGGGTGGACAACTTACTGGAGTTTATTTTCAGCAAGGAGAGAATGTCAAGAAAGGAGACTTGTTATTTAAAATTGATTCCCGTTCCTTGGAAGCAGCGCTGATGCAAGCTAATGCTGCTAAAGCCAAAGATTTGGCGCAGGTGAAACAGGCACAGGCAAATGTGGTGAAAGCGATCGCCCAAGTCAACCAAGCAAAAGCCAATGTAGCCAAGGATGTTGCCCAAGCCAAAAATGCAGATGTCCAGGCGAAAAGATACAACAGCTTACTCAAGGAAGGGGCAATCAGCAAAGAACAAGCGGATCAATTCCAGACAACAGCTGATGCTCAACGGGCAACAGTCAACGCAGATCAAAATGGAGTAGCAGATGCTCAGGCAGCCGTAGCCGCAGCCGAAGCAGATGTACAAAATGCCAAAGCAACGGTAGCAGCAGATGAAGCGGCGATCGACAATGCCAAAATCCAGCTTTCCTACAGTTCGATTTACTCACCAATTACTGGACGCACAAGTAGTCTGAAACTCAATCAAGGCAACTTGGTAGAAGCCAATGCTACCGATCCTTTAATTACCATCAGCCAAATCCGCCCGATTTACGTCACCTTTTCCATTCCCCAAAGATTGCTGCCAGATTTGAAGAAGTACAGTGCTAACGGCAAGTTAGAAGTCAGTGCCATACCTCCGAAAGACACAGCGCGTCCGATACGCGGTGAACTCACCTTTGTTGATAGCGGACTCAATACCCAAACAGGCACAATTCAACTTAAAGCCACCTTTGCCAACACAGATGATCGCTTAGTTCCAGGGCAGTTTGTCAACGTAGTCCTGAAGCTAAGCGAACAACCGAATATGATAACCGTGCCTTCCCAAGCCATACAAACTGGACAGCAAGGGCAGTTTGTATTTCTAGTCAAACCCGACAAAACAGTAGAAATGCGTCCAGTTACCGTAGGCGACACCATTGGCAACGAAACGGCAATCAAACAAGGGTTGCAACCAGGTGAGCAAATCGTCACCGATGGACAATTCAACTTAGTACCCGGTGCCACAGTGCAGGTGAAACCGCAAGTCGGAGGTGGAGGGGCAGGGGGGCAGGGGACGCAGGGGGGGAAGGGGACGCAGGGGGAGAATAACTCTTAACTCCTCACTCCTAACTCCTCACTCCTCACTCCTCACTCCCAACTCTTAACTCCTAACTAAGATGAACATTTCGCAGCTATTCATCCGCCGTCCAATCATGACAACCCTAGTGATGGTTGGCATTTTAATATTTGGGCTGATGAGTTATCAACAGTTACCTGTTAGTGACTTGCCCAATGTGGATTATCCGACACTCCAGGTAACGGCTAATCTGCCTGGAGCTAGTCCAGAAACGATGGCTTCTTCTGTTGCAACTCCTTTAGAACAGCAGTTTTCTAGTATCGCCGGATTGAGTTCAATGAACTCTACCAGCTCTTTGGGTAGCGCCCAAATTACCCTGCAATTCGACCTCAATCGGGATATTGACGGAGCAGCACAGGATGTGCAGTCTGCTATTTCTAAAGCAGCAAGGCAGTTGCCGACTAATATGCCCAATCCCCCTTCTTTTCGCAAAGTCAATCCGGCAGATCAACCAGTCCTCTACATTTCTTTAAATTCATCTATTTTGCCGCTTTCAACTGTAGATAAGTACGCCGAAACACTGTTGGCACAACGTCTGTCAATGGTGGATGGGGTGGCGCAAGTGCAGGTGTACGGTTCCCAAAAGTACGCGGTACGGATTCAGCTCGATCCGGAATCATTGAGTGCTAAAGGCATAGGAATCGATGAAGTAGCAACTGCGATCGCTAACGGAAATGTTAACCTACCAACCGGCACACTTTACGGACAGCAACAGAATTCTACAATTCAAGCAAATGGTCAACTCAACGATGCTGCTAGCTATCGCTCTCTAGCTGTAACTTATCAAAACGGCGCACCTGTGCAGCTAGGTGAACTCGGTCAAGTGCTGGACAGCGTGGAGAATGATAAGATTGCCAGCTGGTATTTTCCTACGAAAAACGGCAGTAGGGAGCAGCCCAAAATCCAAAATTCTAGCGTGCGGGCGATCGTTCTGGCAATTCAACGCCAACCGGGAACTAATACCGTCCAAGTGGTGGATGCAATTAAGAAACTACTACCCACCTTCCAAAAACAGATTCCGGCGGCTGTGAACATGAATATTCTCTACGATCGCTCCCAATCAATTCGGGAATCGGTAGATGATGTACAATTCACGCTGTTGCTCACCATCGCTTTGGTAGTATTAGTAATCTTTCTGTTTCTTCGCAATATCTCCGCTACAGTCATTCCCAGTTTGGCAGTACCGCTATCAATCGTTGCGACTTTTGCAGTTATGCTGCTACTGGGCTTTTCACTCGATAACCTGTCGCTGATGGCATTAACTTTATCAGTGGGTTTCGTGGTGGATGATGCCGTAGTCATGCTAGAAAATATTGTCCGCCACATGGAGATGGGTGAGAGCCGCATGGAAGCAGCTTTAAATGGTTCTAGAGAAATTGGTTTCACAATTTTATCAATGACCATTTCCTTGGTAGCAGTATTTATCCCTGTGCTGTTCATGGAAGGCATTCTAGGGCGACTGTTCCGTGAGTTTGCCATTACTATCAGCGTTGCCATCTTGGTTTCTGGCGTAATTTCCCTGAGCTTAACGCCAATGCTGTGTTCCAGATTCTTGCGTCCACCGCATCATCAGGGAGATGAGGGGGATGAGGGGGATGAGGGAGATGAGGGAGTAGGGGGAGAAATAACCAATGCCCCATCCCCACTCCCTACTCCCTACTCCCCACCCCCCAATTTCCAGACTCGTCTCTACAATATTTCGGAAAGCTTCTTTGATTTGTTGTTGCGGGGATACGATTGGAGTTTGAAGAAGTCGCTGAAGTATCACCGGACAACAATGGTGATTTCGGGAGCGATTCTTTTAGCGACAGTCTATCTATTTATAGTTGTGCCTAAGGGATTTGTTCCCAATGCTGATGTTGGACAAATCACTGCAACCACCCAGGCATCAGAGGATATCTCCTTTGATGAAATGGTAAAGCATCAACAGGCTGTAGCTGCGATCGCTTACCGCGATCCTAATATTGATTCCATCAACTCCAGCGTCGGGGCTGGAGGACCAAATGCTTCTGCCAACAGCGGACGACTTTTAATCGAACTCAAGCCCCGCCATGAGCGCCATCTCAGTGCTGATGAAATAGTGGAGGAACTCCGACCGAAGTTGTCAACTGTCCCTGGAATTAAAGTCTTCTTGCAAAACCCGCCTGCAATCAATATTGGTGGACAACAGACAAAAGCGCAGTATCAATTTACTCTCCAAAGTCCCAATATTCAAGAGCTTTACCAATACGCCCCACTTCTGGAAAATCAACTCCGCAATCTGTCAGAATTGCAAGATGTCAACAGTGACTTACAAATCAAAAATCCCCAAGTCAAAGTAGACATCAACCGTGACCAAGCTTCGGCTTTCGGTTTGACTGCTAATCAAATTGAAACTGCCCTGAGTAATGCCTATGGTACTCGCCAAGTTTCCACCATCTACGCCTCCGATAGCCAGTATCAAGTGATTATGGGCGTGGAACCAAAATATCAACAAAATTCCAATGCCTTAGATTTGCTCTCAGTTCGTGCCCCCAATGGACAACTTGTACCTCTCAATGCTGTAGCAACTTTGACCAAGGATGTAGGGCCACTAACCATTAACCACAAAGGGCAGCTAGCTTCTGTCACCTTCTCTTTTAATCTCAAGCCAGGAATATCACTAAGTAATGTCACCCCAAAAATTGAACAACTCGCCCGTCAAACACTACCAGCTACCATCAGTACAGCCTTTCAAGGTTCAGCGCAGGCGTTCCAGTCTTCAATTCAGGGTTTAGGATTGCTACTATTGGTTGCCATCTTGGTAATTTATATTGTGTTGGGCATTCTCTACGAGAACTTCATTCACCCACTGACCATCCTTTCTAGCTTACCCTCCGCTGGATTTGGGGCAGTACTAACTTTGTTGCTGTTTCATGTTGACTTGAATATTTACGCCTTCGTGGGCATTATTTTGCTGGTTGGCATTGTCAAGAAAAATGGGATCATGATGGTTGACTTTGCGATCGCAGCTCGTCAAGAAGGCAAGACACCTTATGATGCCATTTATCAAGCCTGCTTGGTGAGATTCCGCCCAATCATGATGACCACAATGGCAGCACTCATGGGCACATTACCCATCGCCCTTGGTTTGGGAGCCGGAGCAGATACACGCCGTCCCCTTGGTTTAGCAGTAGTTGGCGGGTTAGTGTTCTCGCAATTCCTCACACTTTATTTAACGCCGGTTTTCTATACCTACATGGAGTCTTTGCAAACAAAGTTTCAAAAGCACAACTGGCGCAAACAGGCAATATAATTCGTAGGACATTTTCCACCCAGTTTTAAACTTTCCTCACAAAGACGCGATAAATCGCCGTCTCTACAAAGAATTGATTGTTGTAGAGACGGCGATTTATCGCGTCTATTGCCTTAACCGAACAGTATTGCGAGTAAGGTAGTTTTAGTTAGGACAAGCACATTTACCTGTATTTCTTGGAAGCAGAAGTTACAAAAGCCTTGGCAGAAGCTGCTACAGCCTGCGCGAAACACCGAAACGTGAAGGCAGAAGTTACTACAGTCAAAGCGGAAGCTGCTACAGCCTGCGCGAAACACCGAAACGTGAAGGCGGAAGCTACTACAGTCAAGGCGGAAGCTGCTACAGCCTGCGCGAAACACCGAAACGTGAAGGCGGAAGTTACTACAGTCAAGGCAAAACAGATAAATTTGTCAGTATATGAAGGTTAAGGGTTACTTTTACCCTTATTTCTATCTAGCTTTTCCTGGATAGCTTCTCTGCAAAACTCAGGAGGATCATCTTGTTGCTGCACCGCTTCCTTCATTTCCTTAGTCATACGTATATTCATTTTCTCGGTCAATGGTTTGTCTCTAGTTGACCTAATTGGCTCAAAATTCTGTGGATTACCTTTGGGATTGGGCATTGTTGAGAGATATAAATATAGCTTGATTCTTTTGGAAGCAAAGGAATAGAGTTTTTAATCGGTGGTGTTTTCATCCTGACAAATGGTTCACCACCGATACCACTTTTGAGAAATGGTAATTCCATGTTTACACGATCGCAACTTGAAATCAAAACCATCCCAGAGTTACGTGACTTATGTCGTCAATACGGTATCAAGCCAACAGGTAATCCTGGTTACAAAGTTTCCTACATCACATCTTTGCTGGTATTTCCCCAAATAGCATTACAACAGTTAAGACAAGGAAAAGGATTAAAATCTCCTGGTTTGGCTGTTATCCAGTTTTTAGAGGGAGTGACAGATGAGATGAACTCACCCACTGATGAACAAGCAGCACTCATCAAAATCGCAATGGAAGGAAAAAGAATGAATTATCCAGATAGGTATGACCAAGAGAATTTGCTGAACTTACACAAAGCAAAAATTCACTTGGAAATGGCTATTGGATTACTCAGTCAGTAAAGTTAATTTTTAATCGCTAACTTTTGACTCCCTTCATTCTGGACGGGAGTTTTTTTGTATTACGATTATTTTTGATAGTTTAGCTTGGTTAATTTTACCATGATGGCGATCGCCAAGGTTGGGTAGTTGGTGCGATGCCAATCCACAGTCCCAAACATCAAAAATCTGTGGTGTGAAACTTCAGAGTGTGAGAAGTAAAATATTCCATACAAGAACTAGGTTTACAAATATCAAAAATTGATTAACCAAGTTTAAATACTCGTTAACGCAGTCCAAAGGTAGATTCATCCATTTTTAACTCTCCCCATTCCCCACTCCCCTAAATTACTATGACTCAAGCCTTACGCAAACTAGTTACATTTGATGAATTTATTGCTCAGTACCCAGACAACTCACAAAAACGTTATGAACTCCATGATGGAGTAATTGTTGAAATTGCACAACCAACAGGCGACCATGAAGAGGTGACAGGATTTTTGGTGAGAAAATTGAGTGTCGCATTTGACCACTTAAATCTTCCCTACATCATCCCCAAAACAGTATTTGTCAAACCACCGGAAAACGAATCAGCTTATTCACCAGATATCCTGATACTCAATCAGCCCAACTTAATAAATGAACCTCTGTGGAAAAAAGCATCGACTGTAAGCCAAGCCGCATCTATTCCTTTAGTGGTGGAGGTAGTCAGTACTAATTGGCGTGATGATTATCACAAAAAATACGCTGACTATGAGCAAATGGGAATTCCTGAATACTGGATTGTAGACTATGCTGCATTAGGCGGTAGAGAATTCATTGGCAAACCCAAACAACCGACTATCTTAGTTTGCTCTTTAGACGAAGGTGAATATCAGATTAATAAATTTCGAGGTGATAACCGTATCGAATCACCAACTTTCCCAGACTTAAATTTAACCGCAGAACAAATTTTTACCGCAGGTTTTGTCAGCTGATACCATTTTGGATTTTAGATTTTAGATTTTAGATTTTGGATTTGGGCATTGGGCATTGGGCATTGGGCATTTCTCCCCCTGCCTCCCCTGCCTCCCCTGCTCCCTCATCCCCTATTTTTTTTAACTTCTGTTTGCTCTAGACTCGACCTTAATCCATCATGAAGAATAATTAAGAAAACGAGTGTAAACAAACATGATAAAAATGTTCGCACAAAGCTGGATTGAAATTGGGGCAAGATTACAGATAAATTGGGCTTTAGTAAACGCCTGTTTGCAGTTTGCTACTTGGGGGCTTTTCTCGCTTTTACTCGCCGAGGTCTTAAGAGACACTTATCATGCATTGTGTCACCAAGTGAATTGGCTTGCTAAATGGCACAACAAGCATCACATGGCATATCGCCGTGATTTATCCATTGTTTCTTTAAAAATTTACCAAGAATCCCAGCTTTATCACGACATTTTAGAATCGAGTCTACTACTAGTCGTCTTAACGTTAATTGCCTTAATTGTCCCGCAAATGGGGTTATGGCTGGGAGTAGCTTATGCCTGTACCTTCTTGTATGGCGCGTCTGTGCGATATTTTCAGGGGAAAATTGATACAGACTACAATCACTTACCCGGTCCTTTAGAAACCATTCCGTCTATTTGGTGGGTGAATCGGTCTTATCATTGGCGTCATCATTTTGATGATGTCAACGCCTACTACAGTGGTGTCTTTCCCTTAGTCGATAAAATACTGGGAACAGGACTATCTCTCAAGGGTAAAACCGTGGCTTTAACTGGAGCATCAGGAGCTTTAGGGCAAGCATTAACGGCTGAACTTATCAAGTGTAATGCTAAAGTTGTGGCATTAACCACTAATCCAGAAAAATTAGGAGAGCAAACTGGGGTAAAGGTGGTTCCCTGGCAATTGGGCAATGAAGCTAATCTGAGGGAGAGTTTAGAGAAAATCGATATTCTAATTATCAACCACGGAGTCAATGTCTACACTAGTCGTACACCAGAGGCCATCAACTCTTCTTATGAAGTGAATACCTTTTCTGCATTGCGGTTGATGGATATATTTTTGACGACTGTCACAGGACCACAAGCCAAAGCAACTAAAGAAATTTGGGTTAATACTTCTGAGGCTGAGGTGTCGCCAGCACTGAGTCCGCTTTATGAACTCAGCAAGCGATCGCTAGGAGATATTGTCACTCTCAAGCGTTTGGATGAAAATTGTATCATTCGCAAGTTAATTCTCGGCCCCTTTAAAAGTCAACTTAACCCTTATGGAGTAATGTCTGCACAGCAAGTTGCTCGTGTGGTCTTGTTTTTGGCAAAACGAGACTTGCGAAATATTATTGTGACAATCAATCCTCTCACGTACCTGCTGTTTCCCTTGAAGGAAACTACTACGTGGCTGTATTACCGAGTTTTTAGTCGGACAGCTAAGAGTGAGTAATATGTGGTTTGGTTAAAGACTTATCATTTAGGTTGAGGCAAAGAGAAGTCACCAGGACAGGCTTTTGCCCCTGGTGACTTCGGGGGATGGGGAGAATTGTTTTGATAAGTGATTAGGTGGATATGGTATATTGCTGATTAACAGAGGTTTATCAGTTTCGCACTGCGAAATAGTCTAAACTCCAGTGGAATCGCTAACTGAAGAAAGTCTTACACGTGGTTTAATCGTACTTGCCAATCTTGACAGTGATTTGGCTCAGATTTTAGAGACACTGGGACCTCCACCGATATGGTCAAGAGAACCGGGTTTTGCAACCCTTGTGTGTATCATTCTTGAACAACAAGTTTCCTTAGCAGCTGCCAAAGCTGTATTTACTCGATTATCTGGGCTTGTTGTGACGTTGACGCCAGAAAATTTTCAGACACTAGATGATGCTCAATTAAAAAGGATTGGATTCAGTCGGCAAAAAATTCTATACTGTCGTGGGTTGGCGGATGCAATCGCCACTGGTCAGCTTGACCTCAATCAGCTCTCAAGAATGGATGAAACTGCTATCAGAACTCAATTAAAGCGTCTCAAAGGGATTGGAGATTGGACAGTTGATATTTATTTGCTTATGGCACTGCAACGTCCTGATGTCTTTCCCAAGGGCGATTTAGCATTGGCGATCGCTTTACAAAAGCTCAAAAACTTGGCGACACGTCCAACACCAGCACAACTGGAAGCAATGACCCAGCACTGGCAACCGTGGCGAGCGATTGCTGCAAGACTTCTGTGGCACTACTACCTGAATAATGCCAATAGTTATAAGCTGAACCACGTCTAAATTATACATTGTTACCTGTTCGCCCAGCGTCTTTGATAGGAGAAGACAGCCATTTGTTATTGGTCATTTGTTAGTTAGCAATGTCCAATACCCAATACCCCATGTCCAATTGGCAGTTTGTTTAATAAATATAATGAAATGGTAGAAAATCAATTAAGCCTAACACCAGAAAAACCTAATAAAGCTGCAAACATCCTGCCGATAATAATAGTAGTCACCGCATTATTAGCTTTATCTTCAACAGCAATATTTATTAAAATTGCTGTTAGCCAGATGAGCGCTGTTGCTACATTATTTAATCGTTTATGGATAGCAACTATTATCTTTGGATTATGGAGTGGAATTAACCAAGCACGTACTCAGATTAGAGATGATGAGCCGATTTTACCAAAGCAGCGTTATCCAATCAAAGAGATAGCATTTTTAATAGCAGTGGGTCTAGCTCATCTATTAGGTCGATTATCTTGGACTTGGTCGCTAACTCAAACTGGCGCTGCTAATGCTAATGCCTTAGGTAGTCTCAATCCGTTATTTACTACATTAGGAGGATGGCTATTTTTTGGTCAAATTTTTGGGCGCAAATTTATCATCGGTTTGATCTTGGCTATAGTAGGTGCGATCGCTGTTGGATTTGAAGATTTATTGCACTCTCAGAATAATATTACAGGTGATGCTGTTGCAGTCATCTCATCAGTTTTTTATGCAGCAAATTTTTTACTCATCGAACAGATCCGCAATAAATTTTCAATTGTGACGATACTCGTGTGGCGTTGTGTCATTGCCACTTCATTGATGATACCAGTAGTGCTAATCTTTGAAAAACAAGTTTTCCCAGTTACTTTGTCGGGGTGGTTAGTAGTATTTGCCCTAGCTGCTATTTGCGAAGCTTTGGGTCATGGACTAATTGTATACAGCCTGAAAACTTTTTCTTCAGGATTCATTTCCTTACTGTTATTACTCAATCCAGTGATTGTTGCTATTGTTGCTTGGATACTTTTCTCAGAAAACTTGAGTGTTTTTAACTTGCTGGGACTGGCTCTAATTTTAGGAGGTATATATCTAGCAACTTCTAATAAAGAATCGATAAAATCTAATGTTAGTACCCCCATGCAGTCCCCAGCAAAAACTGAAGAGTGCTGAGTTCGACAAACCTCTCCCTAACTAAACAGGACTTACGCAAGAAACCTCTCAAACTCCTATTTCCACCGTAGCCCTACGGGAAGCTGCTTTGCGTCTACAATTTTCCGTTACCTGTGCGTAAGTCCTGAAAATATTAGGGACTTCCAACTAAAAAAATATACAATCGCTTTGGTGAGCAGGGGAGGCAGGGGAGGCAGGGGAAGCAGGGGAGGCAGGGGAAGAAGAATTTAAGATGATATTTGCTCCCACCCATTGAATAATTTATTTTCTGGAAGTCCCTTAGCCAAGGATAGCAAGCCTACTGTAATATAAATGTACTAATAAAAGTACTCAAAACAGGGAGAGTAATGCTATGTCAAAAAACACGAAGGTAGTTAGGAACTTGAAAACTGATGCTACCTGATGGTGACAATTTCATTTAGCATCACCGCCAGTGCCAGCATACCTAAAATAGTCATCAATCCCGCAGGCATGAACTTACGCGTTTTAGCCAGTCTCAAGGCAAAGAATACCACTAAAACAGCAGTCACGAAGACGGCTAAAATCAAACCTTGAGTTTGTCCTTGGAGTTGGAGGTAAGCGGCAATAATTAGTAATAAACCGCTAATGCTACCACTTAGGAGTGAAACCTGACTTCTAGCTTGAATATAGCCAATAATACCACCAGCGATCGCCAATATGCCGTAAGCAAAAGCAGCGATTATACTTAAATTCATTGTTAAAACCTATGTAGATTTTGATTTTGCTGCCAAGGTCAGCAGACAATTTACCATAGCTGTTTAGCTACATCACCCAGTTGATTGATGAATAATCAAGCAATGCCAATGGCAAATACTTCCTCCCATACAAAAGTTCAATACCTCCAGCGTCAAGCAGCATCACTTTTACTGTACCAATCTGTTCTTCAAGGCGAAGTAGGGATGGCATTTCTTGACCTGTTGCAAGCTATACGTTACACTGATGCCGATGCACGCGGTTGTCTGGAAGCCTACGGCAGTTATTTTCATGCTTTGGCTGCGAAAAATCAAAATTGGGAAGACTATATAATCACTCAAATTCTCTTTTGTGAAAATCCCTTTACAAGACTTGCTCAACAACGAAAATTTGAGGACTTACCCCCAGCTTTAGTAGCAGCAGTTCAGCACGACTTACAAGTATTGCAAAGTCTTTATGAATGTAGCAGCGCTTCTTTGAGCGAGTGGGTACAAACTGTTGCCCATATGCCGATTTCGCCAGTAGTGTGGTATGAAGAAAAACAATTACTAGGAGTAGAGACAAAATTTGCTGCATATCTACAGGAGTTAGATAATTGGGGTGATGCTGTAGAAGAGTTAGCGGCTTATTATCGGCAATATGGTTCTGGTTTACTTGCACAATATCGCGCTTTCCGCTGGCAAGGTGGACAGTTTATCGGTATCCAGTATCCAGATCCGGTTAAGCTTAGCACACTTGTAGGTTACGAGTCTCAACGAGATGCTTTATTAAAAAATACAGAGTTTTTATTATCAGGAGAGGTAGCACTGCATGTATTACTTTATGGTAGTCGCGGTTCGGGAAAATCTTCTTTGGTGAAATCTTTATTAAATGAGTATAGCCATCGCCATCTTTGTTTGTTGGAAGTAGCGAAATCTGACTTAAAAGACTTACCAAAAATTGTAGAACATTTACGAGGAGTGCCACAAAAATTTATCATCTTTGTCGATGACCTTTCATTTGAAGAAGATGATGATGCTTTTAAAGCACTCAAGGTAGTTTTAGAAGGTAATTTAACCGCAAGACCGCAAAACGTAGTGGTATATGCTACTTCTAATCGCCGTCATTTGATTCGGGAGTTTTTTGTGGATAGACCTGCACCCAAGGATAACGATGAAATCCATGCCTGGGATACCATGCAGGAGAAGCTTTCCTTTAGCGATCGCTTTGGTTTAACCTTGACCTTTGAACCAGCAAATCAGAAAACTTATTTAAATATTGTCTACCATCTAGCAGCACAAGCTGAAATTAATATTACCCAAGAAGATTTGGAATATCAAGCATTACAGTGGGCAACTCGCCACAATGGTCGTTCTGGACGCACAGCGCGGCAGTTTATCGATTTTTTAAAGGCAGATTTAAAACTATTTCAAGGAGCAAATAGCAATACATCTACTACTGAAAATTCAAATTAATTCCTTGATGAGCGCACTTTTTTGTCTATTACGTAACAATGTTATTGATGAATAATGATGATTATAAATTTTAAAATGATTATGATACCAAAAACCACAAATTACAGCGGGTTTCATGTATTTGAACCACATCTGTCGTAGGGGCACAGCAATGCTGTGCCCTTACCGCGTGGTCTATTTACCTAAAAATAGCTGTAAAAACGATTTTTACTAAGTATATTTATATGTAAATTTTAATTACGAATTAAAAATTTGTATGAAAACGGGTGATTCCAATCGCTTAACTACGCTAACAACCAGCAATATGCAATCAGTAACGATCAGTAATCGATTTATTTTAGGCATAGTTGCCTTTAGTGTGAGTTTTGGACTTAGCCTTGTTCCCAACTGGGATTTTAATAAAGCCTTTCTCACAGGTATAATTACTGCATTTATTATCTATGGAGCAGCATTATTCGTAGATAAGCGACGTAGAAATTATGAAATGTTTGTTTTAGGTTCTCTCCGGAAGCGTATTAAAGAGATGGAGGGATTGAAGGCTCGTATTGTCAGAGAAATAAATCAAATTGAAGAACATCATAATTTATTATATGCAGAATCAAAACAACTCCAAAATCAAGTAACTGAAAATCGTAGCCAAAGAGACAGTCTGCATCGAGAAGTCAGAACATTTGCTGGGCAAAAAAAGCAGTTAGAAACTGAAATCAATAGTCTGCAAATTGAACTGAATAACTTGGAAAAAAATCAAGTAGAATTGAACGATGCTTTTTCTCTTCTCGCAGCAGAAAAGCGTCGTTTAGAGTCGAATTGTAATGTATCTCGTGCAGAAATAACTCAGTTGCAAAGTCAAATTTCCGAACTCCAGCAACAACAACAAGAAATTGAAAGTAATTTAACTCTGTTAGGCAGACTCAAACCCCAATTAGAAGAAAAATTATACGAACTGCGAATTGCAATTCAAGAATTAGAAATCAAGGTAAACAAAGAAAACCAATTACTTATAGCCACAATAACTGAAAGAGAAAAGATCCAAGCTCTTTTGAACTCTTCACAAACTCAAATAGCAACCCAAAAAGAAGAATTGCAGCAATTACAGGGACAAGTTTCATTATTGCAAGAAGAACGAGACTTGTTGCAAAATCAAGTGTGGGAATTACTCCAACAAGCAGAAACCTTCAACCCAGAACCTTTGTCTGATAATTCCACAGAAGACGATCTTGAATTGTTTCCCTTTACAGAAATAATTGAATCTTCGGCAACCATAGATTCTCTAGAAGTTGATACATCAGAGCATATACCAGAAGAATGGACTAATTTTCTGGAAAACCTACCAGGATATGAATTACAAGTATTAAAAGCTATAGTTGAACAAGATAATACCAAAGCTGCGATTAAAAAAATTGCTGAGGCAAATATCACCATGCCAAACCTACTAATCGATTCTATCAATGAACGAGCAAATGATACTATTGGTGAATTAATAATTGATTCAGATTCCGAAATTCCAGAAGTTTATCAAGAATATAAGACTCAGGTAAAAAAAATGATTGCAATGTATGATGCTCTTATGGCTAGACATACTCAAATGTAATAATTATGACGTTGTAAGATTATTAATAAGGTGAGAATATAGGACTCATATTTGATTTTTAGGAAGCTAGGTACACCTTTATTCCTTCTTCCCAGTCCCCAGTCCCCAGTCCCCAGTCCCCAGTCCCTTACCTCTACGAGTGATTCTCCAAATCAAATCGGATTGGTATATACCTTAACTCGTTACTGCGTGCTTCTGCGTTTATAATAAAGTGAAGTGTAATACATGGCAAAGCTCAAAATCTCGAAAAAAATATCCACTGCTTTGATTAATTCCCTTGGTGCAGGGGTAGTACCAAGAATAGGAGTTGAACATATAGCAGTAGGTCGAGAAAAAGAACTCAAAAGCCTATTACAAAATCTCGATGATATTGCAGAAGGTGTAGCAGCATTTCGGTTTATAATTGGTAATTACGGTTCAGGGAAAAGCTTTTTACTCCAACTAATTCGTAACCGAGCAATGGAGCAAGGTTTTGTCGTAGCTGATGCGGATTTATCCCCTGAACGCCGATTAGCAGGAAGTAATAATGAAGGTTTAGCAACCTATCGAGAATTAATGAGTCATCTAGCTACAAAAACTCGTCCTGATGGTGGCGCTTTAGTCTCGATTTTGGAAGGATGGATTAATAAAATTCAACAAGAAGTGGTTAAAGAAACTGAAATGCGTCCCAATGACGATGGTTTTGATGACGCAGTTGAATCCAAAATTAGGGAAGTAGTTCAGTATATTGAAGATTTGGTTCACGGTTTTGATTTTGGTAGTGTTATTATCGCTTATTGGCGTGGCTACCGATTGGATGACGATAAGTTAAAAAATGCCGCAATGCGCTGGTTGCGTGGAGAATTTACTACTAAAATTGAGGCGAAAGCAGCTTTAGGAGTCCGCGTCATTATTGATGATGATAGTTGGTATGACTACATCAAATTGTTTGCTAAATTTGTAGCTGAAATCGGCTATAAAGGACTATTAATTTTAGTTGATGAAGCTGTACATTTATATCAAATATCTACTACAGTCACGCGGGAAAAGAACTATAATAGGCTCCTCGCAATGTTTAACGACACCATGCAATGTAAAGCAGAACATCTTGGCATTGTTGTTGGTGGAACAACCAAATTTTTAGAAGATTCAAATAGAGGACTTTTTGCAGACCAAGCTTGGCGAAGACGCACAAAAGAAAGCCGCTTTGTTACACAAGCTAATGTTCAGGAACATTTAGGGCCAGTGATGCGGCTAAACCCATTAAGTGAAGCAGAAATTTTGACGCTTTTGCAACGTTTAGCTGAAATTCATGCAGTCAATTTTGGCTATCAACAGACTTTAACAAATCGTGAGTTCAAAGATTTTGTCCAAGAAATTGTTAATCGCTTGGGTGCAGAAGCATTACTAACACCAGGGGAAATTGTGCGGGATTTTATGAGTGTGCTGAATATTCTTTTCCAAAATCCAGGAATTTCATTTGGTGAATTGATTCATGACTCTAAATTTAAACCTACTGCTGTGGGGAAAGATGCAGATGTCGATGAGGATAATGCAGCCGAATTTAGTTTGTGAACTGATTGCGTTGTTTACCGCCCCAGGCATCGCAACGCCTCAAACTCCTGCCAACAAAGGTACAATGCACGCGGTACGTGAAAACACCCTTTCCATTTACCGCCTTTGAGGTTCAACAATACTTCTCCCCGCCGATTCAGATAGCCAAACCACTCACCGTATTCTGAATCAGCAAAGTGTGACCAGGCGTAATCGTGCATTTTTTGATACCATTCCCAACACACCTCACGCCCCGTCAAGCGATAACCCATCGCTAATGCAACCAAAGATTCTAGGTGAACCGGCTGCATCCATAAAGTAATACAAGCCGCCATACTCCCTATCCCAAGCAAAATTCAGGATATTTAGCACCACATCAACAGCTTGGTTGATGGTTTTGGTATCCTTTTTCCGGCGGGCGATGTCCATGATAAACCACATCGCTTCAATACCGTGACCTGGGTTAATCAACCGCCCCTCAAAACAATCGATGTGGGAAGCGTCAGGGGCAACGTTTTCGTACATTAGTCCCCGTTCTGGGTCGAGAAAATCGGTCATGACTTCGCGGGCAGTCTCAGCTAGGACATTTTCTAGGGTTTCCTTGGGCAACAACCATTCCATTTCTAGAGTGAGGTTGGCTAAAATCATCGGTACAGCCAAGGATTTCATCGGACGTGTGCCGGGATAGGTCTTATTATATTTGCCCTTGGGGTTATCCTTGCGGCGTAAAACGTTGTTGTAAGCTTGCATCGCCACATCTGTCGCCCAGTCTTCGCCGGATGCGAGTGCATATTGGCTGAATGCCATTGCCGCAAAGCAATCAGAAAATATATTGTAAGGCTCAACCAGTGGTTTTCCTGCACGAGTCAGGGCAAAGTACCAGTTACCATCACTATCTCTGCCGTGTTGGGCGAGAAAATTAGCGCCATTACTAGCAACTTTCAGCCAATTTTCGCGTTTTTCTAACTGGTTGTAAAGCATGGAAAAAGTCCACACTTGGCGGTTTTGCAGCCAGATAAACTTATCTGTATCATATACTTTGCCCTGGCGATCGAGACAGGTGAAATAGCCGCCTTGCTGCCAATCAAGGGAATATTTTTCCCAAAATGGGAGGACATCGTTGAGGAGTGCGTTTTTGTAAAGTTCAGCCAATGTTTGAAAATTATACTCCATAAATTTCTCCCCTTTTTTTTCAAGAACAACAGCTTAACAATTATCGTAATCAATCGCCCAGACTTGTGACTTGGGTGTGGGCAACCGAGTAAGTCGGCGTTAAAAAATTAACCTGGTAACGAAATTTCAAATCAGTAAACACTTTATAAACTAATAATTCCAGAAGTTTTACAAAACTAAACATACATGCGTTTTATCATGCCGACTAACTTAAATATCAGTAAAGTCAAGTTATGCGATCGCCTACTAAACTGTAATTTTGGTGTTTCTAGATTAAAGTTTTATTTTCTGCTGCAAAAAAAAATGCTATTTATTTTAAACTCTTTAAGAGTTGTCAGCAAGAACCTGAAACGACAGAATTTATTAACTTAAATAATCATCACTTTTTTCACAAAACATAAGCCCTACATTTATGACTAATTTCCTCGACTTCGTACTCCCGCTAACATATAACCAACTGAGTGCCTTTTCTGATTTAGAGAACTTCTGGAATCTATTTGATAGTGTTTTTGGTACACAATACAATCGTACTATCTCTGCAACTGTGCGATCGCAGTGGCAAGCAGGTGATTTTAGTCAACTTCCCCAAATTGAGATCATTGGTAGTGACATTCTTGGCAATGCTAACGGGGCTTATGCCAGTAGCACTAATAAGATTTATCTCTCGGATAGCTTTGTGGCAACTGCTACACCAGCAGCAGTTAGCACGGTTTTGTTAGAGGAAATTGGACATTTTGTTGATGCTCATATCAATCGGACAGATGCTGCTGGAGATGAAGGAGCGATTTTTGCAGCGTTGGTACAGGGTTACAGTCTGGATGCAGAGGCATTACAGGCTTTAAAAACAGAGGATGACCACGCGACAATTACGGTAAATGGTCAGCAAATTGAAGTCGAACAGGCGAACTATACTGGCGACGACAATGCTAATAATCTGGTTGGTGGAACTGATAACGATCTGTTAATTGGCCTTGGTGGTAATGACTCACTCCTTGGTGGCGCCGGAAGTGATGGACTTTATGGCGATGATGGCAATGACTCACTCCTTGGTGGCACAGGCAATGATAATCAATCTACCTATTTAGGAGAGAGTCGCTACGGTGGACTGTATGGCGGTGCTGGCAATGACACCATAAAC
Organism: Nostoc sp. FACHB-973; assembly: GCF_014698115.1. Lineage (GTDB taxonomy): Bacteria > Cyanobacteriota > Cyanobacteriia > Cyanobacteriales > Nostocaceae > Nostoc > Nostoc muscorum. The sequence goes on from NZ_JACJSJ010000067.1 coordinate 42,495, forward strand.
GGCGGAGATGGAGATGATTACCTTGACCCAGGTACAGGAATTGATAGTGTCATCGGCGGTGCAGGTATTGACACCCTGAACATCGACTATACCGGAGAAACCACAGCCCTAACGATTAACTACCTTAACGATACCTCGGCACTGGTTGGCGATCGCGTGAAAATTCAGGGTGTCGAAAGCATTGATATCGTTGGCAGTACCAGCAGCGACAGCATTAAAATCTCGGCAACCACTGGCAAAGATAAAGTTTTTGGTGGAACAGGCAATGACCTGATCGAAACGGGTTTAGGCAATGACCTACTCGTTGGAGAATATGACAATGACTCACTCCTTGGCGGTGCCGGTAGTGATGGACTTTATGGCGATGATGGCAATGACTCACTCCTTGGTGGCACAGGCAATGATAATCAATCTACCTATTTAGGAGAGAGTAGCTACGGTGGACTGTATGGCGGTGCTGGCAACGATACCCTTATCGGTGTTAACCCTACCAGTTCTAACCCTGGACGAGGCGAACAAGACTATTTAGCAGGAGGAACTCAAGCAGATCGCTTTGTTTTGGGGGATTCCACTTGGATTGGTTACGATGACGGGAATAGTGCAACCAATGGAAATAGTGACTATGCCCAGATTGCTGACTTTAACGCCAGTGAAGGGGACGTTATTCAACTTCAAGGAACCAGCAGTAACTATCTTCTAGCTATTTCTGGTGCAGACACTCAAATATTGCTCGACAAACCCGGAACAGAACCTGATGAACTCATTGCCATCATCAAAAATCAAACAGGCTTGAGTAGAACTGCTACTTACTTTGTGTATAAGCCATTGCTGGCTAACATTACCCTAGCGTTATCTTCAAACAGCGTCACTGAAGATGGAACCACCAACCTAGTTTACACCTTCACCAGAACAGGCAACATCACCAATGCCTTAACCGTAAACTATAGCGTTGGCGGTACAGCTACCTTTAACACCGACTACACTCAAAGCGGTGCAGCAAGTTTTACTGCAACTACAGGAACTATTACCTTTGCTGCGGGTGCAACTACGGCGACTCTAACCATTAACCCGACAGCAGACACCACGTTTGAAAGTAATGAAACCGTTGTCCTCACTCTAGCAAGTGGTACTGGTTACACCATCGGCACAACAACATCTGTCACCGGAACCATTACTAATGACGATTCTTCGTCGTCCATCTCCATCAATCTTAGTAATAACCAGACAATAGTCGAAGGCTATACCAGTCCTCAAAATGCTACTTATACTGTTAGTCTCTCCAACGCCAGCACCCAAACTATTACTGTCCAATATGCTACTGCTAATGGTACAGCTACAGCAGGGGTAGATTATACCAGCACTACAGGAACCCTGACCTTCAACCCAGGAGATACCAGTAAAGTCATTAATATCCCCATTCTCAATGATTCCATTAATGAAGCAGATAAAACCTTTAGCCTAACCCTGACCTCTCCTACCAATGCCAATCTTGGCACAACAGCAAACGTCACCACAACTATCACCGATACCCTAAGTGCTTCTGTTACCACCACTTTGCCAACCAACGTCGAAAACCTCACCCTAACCGGAACGGCAGCGATCAACGGCACTGGTAATGCAGGTAATAATATTCTCAAAGGTAATAGCGCCAATAATATCCTCTCCGGTGGTGCTGGGAATGACATCTATTCTTTTTTAGCCAATACTTCTTTAGGAACTGACACAATTACAGAAATCACAACAGGCGGTACTGATACTATTGACTTTAGCAGTACTACAGTTGCTGTAATAATAAATCTAAGTGTAACCACCTCGCAAACGGTTAATAGCAATCTCAAACTTATTCTCTCTGCCAATAATGCGATCGAAAATGCAACGGGCGGCACAGGAAATGACCGTCTCACTGGTAATACACTGAATAACACCCTGATTGGCGGTGATGGAAATGACCAACTCCAAGGGTTAGGGGGAAATGACACTCTTCAGGGAGGTAATGGTAATGATATTCTCACTGGTGGAACTGGTGATGACTTTCTCTGGGGAGGACTGGGCGATGATATTCTCACTGGTGGAAGCGGAAAAGATCAATATGTCTTTCAAGGCAATGGTGTATTTAGCACAAGTTTAGGTGTTGATTACATTAGCGAGTTTGAAGCAGGACAAGACCAAATTGTGCTGAGTAAAACCAGCTTCAATTCTGTTACTAATATTGTGGGACAGGCTTTAACTGACTTTGCAATTGTCAGTGATGATGAGTTTGTCAACGCTAGTAATGCACGTATTGTCTTTAGCCAAAGTAGTGGCAGCTTATTCTATAACCAGGATGGCAATCTTTTGGGTACAGCAACAGTATTTGAGTTTGCCCGTTTAGGGAATCCTGATATTACTCTGAGTACTAGCGATTTCACTCTGATTGCCTAGTACCGCTTCGCTGCAATTCTAAATTCAAAATTCCAGGTGTTTATGATATAAGCATTTGGAATTTTGTTGCAACTAACTGTGCGATCGCAGTAAGTGTGTGATTTTAGTCAATTACGTCAAATTATGAGGTATTAAATAGCCCTATTGTCTGTATACTTAATCTAGTTAATTCAGTAGGATCACTATACCATCAATTTAGTAGCATCATCGATTTAATAGGACGCGATCGCTTGATAGTTTTCATGGGTTCTGCGAGTAAAGCTGAACCGTGTATTTTGTTGTAATCTTTTTCAAAAATCAAACTGGATTACCATATTCAATCTCTAAGAATCCTTGTCCAAATTTCAAAGAACAAAAAATATGCCAGGAACTACATTTACAACTGCTCAAAATATTGGTGTTCTCACATCTTTTAACTACAATGATGCGATAGCAAATGCAAATCCAGTTGATTTCTATAAATTTTCCCTAACAGGCACAAATAATATTACTTTGCTTTTGAATGGAGTAACGCAAAACTATCTCTATGCCAAAATATATTACGATAGCAATAATAATGGATTGATTGATAATGGAGATGAACTTTATTCTGATATTGCTGGTTCGGGTCGTAACGGTCAAATTACTACAACATTAGGAGCTGGGAATTACTATATTGGAATTGGGCAAAACTCCAGCAACGTCAACTCCAACTATTCCCTACAATTATCAGCCACATCAGCACCTCCTTCCATTTCCTCAAATCCGGGGAACACACTCAGCACTGCTTACAATATTGGCACTCTGACTGGGACTCAAACTATTAAAGAATTTGTTGGGAATGTAGACCCGATTGATTACTACAAATTTTCCCTGACAGCCACAAATAATATTACTTTGCTGTTGAGTGGAGTCACTCAATACTATGTGAATGCAGCCATTTATTACGATAGCAACAATAATGGATTGATTGAAAGTGGAGAACAACTTTACTACGATTATGCTCGAGACGGTCGGACTGCTCAAATTACTACAACATTAGGAGCCGGGAATTACTATGTTGGAATTTCCGCAAATACCAACGTTAACTCCAACTATTCCCTACAATTATCAGCCACATCAGCACCTCCTTCCATTTCCTCAAATCCGGGGAACACACTCAGCACTGCTTACAATATTGGCACTCTGACTGGGACTCA
>NZ_JACJSJ010000068.1 GCF_014698115.1 Nostoc sp. FACHB-973
GAGAACTATGGTAAAAAAGGAAGGCAGTCACTAACTAACGAAGAATTTGCTAACTTCGTCAACAAATTGCAGTCTATGCAAGCAAATTATGACGATGAAGTTGGTTACTGGGAGGATGTGCCTTCTTAATAGCCAAATACTTGTTGATGTGATTGCAGCAGTTGTGTTTGTCTTTATGCTTCCCTATTTACATTCAAGTAGAGAAGCATATTTGATCAGTTCTCAAGTCTTGTCTACAGCTAACAAAGAAAAGTAAAGAGAATAAGTTTTTTCTTCTGAGAGTGACTTAATAATTCTTGAATCCCTTTCTTCCTCTTTTGATTGGGCTGTATATCAATCATTTAAAATAACCCCATGACAACAACAATCGTTCATCCTAGTATCGAAAACTTACAGCAGTTTTCTGACTCGTTCGACATTGAGAAACTATTGCAATCTAAGGGAATTCTGCCGTGGCTTTTAGCAAATGGCTGGAACTATGACAATGAATCTTGTTTGATTGCAAACATTATCGATGAGTCTACAAGTCTTGATGAAATTTGGGACTCTGAAGAGTTTAATTTTAACGCCTTATCAGATGAATCAAAGGAAAAATTAAATCTGATTTTCGAGCATTTCTATCTGTAATCTTCTGTCAATATCAATCAATAATTAACGGAAAGATAACGAATTATGCGTGAAAAACTCTACAGTCAGACTGATTAAATCTGACTGTAGAGAAAAATCGATTCCACAACAAATTATGGCACACTTCACTGCTACTCAGATGGAATTAAATTTGATTAAAGTCTACGACGCGACACTGTTAAGCTCATCAAAAGTTTACCAAATCGACGGTACACTTTCTCGATACTTGGGTGATGAAGGTACTATCCAACATCCACAGTATCTATTTGTACCTTTGCCAAATCAAAGAAAAAAAGTCAGCTTTCGACTAAACCGAAACAAACTCATGACTCGCTGTTATGAGGTCGAAGGCATGACTTATAACAAGCCTGTGGTACAGGATAATTCGCAGCAACTTCAGCTATTTTAGCCATGTCCATACATAAACCACCAGTCATCAAAAGACATATTCGGCTACAAAAAAGCTCTACAAAAGTAATCTATAGAGCTACTACAGACATTCACTCTTTTGAGAAATACTCACAAAGAAAGCTTCGCTTAATCGAAAGTGAAAAATAATGATTGAGATCAATAATCATGGTACAAGCAATTGACAGCCCTATCGTTGCAAATTTCCTGACTGATGCAGTAGTCGAGCGCCACAATTTCTCGCAATTAAATAAAACCCGCATTCGCTTTCGTATCCAGTTAAAGAAAAGTACAAAGTCTGCCGCTCCTAAATGGGCAGATGTCTTAAAAGCTGAAGTCTCTGAAATAGAATCAGACCTTGTGAAAGTTACTAATTCCGAAGTCGGTTTGCGGGGTATCAAAGTATTTAAGAAGCTCGATGAAGCTGCCGCCCAATTAAGGCAAGAAATTGCTTCGGTTCAAGAGTGGATGTCTGCTGATACTGGTGATTGGATTTGTCCGATTGATTTGGCTCCACTCGTGTGGAATCAGTTAATCAATATCAGAGATAATATCGCCCCTGGTTTACGCAATCAATTAAAAGCTGATTACGAAGCGGGACTCGAAGATTATCAAGAGCGCATTGACCAGTTCCTCTCACTTAACACCTGGGAATTAGCACAGGATAAGCAAGAGTCAGTCAAAGCAAACTTGCTAAGAGCATTTCCGACTCTGACCGACCTCGAAGACTATTTGCAAGTCGTTATTGGTCGCCCGGTGATTATCCCTGCCCTCTCTGAGCAACTCAATCAGCAGCAAGCCGAGTGTTTAGACCAGATTACCAAGTTCATTCAACAGTATGACCAAAATCTGGAGCAACGATTAAGGGAATCTGCTTTAGCTGGTGGTGAACAACTTGCCGCGCAGTTGCTTGAAGAGTTGGCTGATTGGGAACCAGGGAGGAAACCCATACAGTTTAAAAAGAAGATGGAGCGTCATCTGATGAAGGTTCAAGTGCTACTGGCAAACGCATCACCGGAGGCAGGCAGTAGCTTGGAGGCGATGATGGCGCACTTGGATTCTATCGTTAATGATCCAGCGATTGAGTCTAAGAATCTTGGTAGTGATGGGCGCAGTCAATTGCAGCAAAAGATGCAAGAGATTCGCACCAAGTTGTTAGATGAACAACGCAATCTACAATCACTTGCGACTGACGACGTGGGCTTATCGAAAGCTACCGTGATGTCTTTCAAGTTCAGGTAAAAAACAGTCTTGGGCGAGGGTGTATTCGCTCAAGACTAACTAATGAATTGGAAATGTGGTGTTCACCTCTGGGGTGTTCACCTCAAAAAGGATATCTCGCTTTTATTATTTCTCAAACCAATTTGAAAGCCTGGGAGCTAAAAATGTCGCATTTCTCAACCGTTAAAACCAAGCTTACTAACCGCGAATGTCTAGTACAAGCTTTACAAGATTTGAAACTGAATCCGCAAGTTTACGAAACAGCACAGCCACTAAAAGGATACTACGGTGGCTCTCAAGGAAAAAGCGCTGAAATCATTGTGTCTGGTCGCACCATAAAAGCCCGTGCAGATATCGGGTTCAAATGGAATCAGTCAAGCGGCGTGTATGAGGTAATACACGATAGTTATGAAACAGTTCCTAAGCTGGGCAAAGACTTTTTCAGCAATAAACTAATGCTGGCTTATGGACAACGGATGGTTCGCGCTAAAGCCGCCGAGTTACAAGAAAAATTTGGTGAATGTGCGATCGCTGAAGAAACCAACGGGAGCGTGCAAACTCTACGGCTGACTTTTGCCGGACATCAAGAAGTTAAACAATTTGCACGGAGATAAATTATGGAACGCTCAATATTGATTCATTTTGACAGCGCTACAGGTGAAGTGAAAGTGGAAGCAGAGGGATTCGAGGGCTTGAGTTGTTTATCGGCTACACAACCGTTTGAAGAGGCACTTGGGGTTGTGGAGGGCGATCGCATTTACAAGGACGAAGCCCAAACCCAACAACTTCGGACTACGAACAGTAATCAAACACGTTTGCGTCAGTAATCAGTCATCAGTTGCCAGTCTTAACTCGGCTGGTAACTGCTAATTATAAAGGCTTCGCCATTTCATAAGTGAAATATTTGAATAATTGACATGAAACTCTCAAATCTGCTCTCCACGCTCGATTCACAAATCCCGATCGCAGCACTTGATGTTCTGTCTCCTGATGAGGCAACTATCATTCAGTGGTTGACAACTGAAGCTAAAGAAAAACTCAACAGTCCAGTTTTCTTTTGGAACCTGGGAGTATCCAGCCTGGAGCAATGCCTGATTGCACCGGATGGTGGGCTGGTGTTTAAGTCAGTGCCAGAGTACAAAAGACCTGCTCATACAGATCCGTTGCTGTTCGTATTCGACTATATCAATAACTTTGATGGCGTTGGGGTGTTTATTCTGGGGGACATACACCCATTTCTTGGCAAGAATTCCCCACAGATGAGTTGGGAAATCTTGACCAGAGTGAAAAACCTTTACCACCGACTCAAACCTACAGAAAAACGGATCGTGCTGCTGGGTCAAAACATCGAACTACACGATTCTTTGTTAAGGCTCATCCCCTACTGTGAAGTGCCACTACCGAACATTGGCCAAATTCAAGACCACTTCGAGTCATATCTGGTTTTTCTTGAAGAATCTGCTACTGAGCAGGATGTCACATTTCGAGTGTCCCTGAGTTATGAAGAAAAAGAAACCTTTGCACGGGCAGCGTTGGGACTGACGTTAGAGGAAGTCAGCGATTTTTTGCGGCTAACTGTCAAAGAGCGTCTGAGCTGGAATGGTATTTTGATTGATGCCACAGTCACACCTCTGATAGTCGAGTACAAAACCCGGCTGTTGGCTCAGATGGGTATCGAATTGGGAAAACCCGCAACTATCCCCTTTGGCGGACTCGATTTACTGCACGAATGGCTGACTCGTCGGCGGCGACTGTTCACTCAAGAAGCGCGTAAGCTGCATCTGCCGCAACCCAAAGGTGTATTGTTGGCGGGGCCTCCCGGAGTTGGTAAAAGTTTACTTGCTAAAAACATCGCAACTATACTGAATCTACCACTCCTACAACTAGACATTGCGTCCCTTTTAGGCTCACTCGTTGGCGAGTCCGAGGGCAATGTCCGCCGCGCACTTAAAACGGCCCAAGCTATTGCCCCATGCGTATTATGGGTTGATGAGATAGAAAAAGCACTTTCGGGGATTGGTGACACCTCTGGAGTTTCCCAGCGTATTCTGGGAAATCTGCTCACATTTATGAGTGAGTGTACGGCTGGCGTGTTCGTTGTGGCTACCTGCAACGACCCGTCTGCTCTACCTAGTGAATTGAAACGGAAAGGCAGATTTGATGAAAACTTTTTTGTTGACTTACCAACCGAACCGGAGCGATGTCAAATCCTGAAAATTCACCTGGAGCGTTTTGGCATTGTGGTCGAAGGCGAATATCTGGAAGCGATCGCTGCAAACACCGCGAAGTTTTCAGGAGCCGAACTGGAAACTCTAGCAGCAGAAGCGGCACTGCTGGCATTTGATGAGGGACGACCGCAGCAGGTAACGCTGGGAGATTTAGAGAATTGCAGCCATTCCATTACCCCGCTTGCCGTTCAGGATGCGGCGGCAGTGGAGCGAATGCAAGCTTGGTCTAAGACTGCGAGGGCAGCAAGTAGTCCTGTCATCGGGGCGAAACAAGCGTCTTTGCGTACTGCCAAGTTTCGCAACATGAATTGATAAAGTCCGCGATTTCTCCTGTTGTGTTCAAGAGAAATCGCATTGCTCAAAAGAGACAATTGCTACGCCAAAAAGAAAGTAATTGGCTTGGATTGACAATGATATTTCTAATTTCAAAGTAAATCAAATGGCAAATACAGACTTGGTAACTTATTACGGTCAAACCGAAAAAATCGACCAGTTAGTTGAAAAATATGGTGAATATTTAGAACAACTGGACAGAAAAACGAAACTCTTGCTACGTACAACTTTGTCGCAATATGTTTTTATGCAACAAATATGTACTCCTGATAACTATTTGGTTGCAGAAGCTTTGAAAGATGGAGACTTTGAGAGATTTCTGTGTGATGGTATTCCAGAAGTGTTAATAAATCTCTGTTCTGAGCTAAATGGACTAACTGTTGACGATGCTGAAACAATAAAAGATGCTTTGCAACATCAATTACGTTGGGGTAATGCCCGATTATTGACGATTCAATAACTAATTACAGGTGAATATCTAAAAATTAGATATTCACCTGTTCATTAATTCCAGCATGAAAACTATGGAAACATATCTTGTTTTTGTTGACGCTGTTAACAACAGCAACAAGTTCTGGAGCGCAAAAGCTGAAGGCAGCAACTTAATAGTCCAATGGGGACGTGTTGGTTATCAGGCACAAACCAAAGTCCACACATTAGGAAGTTATCAAAGAGCGGTTGCTAAATTTCACAATCTGGTAGCCGAAAAAAATCTAAGGGCTACAGAGAAAGTCAGCCACAAATGGATGGCGAACGCAGTATTTCAGATATCAGACGAGCGATACAACTATTAAATGCTATACGCCTGGCTGTTGCAAACAGGAACTTTGGTGATAGCTACATACTTGCCCTTAACGAGTATCTGAAAATTGTCCCAACACCATTAGGAATGCAGATAGATCCTTACAGGGTGTACCGAACAGTTGTAAATGTTGACTATCAAGAAGAACTGCTCAATTCTTTGCTGGTGAATGAACCTGTAGCTGTTCAGACCAAAGAATCGCCGAAATCTGAACCAGAAACTGTCAGCCTCAAGGCTATCAGCAAGAACTTCTGGCGGCATTTGTAATTTTAGATGCGTCACTTTGTAAGAGATGGTAAAAAGCTACGCTTCATTTTGAAATATTGTTTGGTTAAATTATGGAAATCAAGACTATTGCTGTAACTTACACACGTAAGTTCAATTTAGGCGACTACGAATCTTTAGAGTTAAGTTGCTCCTTATGGGGACAAATTGACCCAGCAGAAGAAGATGCACAAGGGACAACACAATTTCTATTTCAACAAGCAAAGGATTCAGTTAAGGAAGCTGCAATTCCAGTAATTAAAGCTTCTACCCATCAAATGAATAAAGCCAAAGCTTACAAACACTCTGCAACAAATCAATTTGACGATCTTGATAATTTCTAATAACTGAAATTCACCTTTTAAATTCAAAAACACTTTAGTCAAGCATTAATACTGCTTGGCTATTTTTTTTCACCCAGCGCTTTGACCCCCACAAACCACAACAGGAAAGACATCATGCCTAAAAAAGCTAATCTAGTCCCAAAAGACCATTCCCAGTTATGCCTTCAGTACCTAAGTCGTTGCGGTGGCAGCGCTCGGTTATGCAGTATTAATTTTAGCTTGGGAGTGATTCAAACATTGGTCAATCAAAGAAGAGTAAAGATTACGAATACAGGTGCAGGATTTTTTGTGGAGTTGGACGAAGTGAAATGAAAACCCATAAAGTAACTCATCAATTATCTTTGCCTTCAAACACTCGTAATAAATTAGTTCTTCGTCGGACTCGAAAAAGATTTAACCCCAAAGTATTCATTGATCGCACGATAGAAACAACTGCAATTATCTCTCTGCTCTTAACTGGCTTTTCAGGAGTAGGGGCAATGGGATGTTGGGGAATGGAGATTATTGAGACAAATGCTAATCCCAACATAATCATCTCTGGTTGGGAGCAACAGAAAAATATCTGCCTGGGTGCAATGTTGGTGAGTTTTTCCGCTTTCTTGGGCAGTTCTCTAATCGGAGCAAGTTTCACTATTCACCGAGATAAATTTTAGGGAGAGAAACGACAATGGAAATCAAATTAACCACAGCAGAGATTCGGACTATTTTACAAGGCTGTCAATATACATTGCGGCTTGTTGGGAGTAGTAAGGATTATCGCAGGCTTCAATCGTCTGAGTATTTTTCTACATCAAACGATGTAGTCCTAAATGATGCGTTCAACGTTTTGGCAGAAATAGTGAACGCAATTGATGACATAGAACAAGCCACTGAAAAGTAAATAGAAAGAATCTAAATTTAGAGGAGCAAGAAAATGACGTTAACTCTAGAGAATCGCTCTCAAAATAAAGAATCGTCCCTGACGCAAGCATTACGACAAATACAACAGCTAAACTCCAAGATTCAAGAGTTGGAGCAGCACCATCAAGACTATGTGCGTTCACAACAGAATTTAATTCCAGCCATCGCTGAAATTTGTGTTTCTCCGATACAGGAAGTTGAGGCCCTTCGTATTCTGATTTATCGGGGAGAAGCAGCTTGTCGGCAGTACTTACGCTCGGTGCTAGTCAAACAAAAGAAAGGTTCATAACCTCTATCAAGCAAAGGAATTTAAATTATGAAACGAAATCAAGTACAAGTAATTGTTTTAAGTCTCACTGGTACATTAGCGTCCATATCTATCGGATATTCAGGAGTACAATTTTTTGGCAAGAATGCAATGTACATGATTGCGACAGGAATGTTTGGGCTGGGTACTGGGGGAGCTATTGGTCAGATTTTGGTGGAGAAAAGGCAGCAGCAAGTAATAGTCTGCAAACCCAAAGATGGTGGGTGAGGGCTGGGAAAAGGGGAAAGGGGAAAGGGTAAGGGATTTAAAACCTTTCCCCCTTTCCCTTTACCCTTTTCCCCGCCAAGTGAACTTGGCGAACTAGTAGTACAAATACAATCAAAATAAGGATAGGAGTAATCGCATGGAAACTTCAAAAATCATTACTATCCCGAATCACTGGACATCACCAAAATACTCGTTAGGGCAAAGAACCAAGCAGGGGATGATTGTAGGGGTTCAGTATTGTCTAGAAAGAAAACTTGGTGGTTCCTGAACGAGACGGTTCATGGCGATATGCAATATTAGTTAGTGCCGAAGATGAACAGGTCGAATATATTTCGGAATCTGGGGTTCAATTACCACCTGAAAAAGAGTTGCGTTTGGAGATAGAAGGCGAGATTGACTTTTGCCAGCGCAAGATTGAGAACCTCACACAGTATTTAGAGGCGCTTTGAAAAATCGGCCTTTAATAAAAAAGCCCCAAAAGCCCGTTTTTTTCAAAATCTGACCAAGTGTGCCGCTTTGAGTTGTGACATCTCTACTCTTTACCCCGACAGGATTTGAGGCATTTTTAACCACTCAAAAATCAAGTCGAAAAACAAAACTGGCACAGAAAGCGGCATACTGAATTACTTCAAACCCTTAAAAGTATTGATGTGAATGAGTTTAAGACTATAAACGGCTGTGACACTACCAATATAAGGGTTTCGGGAAAAGCGGCCCAGTGACGCAACGAAATTATAGGGGTTGTGGACGTTGAAAAGTGACACGGCACGGTCGATTTGTGACATCCAATGCCTTGTATGGGAAGACCCTTAGACATCTCATACCGAAAGCCAAATAAAAAGAGGGGTATTTGTTATACCCCCCATTTTTGCTTGTATTAAAACTATCTAAGCTGTTGCCCATTCGATCCATTGCTCAACTTCTGGGCGGGTTAATTTCTGAGATGCTTTTAAAGTAACTCGCCGTTTTTTCGCTCTGCGGTAAAGTGTTCGTAGAGATATTTGTTTACCTGTGACTCTTAGAATTATTTCAGGTAAATCTTTACCTATTACATTGGTGTAACAGGCGTTGTAAATTGCTTCTGCTAGATAAAACTCTACAATTTCATTTTCTGCAAGTTTGAATTTAACTTGAAATAGAGTGACTTTTTTACTCGGATCGGGTTTCTTCAAATAAGCTAAGGTTAACAACCATAGTGCTTGTTCCTTTACCACTTCCCTAGCGTACTGTGGAACTTGGCACAATCTTAACCATTTGCGCCAAGTACGCTCTGCTATGGTACGGCAGTAGACTTGCTCACATGAGGTTTTGAGCCAGTCTAAAGGGTATTTGTCCATAGCCATTTGTATTATTCCTCCGTGGGTATTGCTGATTCGTCTACTAAAAATGTTTCCCAGTCAACCGTTTCGATATCTAACACATCTTTCAATCCATTGTTTTTGAGTATGTCTGCAATTAGTTCACTAACCGTAGAGTGATTGATAGCTGCTTCTTGTTTCAAGTCCTGACAAACTTCTCGCCAATTCCCATCACTGGAAACCCGATCAATCAAAATTGCTTCTGCCATACGAGTTTTGCTTACTCCTCTGGTGTGTCCCCATAGAATCAGGCGTATCTCTTTAACTAAAGGAAGGTTAACGGAAAATCTTCGGTCACGTTTATCTGCCATATTTATGATGCCAATTAGATTCCATAATTATACTTTTTAGCGTCCTATTCCCTAATTTTAATGCTATATCAAATAAATGGATGCTAAAATAACACCATTACTTGCATAAATGGAAGCCAGTTGTGGAAAAGATTCAACAATTCCTTCAACCCTACAATATAGAAGCCACTGATGATGAAGTCGCTAACCTCTGCGCCCAAGTTAACGCTGACATCAACCAATTGACCGATCAACAAGCCCAAGCGATCGCTATTCAGATTCTTGAGCAAAGACAAGCAACCGGGAAACTTGCTACCAATAACAAGTCCAAAAATGGCAATGGCAAGTTAGGTAAAAACTCACCCCGCCGTAAATCCATTCCTCCATTGCAAGGAGCGATCGCTCACGCATCTCAGGTTTCAAACCAAGAAATTCAATCCTTAGAAGATGTCCTCAACGTCGGGATTGACGCTTACACAACTGATAAAGCAGACCAGTTGTTATCGACGATTCGCAATGCTCCCAAAGACGTGGTGAGTAAGTTTGTCTCTAAAGCGATGGAGGAGGAAGCTGACGTAGATTCCTTTCGTGCAATCGGTGACGAACTCGTTGCGGGTATTTTCGGCATTAGCCCAACAAATGCGACCGAATAAATTCATTGGATTAGCAGCAGTACTAAATCTGCTGCTATTAACCCTCGTTTTGGGCGTGGCAATATATGGAGCAACAAGACCAAACCCATCGCAAAGCATTAAATATTCACCTGAAGAAGGACGGGGAATTGAATCTATCGGGGCTGACACTAGAAAACCTGACAACAGAAGAATTCCTGGTAGTCCAGCAAATTATTGATGAGTCGAGAACGCGATCGCAGTCCAATAGACAGATTGAGGAATTGATGCAACGGGGAATGATGGCTCAAACTGCGATCGCAGCAATAACAGTATTGATGTTTTCGTTTATGGGCATATATGGCATAACCCGATATATCGGCTCACAAGTTCAACAAGTTCAGGAGAGTTATACACAGGAGTCAGGAGTCAGGAGTCAGAATTCAGGAGAACTGAATAGGTAGAATTTAACGAACAGAATTCAGGAGTCAGGAGTCAGGAGTCAGAATAATTAAAGAATCAAATAAAGACTTGATAAATATCCTAGTTTTAATAAACTTCTTATATATTCTGGCTTCTGGCTTCTGGCTCCTGACTTCTGACATTTAATGTTTTATAGCCTATTCATTCAGTACTACAATTATTTATTCTGGCTCCTGACTTCTGGCTTCTGAATTCTTTAATTAGTAGTTAGAGAGGAGAAAGGAATGTTAGGAAAATGGCTTCCTGGTTTATTTGGCGGTAAAGGTGATGGAGTAGTATCAACGGATTTAAGAGTTGGGGATGCAACACAAATTGAGGGTAATTTATCTTCATCAATCCGCGATCGCTACACATTGCCAGCTTACACTACAGCACAGCAGGTTCTGGATGAAGCAGAAGTAGCTGGCAATTTAAAAGCACAGAAGTGGCTACATACAAAGTTCTCCCGGCACAAGCTCAAACAGTTGCAATCTTTGGCAGAGATGTATAAAAACCAATTGGCATATTCCCAAGAAGCCATGAAGGTTGAGGAAGATTTGCAGCGAACTAGGGCACTACATGGGGAGGCGGTAATTCGTCATGCCTTTGGTTCCCAGGAGCAGCAGCGTCAACTTGGAGGATACGAGAAAGCATTTGATGAAGTGGGTGATAGTTTCAGGTTCTAGGTTATGCAAATCAAGCTCTCTCATATAGGATATGCAGTGTCTGGGGTTGGCTTTTCTATGTTCATGGGTTATTTATCCGTTGCCAGCCCCGTTAGTCGATACATTCTTTGGTTTATTGGCATAATCTCCATCTGCTGCATATTTCTGGGGTTATTCAACTTTGGCGGTTTAGTCGTTAAAGGATTTGGTTTCAACCGCAAGACTTTCACCATTGGGTTAATGCCTGGGGTGATATTCCTGTTTGTCTTCCTGACTTTAGTTGCAGCTGGTGTTGCCTTGGGGGTGCGATAGCAATGACATTTGAACTAGAACGACTAACTGTTAGTAGTGCCATTCATGCAGAACGAACTATCTTATGTTCTTTAGGAGCGAGTGCAGTTATGTGTCTGTCTGCTCCTTTTTTCTTAAATACTGACCGAGTAACAACCGGAATCTTACTCGGCGCTGGGACACTCAGTGCTGGCTTGTTTGGAGTATCCGCTCAAATCAGCGAAAGTAAGGAAAAAGTTTACAAGTCTTTGCTAGAAGCTGACCTCAAAGCACTCAAACAACATTTGCAAGGTCAGGCAGCATACAATTATGTGACTACAGCGATCGCTGCCAAGCGGCGAGTCGCACAATATGTGAATCGTCTCCCTGTTGCTGAGCGTCCCAGGTGGATAGCTGAATATCAGTTGCAAGGTTTGGTAACTCTTCCCTCACCACCAGCACAACAATTACCTCCACGCCCTGGTATCCCTAACCCGGACATTGCCAGCATTGATGAAGATATCGTGCAACAGGTAGTCAATCCTGGCGCATTGCAAGTTTTAAGGGCGATCGCACAGCAGTATCCTGAATATATTCGGTTGGATGGTGCATGGTTAGACCAATTGTGCGATGCTGCGGTCAACCACGATATGACTAAACGTGCTAACCACCATTTTTATATTTCTGGTGGCACACAATCTGGTAAGTCTACTTTGGCTGGTGTAATCGTCAATAAGATTGCATCTTTGTCCCAATTGCCAGCAATCGTACTGGGGAGCGATCCAAAGGATGAGGTAACGCGGTGGCTGTGTCAATTCACCAAGAAGTTTGATGGCATGGCGAAATTATCCAATTGGATTACTTTTGCCACACAGCAGATTGATGAGCAAAAAAAGCGAGTCGCTGTTGTTGGTGGTTCTTGTGTTGGTGTACCAGAATTATTCTTGTTGCAGGATGAAGTCGATAGTGTCTACGGTGGTGGCAAGGGGCTACCGGGAATGGTCACGCCGGAAACTGCCAAAGACCTGCAAGGTTTTT
Source organism: Nostoc sp. FACHB-973 (assembly GCF_014698115.1). Taxonomy (GTDB): domain Bacteria; phylum Cyanobacteriota; class Cyanobacteriia; order Cyanobacteriales; family Nostocaceae; genus Nostoc; species Nostoc muscorum. The sequence goes on from NZ_JACJSJ010000068.1 coordinate 12,357, forward strand.
GGAACTACATCATCAAATTTACCGCCGGACTTAAAGGACATGGGGTGTTCATGGGGCAGTCCCCACTCTCAGGGGAAACTGGATTTAGCCGTCCCTCACTGAAAAACGTCTGCTTTTTGGCTCTGGGTCAGACATCTGCTTACATTCTGGAGCATCCCCAAGATTTCGTGAATGTGAAGAAAGATGTTTTGGAAATGTTACGCCAAGCTTGCGAGTTGTTGGACAAGGCTGGTGTTAGGTATGCGCTGGTGATTCCGACTCGTGGTAATCCATTTATTGCTCTGATTCCTGAATTTGATATTCAAGGTATGGAGCAAAAACAACACCCCCTAGACGAAAGCAGTGCCGATAATTCAATAAGTGTTGATGTTGATTGGTACGAAGAAATTAAGCTGTGGGTTCAACAACTAGGACGCAAACCAAGCTCTCAAGAAATCAAGCTCAAATGGCAAGAACTAACGGGGCAAGAGTTAAACTCCAAAGGGGTAACTCTACTACTAGAAAATCTCGGCTTTCCCGATTCAGACAATTAGGCTGGAATGCCCGGTATGGTGATATCAAAAAGTATAAGAAGAAGGTGGCGAACGCTCACAAACAACATCGACAAGCCCATAGTAAATGTTGTTGCTGTTTAAGAGTAGAAGCCACCCAAATGCACCATACCGAGTACACCAAAAACGATAAGTTTGGAATTAACTGGTTCCCACTATGCGAAAAATGTCACCACGAAGTTGCACATTCTCCAAATAACTGGATTAAAAGTAGAACTAACCCAGTGTGGGGCAATCGAAATACTGAAGAATATATCAAGCGTTTACAACTTGGTTTTGAGCTTTTATATGGGGGTATAGTTTGGTAGTTAAATTATTAATTCGCTGTCTACCCGACTCAATTGTTGATACTATCAATGCAGAAAGCTTGGCAGAGCTAAACAGACGCCAACTCATAATCTGGGCAGAAGATGTACCAGTTGTGGAACCCGAAAACGAACACTCAGCATACCACTTGGCTGCGCGGTTCCAACAAGTCACACCCGAAAATTTGCCCGAAGTTTTGAAAGCTTTAGCCCAAATCTACACCCACTACGGCAACTGCCTAGCTCTAACATACCTGATGGAGATATCAGCCGAATATTTTGGATTAATTGAGGAGGACAAATGTACGACGACCTGAACTTTGAAGAAGAACTGCTGCTCACAGAAGAACAAATCCGCCGCCGGCACAAGAAGCGGCGCTTCTTGTGTCGGAATGCTCAACTGTTACAGCAAGAGTTGGATTTGGAAGATCAACTCATTAGCGAAAACCCTAAATTAGCCCAGATGGTTCACGACATCAATACCCTGGAAACGCAAGCCCATCGTCAGGGTTTGAGTAGCGTGTTTGAGGTTGCTGATGAAGGTCGCAAAGGGTTTGTTTGGAGACGGTTGTTTCCGGGGTTGGATAATGGTGTTCTTTGACGCGGCTGCGGTGGGTCAATGGAAAAGCGATCGCATATTTTAAGGTATAACTATGCACAAACCTGAGTTAATCAAATATTATTTTGGGCAATTAGCTTTAATCGCAAACCCTCATTTGCGGGTCAATCCCAACACTAAAAAAGATTTCCTAGAAGTAATTTCATGTCCGCACAAGTTCGCAGCATTTGACATTGCTGTAGAACTTCATCGGGCTGGCAGTCGTCCTTGGGTTGGGTAATTATGAAAATTTATGAGATTAAAAATCTATAAGAAACATCAGAAAAAAACTTCATATTTGTGATATTGCCCCTCAAGTGTTCCCTTTGTCAATACTCTGCCACCTGAATCCTTACATAAAAATTAACTTGGAAGATGTCATTTCAGGACTAATTTCTACTAAATTAAATAAACTAGCTTATTTGAAATTAATACTTCCTTTAAGCTAGAGGTTAACAAATATTTAAGATTATTTCCGAAAACTACTTTTTCCACAAAATGAATTTATATTTTGACTACTACCATGCTTCTCAATCGCTTATCTGGTGGTGAAATTGACATACAACAAATCCTGTATGAAATCAGGATGTTGGTTGTGCAAATTAACCAAAACGCACAATTTTGTGACATTCTTCAATTAGTTGCTCCTAAAGCTAGAACTATTTTAGGAAGCGATCGCCTAATTATTTATCGCTTTCTACCTGATGGCGGTAGAGTCATTGAGGAAGAAGCTGTCAATCCCAAGTGTATACCAATTCAAGGGCAATTAAATTGTGAACCTTGTTTAGAGGCTAATTGGTTAGAACAATATCAAGCAGGAGAAGTTAGCGTCATTGAAGATACTCATACTCAATCATTAGACAATTCAAATCAAGAATTACTAGCTAGATTGCAAGTTCGCTCCCAATTAGCGATCCCAATTTTAGTATCTTGCCAACACAGCCAAGGACTCGATGAAAATTCTGGTTCCTGTTCTCATCTGTGGGGTTTGCTGATTGCTCACCAGTGTAGTAGCCCACGACAATGGAGTCCTTGGGAAATTGAGTTTTTACAACTGCTAAGTACAGAACTAGCAACCATTATCCAGCAAAGGCATAACTATAACCAACTGTGGCAACTTTATCAATCTTTGAAAGATTCATCAGTTCAACCGCAAAACCACTTTCAGCCAACAAACACAGATTTTGATCCTAATTGTAGACAGATAATAATCTATGACAAGCCACAGGAGTCCCCTCAGCAAACAGCATCTGCAAATCAAATCATAGCTTCACAACTGTATGACCAACAAACACACGAAGGCTTACGCACTCAGGTGGACTTATTGCGTGCGATGACTGATTCTTCCTTACTGGCATTTTTTGTTGTTGACAATCGTACTGATGAAATTCTCTACTTCAATCACCGCTTTTGTGAAATTTGGGGTCTGGAACACTTAGAATCGAAAATGCGCTCTGGAGAACTGAAAAACAATGACATCATTCCTGAGTGTCTAGCCTTAATCAAAGATGTGGCTATATTTGCCGAATCTTGCCAACCATTACAGTCCCAAAATAACCATTGTACGACTGAGGATGAAATTGTATTTGTCGATGGCCGCACAATTCGCCGCTTGAAGAGTCAAATTCGTGATGGTGCTGATAACTATTTTGGCAGACTCTACATTTTTGAAGACATTAGCGAGCGTAAGCACTTAGAAAAATCTTGGCTTCTTTGTGACTATTCTTTTGAGTGTATTGGCATTTGTGGCACTTGGATTGACCGTCATGCTAAAGTTTTGCGTGTTAATGAAGCCGCTTGTCGATTGCTGGGCTACACTCGTGCTGAATTAGAGTCAATGTATGTTTATCAGCTAGATCCAGATTTTCCTCAACAGGCATGGGCTGACCACTGGCAAGAGCTAAAAGCGCAAAAGTGCATGAACTTTATTTCCCATCATCGCACCAAAGACGGTCAACTCATACCTGTAGAAATCACTCTCAACTATGTCGAATTTCTTGGAGAAGAATATAATTTCGCCTTTGCACGCGATATCACCGAACAACTTGCAGCAGTGAGCGAACGCTCCAAAGCTGAAGTCGCACTCAAGGAGAGCGAACAACGCTACCGTTGTGTGATTAGTGCAATGGCTGAAGGTATTATTTTACAGCAAGCAGATGGACGCATTAGTGCCTGTAATGATAGTGTCCAAAGAATTTTAGGATTAACGTCCGACCAAATCATGGGCTGCACTTCTATTGAGCAGCGATGGCAAGCTATTCATGAAGATGGTTCTCCGTTTCCCCAACAGACTCATCCAGCTACTGTCACCTTACAAACTGGACAACCCCAATTTAATGTAATTATGGGTATTCGCAAACCTGATTCTCACCTCAGTTGGATTTCGATTAATTCTCAACCACTATTTCAACCAGATGAGTCAACACCTTATGCAGTACTTACTTCATTCACAGATATTACTGATCTCAAACAAGCTCAACAAGCTCTGCAACTGCGGATGGAACAAGAACGCATGATTTACACCATCTCCGCACACATCCGTCAATCTTTAGATTTAGAGCGCATCCTGAACACTAGTGTTGCTGACATTCGACATTTTCTGCAAAGCGATCGCGTCATCATCTACCGCTGCCAGAGAGATGGCACTGGTGTAGTGGTGACTGAATCTTTACTAGAGCCTTGGCACTCACTCCTAAATCTGGAATTTACCAACAGCTACTTTGTTGAAACTACAGGACAATCATCTGAGCAAGGGATGATTAGAATGACTTCAAATATCTATACTGCTGGATTTTCCTCTTACCATGTCCAGTTATTAGAACAATTGCAAGCCAAGGCAGAGTTAGTTGTTCCTATTTTACAAAACAATCATCTTTGGGGTCTTTTGATTGTTCATCATTGCCGAGACGAGCGCCAATGGCAATTATTCGAGAGCGAATTACTTCAACAACTAGCTACACAACTAGGGATTGCTATTCAGCAATCAGAACTTTATCAGCAATTGCAGACTGCCAACGAGCAACTGCAAAATCTCGCAATGGCGGATGCATTAACCTCAATTGCCAACCGCCGACATTTTGATCTCAGACTTAATTGTGTCTGGCAACAACTTTTACGCGAACAGGGTTATCTTTCACTACTGTTATGTGATATTGATTATTTTAAACACTATAACGATACTTATGGTCATGCTGCTGGAGATGATTGTCTACGCTTAGTTGCTGAGGCTTTGCAACAAACTCTCAAACGCTCTATTGATTTAGCTGCTCGTTATGGTGGCGAAGAATTTGCCGTTATTTTACCCCATACCAATACTGAAGGTGCGATACAGGTTGCTCAACAAATTCATCAATCTATTCAAAGTTTGAATATTCCTCATCATGCATCACCTGTGAACAACTGTGTCACTCTCAGTATTGGAATTGCAACAGTTATTCCTGCTTCTGATTGGGTTCCTTTAAATTTAATTGAAGCCGCCGATCTAGCTCTTTATCAAGCTAAAGCACAGGGACGTAATCGTTCGTTTTTTAACCTAATAGATATTGGACGTACTAACTATCACACTCAGAAATATGGGGAATAGGAGTTAATTTGCGCGATTCCTCCTCATAGCTGGGATGGAGCCTCTTGTTTTGATTTTACTGGAAATGATCGCAATAACCCAAATAAAGTTATTAAATGAAAAGTTAGGAACTCCCAATACCCAAATGCAAACAATCCTAAGCCACAGCAACAGGTGATTGTAGTAGACGAATTCGCTTCAATTGAAAAATATCTTGAAGGGCATCCACAACGCCAAGGGATTTTAGAGAAAATTCAGAATTATCGAACAGAATTCAGGAGTCAGGAGTCAGAATTCAGTTGGGTATTTTGACCGAAAAAGCGGATAGCGCAGCGTTAGCGAGTACTCGAGCGTCTGAATAATCGGGTTTAAAACCCCCAGCAAATCTATGATTTGGTGGTCAACAAGAAAGTCGCGGGTGCTACTCCGGACTGATTGATTCTGACTCAATACCTACAATACTTTGTTCAGCAATTACGCTAACCATTTCCAAGTTTTTTCTCAAAAATTATTTTTTTGCAGCAGATAAGGATTTTCTAAACATCCACTTTTTATTTCTAATTTTGTTTAAGTAGTTGTCAGCGTATTGAAAAGCTGCTGCCTTATCGTATTTTGCTATATTCAGTGCTTGTAACAGTACGGTTAAAGGAATTGCCACCTGTGTGAGCTTTTCGGCTAATATTACTGACTCTTCTTCTGTTGCTGCTACTGTCGCTTCTAATGGTTCAAATTTTATGTGCTTATTTATACGGTCATCTAACATTGTAGTATCAGTCATAAATGCACCTTCAAAACTTGTATAATGCAGTTTTACTGAAAGTGAGCATGAATGAATCCGTGTTTATGCGGGACTTATTAATCAGCTAACTTCACAGGGCAAACGCATCTTATTTACTAATAAAAACTAAGGAAGATTCAAAAATGACATAGATAACTGTAAAAAGGGATGGGATGATAAATCAAATAAATCAAATATTTTCCCAAAGTCTGGATTAGCTTATCTTCAACTGAATGACTAATCATTAATACTAAAATAATTCAATTATGGGATACGTAAAACTATATTTACCTGGAGCATAGATAAAACTTTTATGTAAAATATTAAACTCAAGTTTGGATGTACTATTTTAAGCTAATGCTAAAATACTTAGTAAATATTTGTTATCCATCGCCGCGAGAAACTGTTTATTTTTGATTCCACGTTTTCTACGCTTCTCTTGAGTTAAAAGATTAACTGCAATATGTCTGAGAATTGCAAAATTCTGTGGAGCATTATCTTTTCTAATCCGACAGTCATCTTCCCTCAAGGCGACATCCAATATCCAATGTAATGAATTCTCTACTCCCCAATGACTGCGAATAGAATTAGCAAACTGTTCAACATTTGATTCAAGGCTACTGATAAAATAACGAGTTTCAACCGTTGTCTCACCATTTAATGAACGGACGGATTCTACCATCCCAACACTATTAAAGTTTGACCAAACTGAATCAGGATTAAGCCGAGATCCGATTCCAGATAACATCATGTAGTGGCGAATCTCATGACGACCATGCCCTCTTTCTTCTGTTTTATATGTACTGTGTTCAATTCCCTCAAACCCTGTGCTTATAACCAATTGGAATAGTTTTTCAACTTCATCATAAAGATTACCTTGATTCTTTTTTAACGTAATCACATAATCTGCATTCTGCTGTGTGATTAACCTCACAATCTCTTTCTGGCAACCAATCGCATCAATTGTCACAAGACATCCAGATAATTCTAATATCTTTAATAATTCTGGGATTGCTGTAATCTCATTTGATTTAGAATCCACTTTTATCTGTCCTAAGACTAATTTATTCGTAGTTGCCCAGGCACTTACTATTTGGATTGCACTTTGCTCATTATTTGTGTCGTAAGAACCACGTAAAGTTTTTCCGTCAATTGCAACGACTTCACCATTAGTTACTTTTTGTATAGATTTCATCCAATCTAGAAAACATGACTGGAATTGTTGAGGATTTATTTGTGCAAATACTCTTGCAAACGTATCGTGTGATGGTATCCCGTTTGGCAGTTCTAAAAATGTTGTTAACCATTCATACTTAGCACAACCATAAGTCTCTATCCCCACCCAGCCATCTGCCCCACAAATCACTGCTATTATCGCAATCGTCATGATATCAATTAAATTGTGTCGCTTAGTGCGGTCAATTCGTGGGTCTTCTATTCCCAAAAAATGGTCAGCAATCGTGATTTTTGGTTTGAGCTTCATAGAAAGGAGAATAAGAATGTAATTCTTCTTTGGAGTTTCTGCGAGAATACCATATTCCTTGACAGGCAGCCGTCGGCTGCCTCTAACTCCCCCTCTAAAATGATTATCATTACCATACAAGTGAATGTTTAATTTCATGAAAGCCTTATATGATTAGGGTTTGGCTAAATTCCACCCTGATTCCGGATCGTCAATATTTAGATGCGTTTGCCCTGGCTAACTTCATGAATCCGCACAATTGCCGTAGCGAGTGCATATTGATTAAAAATCTCGTTCGCCATCTTCTTCCAAGATGTCAATTAATTCAAACACTCGCATATTTTCTCCCGTCCAAACTTGATCTAGTAACCGCAAATTGTCAAGAGTTAGGTCGCTCTCTTTCACTATCGATACATTTGTTTTGCCCAGTGCCATCAACAAATCTTCAAATATCACTAAGCCATTAAACTCCAAGCCTTGAATCTCGGCTGATGCTAAGGCTGACAATCGCTCACCACAAATTTCAATCATGAACCACTCACAAAAATCTTTTTCCAGCAATGGATGACGACCACCGATCCCTTGCATTAGCCATAGACCATAAATACTAGCTGTTGCATCATCCATTGTGGCTAAACGTTTAGCTGCCAACCTCCCAAGATTCTCAAAAAATCGCACACCTAAAGCTTTTTCTAACATCTGCATTGACTCTGGTAGTGCATAAGCTACAACAGAAATTTGGCTATTGTCTGGTTGTTTAGAATAATAATTTTCTAAATATTCATTTGCCTCCTTTGAGGCCAACATCCTACCATCTGGGTGTAAGTTGAAATCAACCCCTGGCTTGAAACCTCCAAGAAAATAGTTTTTGAGTCATGCTTGTCGATACATCCTTTACAGCTTGTTGATAACTTTCCTTATCCACGTATTCTTGCAAAAACCAAACAAAATTTGCATATTCTACTTGCACGAGAGCTTCTTTGAGGATTATTGTCTCATTCTCTAATTGTGCTAGGCTTAGGATTTTTTGAATTTCTTGCAGATTTTGACAAGAAATCGCTTCTATCAATTGCTGTTTTAGGAGTTCATTTTGCGAATTCATTTATCTCAATGCTCAACAGTACTTCAGTGCGTTAACTATTGTATAGTGACTAATTAACGTTGAGACAAATTCGTATCATCAAGTTAAGCCTTACCCACAGGAAGAAGCTCCTTATAGAATAAGCTAAAATATTAAACAAAATCAGTCCAACTTTCGCCTAAGAAACGGAATTATCAATTTTTTAGTGGTCTAGAACTTCGATTCTCCCAGTAAAATTTTGTGATATTTTCTCTAAAAGGTAATTGTTATGAGTCAATCTGATTCACTTTTGGTTAAGCTTCGCAAGCATTATTTTGTTATAAATCAATCTGATTCACTTTTGGTTAAGCTTCGCAAGTACTATTTTGCTACATTTTTTGCAGGCAGCCTTGGCGGATTTACTTACGCTGCCCTATCTTCTCATAGTTTACAAATTGTAATGATTGGAGCTATTATCGGTGGTCTCAGTTATAGCAGTGCTGAGTCTGTAAGTCTGCTAGGCAATACTTGGTGGCAGAGAGGATTATTGTGGGGAACAACTATGGCAATTACTATCGGTGGTCTTATTCATCTATTACTACCATCAGTGCATTATAGTTTTCTGCCGCATCTCATTGGTTTTCTAGTTGCTGGTTTACCATACTACCTTGCGAGGGGGCAAAAAGGGCTAATACGCAAATAGAAGGCAGGCGAATAGCCCAATGGCACGCTTGTAAAGCTCTAAGTTATGCAGAATAATTACACCTGACTGAATCCCAAATCATACAACGACACAATCAACAGATGTTCTTGCGGCGAAATACCCAACTGTTGCAGCAAGAATTGTCATTTGAAGCTGAATTGTTAGAAGAAAATCCAGAGCTAGCCCAGGTGATTCATTCTCTTAATATGCAGGAGATTCAGAGTAATCAGCGAGGGCTAAAGAATGTTTTAGGTGCAGAAGGATTAGGGACAAAAGAGCAAAGTGTTTGGAGTAAGTTTTTTCCTTTCCTTGGGTGGAAGGTAAATATGTCTTGGTCGAAATCTATTTCAATGGACGTTGCTAATAAAGGTTAAAGTAAAGTGCTTTTTTTCAATCAGTTAAAATACTCAAAATAACCTTAATAAAAATTTTGACAGATCCCTTGCTGGTTCTAAAATGAAATTTGACTTCATCGCTGACACGCCTCAGTTTATGCAAAACTTTAGACAAGATATAAATGCCAGAGCTTCTATGGATTTGGAACAGCGAAGGACTTGGTATTCTCCTGTTGCTGATGTTTATTACAACGCAAGACCACACTATCCGAAGGAATTAATTGATCGGTCTGTCGCTTTAGCCCAACTTGACTCAGATGCGTCGATTCTTGAGGTTGGTTGTGGTCCAGGAAATGCGACGGTGGCTTTTGCTCAATTTGGTTTTTCAATGACGTGTATTGAGCCAAACCTGGATTTTTATCATTTGGCACAACACAACTGTGATCGATATCCAAAAGTTACAATTTGCAATACTTCATTTGAGGAGTGGCAACTAGAAGCAAAACAGTTCAATGCGGTTTTAGGAGCCAATTCCTTTCACTGGATACCGCCAGAGATTAGATATACCTTGGTAGCATCGGCAATGTGCGATAATGGTTTTCTTATTTTGCTATGGAATCTGACCCCAGAACCGAAATACGAAATTTACCAAGTTCTAGAGGAAGTGTATCAAGCTTATGCTCCCTCATTTGCCCGATATGACGGTGCAGAAGTTCAAGCGGAGGTTTTGAGGGGTTTTGAACAAGAGATTTTAGACTCCAATTGTTTTCAAGAGTTGGTTGTCGAGCAAACCGCGTGTGAAGTCACCTATAGCATTGATGACTACCTCAAGCTTTTGATTACCTTGCACAGAGTAGAGCCACAAGCCAAAGAGTTACTATGCGTAGGATTGCGAGAGAAGCTAGAAAAATTTGGAGATAGCGTACAACTTGAGTTTCTTTCTGCTGTTCATGTTGCCTGCAAAGCCCCTGTGAGAGGTTAGGCACAAGCCTTGAATAAATCAGCCCAGCCGTCGCTTTCACCTTGAGGGCTTTCATCACTGAATTTTGAATCCTGGCTCCTGAATCGGATGAAAATAAATCAATAAACTAGTTGTTGGGTGAGTACATTTTTTCTTTGCTCAATTGCTATGATTTGCTGTACCTGCCTGCCATAAGTAATTTCTTGGTCTGCGGTTAACATTGGGTAACGACCAATCTCTTGCAAATAGATACGAACCATGTATGGACTCAGGCTGGACATACGACAAAACTTTTTTGATATTTAGACGAACTTAAAACTATAAATCAAATCAGTGAATTAATTTTCCTGATTTCAACAGCTAAAATATCAACCTGAGATTGCAATAGTTGAATTCAATTTAGAACGTAATCATCCATAACGGTATGTGAGCGCTTACTACACCTCCATCCCAAAGTTATACTTATGCCAGTTTTTGTCACTAAATTTAACTTGTTGAGAATTAATTATGGCGTTACTCAAGTTATTTTGAGAGTTCCTGACTTAACTAGAAAAGTTGGGTAGGGTATAGGGACTAATAGTCTTTGCCGTACACCTTATACCCTGTTCGAGAAAAAGCTATTTGGGGGCAGTAGTCGCGTTGAGTTCCCCCCTTTTCCTTTTTTCCCTCTTGTTTGCACCTTGTGTCGCCTTCGGTTCTTCTTGCTTACTAGAGTTGACCATTTTCACCAAGTGCTGATTTAGATAACTCTGCGCCGAAATGTACAAACTTTCCCAAATCTCTTGATTGCGGCTGATTTTTGTACCGACTGTATTTCCTGCTGTTTTCTCAGACACCAAGTATTTGCGGAAATAGTTATTCCACAAATGTTGCAGGAAATCTTCAGCGAATTCGTTAAACGGCAGAATCCATTTATAGTCTTTGTCCAAAAATACCCGATATGATGCGATTATCGGTAGTGCTAAGTCGGTTGGCGCACCAAACCCAAAAGAATACTTGCTGTCAGGCAACAATGTAGTTTTACGTATATCTATTGATGCTAAATCGTTAGCACCCTTTCTTCTAGGGTTGCTGATATGGTCTTGGATTATTTCGTACAGTCTTTGCTCTATCCACAAAGCATGAGTCAAGAGAGGCAGCAAGGCGGTTAATCTTTCCCTTTCTGCGTCTGTGATGTTACTTGGAAGACTCATCCCTGCTGGGTGTTTGGTTCGTTTATTGCCGTCGGGGTTGTATTTATTTCTGTCGAGGCAGTAAAGGAGCTTGAGCAAATGGGTGACATTGCACTGGGCATTTCTGGGAGCGCCGCTTTGATTCTGGTAATAGGCGATGCGGAATTTCCTATCTTCTTTCTGTTCTAACTGGGCTAAATACTGCTTAATGAATTTGTAATCACCTCTGGCGTTGACTTTGGAGCGAGAATCTACTGGCGTTGTGGTATTACTTGCTAGGGCTATGTCTTTGGCTGATTCTTCAGTCAGCCCGATGTGAATCGTAACTTTTACTCTGGCTTCGGTTAGGTCATATTTGTAATTTTTCGCTTGCTCAAATGCTAAAACTGTATGTCCTCCGTTGATAATGCCATCACTACCCCCCTCGTTAGCTTCTAAAACTTCTAGCTCTAGTTCAGTTTTATTCTTGACAGGTTTAGCAATATTAGCCGACAGAACGATTCCACTGTGGCGGGAGAAGAATTTTGCAGGTTCGGTCGTCAGTGAGTCGAACATTTGTCTGTAGGTCGCGCTTTTGCGGTTTGGTTCCCTGATGTTGGGTTCTAGGGGTAGGTCTGTGGGGAACGAGTCTACATGAGCAGTGGCGATGATGCAATTGGGGTTGGCTTGAAAATAGTTATCTATCTTGATGTTCCAAGTCTTGGGCATAGTTGATTTGCTTTTGTCAGGGGAATTTCTATGTTAACTAAAACCCTTGCCCTGTCATTGGCTGGTGGCAGTGTAGTGTAAATTAACCGTCAAACTTACAGCCAAACGCTTACGCTGTCAACTAGACAAGGCGGTAGTAGAGAGTACCCCATCATTGACTTGTGTAAAGATAAGTAAATACAGATAATGTATCAAGTAGAGGATGAATTAGACGCAAGCCTTATGCTGTGATTGATGGAGTTCAAACAAAAGGAGCAAAAGGAGAAAAGGGAAATTACAGTACACAAAGTGTAAAAGTTAGCTCTCATTTTTCTGCTTAACTGTTTGTTACATAATTATAAATTTTTTATCCGACTTACTTACCTGGATTGGAGATGCACTTAATATTAAACTAAGCTCTTTGAAAACCTTTCGCTGGTTGTTTTTGTCCTTTACCTTTGGGTTTAGATTTATTCACTTCTGTAAGTGCTTCTTGAAATAAATTATGTAGATGTAAAGGAACACTAGCAATTTCTGGTAATTCTGGCTCGATAGGTTTACCATACTCTTGCAAAATTTTATCTAAATTATTGCTCAGGCTAAACTCAGGACATTGCAAGAAATCTTGCAAGAATTTTTCTAATTGAGTGGGATATTCTTGTGCTAACCGATACCAGATATAAGCATTAATATTTTTATTTTCCAAGTAGTGACGAATTAGTTTTGCTGCACCTTCAATACTTTGCCAATCATCAGCTAATAATATAGTTGTGAATTTAGTATATGTTGGTAAAAACATCAATCCCCAACGTGGGTGACAAATGGCTGTGACTTGTTCTGCTTTCTTGAGTTCAGCAGGTAAATCTACTTTCGGCGCAACCATTTTTTGCTTACTGTTTTTCCCATCCAATATTTGAGAAGCAGCGTTAGTATCAATCCCAAATTCTTTAGCAGTGGCGATAATTTCTTCTGCGCCAATACCAGCTTTTGCTACTATTTCATTCAAAGATTTGGAACTATAAAGTCCGACCGCTTTGAGATATTTATCGGTGATAATTTCTTGAAATTCAGTTATCTTTTTATTAAGTTGGTATCCTGGTAATGTAACTTCATCACTCCCAAAAAACTCAACAAACTGCTGATGATATTGCTCTATTGACTGCCATGCTTGTTCTAGCAAGTCGGGAGCATCGCTGTAAAGATGACTTTTATAATTATCTTTAAAATTTCCAATGGCGACGGCGAGTTTTGGCTTACCGAGTTTACCCATAAATGTGTGAGAGCCAGAAAATATCCACTCATTATCAGTAAGAGGATAAATGCGTGTTAGTAAAATCTCTCCTGGCTTGAAACGAGATATGGCTGGTTGTTTTTCAGGGCTGTTAGACTTGACAATGTAATTTTTAGCTGTCAGAACTATGTAATGTTTAGCTGTCAGCCAGTTCATGAGTTCTAAGCCATCAGGTAAAATCTGGGTGATAGTAAATAAACCAATAAAACTACGATGCCATCTATTCAGTAGATTGCAATCGCTCTGTGACAAATCTGCATGACTGGCAATAAATAACTCTATAGGTGAACGATCGCCAATTTTCCCTTCTGTAATAAACCTGTCAATGATTACTTGTTGTTGGGTACGATCGCGATTACCGCTAGGCATCTGTGCAGCTGCATAAATGTCGAGTGCTTGTGCTAGTTCGCCGTCAGCATCTAGGACAAAATCAACCAAGGCTTGTTTAAGTGTGTGCGATCTTTCTACTATGGCATCCACAAGCGAATCTTTCTACTCAACAATTGTATGTAACCTATAGCGTTTTTGAGGATTATCGCATCTAGCTATTGCTAGATTTTTTTAGCCATAGCGTTTTCTATTCTTGTTAGTCCAGGTTTAATATCAATGACGTTGATGAGTATGGGACTGTACAACGAGCCAGCAGGCGCATTTCTGCTTTCAATATTCTATTAAATTGCCTCTGACGGGAGCATTTTTGCTATTCACGCTGTAATCCAATCAACCACAGAATGCGCTTAACTGTCACCATCTAATACCTTTCACGAAAAAGCTGATACAGCCTTAAGGCAAAAAATCACCCAGCTATATCCTTCCCACTCTTGTAGTTCATAGCTCTAGGTTTCCTCTTCTTGAGAGGGACTACTGATTTCTTGGGTGCTTGTGGTGGACGGCATGTTTCACAGTAGAGCGGTCGCACACCAAAGGTTTCTCGTTGTGTGGGTTGTTCACACTGTTTACATACGAAGTTGAAAACGCGGGTGTGAATTTCCCGCTTGTGCGCTCTGACTGTGTACTCTCGGACTTCAATAGTTTTGCTGGACATTGATTAGTTTTTTAAGTTGCTATTTATAAATATAGTTTCTTGTTTTTGACTAATAGTATAGCCAGAGCATCATCTTCATGATTAAAACAAGGATAATTGCCCTGGGGAAATATTACCTTTACGTCCGTGATGATAGTAGAGGTGGAAATCATTCTAATTAAGATACTCCTTAATATCACTTTTTTGACGGCGAAGAATAGAGAGCGCTTTATGTTCAAGCTGGCGAATTCGTTCTCGGCTTAAGTTAAGGCGTTCTCCAATTTGAGTTAAGCTCAGTTGATGGCCATTTTCTAGCCCGAAACGTAGAGTTAGTACTTCTCGTTGTATTGGGGCTAAGGATGCTAGCAACTCTTTAATATTCTGGCGCATCAGTGAAGAATTTAATTCTTCCAAAGGGGAAATCTTTTCGTCAGCTAAAAGTTCGCTTAATTCTGTTTCTTGCTCATTCCCAACGCGCATTTCTAGCGAAACTAACTTTCGGTCTGCTTGAATATATTCTCGAACTTGCTCTGGTTTAACCTTTAATTCTTCAGCAATTTCTACTACAGTTGGTTTTCGACCCAACAACTGGGATAATTCCCGTTGTATTTTCTTGATTTTATTCAGTTTTTCGTTGACATGAATGGGCAAACGAATAGTACGAGATTGTTGTGCAATGGCACGTGTGATTGATTGTGTTACCCACCAGTAAGCATAAGTTGAGAGTTTGTAACCTTGATTCGGGTCAAATTTTTCAACACCACGGTATAAACCGAGTGTACCTTCCTGGATCAGATCAAGAAATTCTAAGTTTCGGTTCTGGTACTTTTTAGCGATCGCCACCACCAGCCGTAGGTTAGCAGTCACCATTTTCTGCTTTGCTCGTTCCCCTTGATGAAGAATTGACTCCACTTCAGCTTCGCTTTGCCCAAGTGAGGTAGCTAATTCTCTTGTGGTTGCTTCTCGGTTTAGTTGAAGTGCGAGATTTGAGCGCTGTTCTTCAATCGCCATCATCTGCTGCAACGCCCTTGCGTTTGTAATTTCTTGCTCAGGAGTTAGCAGAGGGTAGCGTCCGATTTCTTTGAGGTAGGAGCGCACTAAGTCGGTAGTTGGGCTGGGCATATTTTCAATTAATTGTAAGGAATACTTTTACTTTTCGTTTGAATAGAATCTTTTATTTCAACAATTAGCTAATAAATTAAATCTTAACTATAGACTTAACCCAATATTTATTTTTGTCAAACAAATTTATAACTATAATACTTTAAATCTTCAAATAGGTAAATACTAAAAGCTGCTTTATTTTATAAATAAGCTTTAAAATAACTAATAAATGTAGCTGAGTCAACTCAGAGAGACGCTACGCTAATTTTAGAGTGAAATCCTCTCTTGAAGAGAGTATGTGTTCAAATCCGCTTCACATTTGAACAAGGCTTAAAAACGCTTTGCGTAAATCAATTGAAAAATCCAAATACTTAGTTGAGGAATAATCATGGATATGCAATCTCTACTCACTTTGGCAATCGTAGCTATCTTTTGGGCATTTGTTACT
This sequence comes from Nostoc sp. FACHB-973, assembly GCF_014698115.1. GTDB lineage: Bacteria > Cyanobacteriota > Cyanobacteriia > Cyanobacteriales > Nostocaceae > Nostoc > Nostoc muscorum. The sequence continues at coordinate 28,398 of NZ_JACJSJ010000068.1, forward strand.
CTCGTCATCTTCCAGTTCATTAACGGACTATTTGTATCGGCTGCTTACGCTAGTAATGTGGTTTCGGTTAGCAATCTAAATATAGCGGCTTCTACAATTCCATCAGTATCAGAAATAATCACACCACAAGTTCAGACTTTTGAGAAATTGCCAGATCCTTGGACACTAGAGGATGAAGTTGTTCATCGTACAAACAATGAAGGGGAAAGGTTAAAGGGAAAAGGGGAAAGGGAAAGAGAAAATTCCAACCTTTCCCCTTTTCCCCTTCCCCTTTCCCCTACTTCTGAAAGAAGTCCATTGAGATTACTGCCTCCAGTCAAAGAAATTTCACCGCAACTAAAACGTACTACTCGTTCAAACAAAGCTAACAATGCTGCCAACAAGTCACCGAAAACTAAAAAGGCTGATGTAAATTCTTCAGGCAAACGCAAGCCAGGTAGACCGCGTAAAGCTGGCTAATTCGTTTTTTAACCTTCGGCTGATCACCGAAGAATAAAAGGGAAAAGGTTAAAGGGGAAAGGGGAAAGGGATGATGATTGTCGCGCCACAAGAGGGGCGAGGTTTTTACCTTCCTCATAAAATTTGGATTATTTCGCGCCACAAGAGGGGCGAGGTTTTTACCTTTTCCCCTTCCCCTTTCCCCCTTTCCCATTCCCCTTTTCCCCTTCTTGGTAATTGCCTCATTTCTTAATAAGAGAAAGGCTTCGCCATAGCAAGAGTGAAAAAATAATGTTGTGAGTGATGCAATGGTACAGCAACTTTTCACCCAAGGTTTTCTGTTCGACTTCCAAACAATATTAGATTATGGGCAATCAATATTAAGTGTCGCTCAAGAGCTTTTGAAACCACTACTTGAAAATCGCCCCCTCTCTACGAAAACAATTCAGTCCCAGATGAATCGCCACTTTCACGGCACGGCAGCAGAGGGCGCATGGCAGTGGAAAGATGCTTACGAGGCAGTGGAAGTGGCGCAAATATTATATCTGCGCCAAAAAGGTTACAAGCTTTTATTAGAGTCGCCGCTAACAGTATTATTGGAATTGGAAAAGTTAGTAGCCCTCTGCCCGACGCATACTCGCCGTAGTGAAGAGTCAGTACAGCTTCAGCAATTCTCCACCCCTCTGCCGCTTGCTTATCTGGTAGCCAAAGCAGGATTTATACAAGCTACTGATTTGGTGCTGGAGCCAAGTGCCGGAACTGGTTTGTTAGCACAAATGGCTAAACTGCACAGTGCAAGTCTGATGCTCAACGAGCTTGCACCCGATAGGGAGAAGATTCTGCGGCGATTATTCCCTGGTACACCATTATTCTCAGTAAACGCGGAACAGATTAACGATTACCTAGCTGGTAAAACTCAGCCTTCAGTTGTGCTGATGAATCCACCTTTCTGTGCATCTCCCAAAATCAACAGTCGCAATAGAGACGCAACAAAGAGGCATATCAACTCGGCATTGCAAAGACTGGCTGACGGTGGACGGCTGGTAACAATCACAGCCAACTGGTTTTCTCCGGCTAACCCAAGCTGGCGAGAGACTTTTGTTAAGTGGCAGGATTTTGCGCGAGTTCTACTATCTGTTGGGATTAACGGCAAGGTGTACTCAAAACATGGTACGCAAATTGACACCAGAATCACAGTAATTGACAAGGTTCCGGCTGACTCCAGCGAAATTCCTTGCATTACCGAAACTTTAAATCTGCCTGAAATACTGGCACTGATTCAGCAATTGCCTGGGCGTTCGTCTTTGACGTTGCCGCAGGCATCGCAATGGAATGCTGCAACTATTAAAGCTGCTGTCGTTGCAGCGAAGGTTGTTAAACTGCCAACGAAGCGTACAGCGATCGCTTTACCAGAATCCTCCGCAGAAATTTCAGATGTGGTTGTTCTGGAGTATGAGGTTATCGAGTGGATGGCTAGTGAGGGTTTGAAAGATACCCTATATGAAACCTATCGCCCACAACGAATCAGAATTAAAGATGCTTTACCTCATCCTTCGCTACTCTGTGAGAGTGCAGCCCTAGCACTTGTATCACCACCAGCACCAACTTATAAACCGCATCTTCCTGGCAACATTATCACACAGGGTTTGTTGTCAGAGGCACAACTTGAAAGTGTGATTTACGCTGGTTTTGCCCACTGTGAATTTTTGTCTGGATCTTATATTGTGGATGATTCTTGGGATAATGTGACTGTAGCAGCAACTAGCTCAGAAAACGCTGTTAGATTTCGCCGTGGCTGGTTTCTTGGTGATGGGACGGGAGCCGGTAAGGGTAGACAATGTGCAGGAATCATCCTCGACAACTGGTGTCAGGAACGAAGAAAAGCAATCTGGGTATCAAAGAGTTCTGCCCTAATTGAAGATGCACGTAGAGATTGGTGTGCGCTGGGTGGTACTGAGCGCGATATCATCGACCTGGGCAACATCAAGCTAGGCGACCCAATTCCCTTCACCCAAGGCATTCTGTTCTGCACGTACTCTACTCTACGTTCTCAAAAGAATGGTAAAAGTCGGCTTAAGCAAATCGTTGAGTGGGCAGGCAAGGACTTTGAGGGAGCGATCGCATTTGATGAGTGTCACGCGATGGGTAACGCAATGGCGCAAGAGGGTAAACTGGGCATGGTTGCAGCATCCCAGCAAGGCATTGTTGGGCTGCGGTTGCAAAATGCTTTACCTGGGGCAAGAGTTGTCTATGTCTCCGCGACTGGAGCGACGAAGGTTTCTAACCTATCTTATGCAAATCGTCTGGGGCTTTGGCAGACTGGAGATTTTCCGTTTACCTCCCGTGAGGATTTTGTGGAATCCATTGAGGGCGGTGGTATCGCTGCGATGGAAGTCGTAGCCAGGGATCTCAAGGCTTTGGGGCTGTATCTGGCGCGGAGCCTTTCATTCGAGGGAGTTGAGTATCAAACTCTCTACATTGATTTAACGCTGACGCAGGAACGGATTTATAACAGCTACTCCGATGCTTTTGGTGTTATTCATAATAATTTAGAAAAAGCCTTAGAAGCTTGCAATATAACTGGCGCAAAAACGTACAATCGTGCTGCTAAGATGTCTGCCAACTCGCAGTTTGAGTCACACAAGCAAAGATTCTTCAACCATCTGTTAACTGGCATGAAATGTCCGCAGTTAATTAAAGCGATTGAAGAGGATTTAGCTGCTCAAAATGCGGTTGTTGTTCAGATCGTCTCGACTAATGAAGAATTGCTTAAGCGACGACTTGATGAAGTTCCGGCTGACGAATGGAAGGATCTCAATCTTGACCTAACTCCACGGGAATACGTCATGGATTATTTGATGAGTGCTTTCCCCATTCATCTCCATTCCATTCATTCTGGCGAGGATGGAGAAGAAAGATCCGAGCCAGTCTTTGATGCCGATGGTTCTCCAGTTATTTCCCAAGAAGCCGTAACTTTGAGAGATGCCTTAGTTGATAAGTTAGCAAGTCTTGATCCAATTCCTGGCGCATTAGAACAATTGCTATGGCACTTTGGTCACAAACAAATTGCCGAAGTAACAGGTCGTAGCAAGCGAGTTCTCAAGGATGATTCCGGGCGTTTGTTCGTTGATTCACGGGGTAGTGGCGCGAATATTGCTGAAACTGCTGCATTCATGCAGGGTGACAAACAAATCCTCATCTTCAGTGACGCTGGTGGCACAGGCAGAAGTTATCATGCCGATTTAAACGCTGTTAATCGGCGGCGGCGATCGCATTATTTGTTGGAAGCCGGCTGGAGAGCAGACAATGCAATTCAAGGGCTTGGACGATCCCACAGAACCAACCAAGCATCTGCGCCCGTGTTCAGACCAGTCACGACGAACGTTATAGGTGAACGCCGATTCATCAGCACTATTGCTCGACGGCTGGATAGCTTGGGCGCACTCACAAGGGGGCAAAGGCAAACCGGAGGCAATGGCATCTTTGATACCAAGGATAACCTTGAATCGAACTATGCAGAGTACGCACTATACGAGTTGTTTAAGCAGATTTTCCAAGGTCGATTTTATGAAGTGCCTTTAGGAAAGTTCGAGCAAATGACTGGATTGTGCTTAACCTCTCATGAAGGCGGGATGAAAATCGACCTCCCACCCCTGCGTCAATTCCTCAACCGACTACTGGCTCTACGAATTGATATGCAAAACATCATTTTCGAGAGGTTTGAATTACTCTTGAGCCAGCAGATTGAAGCAGCGCGAGCGGCAGGGGTCTATGAGATGGGTGTGGAAACACTTCGAGCAGAACGGTTTACTGTTGAGAGCCAGGAAGCTGTATATACTCATGCTCAAACTGGTAGCGTCACCAATTATTTGAAAGTGGAACGCACCCAAAAGAACAACATCAAAACGGCTATTGAGATGTTGGAGTTCGCCACTCAATATCAAGGAATGCTCATGATCAACTCCAAGTCAGGCAATGCTGCTGTATCAATTCCGACACATAGTATCTACGACGCTGATGGTGGTGTTGTACCAAGAGTGTTACTCGTCCGTCCCCAAAAAGAAACCCGTATACCAGTCAAGGATTTAGAATCTTCCACTTGGAAAGCGGTTTGTGTCGATGCGTTCGTCGCAGGGTGGTCTACTGAAGTAGACGCATTGCCCAAGTTCACAACCGATTACCTGCATTTGGTGACTGGTATTCTATTGCCTATCTGGAAAATCTTGCCCCAGCACAATAGCCGAGTCTTCCGCTTGCAAACCAGCGATGGACAAAAGATTCTCGGTCGGGTGGTGAATGCTCACGACATTCAAACCGTGCGCGAACAACTCGGACTAAGGAACCAGCTGCTTTCTCCAGAAGAACTGGTTCCGCTGGTACTCAACGAGAGATATACACAGCAGTTGCCAGGTGGTCTAACCTTGCGACGTTCTTTCGTTGCTAATGAACCTCGCATAGAACTGGTTAATGCTATCTCACTGGCAGAGCGACTCTTAGCTGTAGGTTGCTTCACCGAGATCATCAACTGGCAAAAGCGGATATTCATTCCAGTTTCAGACAAAGCCCCAGCTATTCTAGCGGCTGTGATTGAAATCTTGGGATAATTCCTAACTTCAAAGACCCAGATGAAATCCCTGGGTCTTTTTTACCCTCAAAAAATTAATAAGCTAATCGGTATTAAAGTTTTACCCATTCACATGTCGTAAAAATCAGCTAGATGCATAGCTTAGGGATTAGGTAGTAACATAAGTTCAGTTGCTGCAAAACTCCCCGATTTCACCAGCTTTGCTTTTTGGGCTTTGGGGAAAAAATGTCAGATGTTTTTTACCCCAAAAGATGATGTTTACGCATTTCGATGCTAAATTCACGCGCATAGATGAGATAGTTCCTAATATATATAAGCTTTCGATCTCAAATAACAAGAAGTTTGTTTTCAGTCAATTTCTGCTCGTTGATGAGCGCCCGATGCTGATTCATACAGGTCGCTCAAATTGGTTCGAGCAAACTTATCAGCTAGTAGAGTCTGTCTGCGATCCTTCAAAACTTGATTACATAGGTTTTTGTCACCTTGAAGCTGATGAGTGCGGAGCGCTTAATCAGTGGCTTGAAGTAGCGCCGCAAGCGAAAACAATTGTGAGTCCTCTGAATCAATCAAACATGGATGACTTTGCACTGCGACCAACAACGGCTCTTAAGAATAACTCTGTTCTTTCCCTTGGTAGAAGAGATATCATCCTGATTGAAACTCCTCATTTTCCTCATGGATGGGAAAGTTGTGTATTTTATCAGCCGCAAGAGGAGATCCTTTTCTGTTCCGATCTCGCGGCTCATCCGGGTCAGTTCGATGAGCCTGTTACCGAGAAGGATCTTACAGAATCCATCATTAAGTTTCAGCAAAAAGTCGGGTTTATGTCTGAAGGGAAAAGTTTCACTCGAGGAATTGAGGCAATACAAAAGCTACCGATTAAGTACCTTGCAACAATGCATGGTTCTATTATTCACGGAGAGTCCATCCCAAAGCTTCTTTCTATAATGTTGGAAACCTTTGGCTGTTAAGTATTTCTGTTTTTACCGAAACATAATACATGCCTCAGTCGTCAGAACAGACATGATTTTTGTACGAGTGGCGGATCTGACTGAGTTTGCGATCGATCGCCTACGCCATCGCTTTGTCTGTAGTGAACCACGAGTTCGTAAACGTCGCCCCAAAATTTACCCCTTGATGACCAAACCCCGGCATGAATTACGTAAACAATTACAAACTGCTTAATTGATAAGCGTTTCCGCTTTTCAAGCGTGCCATTCAGTGCAGTATCATAGATAGCGATCGCCCCATACCAGATCTGGATGAGCGCCCCTATTTTCATGAGGCCCTTGTTGCCGTTTTATAATGAAAGGATGCAAAAGCTTACCATCACCCGACCTGACGATTGGCATCTGCATCTTTGCGACGGTGCAGCACTGAAAGCGGTTCTGCCCTACACGGTGCGTCAGTTTGCCCGCGCGATCATCATGCCGAACTTGAAGCCCCCTATCCGCTCGGTGGCAGATGCGGCAGCCTATCGCGATCGCATCCTCGGCGCCATTCCAGAGGGACAACAGTTTGAGCCATTGATGACACTCTACCTCACCGACAACACCAGCCCCTACGACATTCTCCGGGCGAAAGAATCCCAGTTTATCAAAGCTCTCAAGTACTACCCAGCCGGTGCAACGACCAACTCAGACTCCGGTGTGACGGATATTCAAAAGGCCGATCGCGTCTTTGAAGCGATGCAGCAGGTGGACATGCCGTTATTACTGCACGGGGAAGTGACCGATAACGATGTTGATACGTTCGATCGCGAGAAGGTGTTTATCGAGCGACATTTAATAGAACTCAAGCAGCGATTTCCCAACCTGCGGGTGGTGCTTGAGCATATCACCACCTCCGATGCGGTGCAGTATGTCCTGTCCGCCAACACCATCGCGGCAACAATTACGCCACAACATTTGTTGTTTAACCGTAATGCCATGTTCAAAGGCGGCCTTCGCCCCCATTTTTATTGCCTGCCCATTTTGAAACGGGAGGAGCATCGTCAGGCTTTGTTGCAAGCGGCAACATCGGGGAATCCGAAGTTTTTTCTAGGTACCGATAGCGCTCCCCATACCCGCACCAGCAAAGAAAGTTCCTGTGGCTGCGCGGGATGCTTTTCGGCTCTGCACGCCCTTGAGTTGTATGCCGAAGCATTTGAAAGCGTGAAAGCCCTGGATAAACTGGAGGCGTTCGCTAGCTTCTATGGTCCAGATTTTTATCAACTGCCGCGTAATACCGAGCGAATTACCTTGTCCAAAACGACTTGGCGCGTTCCTGATGAAGTTCCATTTATGGAATCTGGGCTTGTACCTTTGGGGGCGGGGCAGGAAATGACATGGCAAATGGTATGACATTTGCATTGTGCATCAGCCGTTGTGGAATCCTGTCGGTTAGCTTAGACCAACGAGTAATTTGAATCCTGGCTCAAATTTGAGTCTGCGAATCTTCCATTTTGAGTGGTGATCGCCTTAGCAGAACTTTAATATTTTAGCTAGCACTTACCTGTTGCAATAACTTTGAGTCCCAGGTATAAAGTCCGATTTCTTCAGGTACTCTTGAAAATCTTCCTGTGCGATGCCCTCGCGATAATTCGTTCAGGACTTTGGGCTTTACTTCTATGACATCTGATGGATCAAGTTCTCCATATAATTCTTCGATAATTTCCGCCACATTGAAAACTTTACCCGGATTTTGTGACAACAAACAGGTCAGCGCATCAATCAAAAACTGCCCAGAAAATTCTCCTTGCATTGGTATAGTATTAGTTTGTGCCTGTGGGTCAGGTTTTCTGTTTTTGCTCTTCTTAAAAGAACTAGTACGATTCGAGTTAAGCAATTTTAAATCTAGGGTAAAAGAACCTGGTTTACCAGGAACAAGCGACCATTTACCGCTTTCTCTGCCATAAGTTAATGTAGATTGAACCCTGCCCTTTACTAGTTTGAAAATATCTGGTTCTAAATCACCATAGAGCGATCGCACCACAAAATCTATGTGACATACAGTACCCCTGTGTTTTTGCAATACCTTTAGGATCGCTTCGGTGCGGTTGAGAGATTGATATTCCGGCAACATTGGAATTTCTGACCACAAGAGGGATTTCTCTAAAGTTTCTTGTTGTGTCTCTATCTCTTTTGATGTTGGCGCTGGTGGCTCGTCGGCTTCACCAGATGTCGAGGATGATTCATTTATTTCTAAATTATTTGTTTGTGAGGCTTCAGCCTGATTCGGCTCTACCAACTTCACTTCGGATTCAGTAATGTTATCGCTATTTACTGGTAACGAATTATCTTCGGGTGTATCTGGAACTACCTCATTTACTATTAAAGGCATCTCGATATTTTGAAATTCTGGGAATGGAGTTTCTAACTCTAAATCATTTGCTGGAGCAATCTCAGAATTGATAGGTTCTACCAAGTTGACTGACACGTCAGGAGTGCGTAGGGGCAGATCATCACAGGCATCGCTGTTAATCAACGATAAATTTTCTAAAGCAAGAAGGGCTGGCTCACTAATGACTATCGGTGCTTTAATATCTTGCTTTGCAGAAGACGAATTCTCTGTTAGATGCAGTTGAGAACTAACAGGCTTTACCAAGTTGACTTTTGGCTCTGGCGTGAAATCGTTATCCTCAAGGGGCAAGTTTTCTAAACTAGAAGCAACTGGCTGATTAATCTCCTCCAGGGTTAGCTTCTGACCGTTATCAGACCAGACAGACAACAATGCTTCTACGTGATTGAGATTTGCTAAAGCTTGTATGTATAACTTTTCGTACTTCTCCACAATCGGAGCATAATAGTCTCGTAATGACAACAGGGGAGCAAGAAAGGTTTCAGGAGGAGGCTGTAATTGTGATTGACTTTCCATAAACTTTTAATTTCACCAAAACCGCTATCCCTTGTACCATGAGTACATTTTTTTGTTGATCATGATGCAACTAGCTCATCAAACCTGCTGCTAGCTAAATATGTACAACATCACGGGATCAATACATCGATAATAGCAATGAAATCGTTTTCATTGCTAAAAACACATCCAAGATGCTTTTAGAATAACTACTTAGAAGGCATCTTGTTTGCTCTAAAAGTGTTCTCAGATTATTTTGCCAAATTGATATCACTCTTGTAAGTCATAGCTCTGGGTTTTCTCTTCTTAAGAGGGACTACTGATTTCTTGGGTGGTTGGGGAGGGCGGCATTTCTCGCAATATAGAGGTCGAACACCAAAGGTTTCTCGTTGTGTGGGTTGTTCGCACTGTTTACATACGAAGTTGAAAACGCGAGTGTGAATTTCTCGCTTATGCGCTCTGACGGTGTACTCTCGGACATCGATTGTTTTGCTGGGCATTGATTACTATTGTGGTCTTACTTCTTTAATATAGTTTTTCGTCTTAGTTCTACAAGATCCGTGCATCATCTGAGGAAAGTAATTCTACTTAATCAAATAAATACCCTTGCATGTCGTTTTGTCGATGGCGGAGAATACTTATCGCTTTGACTTGGATTTGACGAATCCGCTCTCGGCTGAGGTTTAGCTCTTTACCAATCTGAGCGAGATTGAAATGCTGATCATTCTCTAGCCCAAAGCTTAAAGTCAACACTTGACGTTGAATCGGTGTCAGTGGTTCTAATAATTTAGCCACGTCTTGGGTGAGAAGTTCTTGGGTGAGGAGTTTTTCTGGTGAAACACCAACGTCTGTTAAAATTTCGCCCAATTCTGTTTCTTGCTCATCTCCGACTTTTTTATTTAAAGAAATGGCTGTACGAGAGGCACTGAGATATTCTCGAAGCTTATCGGGGCTGATGTTTAATGATGCAGCTATTTCTTCAGCAGTGGCATGGCGACCGAGCTTTAGAAAGCTTTCTCGCTGCACCTTCTTAATTTTATTAAGTATTTCAGTTAGATGAACAGGCAATCTAATAGTGCGGGATTGTTCTGCTATTGCTCTGGTTATAGCTTGACTAATCCACCAGTAGGCGTAGGTTGATAGCTTATAGCCCCGGTTGGGATCAAACTTTTCTATACCCCGTTGTAAACCGATCGCTCCTTCTTGGATCAAATCTAGAAATTCCAAATTGCGGTTCTGGTATTTCTTGGCAACAGATACTACCAATCGCAGGTTAGCTGTTACCATTTTTTGTTTGGCTTTTTGGCCAAGGTGTAGTGCTGCTCGGACTTGTGTTTCAGTTTGAGCAACAGCATTGGCTAATTCTGCCATTGTTGGTTCCCGGTCTAGCTGTTGGGTGAGTTCATTTTTAGATTGCTCAATGGCAATCATTTCTTGTACCTGTCTACCATAAGCAATTTCTTCCTCTGGCTTCAATAAAGGATACTGACCAATTTCTTGCAAATAGATGCGAACCATGTCGGAACTGAGGCTGGACATACAAACTTTTCGACTTTTTTAAACCAGGAGATTCAAAAGTATAAATCAAATAGCTCAATAAAGTTTTCTATTTTGAAGAACCAAAACATATCACCAATGCAGTCCTACCTAAAGTAACCTCTGCTTTAACCTTGTGTACCTTTGTTGGTCATCAGTAGAGCGCACCGCCACAGATATCGCTTTTTTTGCTCCAACTACGATCGCTAACTTCTTGGCACGGGTCAGTCCGGTGTAAAACAGGTTCCGGGTCAACATCATATAGTGCTGCATATAGATTGGCAGAACTATCACCGGATATTCTGAGCCTTGGCTTTTATGAATAGTCACGCTCCAGGCAAGGGCAATTTCATTCAGGTCAGCGTAATCGTAAACCACAGTCCGCTCACCATACAGTACTGTAACTTCCTGCTCGACAGTATCAATGCTTTGAATAATCCCCAGGTCGCCGTTGAAAACTTCACGGTTGTAGTCATTGGTCAACTGGATAATGCGTAGACGCTCTTAGCGGCTTGTCGCAGACATCGCCCTCGCGTAATAAATTCCCACCTCTGTTAATCTCCACCTTGTCGGGGGTGGGTGGATTAATCAACTGCTGCAATACTGTGTTTAGGTTGCGAGTCCCGACTACTCCCCGTGTCATCGGGCAAAGTACCTGAACATCAGTGGCAGGATTAAAACCTAAACGGGGAATGAAATCAGCTATTAACTCGCAGATTGCCTGTACACCATGTTCGGGCTGATGTCCGCCGCCGTGCCAAATACAGTCAGACACAGGATTGTCGGAGATTGGCTCGATTGTCGGATAAATTCCTCGATTAATTTGGTGAGCAGCAGTGATAATAGCACTTGTTTGAGCTTGGCGAAATACCTGGTTCAACCGCACGACCGGAACTCGGCCAGAATTGATCAAGTCAGCAAGTATTTGACCTGGCCCCACAGATGGTAACTGGTCAATGTCACCCACCAACAACAGTAGAGCGCCAGCCAATACTGCTTTAACCAAGGAGTAAGCCAGAAACAAATCAAGCATCGATGCTTCATCAACGATAATTGCTGTATGGGGCAAAGGATTCTCACTGTCACATTTAAATCCTCTTGTCCGGGGGTCAAATTCCAACAAGCGATGAATAGTCTTTGCTTCAAGTCCAGTCATTTCACCCAAACGTTGAGCAGCCCGTCCAGTTGGTGCAGCAAGAGCAATAGATTTCCCCATTGCTTTCCACAGGCTAACAATGGTGTGGGTAGTGAAAGTTTTTCCAACGCCAGGGCCACCAGTCAAAATCATGATTTTGGAGTAGGCTGCTGTTTCTACAGCTTGGCGTTGCTGTTCTGAAAGCTGGATTTTCCGGCTGGCTGTAAAGCGGTCAATCCAATCACGCACACGCTCAATGTCAGTGCCAACAGGATTTTCCAAACGTTGGCGTATAAGTTGAGCTAAATTCTGTTCCGTATGAAAGTAAGTCGGTTTGTAGCAAAGTAGTGTTTTTTCTTCATCCCGCTCTCTAATCAGTTCATCTGTTAGAGCCATATCTTTGATGATTTGTGCAATTGCTTCTTCTGTGGGCTGATGAGATTCGGTTGTCAGCAGTTTGATTACCGACTCAATCAATTCGCTTTGTGGCAGGTAACAGTGGCCATCTTCGGCAGCTTCACTTAAACAGTGGATAATTCCTGCACGGTAACGAAATTCTGAATCCGGGGCAATTCCTATATTTCTCGCAATCTTATCAGCAGTCAGAAAGCCAATACCGTAGATGTCAGCTGCTAGCTGGTAAGGGTTATGGATTACTGTAGCGATCGCTTCATCCTTATATTGCTTGTAAATCTTTACAGCATAAGTGGTAGAAACGCCATGCCCCTGGAGAAACACCATTACTTCTTTGATCGCTTTCTGAGTTAACCAGGCGTTTTTAATAAGAGTGATCCGTTTTTTGGCAATACCCTGGACTTCAATAAGTCGGTCAATTTGGTTTTCGATGATGTCCAGGGTTTCTAGCCCGAAGTGAGCAACAATCCGTCTTGCTGTGACTGGGCCAACACCTTTAATCAGCCCACTACCCAAGTATTTTTCAATTCCAGTGAGAGTAGCTGGTTTGGTTTCTTTGTAGTTGACTACTTGAAACTGGGGGCCAAATTGTGGATGATCCCGCCAGAAACCAGTTAGCTGTAGAGTTTGACCTGGTTGAATATTGGCAAAGGAACCAACAATTGTTGTCAGTTCGTTGCTACGGGGACGGGTCAGCCTTGCCACAGTGTAACCCGATTCAGCAGAGTAAAAAGTTAGGCGTTCTACGACTCCGGTGATTGTTTCGTGTTGAGGAAAGGCACTTACTTGTTGAGGGGAAAGATTAGAGGGAGTGGACATTGCTTATGATCAGATGCCGCACATTATTACAATACTGGAATTCAGTTCAATTATAGTACATAAATACTATACTTTTTGAGATTACAGTAATAGTAGATGATAAAGTCGAAAATGCTTTGCTTCACTATACGATGACTACGAGCGCAAGCTATGGAAGCTACGCCTCAAAGGTTGGTAAGAGTGAAAGATGTTGTAAAAAACCGTAGATTTTACTCTAATAAAGCTTCAATTTGCCCTAACAACTTCTCTAAAACTTTTGCTTTATTAGGATCTTCCCAGACTTTAGCTTGCTTAACTCGCTGATAGGCTTCCTTCATCCGATTAGTCAGAATATTCGGCTGAGAAGACTTAGGAGGTTGAACTGATTGAATGTAACTTTTGATATCTCTAACTGAAAGGTTTTCTTCAATAGTTTTCACTATAAGTTGATGTCGCTGATCTTCGTCTTTCAATTGAGCGATGATACGGGCTTTGGTATATTCTAGTTGTCCTTGGCGCAAAATTTCTAGAACATCTTTAGGTAAATTTAGTAAAGGTAGGCGATGACTACGAAAACTGTCTGGAGTCAACCTACCTATTACTGAAAATATCTTTTCTACCATTTCCCATTGGTTACGAACAACGTTGTTCGTAGTTTCTGTTTTTTGCTTTTGGAGGTTAGCAATATGATTGAGTAGGGAAATAACTTCTCCTTGAGAGCATTCCAAGCGGATAGATAGCAGTTGCAAAATAGCTTCAGTTTCCTCAACCGGATTTAAATCTTCCCGTTGCAAATTTTCGAGGAGGGCGACTTGGAAAGCATCTTGATCATTGAGATGGCGGATAATAACCGGAACTTGCTCTATTCCAAGAGTTTGAGCAGCACGGTAGCGACGTTCACCAGCAATCAATTCATAATTACCGGATTCTAGCGGCCGTACAAGCAGTGGCTGCAAGATACCATGTTCACGAATAGAAGCAACTAGGCTTTCCATTCCTTGAATTGAAAAATAACGCCGAGGCTGATGAGCAGCTAGGTGAATTTGAGTTATTAATAAAGATTGTTCAATAGATTGGTTTTCCGAGAGTTGAGGATTATTGGTAACTCCTACTAAGTCAAGGAATTGTCTTGTTTTATTCGGAAATTCCATTTCATCTGCCATTGACAAGCGCCGCTTCGCCATATTACTCCTGTTCTGCCATTTCCCTGGCGATTTCTTGATAAGGTTCAATCAATTTTCTTTCTGTGGTATACCGATGAATTGGTTGACGCGCCAAGTTAGACTCTGGAAACTGAACAGACTTAGGAACTGGTTCAAAAATTTTGACCCCAGGAAGTTTAGTTTTAAGAGTTTTGAGAGCATCTTGGGTCGTGAGTGTACGGTCTGCCATTGTAGGCAAGACTCCTAAAATTTGCAAATTGGGGTGAGTGTCTTCATCACGAAGACTTTCGATAGTTTCCAATAATTGTCGTAAGCCTTCCAAAGCAAAGAACTGACATTGAACGGGGATCAAGACTGCATCTGCTGCCATTAGTGCATTTAGAGTCAACATCCCTAAGCTAGGTGGACAATCAATGAGGATATGAGCAAATTCTTGCCGTAAAGGATTCAATTTCTTTCTCAGGATTCGGCTATTATCTGCCGAGGTCAAAATTTGCTTTTCTCCAGATGCTAGAGATATGTCAGCCGGAATCAGCTTGATTCCGTACTCGGTGTCAATAATAGTTTCAGATGCGCTCTGTTTACGATCTGTAAGTACTTCATAGGCAGTCATCTGCCCTGGCTGAATCTTGATTCCTAGACCTGTGGTTAAATTGCCTTGGGGATCAAAGTCAACTACAAGGCAGGAGGAACTTTCTGCCAGCAATCCACTTAGTGCAATAGTAGAGGTTGTCTTGGCTACTCCTCCCTTTTGATTAGTAACTGCAATAATCATATTTTCTTAGTACTATGCGATTTTTGATGAAAAAACATATATATATTAGTTACAGAATGAACTGATTCTATGACAATTTAAGTAGACCGCAAAGATTTTCACAAGTTTTACACCAAAGTAATGAAAAACTAATGCTCCAAATTGCTTGTTACCTAAAAAGCTAACTATACTTTCATTCTGGCGATGAGGAGCGATTTAGTGAAATAAATTGGCGCTTAAAATAAACTTATTTCCCCAAGTCCACATAAAAAGTTCTGATGAAATCAAAAGAGCGATCGCCCAAGTTACCTAAACAACAGCCAAAACCCAACGACCAAAGCCCAAAGCTTGACCTTGTTGCTTATAAACCAGTAGAAAAACAGCAGCCAACCTCTCAGCCTGACATTACTCCCAGTGTTGATCTGCCGTCAGTTGAGCAGCCAGCCCAAGCAGAGGTGATACCTCTTGTAAGGTCAAAGACAAACGCTGCTGAAAAACCGCAACATTTAGACAAAAGCAAAGCCAAAGATACCTCTTCTGACAAGAGAAAATCCAAATTACCGCAACAGCCCAAGCAACAGGGTCAATTGACAAAGAGCGATAAAGAAGAAGAGTTAGCGCCAGAACGCTGTCAACATATCCAGTTTTTGGACTGCGATAAACAAGTTGGGCGCGTGGTATTCGAGTGTTGGCACTGTCAGCAGGGAATAATTAGCGAGTTTACTGGGGAACCAGTAATGGGAGAATACAAAGGTCATCCTTCATTAATTCAGGTGAAAGTCCAATGTCCTAATTGTGAGCAGACGGCGATCAGATTAACAACAGGTCAGGTGCTTTCGACAACAGCGATACCTTCACCTTGGCAGCAATGATGGCATACTCCAAGATAAAGAGTGATTGGTGAAAGATATCCACGATTGATAATGCAAAATTTGAAAATTTTACCCTCAATAATAACTGCACTAACGGCACTGACACTAACTAGTTGCAGCACTAGTACTGCTGAACAGTATGAAGCTACAGCACTCACCAGTTACTCCTGGCTCGTTTTGTATGCGAATAACCTAACCAGTGAACCACGACCCCGCATTGAAACCTTTGCTACTACTTCGGTGCTGAATCGAAATGGAGTAAAACCACCGGGAGAAGTAATTGGCCCAGATGATCGAGGGCTATGGTGGCCTACTTTACCTCCGCGGCCAAGTGTTGATGAAGTTGAACAACGCAAAAAATCTCCAGAAGAGGCAAGCAAACCTGAATTGGTCAAAAATGTAAAGTACTTTCCTGACTTATGGAGTGGGTAATACTCAGAACACGCTACCTACTAACTATGAAGTTTATCGACAAGTGGTAAAAGCTTACCCCCAAAGAACTCCTTTGGAATTGACTTTGGGTGTGAATGTTGAAGAAGAATTCAGAAGTCAGAATTCAGGAGTCAGAATCAATCAGTCGGGGATTCAGACGCGCGACTGAATTGTTGCACCACCAAATCTATGATTTGGTGGGGGTTTTAAACCCGATTATTCATCCGCTTTTTCGGTCAAAAAACATTGCTGTTAGCGGTAGCGGGGCGTTTAGCCCATTCTGACTCCTGACTCAATACGGTTCGGTTAAAGGGGAAAGGGAAAAGGGAAAAGGGTAATTTCAAGCCTTTTCCCTTTTCCCCTTACCCTTTTCCCAGCCCACATCAGAGATGAAAAATGCTTATCCGAACCGTATTGACTCCTGACTCCTGAATTCTGTTCGATAATTCAGTTGAGAAAGCTGAACCTGTAAGCAAGTAGTGACCCACTCGTTACGTATTCAGCAAGAAGTTAGAGATCAAAACTGAATTGCTTTTCAACAATCTTATTGACAGTAAAGTATAAATCAAAGAGTCAAAAATGATCTAATTTAATTTTTGCTGCGTTGATAAAAAGATTTCAAATAATCCTATTGGGGGCTATATGGGGGCTATATATACCCCAACAATAGCTCAAGACTTTGATGAGATTTTGACCCCTATATAGGGTGTATATAGGTGCTAAATGGGGTACATCTGACTTTTTGATATTGTGTACCCCACTTAGCCCCCAAGGGGTTATGATAAGCTCTTGAGATTAGGAAAAAAAGGGGAAGTTATTTTATTCTTCTTTCTCTTGCCCTTGCAGATCACTTGAACAGATAATTTTCACTTTCTTAAAGTTTATTACTTGGAGCCTATGTCAAACATTCACACGGTACAAAAAATTTTTCCTGCGGGTTTCGATAACGGTTACGGAAGTCTCAAACTTTTAGTCGAAGGCTTTGAAGTAGTTCGTGTGCCCAGCTATATAACAAATGCCGAGATGGAAGATGTACCCGGACGAGTAGTTTTTAACGGTAGTGCTTACACAGTCGGAGAGTCTGCCTACCGGACAGGGAATTATTTTGACCGCAACACAGACAATAATGAAAACAAAGTCAACAACGCATTATTGACTTTATTGGGTGCATTGGCACATCTACCACACCGTAAAGCTTGGCACTTAAAATTAGTCGTCAGTTTACATGATGTTGCTCTGGCTAATGAACTACAAAAAGTACTCAATGGAGAATATCAGCCAATACTTGCTGGCAAGCAATCAGACGTAAAAGTAGAAGTCCTGAAAGTTGTGCT
>NZ_JACJSJ010000069.1 GCF_014698115.1 Nostoc sp. FACHB-973
GTGCGCGTTTATTTCAACTTAACCCCAGAAGGTGCTGTTGCAGTTATGGATGCTTTGACTACCCAACTCAACTCTATAGATGTTCCTTTCTCATTTAAAGCACTCTACAATCCTTCAGATTATGGACGTTGCGATTCCGCAGTACTTTATTTTGATAAAAACAAATATGAAGCTGTTCACCCAGTGTTAGAAAGGGTTTATTTAGAACATCAATCTTATTTTCAGGAAGAAGTGCCTTTGTTTACCAAGTTAATTGCACCAGGGTTAGCGATCGCTGAAGAACCAGACGATAAATTTAGCGATCGTGAAAGTTTTGGTACACACCGTTGCCAAATTATTGCGAATGGTTTACTTGAGAGTTGGCTTCAAGGAAATGATACACCAGCAAAGCGGATAACAGCAGTTCTGCAACATTTTTCTTTACATAAAGTTGAATTACAGCATCCCTACCTCAATGCAAATTCTGAAGATATATATATTTCCTTGAATCTCTGACAATTTTGGATTTTAGATTTTAAATTTTGGATTGAACTCATACCTATCTCTTATGCATTACCGCTCTTTATGCAGCAACTTGAATAAAGAATTTTGAATTTTTAATCCCCCAGTTAAAATCTAAAATCCAAAAATGGTTAGTTCTAAATCCCCAGTTTACAGTTCAATTACTCAGCAACGCTAATTTTTACTCACGAGGAAATTATATGAGTCAAGAATTTTTCGAGTCTAATGAAGCGTTCAATAAACAAATCAATTTTAATCATGAAGAATTAGAAGAAATAATCAAAGCTGTTAAAGATGGTAAATATTCTTGGGCTTGTGTTTTAATGCTGCGTTTTAGTGGCTATAATCCCCTTGAATATATACCGTCCCGCACCTACATTCGATTAATGAAAAATAACTGCCTATTTGGCAAAATAAACCTTCATCGAACTGATAATCAAAATGTAGGATTTTTACAACTAGAATCAACCTGGTTTCAACAGAATAGCGATCAACACGGTTCAAACTAAATCTTAAAAAGAATAATTCAAAATTCAAAATTAATTAGTAGAGACGTTGCAATGCAACGTCTCTACAATGATTTTGATATTTTAAACCTCCATTACTATATCTTTAGATATTTCAGAATTGACAACTTTGGTTAGATTTGACCCTATTTCTATAGGGGGGATTTGTGTTTTTAACCAATTAGCAAATAACTCTCCTATGATTTGCAGCCTTCGCTGTTCGTCCAATTGAGGTTTGATAATTTCCTCAACTGCAATTATATGTACTCCTTTGGGAGTAGTGATTGGCTTGAGAATTTGTGGAGGATTAGCAGCAAATACTGCTGCTGCAATTTCTGGTCTAAAATCCCTGCGGAGTCGTATTCCTTGATAGCCTCCAGCACGTCGGATTTCAATATTTTGAATGTATTGGCGGGCAATTTCTTGGAAACTAATTTCCCCTTCTTGCAGAGCGTAAAACAATTCTAGTGCTAAATCTTCGTCATCCAAAACAACTTCATAAGTTACTGCTCCAACATAATCAAGTTGGTGTGCATAAAAAAATTGTTCTACTTTATTTGCAAATAAATGATTTGCTAATTTGGTAGATAGTAGAGCAGTTTCGACTATTTTTTCCAAGTCGTCGAGTGAAAGATAATGTTTTTCTAACCACGCCCAGGTATCTTCTGCTTTTAACAGTTGATTAGCTAAACGCAAGTTATCTGCTGCATTTTGTAGTTCTTCTAAACCAATTTCGATACCTGCCTGTTTAGCTTCATTTTCAACAATTTTTCGAGTGGCGATCGCCTCCAATACATTAGGGATTTGGCAAGACAGCTTAATGTGGTCAAGAATATCCTCAGGAGAAACAGTCAATACATTTGACATCATCTAATTCCTCCAATTAGTAACCTAAATTAATAGGGCGTTTTGATTTTGATTCCTACTTTATTAATTATAGCTTTGGTATGTTTTTGAGATATAGTTTTTAGAGTATTTATTGAAAATAAAATCTATACTTAATTAAGTTAAAATATAAAATATTCTTCAACAATTTAAGAATTATTATTTATATGTAAGTAAGTCGGTGCTAATATTTCAAGTGAGGTAGACCTGTAAGAGGTTGTTTGAAAAGTCCTCTTGTTGGTAGCAAAACGTTTTAGATCCCCCTAAATCCCCCGATAAATTGCGGGACTTTAACTCCGGTTCCCCCCTTAAAAAGGGGGGTTAGGGGGGATCAACAAGTGCCTAAAATCACAGTTAACTACTTTTCAAACAACCTGTAAGGGCACGGCACTGCCGTGCCCCTACACCTTGCGATATGATGTTGTACCGCATCTGAATGGGAACCGCCATAACAAACGTAAATCGAGTACGCTAACGCACAGTCAACAATTTAAGGTGCGTTGCACTGCTTGACAACGCACCTATATCTGAATGTTGTATATGTATTGCTGTAAATTGATTGATTCTTAAAGCTCTAAACCGCCTTGTTGCAGCTTTTTAAATGGATCTAAGATAAAGTCCATCACCCGACGTTGCCGGATAACTACCTCTGCGGTTGCTGTTTGCCCTGGTGTTATGGGAATGCGTCTGTTGGCAGTTTGGATATAAGGCTGAGCTAGGGAGATTTCTAACTCATAGGTTTCGACGTTACCTCGATCGCTTGTCTGAATTTTTGAATCAGGTGAAATCCAGTTGACGCGCCCTTGCACTACCCCATAGTCTTGGAAGGGAAAGGCATCAAATTTAACTTTAACTGGCATTCCCACCTTCAAAAAACCACTTTGTTCGTTAGGTATCTGCGCCTTGAGAATCAAGGAAGTATTCTTGGGTGCAATTTGGGCGATTAACTGTCCCGGTTCTACTACTGAGCCTGGTTTTTTGATAGGCAATTCAAAAATTACACCATCAACAGGCGATCGCACTATTCTTTGTTGTAACTGTAGTTTGAAGGATGTAATCTGGCTTACAGTTTGGGCAATTTCCGATTGCAGGTTAGTAGTTTGGCTTTGTAAGTCTTTCAACTGTTCCTGATTTTTCAGCACCGCCAGTTTACCTGCTTGCACTAGACTGCGATAGCCGCTTTGCTGTTCTTGCAGGCGAAGTTTCAAAAGTTGAATATCTGAATAAGCTTGACTCATTAGCGAGTGATAGCGGTTGAGTTCTTCTTTTAACCGTAACTGGGCTTGGGTGATATCAGATTTTGCTTGTTCTTGGACGCGTTGGCTTTCTTCTGCTGCCTTTTCGAGTTCCACAAGTTTGGTTTGGGGAATCGCCCCCTCTTGCAAAAGTTGGCGATAACGTCCAACTTCCGTGAAATCTCGGCTTAAACGACTCTGAGCTAATTTCTGGGCAATTTGGGTAGAACTGATATTTTGACTAGCCTGTTCTACTAGAGCCAGTTTTTCCAGTCGTTGTAAGTTATAGGTACTTTGTTTAGCATCAAGGTTTTGCTGTGCTTGACTAATTTGGGCGATTTTTTCCAATTCTTGGGATTTATTTTGTTGCTCTTGGACGTTAATTGTCAGTAGAATTTGGTTTTTCAGGAGATCGAGTTGCGATCGCCGATTTAATAAACCTTCTAGTTTTGTCTGTACCTGTTGCAATTCAGATCGCAGCACATCAGACTCCAGTTGAACTAAAACCTGTCCTGCTTTTACCGTTGTGCCTTCCTTAACATTGACAGCCGTGACAGTACCACTAACAGGACTATCCAATTTTTGCGTTGCTCCTTGAGGTTCCATCCGTCCTCTAGCACTTCCTGTCTCATCAACTTTAGAAAGCATCGCCCAAGGTATAACGATCGCAGCAAAGCCAATCAGTAAATACAACAGTGAGCGCGTCCAAATTTTTGGTAAGGCATCTAACAGTTCCTCAGTACCGTAAAACCAATCATTTGTCTCGGATGTTTCCTGTGCTTGAGGATTGACAACGGTACTTGTGTCCTCAGGTAAGTAAAATTTAGCGTCCTTTTCTAGGGCGAACGCGGATGATGAATTATTAGATGGGTTTGGCATAAGAATTGGGGATGGGGAGTGGGGAGTGGGGAGTGGGGAGTGGGGGATAAGGGAGATAAATGAGTATCTGAGGTGGATGAATGAAGTTCTGAGGTGGATGAATGAAGTTCTAATTCCCCCTCATCTCCCTCATCCCCCTCACTCCCTACTCCCCACTCCCCACTCCCCTCAGTTGTTGCTGGTTGAGATAGAAATAATGACCTTTTTTGGCGATTAGTTGATCGTGAGTACCGCTTTCGACTAGAATTCCCCTGTCTAAAACTAAAATCAGGTCAGCATGACGCACCGTAGAAAGACGATGAGCAATAATTAAACTTGTGCGTCCTTGAAGAATTTTTTTGAGATTGTTCTGAATAATCCGCTCAGATTCAGCATCTAAATGACTCGTTGCTTCATCAAAAACTAAGAAAGACGGATTTCCTAGCAAAGCACGAGCGATCGCCAGCCGTTGGCGTTGTCCACCAGATAACATACCCCCACTTTCACCAATTTGGGTTTCGTAGCCCATTGGCATTTGCTGAATAAATTCATCTGCTCCTGCCAAACGTGCTGCTTCAATTACTTCTTCTTGGGAAGCTTCTGGATGAGCAATGCTGATATTTTCCCGAATTGTACCGCCAAACAAAAATGTATCTTGGTCAACAACACCAATTTGAGAACGCAGCGATCGCAGGGAAATATTAGTTACATCTTGAGCATCAATCAGTACTTTACCATCTGTCGGAGGATAGAGTCCCAAAATCAGTTTTGAGAGAGTCGTTTTGCCTGAACCGCTACGCCCTACAACTGCAATAGTTTGCTCAGGTTTGATTTCAAAATTGAGATTTTCTAATACGTTAATATCGCTTTCTGGATGATAGCGAAAAGTCACATTGTCAAAGATGACATGACCACGTAAATTAGTCAAAGTCTGGCGGGGTTGAGATTGTAAATCTTCCTCTGGTTCTGCTTCCAAGACATCATTAATCCGCTCTGTGGAAATAATCACTTCTTGTAATTGATTCCACAGCACAACGAGCCTTTGGAACGGCCTAATGATGTTGCCTAACAACATATTAAATGCCACTAATTGTCCAATAGTCAGTTGATTTTGAATTACTTGCCATGCACCAAACCAAAGTAATCCTGTAGTTACCAGGGCTTCAATGCCAGAACTAAAAATTTGCAGTTGATTACCAATTATCTGACCGCTAAAAGTCTTTTTAATGACATTATTCAGCAGTTCTTCCCAACGCCAGCGTACTGTTTGCTCAATTGCCATCGAACGAACTGAGCGAATACCAGTGAGAGATTGAATTAAATAGCTGTTTTCTTGGGCTGAAGCATTAAAAACTTCGCGGCTGATGCGGCGCAAGAAAGGTGTAGCTATGAGCGCTAATAACACAAACGGCGGTATAATTGCCAAGCATAATAATGCCATTTGCCAACTATACCAAAACATCAATCCTACATAGATAAATACTGTCAGCAAATCTAAACCGATAGAAAGTGCTTCCCCAGTTAGAAACCGCTGAATTTTTTGATTTTCTTGGACGCGAGAGACAATATCGCCAACATAACGCGACTCAAAAAAAGCTAGGGGCAACCGAAAAGTATGTTTAATAAAACCTACCATCAGTGATAGTCCCAAGCGATTTGCTGTGTGATCTAGTAGATATTGCCGCAGTCCAGTAATAGCAACGCGAAAAAAACTAAAAATTAGCAATCCTAAACCAACGGCGTTTAAAGTTAAGGTGCTACCCTGGACAATCACGCGGTCTAAGATTAACTGAGTAAATAAAGGTGTAACAAGTCCAAGTAATTGAATTAACACCGAAGCGATAAACACTTCTATTAATACTTGGGAGTGAGGTTTGACTAAATCAAAAAACTGCCAAAATGGTGTAATTGCTTGGTCGGTTTCTCTGAGTAAATCTGTGGGTTGTAATAACAAAGCATAACCAGTCCAACTCCTTTTAAATTCGCCAGGAGTAAGGGTACGTTGACCAATAGCGGGGTCGCCAATAATCACACGTTTTTTACTAATTTCATAGACAACAACATAGTGCTTACCTTCCCAGTGAGCGATCGCTGGTAGAGGTTGTTGTGCTAATTTATCTAAGCTAGCTTTTACCGGACGGGTAGCAAAGCCAATACTTTCTGCTGCTGCTGTCAAACCCCGCATTGATGCGCCGCTGCGGGTGATGTTAGTTAAATCCCGTAGGCGGTTGACATTAAACCGCTTACCCCAATAGCGACTAATCATTACCAAGCAAGATGCACCACAGTCTGAGGCGCTTTGTTGTTCAAAGAACGGATACCGTTTAGTCAAACGTCCTAACAAATGCCCAGCCCTCACCCTTGGGCTAGGAAAGTAAGCTCGTTGTCTATTTTGCTTAACGCTGGGCATTGGGGATTGGGCATTGGGCATTGGTGGGGATTGGGAAGAACTTTCCCCACTCCCTAAAGACGCGATGAATCGCGTCTCTACAAAATCCTTACTCCCCGCCTCAACTTGACGTTCTTGAAAATCTGTTAACTCTGCTAATTGTGGCCAATCTTGTAATGCTATTTGCCAATCAGCGTTGCTCAAACTGTAAGCGATGCTTGATTGGGCTACTTGCCAACTTCCATGTTTTGGATTTAGGTAAATTTTTCCAGGTGTCAATCTTCGCCCACTAGAATCTAGTATTTCTCCCCGATGGAATAACCACAGGTCATTATCTTTCGTGAGGTTAGCAATCAGAGAACCACTCTCTAAACTGTGACGATGAAATAGGGATAATGCTTTAAATATCTCCTCTACAGAGCCATTCAGAGCAATTAAAGAATTCTGGCAACATAACAGTAGCAAATCCCAAAAATCTGCACGTTTTAAAAGGCGATCGCCGATGCTAGGGGATGTAGAAATTACCTCTTCTAAAATCTTTTGTTTGATATAACCAAGCTTTAAATTTACCGAAGCTCTAGCAACATAAGAACTGAATTTATGTTCTGGGAATAAAGTCAACTCCCCAAATGATGCTCCAGAAAAAAGCGTAGTAATTAAGTTATTAGAGCTATTCAGCAGTCTGACTTTACCACTCAGAATGATATAAATTCCTGGCTCGGCTGTAGTTGCTTCCCAAAACTGCTTTGCTATCGGTGGTTCGACAATTTCCAGCGCCCTGAGGCATTTATTAAGTTCTTCACTTGACAGCGATTCACCCAAGATTTGAGTGACTTGTTCAGCTAAATATTGCCGAGAAAACGCTGATGGCATTTTCTAACCTCCAAAACTGTATTTGGGCATTGGGCATGGGGCATGGGGCATGGGGCATTGGGCAATACAGTTGAGAATGATCAACAAAACCCTCATGTAGAGACGCGATTTATCGCGTCTTTTGGACAAATGACAAATGACACTTTAGTTATTAGTCTGAATTAGATTAAAAGACCAATGCATACTAGCTTCGGAGTTAGATTGCAAATCGGAGATTGTAATACCAGCATCCTTATTTTGGTCAGTTTCTTGTGGCTGAATGTTTTTACGTTTAGTGGAAAGCCCCATTTGTTTTAGTAAACGATTAATATGGCGATCGGTAATTGCAATGCCAAATTCATTTGCTAGATGTTTACTCAACCATTGGGCTGTCCAAGAACTAAATGCATAGCCATATTCACGGGGACTATTACTGACTAATTCTTTCAAACGTTCAATATAGCGATCGTTAACAGTCTTCGGTCTACCTATGGGGCGCTCATTCCATTTGTGCGCCATACCCGCCTCTGCTATCCCAATCCAGTACCGCGCCATTTCCTGCGAACAACCTAAAATTTCACAAATTTGGCTTTGAGATTTACCCATATCCGCCAGCAACATAATTTCAATCCGCCGACGATATTCTGCCTGTAAATTAGCTTGCAAATTTTTCAGCAGTGCTTTCCGCTGAAAAGGCGTTAGAAACTTGCTTTCGTGCATGTCATAGCTCTCAAAAGCCTTGTCTTGACCGGAATATTCTGACATAGTTTTTACCAGTTGCCGTCAACTATCAAATGTGGGCAAATTTATCTTTTGCAACTGTTTTTAAACCCTGAAAAAAGGATAAAAACTGCAAAATCAATTAGTCCTAGAAAATTGATTAAATATTGTTTTGGTGTGTAATTAACGCTATCTATCACTCCCTATCTCTTGGAAAAAATAGGAAGCTTTTGTTGTTTTCGCTCAGATTTTAATACTCAAAATTAGACGTTAATGGTCTTCACTTGGAATAAAAATAACTTCAAAAGTCTGAGGCATATTAGGTGACTTTTTATTATGCCTATTCAGCAAAATATTGTTTACAGACTGTACTCTCTATTTGCGAAACCAAGATAGTTCGCAAATAGCAAACAGCCCTGACAAAATAAGCTCCTAGACATAGCTGCTATGTGCCTTGATAAACAGCAGTCAAACAATTTTGGATTTTGGATTGATTTGGCTCACAAAAAGCACAGTTTCAACCAAAAATCTAAAATTGCCACAGTTAATGGTAAAACACTTAGAACCAGTAAACTATTCACTGGTTAACACTTAGAATTTGACAGACTTTCCTGAAGCCCGGTGCAATAATGGTATTGGTTAAAACCATTCGCCCCTGGTTGATGGTAATAGGCAAACACTTTCGAGCCTTCGGGTAGCCCTTATTTTGATAATTTTACTAAATTCTGCAATACAGGTTTGGAGGTTAACCTCTTAATAGTTTTGATTACGAATAAGAGGTTGAATTTTGTTTGGTAAATTGAGACTTAAAAACAGTCAAGGTCAGGTGTGAGTGCAAATCTACTTCTTACAGTATCCTACAACTAGCTACCTTCTCATCAGCAGATAGTGATAGATTTGAACCTTTCTGAAATAAAAATTCAACAAAAAGTGACAGTTATTCAATCTTTCTTTTCATCCACTATTATTTATTTAAAAATAATCCCAAATTTAGTCAAGAGTTTTTACAAAAAATAAGATATTTTTGTAAAAACTTGACAATAAATTTAT
Source organism: Nostoc sp. FACHB-973 (assembly GCF_014698115.1). Taxonomy (GTDB): domain Bacteria; phylum Cyanobacteriota; class Cyanobacteriia; order Cyanobacteriales; family Nostocaceae; genus Nostoc; species Nostoc muscorum. The sequence continues at coordinate 8,997 of NZ_JACJSJ010000069.1, forward strand.
AAGAATTTTACAATTCATGTTTATCAAAAAGCAATTGCTTGTTTATTAAATTTTATGTTATGAGAATAATCTCTAAATTAAAATTTTTTATCAGTAAACTCCACACTATATCTAACTTATTGTTTGTTAAAAAATGATTACTAAAAATACGGTAGTTTCATAAATTTATAGCAAGTCTACATCTGTCCATAGTAAGAAAAGTATGTACATTACTATCTGCTATATTTGGCATATCCATATCTATCTTGAGGATGAAAATAATTTAGGTTCGCGCAAAATATTACAAATATAGTAATCGGCTTTGATGTTTGAACTTATTTGCGTGGGCAGGCAGTACGGAGGAGATAAATATAATTTTTAGCTATTGATTGAGGTTATTGATTTAAAAAATCTTATGAATATCCATCATCAGAAGGGTAGTATCTGGCTTTAAGCACTGTCCATAACCGAAAAATCAGGGTTACAGCTAAGGGTAAGCAGTAGCCAAGCTGTAAATAAAATAATTTTCTTCACTATCAGGAAATGACTGAGGACAATTTGTAGTAACAAATAGAAACTAAATCAGGAACCAAAACCTCTGGGGATTCTAGAGGTTTTTTTCTGGAAATTTCGCTTACACGTATATAAGCGAAATTCTGCATATATTTTGACGAAGATTTTTTAAGCAGGCGATCGCCAACAGCAAGCTGCTGCGTATTGTAAACATCGGACAATTTTAGCGATGAAGCAGCAAAAATTGTCACAGCCCCTTAGCCAACTGGAGTAAGCTAAATTTAAGTTTGAGCTACTGGGAGTGGAGATGATGTTGTTGGAACTAAAGCGCATCCATGTTCCACCGGGACAGAGAGTGCTACTGCAAGATGTAACCTGGCAGGAATTGGAAACAATTCTAGAAGAATTAGGGGAACACCGTGCAGCCCGAATTGCTTATGACAGGGGAATATTAGAGATTATGGCACCACTGCCAGAACATGAATATGACAAAGAAATTATTAGCGATTTAGTCAAAGCGCTTTTGGAAGAATTAGATATTGAGTTTATCAGCCTTGGTTCTACAACTTTCAAAAACCAAGCGCTGGCTCAAGGTATAGAACCCGACCAGTGTTTCTATATAAAAAATGAATCAAAAATTCGCGGAAAAAGGCGGCTAGATTTAACAGTAGACCCCCCTCCAGATTTAGCTTTAGAAATCGATATTACTTCTCGCACTCATCCTAATATTTATCAAGCACTAAAAGTGCCTGAACTTTGGCGTTTTGAACGAGGAAAGCTGCAAATTAATATTCTGCGAGACGGGCATTATATAGAGTCTCAGCAAAGCCTAAATTTTCCTTTATTCCCACTAATTGAGGCAATTCCCCAATATCTTAACCAAAGTGTAACAGCAGGCAGAAATGCAACAATTAAGGTTTTTCGTCTTTGGGTACAAAAGCAAATACAACAGTAATCATACAGATCAAATCAACCGAAAACCCTCATGTAGAGACGCGATTTATCGCGTCTGATTTATCGCGTCTTCAAAGACCGTCATCACCATTCAAAATATAAAAAATTAGGGTAGCACTGCTGTGCTACCCCACAAATCACGAAAGTCTCAGATTATAAATCCAAGTAAATTAGTAATGATTCAAGTTAAGACCAGCTTCTTTTGCCATTGCTTCCAACCCTTTGGTTTCTAAGGATTTGATTGCTTTAGTAGACAGCTTTAATTTCACCCAGCGATTTCCAGTTGGCCACCAAACACGCTTGACTTGTAGATTAGCGTGCTGAAGGCGTTTAGTACGACGGTGGGAGTGGGAAACAGAAAAAGCGTTATTTGCTTTCTTACCAGTTAGTTCACAGCGACGAGACATAGCAACTATCTCCAGATTGTTATTTTAATACAGCCTTTCCATTTTAGGACTTAGATAACAGAAGTGGAGAGGGAATGGGGAATGGGGAGTGGGGAGTAGGGAGATGGGGGAGATGAGGGAGATGAGGGAGATGAGGGAGACAAGGGGACAAGGAGAATAATTCTTAACTCCTAACTCCCCACTCCCCACTCCCCACTCCCAACTCCCCACTCCCCACTCAGCACTACTTACTAGCTTGTTCCGTCAGCTTGGTAAGTACTTCATTCGATCGCTCTACAAAAGATTTCATCCCGTCAGCGTCAAAGCCTTTTTGAGACATCAGGGCTAAATCGTAGACGTGTTGGCAAATCATTTTCACTAAGTTATCTGTAGGCGATTCACCATCACCTTGAATGATACTACCCTGGCCCAGATGCGCCAGATTTTGAATCAGCGGATGAGCAGTATTCACCAGCAAAATGTGGTCTTCGGGAAATTCTGCTGTTTGCTGCATCATCATAGCGTTCATTTCCCGCAAGCGGCGGAGAATTTCTGGTAAAAGCACCATCGCCGGTGGTGTTCCTTGGGGATCGTCTGATTTTAAGGCTTCGGTGCGGATGTTGAGTTTGGGTTTGTTGAGGGATTTCTCAAATAACTCTTTGATGGTTTCACTGCGGGTTTTGTTGGTTTTGGGATCAACAATTTCCGTAGATTTGTCTTGTTCCAGCAAAGTATTATCTAAGTCGGAGTCTACCCGCGTAAACTTGACATCATTATATTCCCGCTCTAAGAAATTAATGAAGTGGGTATCGATGAAGGAGTCCATAAACAGGACTTCCAAGCCTTGATTTTTGTGTAGTTGTATGTATGTGGCTTGGGTTGCTTCATCGGTGCTGTAGAAAACCCGGTTTTCGTGGCGTTCTTTGTTCCGTTCTAAGTATTCTTTCAGTGTGGTATAGGGACTGGTAGGCGCTGAGTTTTCATCACTGGATGAAGTCGGAGTGACATCTTGCCAAGCATCCCCTTCAGCAGATTGTACTTCAACTGCTGGAGTTTCGGCAGCAGCTTTTTCTGTTAGCTTGGCGGTGCTGCGAAAGATGATGATGTCTTCGATTTGTTTTTTGAATTTCTCGTCGTTGAGGGCGCCGAATTTGACAAAAGTGCCGAGGTCTTTCCAGACACTAGTATATTGTTCGCGGTTGTCGCGGAAAAGTTCTTTGAGGCGATCGCCAACTTTTTTGGCGATGTAGTCACCGATTCGCTTCACAGTGCGATCGCCTTGCAATGCACTGCGGGATACGTTCAGGGGAATATCGGTGCTATCAATCACACCCCGCATCGGCATCAAAAATTGCGGGATAATTTCTTCGCAGTTGTCGCTAACAAAAACTTGATTGCAAAATAGCTTGATCTGCCCTTTGGTAACATCTACATCCGGTCTCATTTTGGGAAAATACAAAATCCCGTTGATGATAAACGGATAGTCAGTGTTGAGATGTACCCACAACAGTGGTTCTTCTTGAAAAGGATACAGGTAGCGGTAAAACTCTAAATATTCTTCTTGACTCAGGTTGTTGGGAGACTCTCGCCAAGGTGCTTTTTGCTTATTTAATACTTCTCCATCCAGCTTAATTGGTACTGGCATGAAGTCGCAGTAGGTCTTGACAAGATTCTTAATCCGTGCTGATTCGAGAAATTCTTCTTCTTCTCCTTGTAAGCTGAGAGTAATAGTGGTGCCGCGAGTTGTCCGGGATGAGTCTTCTAAGGTGAATGCTGGAGAACCATCACAACTCCAGTGAACCGCCTGCGCTCCTTCTTGGTAGGAAAGAGTATCAATGTCTACTTTCTGCGCCACCATGAACGAGGAGTAGAAGCCAAGACCGAAGTGACCGATAATCGGTTGATCGGATTTGCCTTGATACTTATGAATAAATTCTTCAGCACTAGAAAAGGCAACTTGATTGATATATTTCTTAACTTCTTCGGCGGTCATCCCGATACCGTTATCGGAGATGGAGAGGGTTTTGTTATCTTTGTCAATGGCAATTACGATTTCTGGTTCGCCGATGTCTCCGGTGTAATCTCCAGCGCGGGATACCATTTTCAGTTTTTGGATGGCGTCTACAGCGTTGGATACCAGTTCCCGCAAGAAGATTTGGTGATCTGAGTAGAGCGACTTCTTAATGATCGGGAAAATATTCTCAGTATGAATACTGATAGTGCCTTGTTCTAACATGATTCGTAATCTTTGATGTTAGTATCTGAAATGATGATATCGCCCTCTGCTTTCAGGGATAAACCCGGAGAATACAAGAGAGCATGATACCAATTAGGATTTTAAAAGCATAGCTTAAGCGATCGCTCCTTGTTTAAGCGTTGTTTGCCCCCATTCTCTGATTCGGATTTCCCTACCCCCCAGCCCAAGAGTGCTGAGTACAGACGCGATTAATCGCGTCTGTACAAAAGTTAGGAATGCTCCCTCATCTCCCTCATCTCCCTCATCTCCCTCATCTCCCTCATCTCCCTCATCTCCCCACTCCCCACTCCCCACTCCCTAACTACTGCGAGTATTTTTTTCTAACACCAAAAAATAATGGTATGGATAGGTAGGATCGATAAATTCTTGTTTGATACTTAACCCGGCTTCAGCAACGGAATTTAAAATCCGCTTCTTGGGATAACCTTTCAGACCCATTTCCCAGTAATGCTCGTCACACACTGGCGTTGTACTCCAGAATTTTGGCACATTGAGTAATAAATGCCTTGGTCTACCTGAGAAGGAAGTTTTGATTTGCAATGACAAGTATTGAGTGCAATAAGGAATTGAAATCACCAAAAATTTATTTGTTGCTTGTGCAAGTTTTTTCAAGGCTTGTTCTGACTGTTCATAAGGAAAGTGTTCCAACACTTGAAACAAAACGATCGCATCAAATTTATCTTTTGGTAACGAAAAATCTGTGGTCAGATCCAAAATCATGTCTGGCTTGAGATTGGGGTCAACATCAGCAGTGGCGACGTTATATCCATTGTTCTTTAAAAGGTCTGTTAACAGCGAATTAAAAATCCCAATTTCCAAAACATTCTTTACCTGATTACCCAGTGAAAAAATTAGACGCAACTGATGGTGGTAACTGATAAGGCGATTTTTTGATAAATATTCGGAATTTCTAATATCTAAGGAGGTGATGAGTTGCATAAATAATGCCTACCTAACCTGATAGAGTGAAAAATGCAGTGGGTATACAACTACAGGGTTCCCAGAAAAATAGTGAAAATAACAGCACGATGATTTTGCTCGTATTTAAATAATTCCACAGACAGAGGAAGCCTACATAACAATTACTTAGGATTCCAACATATACTAGTAACGTATTTTTCACTAAAATTAAGGTACATAGGGATTCTTCTTTGGATACCATCGGGGGTGGGGTAGCACAGCTAGCTGTACTACCCTACAAAGACAAGCCAATTTACCTGTCTAACTTTCGCGCACTTTACAAGATTTTCCAGATTGTTCAGAAATATCTAACTAATGGATAGCTCTTAGAGTGGAAAGGTTTCGAGAGAGGTTTTTCAGATTTCGTGAAAAGTTCAGTTTAGCTATCAGTTAATATCTATCGTTGTACGAGTATAAGAAAAATGAGGTTTACAGACTGGGCGACTAGAGTAATGTTAATCTCGCTAATGTTCGCCGCTCTAGTTATAGTGCTGCTTATTGGACGAGGAACACAAGTACAAAATATTACAACTACATCTAATAGATCAAAACCAGAGGTTACAGCCTGGAGTCAATATCCACAAGCGCAATTTCAATCAGCCAAACAACCAAAGCAGAAATCTCAAGCCATTCTCAAGTCCCCAGTCAAGACGAATCAACCTGTAGCAAGGTACATAACCACTCAAGCTTTTGCACACTACAGACCTAATTATCAAGTTGTCTCAGTTGACCCAACTAACTATGGAGAACGGTACACCACAGACACTAATGGTACACCTCTGAACAACCAACCAATTATCGTCATCCATGAAACTGGTTATTCTGCTTCTAGCGCAATTAATTTTTTTCAAGTCGCTCATACTGATGAAAATGTGCAAGCAAGTTACCACGCTTTGATTAAGCTAGATGGGACAGTGGTTTATTTAGTACCGCCAGACAAGCGAGCTTTTGGTGCAGGTAACTCAGTATTTGAGGGTTTCCAGGGTTTGGAAACTGTACAGACTAATCCAAATTTGCCCCCGTCGGTGAATAATTTTGCTTATCACGTTTCTTTAGAAACACCACCAGATAGTTATGACAGTGGTAGCCAAGAAACCCATAGCGGCTATACGGAAGCTCAATATAATTCTCTTGCTTGGTTAATTGCTCAAAGTCAAGTTCCAGAAGATCGCATCACTACCCACAAATTAGTAGATCGTTCTGGTAAAAAAGTTGACCCGATAAATTTTGATGGGAATAAATTTTTAGAATTACTAAAGATTTACCGTCAAGTCAGACCAATTTATCGGACACAGAGATAAATTAGCAAGTCATTTAAATTCTTTTTGGTCTTTGAGGTTTTGAACTAAAATATGTACTTTAGTTGATGGGTTAGTGCAGCCGTCTTCATTAGGATGCTCTTGTTCTAATTTCACAGCATTAGTAAGCGCGTTCTCTATTTTTGGTTGAAGTTTTTGATAGAGTTTCACATCACTTTTATCATAAATTTCTGTTGTTTTCAAAAAACCTGCTTTTCTCATTTCCGTCTCTAGTCTCGGACATAATTCCTTATAGTTATTAAAAGGAGCCGTTGTATAGACATAATGAAGTAAAAACCAAAATTCAAAGCAAGGAATTGATGTTATACAGACAACATTATTGTTCTTAGCTTTTAAAAGTGCCTGCTGAAATTTCTCAATTTTATTATCATCATCAAATACACAAAAAACTCGATCAAACTCTAGTTTATTGTCTTGAACTAAGCTACAAGTTTTATCTATAATTTTGAGAGGGTCACCACCGGAAGCAGAAACTATTCTAATGTCTGTTGTAGATAACTTTAAGTCCTGTTTTAAAGCATTAAAATAGTTATATTCTGTCTCTTGCCCTTCAACTACAATTAAAAAGTTATCTCTAGATTTTTTATTTCCTGAACGTCGTCTTAAATCATTAGTAGATTTTCCTTTTGGCATAGTTTCATCTCAAATCCTTAGCCCATTAATAAAAGGAATTCCACCATACCTACCCCGTAGATAACCTTTTTGTAGTGATTCGTTTTCACGAGGTTGAAAGTCTGACAATGAATATAGTTTGGTCATACTTTTCTCTTTTTCAGTAAACCATACTTGATCTCGCCGTAGCATTTCTGCATCTAAAAGTATGGTGTCATGAGTTGTAAATATTAACTGAGCATTATTTTTATTAATTTCTGGATCGTTAAACATCTTAACTAATGCTTTGGAAAGCACTGAATGTAAACTTTTATCTAATTCATCTACCAACAATACTTCTCCATATTGTAAAACATAGAGCCAAAGCCCAGCCATTTCAAATAAACGTTGTGTACCATCAGATTCATCATCCATATCAAATTCTATTTCTTGATCGGAATCATTCATTTTATGAAGAGTTATTACATCTACTTTTTGGATATCATCAATAATGTTTCTCTCTAGCTGTTCAATTTCCTGTTTAATAAATTGGTTAAAGTAAGATAATAGTCCCTCAGGTATAGCTTTTTGTTGTATTTTAATTCCGGAAATACCAATATCTGCTTGATTTAGCAATTTAGCAACTCTTTCTTGAAAACTATGATCCTCATCAAATATGCTAAGAGTAAATTCGATTGCATGAGAACTTGGACTGAGAATATTTATTTCATCCTGAAACCATTCAAATATCTCTGTTAGCTGAGGATGATTATTTTGTGCTGCATGAGATAAAAATAAAGAGTTAGAACGCACAAACTTTTTTATACGTAATTTTTCTCCCTTTAATCCTTTGCCAAAAGACCATTTATATCCTTCATCTGTTTGAAATCTGGGATTATCTGGTATGTATTGACGAGAAAACCAATGTTGTTGGTGTTCATTTGGGTAAGCAATTAACCACTCTTCATATACCCGTTCTCGATTTAAAGAAATTCCATATTCATAACGAGTACCTTTATGAATAAAAATTACTTCAAAATTAGTAGGATTTTTTGCTGATTGGCTATTTAGTCTAAATGGCTCAATAGGTAATTTTTCACCAACTTGCATTCTGGTAGCTGAGTTCATTACTAGTCTTCTTAGCGTTTGTATAGCCAGCAGCAAATTGCTTTTACCTGAAGCGTTAGGTCCATAAATTACAGCACTGGTAAGTAAGCGTAGCTTATCAGTATTCGGCATGATAAAACTATTAGTATCTAGCATCTTTTCATCTTCAGATGCCACCATACTAAATGTTTGCCTTTCCTGTATCGAACGATAATTTTCTATACTGAATTCAATAAGCATAACTGCAAACTTAATTAGCTATGTTCACACAAATCATTAATTGTTGAAAATAGCAAAAGTTATAGATACTATTCTCAAGCTGTATTATTAATTTAAGCATACAGGCATAATAAACAAATAGCTCTAGCTAAAGGGCTAGAGCTAGATAACAAATTTAGATAAATGCTGCGATTATGAGGACATAATTTGTCCCTATTTGCTAAAGCTGTAAATTTGCTGTGTCTCCAAGCGATCGCTAATCGATGAAGGCAGTGTACCATCCAAGAACATCTGCCGATCTAGTTGAACTTGTAAATTGCTCAAAGGATCGCAACCAGAAGAAATCAGAAATTCTATTTTCTGGATGTACGGTAACGTTGCAAGTTCATCTAAAATCTGGAAGATTGCTTGCAAGTAAGGATGACCGCTTTGACGATACCAATCACAGCTAGCAACTTTTGGCTGATCGAAACCTAAGTGTATTGTTAGAGATGGCTCGTCAAATAAAGCGATCGCCAACGGACGCGCTTCTTCCTGCAATAATAGATCGTGGGTTCTCGCTAAATGTCGCAGTTTCTCTAGGCGTTCATAGCGTTTTGTCACCAACTGTGGGTCATCTTGCCAGTGAATTGCCACTGTTACCAGATAAGTCTGTAACAACATGTGACCGAGCTTTTTAGCCTTTGTTGCTAGGTAATAAGAATTGTAGTCATTCGCTTCAATTAATAATGGCACGCGATCGACTACTTCCAATCCATAGCCCTTGACTCCAGCAATTTTACGGGGATTATTGGTAATTAGACGTATCTTTTTTATACCCAAATCCATGAGCATTTGCGCCCCCATACCGTAGTCTCGCAAGTCAGCAGGAAATCCCAAACGCTCGTTGGCTTCTACTGTATCGAGTCCCATATCTTGCAACGAGTAGGCTTTTAGCTTATTAATCAAGCCGATTCCTCGTCCTTCTTGGCGTAGGTATACAACGACACCTTGACCAGCAGTCTCAATCATTTTCAGTGCTGCTTGTAACTGCATCCGACAGTCGCAGCGCAAAGAACCCAAAGCATCACCAGTTAAGCATTCGGAGTGCATCCGCACCATCACCGGCTCATCTTTGAAATTAGCTGGATCGCCCTTGACAATTGCAACGTGTTCTGTATTGTCCAAGGTGTGGCGGTAGGCGTAAATTTCAAACTGACCGAACTGACTGGGTAGCTTAGTAATGACCTCACGATACACTAGGCGATCATACTTGAGGCGATAACTAATTAAATCTGCAATACTGATAATTTTTAAATTGTGATGTCTAGCATATTCAATTAACTGCTGTAACCGCGCCATCGAGCCATCAGGGTTTTGAATTTCACAAATTACCCCAGCGGGGTATAACCCTGCTAACCTAGCTAAGTCCACGGCGGCTTCTGTATGCCCTGCGCGTTTGAGTACGCCTCCAGCCTTAGCCCGAATCGGAAAAATGTGTCCAGGACGACGTAAATCAGTGGGTTTTGTGGCCGGATTGAGAGTAACCTGGATAGTGCGGGCGCGGTCTTCGGCTGAGATGCCTGTAGTCACGCCCAAATCTGGACCGGCGTCAATACTGACGGTGAAGGCGGTTTGGTTAGTATCTGTAATATTGCTTACCATTAAGGGTAAGTCTAATTCGTCTAGGCGATCGCCTGTCATTGCCAAACAAATCAGCCCTCTAGCTTCCACCGCCATAAAATTAATCATGTCCGGTGTAGCAAATTGGGCAGCGCAAATCAAGTCGCCTTCATTTTCCCTATTTTCATCATCTACCACGACAATGACACGACCAGCTTTTAGGTCTGCCAAGGCGGCATCAATTGGATCAAATTGAGAAACTTGGGTAGTCTTAGGCTGTGACACAGAGAGATTTCCAGCTACCAACGTAAATTTTTTTAACAATTTCTTCTTTTAGATTGTAGCTCCTTTATCTGCCAGAGAAGTAGACTAGCAATGATTTGATAACATGGCAAAAATTTCTGCCACTATGGGGAACGCGGGGGATGAGGGAGATGAGGGAGATGAGGGAGATTAGGGGGATGAGGGAGATAGAGAAGTATTTTCTTCCTCATCTGCCCCTACTCCCTCATCTTCCCTATCTCCCTCATCTCCCCGAAACAAAGTTGAGGCGAGATGCAGCGTTTTGTACGCTCTGCGTCTGGTCGCTGATATTGTTGATAGCTGGGAACGAATTAACCATTCATGGGATAAGGATTTGGGATCATGGGCAAATTTAGACGCGTACCCGTTGGGATTGTTGGCGCGTCGGGCTATGGCGGAGTACAGTTAGTACGACTACTGATGGATCATCCAGAAGTCGAACTGGTTTATTTAGGTGGTGAGAACAGCATCGGCAAATCCCTGGGGGATCTTTACCCGCACTTGACTCATGCAGCTAATCTGCCAATAGAGGCGGTAGAACCAGAGATAATTGCTAACCGCTGTGAAGTAGTTTTCCTGTCTTTACCAGATGGTCTGGCTTGGCAAATCGCGCCCACACTGTTGGAAAAAGGATGTAAAGTACTGGATCTAAGTGCAGACTATCGGTTCAGTGATTTGGCAACTTATACAACCTGGTATGGTATTGAGAGAAGCGATCGCTCTACTGCTGCAACAGCTGTTTATGGATTACCAGAACTTTACCGCGATCGCATTACCGAAGCTCAACTCATTGGCTGTCCTGGTTGCTATCCCACTGCGAGTCTGCTTGCACTTTCGCCACTGTTAAAGCAAGGTTTAATTGTCCCAGAAACAGCTATTATCGATGCCAAGTCTGGCACATCCGGCAGCGGACGGCAACCCAAAACTAACTTATTACTAGCTGAAGCAGACAACTCCATAGCACCTTATAGTGTTGGCCGTCACCGTGATACCCCAGAAATTGAGCAAATTTGCAGTGATTTAGCTGGTCACGAACTGACGATCCAATTTACACCACACCTCATCCCAATGGTACGCGGTATTTTAGCAACCGTATACGCCACAATGCGCGACCCCGGTCTTGTGGGAGATGATTTGCTTACAATTTTCTCAGCCTTCTACCGCAATTCTCCTTGGATAAAAGTCTGCGGTAGCGGTGTTTATCCCCAAACAAAATGGGCTAACGGCAGCAATCTTTGTTACATCGGTGTAGAAGTTGACCCGCGCACAGGTCGCGTGATTGTCATGTCAGCAATTGACAACCTGATTAAAGGGCAAGCGGGTCAAGCGATTCAGTGTTTAAACCTGATGATGGGCTGGGATGAAACCTTGGGGTTGCCGAAGTTGGGGTTTTATCCGTGAAGAATGGGGAGTGGGGAGTGGGGAATGGGGAGTGGGGAATACCCTACTCCCTACTCCCTATTCCCTACTCCCCATCCTCTCTACTTCGGTCCCAAACCCACAGCACCAGCATACACGGCGCGATCGCCTAGTTCATCTTCAATTCGCAGCAAGCGATTATATTTTGCTACCCGTTCGCTGCGACACAGGGAACCTGTTTTGATTTGACCGGCACGGGTGGCTACGGCTAAATCGGCGATGGTTGTGTCTTCGGTTTCACCGGAACGATGGCTAATTACTGAACGGAAACCGTTGCGAGTTGCCAAGTCAATTGTTTGTAAGGTTTCGGTGAGAGAACCAATTTGATTGAGTTTAATCAAAATGGCATTCCCGGCTTTGTCTTGGATGCCTCTTTGCAGGCGAGTAACATTGGTCACAAACAAGTCATCTCCTACCAACTGCACCCGCGAACCTAATTTCTGGGTGAGCAATTGCCAACTTTGCCAATCTTCCTCGTGTAAACCATCTTCAATTGAGACAATGGGATATTGGTCAACTAGTTGAGCCAGGTAATCAATAAACTCAGTGGGCGCATGAGGTTTACCATCGTAAACATACTGACCATTCTTGTAAAACTCGCTAGCCGCCACATCCAACGCCAAAGCGACTTGCTCCCCTGGCTTGTACCCAGCTTGTTCAATGGCAGCAACCAGCAATTCCAAAGCCACCTGATTGGACTCTAAGTTAGGGGCAAAACCGCCTTCATCGCCCACACCAGTCAGCAAACCTTTCTCATCTAATACTTTGCTGAGGGTAGCAAACACCTCGGCACCCCAACGCAAGGCTTCCCTAAAGGAAGTTGCCCCAATTGGGACAATCATAAATTCTTGAAAATCTACGTTGTTGGCTGCGTGTGCGCCGCCGTTAATGACATTCATCAACGGTACTGGTAGTAAATTTGCTAGTGGGCCACCCAAATAACGATACAGAGGAATTGCTAGAGATTCGGCACCGGCTTTAGCTGCTGCGAGGGAAACCGCCAAAATCGCATTCGCCCCCAAATTGGATTTGTTATCAGAACCATCGATCGCAATCATTGTGCGGTCTAATAGTTCTTGGTTGAGGACATCCAAGTTGAGTAATTTTGGGGCAAGTACCTCTTTGACGTTTTGTACCGCCTTCAGGACTCCTTTACCGCCATAACGGCTTTTATCACCATCACGCAATTCGTGTGCCTCAAAAGAGCCAGTGGAGGCACCACTGGGAACCTGCGCCAGCCCTACAGCGCCGTTGGCGACATACACCTCGGCTTCAATTGTCGGTCTACCGCGTGAATCAAGAATTTCACGAGCTGCGATCGCTTCAATGGCAGTATCTAGAATGTGACTCATTTGTACTTTGTCCTTTGTTTGAGTGTTTTACTTACGCATATAGTCCAGTGGCCTAACCCAATCGTAAGCATAGGCGTTTAAACAGCTTTGTCGGCTGACATTAAAGAAGATTTCCACAGTTGGAGTCAACTGACAGGAGAATTAATCGGATTCTGGAACTTTCGTAAGCTGGATTTACTTACAGCAGATTTCATGTTAATGAAGTACACCATCTAAGTCTGGTAGCTAGGCTCAGAACCTATTGTCATTCTGAATTCTGTTAGCGTAGCGGGGCGTAGCCCATTCTGACTTCTGAATTCTGACTCCTGACTCCTGAATTCTGCTGTATGTAACAGCGAATTAAATAATACTCGTGCAAGATATAATACTTCAACAAAAAACTTATAAACAGATGAAGAATCATTTTAATTTAACTTCTCGCAGCAAATTCAAGCTGCTAATTTTCACTATATTTTTTGTTTTAAGTTTCGTTAGTTCAGTTTTCAGCCAAACTCCTAAACCAACACTGACTCCCGATATTAAAGCCAAAGCTGCTTTGATACAAGACATTAAAGACTATGCAGAACGTCATGTGAAAAATGACAAATCAATGGATACAGGATTAGTAATCAACCTATACGGTAAAAACTCCGTGGGATTATCAGCCCCAGAAATTGCTAAAATTTACGAAGACGAGTATACCAAACAAAAGGATAAAAAAGACAATGATTTATCTGAAAAAGTTAAAAATAATATATTTTTAGGTTTGGGCTGGGGTGCAGCGACTATCTTATTTATTTTATTGATTTTAAAGGAGACCATACAAAAATATTTGACTATAGTAGTTGATTCACTAGTTAATTTAACTTATAGGAATATTTCGGGGCTGGCTATTTTTTCGTCTTGGTCACTTAGACGCTATAAACAGGGATTAATTAACAAACATCAAACTCTCAATATTTCTTTTAGACCAAATAAACCTTTACAACTTAGAGAAGTTTTTGTTCCTCTCAAGGTAAGTGGAACATCAGATAGAGATTCAATTTTAGCTGACAAAGCAATTATTAAATATCCTCGCTTATTAATTAGAGGTATTCCAGGCGCAGGTAAGTCAATTTTATTAAAATATTTAACTTTATCTTGGGCTGATGGAAAATTAAACCAAGCTTTGCCTAAACATGTGCCTGTTTTGTTGGAACTACATCGTCTTAACAATCCCAATTTAAATCAAGAATATTTCCAAAAGCAATTAGTTGATGCTTTTGCGAGAGATGATTTTCCCAATGCCGAGCGTTTTGTTACTCAAGGCTTAGAAAATGGAACATTGATGTTATTTTTAGATGGACTAGATGAAGTTAATAGTAATTTACGTCCGCAAGTAATCAAAGAGATTAAAGATTTATTAGATAAATTTGATAAGTGTCGAGTAGTTATTACTTGTCGAACGGCAGTTTATAATCATGAATTTTCAGAAGATATTGACCAGACATTAGATATTATTGACTTTAGCGATCGCCAAATTCGTCGCTTTTTAGGAGCATGGAAAAACCAAATGCCTCCGGAAAAATCTATAGATCAATTAATGCAGACTTTACGAGAACGTCCTCAAATAATGTCTTTGGCTAGAAATCCTTTATTGTTAACAATAATTGCTTATCTTTATACAGATACTCCATTTATTTTACCCCACTCCCGGGCTGAATTTTATCAAAAGTCAACTGATATTTTATTAGATTCTTGGGATACTGCAAAGAATCAGCGAAATCAATATAAAGCAAGTGATAAACGTCGAGTTTTACAATTTTTAGCTCTTTTTATTCAAGATAATGCCACTCAAAATACAACAGAGCGTCGTAGTTTAGATTATCCAACAGTATTAGCACAAATTAAACAGGTGCTGCCCTCATTAAATTTAAATTCAGAACAAGCTCAAGCAATATTAGAAGAAATAGAACAGCGTAGTGGTTTACTACTAAAGATTGATGGTGGTGAACGTTACCAATTTGCTCATTTAACTCTACAAGAATTCTTTGCTGCTGCTGCTTTATTAGATAAAGGAGATGATTTAGTACAAAAATTTAGAATAGACCGAGTAACTTGGCGAGAAGTAGTTAAACTTTGGTGTGGTTTAGCTCTAAATAGTACAAATGTAATTCAGGCTGTTTATCAACAAGATTCAGTAACAGCTTTTGAGTGTATAGCAGATGCTCAACAAGTAGATCAAAGATTAGCAGATGAGATTATTGATAATTTGAAACAACAGTTAGAAAAAGTGAATAATGATGAACAATTAGCCATTGCTTTCGGTGCAGTAGCAGCAGCAGGTTCCCGTCAAAGAGGACAGGTAATGTTTGAGTTTTTAGAATCAACATTAAAAACTTCTTCTGATTCAGAACTTAAAAAAGCTGCTGTTAGTGCTTTATCAAGGACGAATTTACCTCAAGCAGCAGAAATATTGTTTCAATATTATCAACAGCAAAACTTTCCTGAAGCTCGTCAAGCCTTAATTCGTATGGGAGATTTAGCTGTATTTCAGTTGCAATCTTTAGCAGATACAGGTAATGAATCAGCTATGCAAGATTTAGTAGAAATTGGAACACCTTATGCAGCTGAAATTCTGAAAGAGATACAGAATAATCCTAATTCTAGGCTCGCACAAAAAGCAGCTTTATATCTAGCAGAACTAACCAATAAGCAAACCTATTCTGATGATTAATAATTATGCCTAAATCTTATCCTGAATTTCGTTATAGCGATTGGGAGTGGATTGTTGTTCATTTTCCTCCTGCGGAAAGGGAAGATATGGCAAGAACAGCTTGGTTAATCGCTCAATGTTCTGCTGATGAAATTGCCAAGCATAAACAACTCGATCCTAGAATTGTTATTCCTTTATGTGCGATCGAATTTCAAGATGAGATTAATTGGGAGAAGTTAGAAGAATTTCAAAAAGAAGCTGAGCAATTTGATTCATTCAAAGATTTTCTAGATTTATTTTTTAAAGGTGCTGCATCAGATACTAATGCTGAATTTTTAATTTTTAGACAAAAGGAGATTCAAAAACGAAAAAATTTCGTCAGTTATTTCATCAATAAAATCACCAACAATGAATATTGGAAGAATCTTTTTTTGACTCTTCCAATCAATTTGCAAAGTGATTTACTCCATAGGTTAATTGATTATCGTCGTCGCCCAAAACGCAATGATTTGCGGTTTATTTATAAAAAATCAAATGATGATAAAGAATCAAAAGATCGTATTTACTATCGGTTAATACAAATACTATTATTGTGTACACTATTGTTGTTTATATTTACCGTCATAATGATGATTGAAGTGCTGTTTCAACAGTACAATTTTTGGATAAAAGGATTAACTGGACTGTCATTATATATATTTATTTTCCCGATAGCCACAAAATACGGACGCCAAGACTATATCACATTCAACTTGTTTGGATTGTTAACATTTAAACGTGAATTTTATCAGTTTTTAAGAAGCAGCGATCCGTCAGAACAAGATATTGAAAAGTATCAGATTTATCTTGCCGTCGCTATAGCAAATAAGCGTTGGGCTTGCGCTGTAGCTATGGCTTGTGCTGTAGCTATGACTCGCGCTGGGGCTATGGCTCGTGCTGGGTTTGTAACTGGGGCTGTGGCTGGGGCTGTAGTTTTAGCTTGGGCTATAGCTGGTTCTGTAGCTGTGGTGGTTGTTTTAGCCGGGGCTATGTTTTTGTCTCTATTTAGTCCTCGTGAGAGTTTTTTCGTTTTTATGTTTGTCGCTGTGTTTATTCCTGCGCTTCTGGCTGTGTTTATTCCTGCGGTTGTCGTTGTCACTGGGGCTGGGACTGGGGCGGGAATTTTGACAGGCGTTGTGTTGAATATTACAATTTCGGCTTGGCAGAGAGTCAAAAATAATGAAGTTGATCTGCGTTTTTTGGCTATTTTCAGTTTTCCCTTATTCTGCTGGTTTCCTATTTTGGTTAGTTTTGCCACTATATTCCTTTTACGCTTCTTCTCTTGGCAATATACTCTGTTGATTTGGTTTATTTTATTTGGCACTCTTATAGGTTTATGGTTATATAGAGAATATAAAAAGCGCAAAGGTATAAATCCACTCAAAGGTATTTTAGAGACTGACTATAATTAAATAATATCCCCGTTTTAGTCCTAGCAGGGAACTAAAGCAGTGCGTTAATAAAAAGATATTGTCCAATAAATTTAGTTTATTTTATAACAAAATTCGCAAAGGTATTAGAGCATAAAAATTCATCAATACTTAGAATATTTAGTAAGTATTTGATAATTTATTTATTCTTATTTCTTTAGTAATTGTCAATCAATTATCACTTCTATAATTACTAATAATTGTGCAATTAAAAGCAGAATGAAACGCAGATTCTGTCGAAATTGCCCATGAGATATAAAATATAAGAATTAAGTAAGTAAGTCAGCAAAGGTCAATATGCGTTTATTACATACAATGCTGCGGGTAGGCAACCTTGAAGAGTCCTTGAAATTTTACTGTGAAGTTCTGGGTATGAAATTATTGCGACGAAAAGATTATCCAGGAGGAGAATTTACCCTAGCTTTTGTGGGCTATGGTGATGAAAGCGATAATACAGTCATTGAATTAACTTACAACTGGGGAGTAGAAAAGTACGAATTGGGTAATGCTTACGGTCACATTGCCCTTGGGGTTGATGATATTTACACTACGTGTGAAGAAATCCGCAATCAGGGCGGTAAAATCGTGCGAGAACCAGGACCAATGAATCATGGTTCGACAGTTATCGCTTTTGTGGAAGATCCAGATGGGTATAAAATTGAACTGATTCAACTGGGAACTCAAGGGTCAGCAATCAAACAGGAATCACAAGAGCAACTTGTAAGTCAGTAATTCTGATAGTAAGAATCTACATGCAGTCGTTGATGAGCAAGATCAATAGCTATCTCTCCCATAGCACCATCTGGCAAACTACGCTTATAACTGTGTTTTCGTTTTAAATTAGGGAATAGGTAGGGACTAGGGACTGGGGACTGGGGAATAGGAAATAAATATTTAGGAATACTTTCTCACTACCCAATACCCAATCCCTAGTACCCAATCCCCAGTCCCCAATTCCGATACCCTAAAATAAAAATCCCAAATCGAAAATTCTAAAAGATGCAACCTACAGATCCTAATAAATTTACAGATAAAGCCTGGGAAGCGATTGTGAAATCTCAGGATATAGTGCGTGCTTATCAACAACAGCAACTAGATGTTGAACATTTAATTCTTGCCCTGTTAGAAGAACCCACTAGTCTAGCAATACGTATTCTGGCTCGGGCTGAGATCGATCCAATCCGTTTGCAGCAGCAACTAGAAGCTTTTACCCAACGTCAGCCAAAAGTTGGTAAAAGCGATCAGCTTTACCTTGGTCGCAGTTTAGATGTCTTGCTAGACCAGGCCGAGGAAATTAGAGCTACGATGAAAGATTCCTACATTTCCGTGGAACACATCCTGCTGGCTTTTGTTGATGATGAACGCGTTGGACGGCGGATACTCAAAGGCTTTAATGCGGATGCAGCTAAATTAGAAGCTGCGATCAAAACTGTTCGCGGTAGCCAAAAAGTAACAGATCAAAACCCAGAATCCCGCTATGAAGCTTTACAAAAGTTTGGCAGAGACTTAACAGAACAGGCAAAAGCTGGTAAGCTCGACCCGGTGATTGGACGGGATGACGAAATTCGTCGGGTAATTCAGGTATTATCCCGCCGCAGCAAAAATAATCCGGTATTGATTGGCGAACCTGGAGTTGGTAAAACTGCGATCGCCGAAGCTTTAGCACAGCGGATGGTCAACGGTGATGTTCCTGAGTCGCTAAAAGATCGCCAGTTGATTTCTTTAGATATGGGCAGTTTGATTGCTGGGGCAAAATACCGGGGTGAATTTGAAGACCGCTTAAAATCTGTACTGCGGGAAGTCATGGAATCAAACGGGCAAATCGTCCTGTTTATTGACGAATTACACACCGTAGTCGGCACAGGTTCCAATCAACAAGGGGCGATGGATGCGGGAAATCTACTCAAACCCATGCTGGCGCGGGGAGAACTGCGTTGCATTGGCGCCACAACCCTAGATGAGTTCCGCAAACACATCGAGAAAGACGCCGCCTTAGAACGCCGTTTTCAGCAAGTATTTGTCGATCAGCCAACTGTAGAAAATACTATTTCCATTCTTAGGGGGTTGAAAGAACGCTACGAAGTTCATCACAACGTCAAAATTTCTGATTCGGCTTTGGTAGCAGCAGCAACTTTGTCAGCACGTTATATTAGCGATCGCTTTTTACCAGATAAAGCCATTGACTTAGTAGATGAAGCAGCCGCACAGTTGAAAATGGAGATTACCTCCAAACCAGCCGAACTAGAAACCATTGACCGCCGCCTCATGCAGTTAGAAATGGAAAAGCTATCATTAGCTGGCGAAGAAAAGGGTACTCCCCAAACGAAAGAACGTTTGCAGCGAATTGAGCAAGAAATCACCAATTTGACGGAAAAGCAACATACATTTAACGAACAATGGCAAGGTGAAAAGCAGCTATTAGAGGCGATAAGTGCTTTAAAGAAAGAAGAAGATGCGCTGCGAGTGCAAATTGAACAGGCTGAACGCGCCTATGACTTAAATAAAGCTGCCCAACTGAAGTATGGCAAATTGGAAGGAGTTCAACGCGATCGCGAAGCCAAAGAAGCGAAACTTTTGGAAATTCAAAGCCAAGGTTCTACTTTACTGCGCGAACAAGTCACCGAAGCTGATATTGCTGAAATTGTCGCCAAGTGGACAGGAATTCCCGTCAATCGGCTATTGGAATCGGAACGACAAAAATTACTGCAACTAGAAAGTCATTTGCATCAACGAGTTATTGGCCAAGAAGAGGCTGTAGAAGCAGTAGCAGCAGCAATTCGTCGCGCCCGTGCGGGAATGAAAGACCCCTCGCGTCCCATTGGTTCATTTTTGTTCATGGGGCCTACAGGTGTAGGCAAAACCGAACTCGCCCGTGCTTTAGCTCAGTTTCTCTTTGATTCTGATGATGCATTGGTGCGCCTGGATATGTCCGAGTATATGGAAAAACACTCAGTTTCTCGGTTGGTGGGAGCGCCTCCGGGATACATCGGCTACGAAGAAGGCGGTCAACTGTCGGAAGCGATTCGCCGTAAACCCTATTCTGTAGTGCTATTGGACGAAGTAGAAAAAGCACATCCAGATGTGTTTAATATTTTACTACAAGTATTAGATGACGGTAGAATTACTGACTCTCAAGGGAGAGCAGTAGATTTTCGCAACACTGTTATTGTCATGACCAGTAACATCGGTAGCGAACATATATTAGATGTATCAGGTGATGATTCCAAGTATGAAACCATGCGGAAACGGGTAATGGAAAACTTGCGATCGCATTTTCGCCCGGAATTTCTCAACCGGGTTGACGATTTAATTCTCTTCCATACCCTCAGCCGTTCCGAAATGCGGCATATTATCCGTATTCAACTCAAACGTGTAGAAAATCTCCTCCGCGATCAAAAAATCTTCTTTGAAATCTCCCCAGCTGCTTGTGATTACCTAGTAGAGGCAGGCTACGACCCAGTTTACGGTGCCCGTCCACTCAAACGAGCAATTCAGCGAGAAGTAGAAAACCCCCTCGCCACCAAATTATTGGAAAATACCTTTATTTCTGGAGATACGATTGTTATTGACAAAAATGAAAACGGTCTCTCTTTTAGTAAAAAAGTGCCAGTGAAGGTGTCAGTCACACAGATTGCTACGTAGACAAGCCTCGTGAACACCCTGACGGCAAACGCCATCTAATCAGGCATTAATTAGCATTATTATTCTTGTCACACAATAGTATGACAAGAATAATAGTGCGATTCTCATTTGAATGAGGCACATGCGTAGGGGCGCACAGCTGTGCGCCCCTACGAGGATCTATTTTTTCTGTACCTCACCCATGTGGGAAGCGCTATATCTGCTACCTGTTCCAATACGATTCGGTTAAGGTTTTTTGATCAAAATTCTAGCAAAGACGAAGACGCGATAAATCGCCGTCTCTACAACAATCAATTCTTTGTAGAGACGGCGATTTACCCTTGTCTATTGCCTTAACCGAACAGTATTGCTACCTGTTCAACAACCTCCGGCGCAAATTATCCAACGCTGCATTTGCACTGACATGACGAATTAGAGCGCGTCCTCGCACTGTACCAAAATGATACTCAAAACTTGCCACTTCATCTTTTGGCCCAGCCAAACCGACATAAACCAAACCCACTGGTTTAGTATCTGTCCCTCCAGCAGGGCCAGCAATACCAGTGATACTCAATCCCCAAGTTGTTGAAAGTCGGGTTTTGACTCCAATGGCCATTTGTTCTGCAACGGTAGCACTTACCGCGCCAAATTTATCTAAATCTTCCTGATTAACCCCCAATAGTCGAACCTTCACCGAATTGTCATAAGAAATGATTCCACCCCAAAAATAATCAGAACTCCCAGAAATTTCAGTTAACATTTGCCCTAGTCCACCACCAGTGCAAGATTCTGCCACCGAAAGCGTTTCTTTTGATGCGCGTAACAACTCACCAACAACCGAAGCAGGAGTATCATCATTGATACCGTAAAAATCTAGTCCAGCGATTTCTTTAATTTGTTTTTCAATAGGTGCAATCAAAGCCTCTGCTGCTGCTTCGGAATTTGCTTTGGCAGAAATTCGTAATCTTACTTCCCCTTTACCTGCATAAGGGGCTACGGTGGGATTTGGCAAATTCAAATAAGAAGCAACCTTTTCCGCCAAAGCAGATTCACCAATACCCCAAAACTTTAAACTCCGGCTGTAAATAGCTTCTTTACCCCAACCTTGACTTTTAAGAAATGGGACGGCTGTTTCTTTCCACATCGGGTGCATTTCACTGGGAACACCGGGAAAGGTAAAAATAGTGATTTCAGGACGGGGTTGCCAAATGATACCGGGTGCAGTTCCAGTGGGGTTGGGTAGAATTTCTGCACCTTGGGGAATTAAAGCCTGCTTGCGGTTACTTGGTGACATCACTCGACCGCGTTGGGCGAATTTCTGGGTTATGTCTTCGATAATTTCCGGGTGTTCTACCAAGGGGGCTTGAAAGAAATCGGCGATAGTTTCACAAGTGAGGTCATCTGGGGTAGGGCCAAGACCACCAGTGAAAATGAGAATTTGCGCTCTGGAAATAGCAATTTCTATAACTTGCTTCAACCGTTCTGGATTATCCCCAACCACGGTTTGATAGTAATGGGGAATACCTAACTGGGCTAATTGTTGCGCTAAAAATTGAGCATTGCCGTTGAGGATATCTCCTAATAGCAATTCTGTACCAACACAAATAATTTCTGCACTCATTGGATTGGATTGGGGAAGGGAGTGGGGAGTGGGGAGTGGGGAATGGGGAATGGGGACTGGGGACTGGGGACTGGGGACTAGGAAAAAGCTTTTCGATAGCCGCCCAATGCCAATGCCTCATGCCCTATGCCCCATGCCCTAAACTAATGCTGGTACGGGAATTTCCAGGTGAGGGTATAAGGGGAAGCGATCGCACAATACAGCCACCCGTCGTTTACAATCTTGGGTGACTTCCTCGGAATCTGGGGAAAGCAGGCGATCGGCAATAATATTGGCAATCTCAGTAAATTCTGCTACTCCTAAGCCCCGTGTTGTCATTGCTGGGGAACCTAACCTCAGACCACTGGTCACAAATGGCGACTGCGGATCGAAGGGAACAGTATTTTTGTTAGCAGTAATATTTACTGTGCTGACTAGCTGATCTGCTCGCTTACCCGTCATGCCAATGGAACGTAAATCCACTAGCATTAAATGGTTATCAGTGCCATCAGACACTAGCTTTAAGCCGCGATTTTGTAATTGTTTTGCCAAAGCACGAGCATTTTCAATCACTTGGGCAGAATAAGCTTTAAACTCTGGCTTGAGGGCTTCTCCAAAAGCTACTGCTTTAGCAGCAATCACATGTTCTAATGGCCCGCCCTGGCTACCAGGAAAAACGGATTTATCTAGCTTTTTACCGAGTTCTGCGTCGCCAGTTAAAATTAAACCACTTCTGGGACCGCGTAGAGTTTTATGGGTAGTTGTTGTTACCACATGACAATGAGGAATCGGGTCTGGATGAAGACCACTGGCAACTAAACCGGCAATATGGGCAATATCAGCCAGTAAGTAAGCGCCGACTTCATCAGCAATACTACGGAATTTTTCAAAATCAATTATACGGGGATAAGCCGAATAACCACAAATCAGCAGCTTAGGACGCTCCCTTAGCGCCAGCTCCCGAATTTGGTCATAGTCAAGTTGTTCTGTTTGTTGGCTGACACCGTAGTGGCTAACTTGGAACCACTTACCTGAGACATTTACAGGGGAACCGTGGGTGAGATGTCCACCATGAGACAAATCCATCCCCATAATTTTGTCTCCTGGTTCCAGCAGGGTCAGAAACACAGCAAAATTCGCTTGTGCGCCAGAATGGGGCTGCACATTAGCATGAGCAGCACCAAACAATTGTTTAGCGCGGTCGATCGCCAGTTGCTCGATTTTGTCGATAAACTCACAACCGCCATAGTAGCGTTTACCAGGTAATCCCTCGGCGTATTTATTTGTCAGTACCGAACCTTGAGCCGCTAGTACAGCGGCGGAGGTAAAGTTTTCACTAGCGATCAACTCCAAATGATCTCGCTGACGCCCTAGTTCGTCGTTGATTAACTCCGCGATCGCCGGATCGCTGGAGGTGAGAAAATCTGAATTAGTTTTAGTCACTTCAATTATCCTTATGGGAATTTGTACAAGGGCTGATTTTGGTTGGATACAGCACCTAAACAACAGTCAAGTATCCATAGCTCAAAGTAGTTCAATGGTTTTTGACTGCTCTAGAGAGGCAATTAATCGTCTCCGTAGGACGGAGGTTTTTTGTGCCAACTGAGTTTATTATTAGACCCAAGCTCGATTAACGCATTAACAATCATAACGTTGCTTTTTGAGCCTGCGTTAATTGAAGTTTTCTGCGATCGCTGTTCTATGATGCAAAAAGCCAGAGAAAGGCGATCGCTTGGGCGTAACTGTGCAGGAAATTCATAGTCAGGAGCTTGGAATATAAATATATAAGAATAAGGAACGGCTTAAAAAAGTGGGTATATGGCGGCGAAATTGTAAGTTTATCGAAAAGTTTTCAGTAAGCTAGGCTCGGCTAACCTAACATTAGATTAGTACAACAGATTCATTGTCTTTCGTCTCAAATTTGTAGTTTACTGAAAAATGTGTGGTTATATCGCAATGATATTTAAGTAATATATGACACGCCGTCATTATCGCAATCCACCTATAGAAGAAGCAGTCTGTGAGTTTCGTTTTGCCCCTGGGCCAGCGTGGAATCTCACAATACCTGGCTTATTCTATGAAAAAATAAGAGATTTATATACAGGTGAACCACAACAACAGAATTTGATAGCGACTGAATTACAAGTTAGTTCCCAACCGACAAATCCTGAAATTACGGTAAGACAGGGCTGGACTAAACTTCTGTTCCCGTCTGCGGATAATAAAAAATTAGTGGGTGTGGGACCTGATGTCCTAAGTATCCATATCTTGCGTCCTTATGAGGGATGGGATGAGTTTAGGCAAAGAATTGATCAGGCATTCGATGTCTATCTAGATGTTGCTAAACCTGTTGGTGCAAAACGCATTGCTCTTCGTTACATAAATCGAATTGTCATGCCAGCCAATCAGGAAATTGAGCTAGGTGAATACTTCAAAGTATATCCTCAGATACCAGAA
The DNA here is from genome assembly GCF_014698115.1 of Nostoc sp. FACHB-973. Lineage (GTDB taxonomy): Bacteria > Cyanobacteriota > Cyanobacteriia > Cyanobacteriales > Nostocaceae > Nostoc > Nostoc muscorum. The sequence continues at coordinate 33,779 of NZ_JACJSJ010000069.1, forward strand.
GGTATGCCAGAGACAATATCAGGATTTTTGACCCGAACTGAGTCAATTTACAAGGATCTTCCAATCAAATTAGTACTAACTTTGTCGGATGCTATAGCCCCTCCTGGGCAGGCTGACTTTATACTTGATCTGGAAATTTCTCAAGATTGGGGAGAAAAACCTCTACCCCTTCAAGAGGTGCTTTCCAATTTAGATGAATTAAAACAAAGACAAGGGCAAGCCTTTGAGAATTTGATTACTGATCGCGCAAGGGAGTTGTTTGATGTCCAGTAAAATTTACTATGCTAAGGATAGCCGCTTTTATTCAGGGATAACATTGCTTTCTCATGAATACACCACATCAGTCGATCTTCCGCACCTGCGGTTAGTGCAAGGTTTACAAAGTGCATCCGTTGCTCAAAGAACAAGTGTTTATGAGTCAGGCTTAGCTCTAACCGTGGGAGACTGGAAGCATCAACTCAAGATCACTGGTTCTACATCTCAAAGTGCTAAAACTGCCTTTCCAGTTAAGGTTGAGCAAGCAATTGAGAAAACTCAGATAAGAATTGCTAGTTTAGGGACAGACAATGAAACTTATAGATACACCCTAGAATGGCTGGAGCGGCTGTGCAAAGTTGTTAGAGTAAATCAAATGTGGTGGAGCGAACCACTGGTAAATCTAGGCATTGACTCAGAAATAGTCTTTGAATGGTGGCACGAAAATAAAAAGTTAACTGTTTATATCTTCGGCAATACCGCAGAATACATCAAAGTCTGGGGGTCTGATATTGATAACGAAATGGAAGACGGTTCAGCAACATCATCAACTGAACTTACGGATCTCTGGAAATGGTTAATTTCATAGAGGTTTGAAGTGGATGATGTAATTACAGATGATGAGGTATTGTATCGATGTGTTTTTCGTGGTGTAGACAAATATTACTCTATCGGTGAATTTGGGGCAAAAGTTAGCTCACAGGCATTTGCTGATAGGGGTATGGCTCCATCTGTTGATCGAGCAAAGCTTTGTAATTGCAACCCAAAGTGGACACAGAAAAACCCAGATGATGCTGTCGTCAGTCTAATTACTGGCGATATTCGGATGATAGATAATATTGTTCAGAGGGATGACAAAGGTAAAGAGATTCTTGCTTATAAAATTGATGTTTGTCCAAGGGCAACTGATAGCAACCCATCTCACGCACAAATTGAACCATCCCCTGAGTATAAGAACAAAGCACCTTTCAGGAAAGTCATAGAAAGGCTGGCATTTTTGGCAAATGAGAGGCTGGACAAGCAAGGATGGGAAATTGAGCCATATGAATTACGAAGTTAGGTGATTTCTGCGCTGTCGAAATCCAGGATTTTAGTTTTTAAGTTTTTGAGTACGCAAATTTTCAGCTTAATTCAAGAACTTGATATTAACTGAAGTCGTCATAGACCATAGCAATCTTAAATCAAATAACAAGACTCCCGATTTCTCTAAGAAGTCAGGAGTCTCAGGCTTGCGATTTTCACAAATCAAATATGATTCATATAGCGATCTTGATAATAAGCCAAAATCTGGTTAACTCGTTGCCGACTTTCTAAAGTAGAGTTTGCTGAGCGCGTAAGTCTTAACCCACCAATTTGACTTTGATTGTAATCAAACTGTTGGGATGACTGGGGAATTAAATCTACTTCCACCCCTTCCACTTGACGTAAATGCGCTGCGATTTCTCGATAGACTGCTAAAGGCAAACCAGGGAATTCAATTTTTTCCTCAGTCTCCATCTTTTATGAAGCTCCCACATTAACTGGATTTTGGGGGGGCGTTGTCCCTAAAATAGCATCACCAGTACCAGACGCCGCTGATGGCGTCGAAGCTGATGGCGTTGAGTTGACAGGCCCTTCCCCTACCATTTTGGCAACTTCTATACCATATTGTTCCAAAATCACAATCGGGTTGGAGCCTCCATTCATTTCAATACGTTTAACTAGTACGCCATTGGCTAATCGCTGTCCCGCCTGCACATAGCGACTCGTCGGTTCATCTGGGACTTTGATAATTGCCTGGGGTTCTTTAGTAATGAGAACTACACCAGTCACAACCACTGCCTTTGCTAACTCAGGTTGTGGTGTTGGTGGTAATACAGATACTAAAGTTGGGTTGGGCACAACTTGAGGCAAAACCTTAGGCAAGACTGAAGTCAAAGTAGTATTGACTTTTTTTGGTTTTGGTACAGCAGCAATGTTATTTTTCTTTTGATTTAAAGCTATGCTACTTGTCGGCAGTTTTCGTCCTGGGGTTGATGCAGTAGGTAGCTTAGGTAACACGGGAACAGGTCTTCCTATTGTTTTAGACACTCCAGCACCCGTCTGCCCAAAAATCTCTCCAAACGGGTCAGTGCGGTTTTTTGATACCACAAGTACCCGTGCCCGTTCTGTAGCATTAGTAGATTGAATTAAGTTAAGACTTGCAGAAGAAACTTGTGAAACCTGTTTGGCAGGTACAACCGGATTCTTAAAGGATTGAACTGTTGGTTGCGATTTTTTTGCTATTTTGGGAATCGGCGTCGGATCTATGGCTTGCGGTGCATCTTCAGAAGCGCATCCAGCGATCGCCAAGCTTAGAATAGCTGCAATTGTAATTGTTAAATTTCTGCCCATGAGTCTTTCTCAAAAGCCATTGGAGAATTGAAAACTGGAAATCAACATGCCTGAAATTTGTATTAAAGGCAAAGTCTGTTCCCTTTATAACCTAATTTTTTGTTTTTCAATGGTTATTTTTCGCACTACCAGCCCAGCATAACTGCGGGTTCATTTGTTTGCAGTTAATCCTCTGTTACACCCATCAGTTGTTTCATCAAATCTAGGCCTTTTTTAACTCGACGGGAAACTGTTACTACACTGATACCCAGATGTTCTGCAACTTGTTTTTGTGTCAAATCTTGCAAAAACACACATTCCAAAACATCGCGGGTGCGTTGTTCTAGCTGAACTAATGCTTGTTGCAACCGAAGTTGGTCTTCTTGTGCTAATTGAAAGCTGCGATAGTGAGGATCTGGAACTAATTCTCCCAAACAAGTAGAGCCTTCTTCACCATCCTGGATTGGCACATCTAAACTCAAGGGAGCGCGATTCACCCATGCTAATTTAATTTCTTGCCATTCGTTTGGAGAAATTTTCAGTGCTGCGGCTAATTCCGAATCTGTTGGCTGGCGATTATGTGTTTCACGCCAAGAACGTGAAACTCCTATTGCTTGCTGTTGCAGTGCTAACCATCTGCGAGGAATTCGCACGGTGACGCCTTTATCTCGGAGATAGTGTTGAATTTCACCCCGAATATAGGGAAGAGCATAGGAACTGAAGGCATGTCCCTTAGAAAGTTCAAATCTTTCAATAGCCCTAATTAAACCCAAACATCCAACTTGGAGCAAATCATCATAGGTTTCATGACATTGATTTGTCCAGTAGTGAGCTTCTTTTCTCACAAGTCCAAAATTGAGTTTTACCAGTTGATTACGAATATTTTCTGAGCGAGATTGCTGATATTCTCGTAACAACTGCCAAATTTCGTGCTTTAGTTCATTGGTGACTGTGGTAGGCATAGCACCGGGCTTATTGAGCAAATAAAGAATTAATAACTCGCGCTTAAACTCACCTGCGATCGCACACAACATCAAAGAAAATATCGTGTTTATGCCCTAGCAAATCTATGGTAAGTAACAAATTTTTTCTATAAATTTCCCATAGTTCACTTGACATCGAGCAATATTTAAATGTGCGAAATCCGTCGAATTTAGTTTGTTATCGACAAATAATTCACCAGTCAAGACCAGAGCCAAAGACCTCGTGTATTTTGACTTCGAGAATTATTGTTCAATTAATCTGGGCATTCCCTGTAGTTTTAATTTAATAACTACATAGAAATAAAATATATAATTAGTTACTAAATATCAAACCGAGATTGTACTTAATTTCATTAATTAATTCTGAAATGAAGTTCTACAAACAAAGTTATGAAAGTTAAAATTTGATGGCAGCGGCGAAAATTTCATTTCCAGTAAAATTACACATAGACTGAAAGAAATTCATTTAGTATTCAAAAATTACTAAATAAAAGTTAAAAAATAGTATGTATATTTACGCAAGTAATAAAAAAGGGGCTTTTTGCCCCTTGTTGTAGTTAATTTGTAGCCATTTCGCAAAAACTTACTTACCCCTAAATAGAAGGGGATAAGGAGTTAGCTCTTGTGATGAAACCTGATGCTGACACAAGTGTGGTTCTCAATGCCAGTCAGTTCCCTAACTCAAGAGGATTTAGCTATGATTTGGATTCAACCCGACCGTAAAATATACCGCGAATCTTAACTTCTTTAGGTTCGCCAGCACCTAAATCGGTATCAGATGGCTGTTCGCTCTCGAAAGTACCAGCAATTTCACCACTACCGCTATCTACCTTAGCTATTTGCAGAGAAATCTTGCCATTGAGACTTTCAGCACGCTTGACGTTAGTGCGGGTGAGTTCTTCATCATCCGCTTGGGCAGGCAGAGCCACAGCGTTATCATAGCCACTAACGACACCACGACCTTTAGGATCTAGGAAAGCAGCACCACGATAGGAAGGAACTTTGAAAGTGCCTTCAAAGTCAGTGGAGGTGTTAATACTGCTCAAACTGGGTTGGGTTTGAGCAACCAAGTTTTTGATGGTGAACAGGAAAGGTACTCGCTCACCACCAGGGAGTTGCACAGTAATAGCTTGGAAGTCCAGACCATCAGTTTCGGCAAAAGTCAGGCTATTATCTGAGTTGATTTTCAGATCGCCTTGTACTTGGTCAATGGTGGAAGTGTATCTAGTCAACAATTTCCCAGCAACGAATTCTGCTTCTTGGCGTTTATTAGCAGGTTCTTCTTTGACGAAGTAACTAGTTGGTTCTAAGCAAAGTTCTTTGATGGTGTATGACTGACTAGAATCAAGGGGAATTGAACCACGGCTTGTTTCTGATAGTTGAGGGCATTTGTTAGCCAAGCCAGTGCCTCGAATTTGTTCGTAAGTGAGTACATCCCTACCACTACTAGTAGCAGGAGCATCACTACAAGCAGTTATTAGTCCCAGGCACAAAGCCAAGAATGCAACAATTAAAGCGCGATACCTCATGGTCAACCTCAATCTCAAAAATTAATATCTAAGTTGTAAAACTGCATCGAACTGTGTTATGTATGTGACGCCACTACATATGCCTATTGTTTGATGGGTAAATCAGCCAGATCATACGATTTTTTTTAACTCAAAATCAAAGTACTCTAGTCTCAAGCAAGAATATTCTGATCCCCTCTAGCTTCCGTAAGGGCTATGCTAAAGGGTACTACGCTGTTTTAGAAGCGATCGCAATTGCTTTTCATAAAGATACAAATCTAGTTATATTCAGCCGTGACTGAGGGAGTGGGGAGTGGGGAGTGGGGGACGCTTTGACGCGGAGAGTTTAAAAAAACTTCTGGGAAACTGTAGAGCAGGTTGGTCTTCTTAGGTAAAGTGACAGATGATGAATCAATACTGGTAAAGTAGGGAAAATTAAGAATCTCCGGTAAATTATGAGTTGGCCTCATTTACACGGAAAGGGTGGGATGAACAACAACAAAACTATTGAATCAGAGAAGTTATCCTCTAAAATGCAAGCGATCGCAACTGTGGTACATGATACAGTTGAATGCTGTCAAGGCGATACTGTAGCTCTTTTGGCTTTGCTGCGACAATTAGAGCAGTTACACCGAGAAATCCGAGATGGGGTTTTTCAAGAGAGTTTGCCTGTCAACCGTCGCCAACTCTACTCACTGCTGAAAGATATTGAATCTGAGGGAGGCTGGCCTTATATTGAGCGGATGAAATTACAAGCTTTTTTAGCGAATTTGCCACAAGAAAATACTGAAGAAAATAGCCCTGAGGTTTTGGAGAGCGATCGCTCTTTTGGTTAATCAAGTCCAAATCAGCTCTTAAATCAAGAGTCATTGGTCAACAAAAAGGGAGTAGGGAGTGGGGAAGACAGGATTGAACGGGGCTTGAGACCCCGGCCAACGCAATCGTCTTAAAAGACGGGGCTTGTAGAGCGCTGGTTGGGGTCGCTATTTTTTTCCCGACTCCCGACTCCCGACTCCCGACTCCCGCCCCAACGGGGCTTGGTCATTTGTCATTTGTGAAAAACCAATGCCCTATGTCCCATGCCCAATGCCCCTGTGTCTAGAGTATGCCATCACAAAGATGGCGATCGCGTTGTTCAAGATTGCGGTTGTGCTTGAGGTAATCATCCACCCAGTGGCAACCACGAACAACTAAATCATCCAAATCTAAATTCCAGAGAATGATTGTGTTGTCATCACTAGCTGATGCTAGTGTTTGACCATCTGGGCTAAAGCTGACACTTAATACTGGCGCGTGATGCCCGTTGAGACTTTTAATTAATTTGCCTTCACGGCTCCAGAGTTTCACTGTACCGTCCCAACCAGCGGCGGCGAGTAATTTCCCATTGGGACTGAAAGTCACGGCATTAACGCTATCGCTGTAGCCTTTTAACAAGGTTTTTAACAACGTACCATCCCGTCGCCAAAGTCTTACAGTGTTGTCCCAACTGGCAGAAGCTAACAACTCGTCAGTGGGACTAAAGCTGACACCCAATACCCAACTGTCATGGGGCGAGAAAGTTTTGAGTAGAGTACCATCTCGCCGCCAGAGTTTTACTGTTTGATCATCACTGGCAGAAGCTAAAACCTGATTATCAGGGCTGAAATTCACGTTATTCACCCAACCTTGATGCCCCACTAAGGTTTTGAGCAACTTGCCTTGACGATTCCAGAGTTTTATTGTTTTATCTTTGCTAGCTGATGCCAACAACTCGCCATTTGGGCTGAAATTCACACTCATCACACTATCCCTATGTCCGTGGAGAGTCTTGATTAAACTGCCATCAAGCCGCCAAAGTTTCACAGTTTTGTCATAACTTGCTGAAGCTAGTATTTTACCTTTGGGGTCAAAACTGACACTAGGAACTTTATCTGTGTGCCCTATCAAGGTTTTGTAGAGTCGGGTTTTCACCTCACCATTACTAGTGTCTGTTAACCAGAGTTTGACAGTGCGATCGCTACTACCAGAAGCTAGCATCCGGCCATGGGGACTCCAGGCAACACTCAAAACTCGATTCTCATGCCCTTTGAGAATAGATGGTGTTGGGGGATCTAAACTCCACAATTTCACATTTTTGTCAAAACTTCCGGAAGCCAGTAATTTATTATTGGGACTGAAAGCTAGGCTAGCAACAGCATCGTTATGTCCTTTGAAGGTTTTCAGTAAGCTGCCAGTAATACTCCAGAGGTTTATGGTGTTGTCTTCACTTCCGGAAGCTAACTTTTTACCATCGAAACTAAAGCTTAAACTCCACACTGTATTGCTATGCTGCTGTAAAGTTTTGTAAAAAACAAATTTAAAACCGTCCGTACTGGTGTTTTCCTCTCGCCGCCAAAGTTTCACTGTTTTATCTCGACCTGCGGACGCCAACAGTTTACCGTCAGGGCTGAAAGCAACCACGGTTACACCTTGCTGATGTCCCTGCAAAGTTGTAACTAGGCTGCCATTGCGTCGCCAGATTTTCACTGTTTTATCGTCACTTGCCGAAGCGATGAATTGACCATCAGGACTGAAACTTACCCAGTTAACCCAACCGCCATGTCCTCTGAGTATTTTTACTAAGCTACCGTCTTTGCCCCAGATTTTTATCGTTGCATCCTTGCCGCCAGTAGCTAATAACTCGCCATCAGGACTGAAATTAACGCTGTAAACCCAATCTCCATGTCCTTTTAAGGTTTTATCTGGCCTGGGGTAAAATTCCCCTGTAATCAGGTTTTGGCGCCAGATTTGGACTGTTTTATCGAGACTGGCGGAGGCTAGGGTTTGTCCATCAGGGCTGAAACTGACAGCGGTTACCGCATCAGTATGGCCTTTGAGGGTTTGGAGTAAAGTACCGTCAGGACGCCAAAGTTTCACTGTCCGATCTCGACTCCCTGATGCTAGCAACTGACCATCTGGGCTGAAAGTTAATCCCCAGACAATATCAGTGTGCCCTTCTAAACGGTTGACCTCGGTTACTCCATAAACTGCTTGTTGCAGGGCCGTCACCACCCGCATTCGGGTGTCTGGTTGCACGATCTGTGTCTGTTTAAGTCGTCTCCAAGCCCGTAAACTTTCTAATAAGGCATCAAATTCTTTATTAGAGGCAAATAAAGCTTCGCTAGCAGCTGCGATCGCACTAATTTTTAAGTTGGTTTCACTGCGTTCAGCTCGTAAAGTTTGGCTAATTGCTGCTCTTTTTTGTAAGTCTGCTTGCCACCATAATGCTGCTATTATCCCCCCCATAATTGACAGCACTACACCTGCTATGCGTGCTTCCTTTAACCGCTTTTGCAAAACTAAATTGAGTTGCTGTTGACTAAGTTTTTGGGCGACCTCGGCTTTAGTTTTTGCCAGTTTGATTTTTTGTAATTCAGCGGCAATACCATAATTGTTTTTTTGGCGAATTGGTTCTACTAAATAATCGTGAACTAGCTGGTAGCGATCGCCTAATTCTTCTCTGACTCGCAATACCAACCCAGAACCTACCAATATTTCTAAAATTAGTTCACCAACTATGTCAAAACCTGATATTGTCTCTATATCATGATTATTAACTAGTGCAGTTGCTAAATCAGCTTTATTTTTTAACGGTCGCGTCCCTTTTTCATCAGTTAATTCAAATAATAATTTCCAACTTAATTTTTCGTTTTCTTCACCGCAGTCTTTGATAACTTGCCCAAGCCAGCGTTCCACCAATTTTGTCCAGCCACCGCAAAGCTTATATTGTGCAATTGTGGTAATGTTTTCTATTTCAAGTTGAGCGCCGACTATTTGTAATTCAATTGGATGTACTTCGTCTAGTTCTACTGTCAAATCCTGGACTAATCGATTAATTAACTCATCACTTAGTTCATAATGTGAACGTTGAGTCAGACTATGAATTATAGCCTTGGCATCCTGGCTAGAAAATTTTCCTAAATAGTAGCGAATATCCTTATCGAGAATATTTTGATTAATGACCCCTAAATCATATAAACCAGTCGTATTTTTTTGACTCAAACGTTCCAATTCTAATAAATAATGTAAATAATCTTCTCTCAATGACAGAATAATTTTTACGAATGGAATATTTAGACATTCACTGAAAAATTTGTAAAATTCTATTCTTTGTGTGCTAGGGTTACTAACAAAGAAAAACTCTTCAAATTGATCTAATATCAGAATTATCGTATAATTTCGCTCAGTTGCTAATCGAATGTTTTCGAGCAGTACAGTAGGTGTATAATCGAGATTAGCTGATATTCCTGTATGTGCTAAGGCTTGGTTAACAGTGCTTACCAAAACTGTAACCCAATCAGTATAAACAGACAAAACAATCGGTATAGGAATGCGTTCACCGATAACTTTTCCCCTCAGCGCTGGTACTAAACCAGCTTTGATAATTGAACTCTTTCCTACACCTGATTGTCCATAAATTACTGTGAGTTTGTAGTCAGCACGAGCAATTCTTTCAATCAAACGATTGACATCTTGTTGTCGTCCAGAAGCAGATATTTCTTGGGCGACTTCCTCAGGAATAAACGGTATTTTTTCAGATTCTAATACGGGGTTAGCTTTGGAACGTTGTGGCTGCAATTGACTTGCACCAATGAAAGCACGAAAGCCATACTGATGTTCTATTTGAATTTTTTCTTGTTTAAGCTTGAAGGCTTCTGTATAGTCATGACGCTCAAAAAAGTAAAGCGATCGCAATTCCTCTAAAATCTCTAAGTAAAGTGATGGTTGATGTTGTAACTCACAAACCACCTTCGCCCATTCCAAGTTATTGATTGCTTCTTCCCACTCACCTAAATGCCTTTGTGTACGTGCTAGTAAGAGAAGATACCAACTTTCTTGCCTTCGGGAAACTTCTGTTGCTGCTTCACTGATAGAAAGTGCTGTATTCGCTAACTCATGAGCCAGTACCCAATTTGACTCAGAAGCTGCTACATTTGCCAAAAAACCATAATTTTGAGCAATCTGTGCCGGATTTCCATAAGTTTTCTGTAGACGTAATGACTTTTGAGCTAATTCTTTTAATTCATCCCAAGCTTGTAAACGTTGCAGCATTTCACAAACAGGTGAAATAAATTTAGCAACTAAATCTTCTCTTTCTACCTCTTCCAATATTTCCAGGCATTGTTTAAACCATAAAAGAGCATGTTGGCAATAGCTACTATTAGCACTATGGTTTAAGTCTGCCATGCGACGATAACATAGCCCCAGGTGGAATAGTACTATTGCTTGCTTGAGTAAAGATGAAGGAGATGTAGCTTTAGCTTCCCGAAGGGTAGGACATGAAGGGGATACGAGTAATTGATCACTGATTTTCCCCACTTTGCCACTTTCTAATTCTGCTATTCTTTTTGTTTCTTGCTGCCACAATGCTAGGCTTCTTTGATAATTGGCTAAAGCACCATTAATTTGATCGTTAGCGTATTTATCTCGCCCCAAAACAAATTCTAAACTCGCTTCTAATCCTGGTGTTAATTGAATGCCATACAAGCGCAGCAAGTCATTCCGCGCTGATTCTATTTCGTGGCGGTGTTGGGATTTGGGATCTAAATCTAGAGAAGCATTAGATAAAAATGTTTCGGCACCTGCTTCTAAAACTTTGGCAAATAAAGATTCTGCTTCTTGATTAATCAAAGCAATTAAATCTGTTTTTGCCATTTCAAATTTAATAGTAGTTGCAGCCCAGCTTTTGAAATCAGGGGCTAATCTAGAAAGCAATGATGCTACTTCATCTTGTAGCCACAATACTACTGGAAATGGAAAAGTTGCAGCATAGATATCTCGTGCTTGGTTGATGCCTGTAAGTAAGTTTTCCAAGTCAATAACTGACTCAAGACCAAAAACCATAACAGCTGATGAGAAAGAGTCTGTGACAACAACAGGATTATCTAGAAATAGTTGTGAAACTATTGTGTTGTGTAAGGAAGTAGTTGATGAATTGAGAACGATTTCTCTCAGATTGATGTCTTGAGTGAGGGAGCGAATATTTTCTAACATTTGCTCCCGTAATTGGCCGTAATTACACCGAACTAAAATCAGAGCAAATTGACCTTCAGAAAGGGCGATCGCTCTAATCAGTCTTTGTAAAGTATGCTGATTTTCTTTGGTCATTGGGTATGGGACATTGGCCAAACAGGGCATGGGGCATTAGTCATTTGTTATTTGCAAAGGACAAAGCACGGGAGCATCCCAAATGTGCAAAAATAAATGAAGAAACATTATTCGCGAGGTTTCATCGCGAATAATATAGGGACTCAATCTTGTGGGTCTTCCTCCTCTTGCTCAGACCCAGA
>NZ_JACJSJ010000007.1 GCF_014698115.1 Nostoc sp. FACHB-973
TTCTAGAATGACTTTACCATCAAAGCCTCATTGCTCAACCTCCATCCCATCAGCGATCGCTACCTTTCTGATTTTTTAGTATACATGTACTATATTTAGATGCGTTTGCCCTGGTATTGTTACTAAATAAGTATTTACATAATAAATTTTTATGTTTTTATGGAAAAACATAAGTAAAAGCTTATAATTTATCTATTTTTATTTAAACTTAAATTTTCTCTAGTAGATTTCTGTAATCGACAATACCCGTAATGTAGATAAAATAGTAGTAGAATTCAAAACTTAGTATTATGTCTAGTCAAGATCAAAATTCTCATCAAGCATTTAATCAAACACAGGCTAGTGGAACAAAGAAAAAGAAGAAACTACAACCTCCTCCAGACATCAAGAAACCAAAGAAAACCGAATAAAAACTGTTAAAATTTGTTGTAGAGACTTAAATTTAATTAAGCCTCTACACATAAATTATCTAAGGATAAAAGCGTTAGTCGTCAGAATCCAGAATGACTAAAAAATCCTGCCATAGCTTCTTAAATTTCCTCAAATTATTCTGAATTCTGGATTCTGAATTCTGAATTCTTACTTATTTATTTTTAACTTGACTCTTTGCCTGTTCTAAAGCTATTTCTTTCATTGCCTGATATGAATTCACATTGGAAGTACCTTCAATAGCTTTAACTGCCAAATCTTGAACTTGTTTCAGGGCAGATTCGAGTTGTTTAGAAAGATTTTGAATGCGTGTCTCTTGATTAGTAATCGTCTGTTCTAGAGATTGCAGTCTTTGTTCATAAAAGCGCTTTTGCCCTTCTACTTCCTTAGAATATAAGTCTGATTTGATTTTAGCTTGGTAGTGGGCGATGCCTTTGCCTTCTTCTGTAGCTTTTTTAATGGCTGCTTCTTTGTCTTTCGGAAAAACTTCTACCTTAGCCTTCAATTCTTCAAATTGTTTTTCTCGTTCAGAAATTGCTTTCTCCCGTTCGTCCCACTGTTTTTCTATTTCTTGGAGTAATTCCTCTAGTTGTTTATATAATACTTTCTGCCCTTGTTCGTATTCACCAGTGTCTAGTTGCCGCTGGAGTTCTAAATTATACTTATACTCTGATGCATCGCGTTGGCGAGTTTTATTCAGGCTTTCATTCCGTTCTTTTATTGCCCGTTGATGTTCTTCTTGTTCTTTTCCCCAAGTATTTCTTTGATCTAGAATTTCTTGCAATAACACTTCAGAACGCTGGCTATATTCGTCTTGATAAGCTTTAGAATTATCTTCATACGCTTGGATCAGAGTATCCAAGATATCATCAGAAATTTCTAAATTATGCAACTGTTTTAATTGTTGAATTTCTTCCTCTAAAGTTTGCCTGATTTCTTCTAATTTAGAAGCTTTGGTTGTCAATTGTTCGGACAATTCATTAGCAGCGCTACCAAAACCTAATTGAATTTTAGCTAAGCTTTCAATTGTATTATTCATCTTTTGTTGGACACTAGAAAGCTGATTCATAGGTGTTTTTTGTTCTATTTTAGGCTGTTCTTTGGTTACAGGCTGGCTTTCTTTAGCAACTTTATCGAGTTGCGATTTTAGCGCTGCTTGTTCTTTAGCTAACTCCTCATACGCCTGAAGAATTTCTACTTTAGTATTCTTCTCAGTCGGTTTTTTCACCACTACAACAAACCTCCTCTTCAGGAATTGAAAATTCAAAATAATTAAGACGCTACAGACTAATAACTATTTGGGATTAGAACTACCAAAAGCCCTCATAGCTAAGTCTTGCGCTTGTTTTAATGCAGTTTGCAATTGAGTAGAAATACCTTCTATTTGCTCAGTTTGTTTTTTGATTGTTTCTTCCAGAGATTGAATTTTTAATTCGTAACTCTGTTTTGTAGATTCCCATTCTTTCTCAAACAAATCAGCCTCAATTTTAGCTTTTTGGCTGGTTTCTTTAATTGCTTCTTCTCTGGCTTTCTTAACGGCTTCTTCTAGTTCGTTAGGAAATGTGGTCACTTTTTGTTGATAATCCGCAAATAGCGGTTGATGTTGAGTGAGTATTTTTTCTCGTTCAGTCCAGTCTTTCTCTTTCTTTTGAGAATTTTCTTGTATTTCCCTTTCTTGTTGACGCTTGATTGCTTCGTAGCTGTCTGTATTCAGCTTACGAGTTGTTTCTAATTTATATTGATATTCTTCTTCTTCTTGCTGGCGGTCTTTGGCTAATAAATCATTATATGCTTGGAGTTTTTCTTCATACTCTCCTTGCTCTTTTTGCCATTCTTTCCGCCTGACTGTAATTTCTTTCTCTAAAGCTTCCTTTTTGCTAATAGTATCTTGTTCTAGGGTTTTGAGTTTTTCTTGATGTTCTTGACTTAAAATATCTAGAGTATCAGCGACAACTCTAATTTGCTGAAGCTCCTGTAGACGTTGAGTTTCAATTTCTATTGCTTGATTGAGTTCATCTAACTTGGAGTTTTCTTGAGCTAGTTTTTCAGATAATCCATTGAGAATACTGCCAAACTCTAATTGTAAATCGGCTAAACCTTTGACAATACTATCAACTGTATATGTCGAAGCTGCTTGCAGAATTTCTTGGCTTTTGGCTTTTTCTGCTTCTTCTTGTTTAGTTGCTATTTTAAATTCCAGCTTTTTCCTTTGGATAAGAATTTGTTGAAATGCTTGCATTAGTTGTTGTTTGCTGTCCTTGACCCCAACTGTAGTCATATTCCAACTCCGTTCAATAGGCAATAATTTATCGGGTAGCAAGCCATACCAATGACTACCCTATGCAGACATCAGAGTAGCCTTTACATCATATTTATAGTGCAGTGTAAACACTGAAATAATCAACATCCGATACTGAGGATAGTACGAGTTATCCACAGTTGTCTCTTTCTGTTTTCCTAAGTATATTTTTCCCTTTGGGGTTTTATAGTATTTTTGTACTAATAAATATACCCAACCCAATTTACCCTTGTCAAGAGAAAATTTCAGAGATTTCACTAAAAAGACTATGTGGCATCTTTCAGCCACAGCGCTTTATAATTCTTAATAGGGCGCTGTGACATATGTAACCTTTTGTAAAGGAAATCTAAAAGAATTAACCCTAGTAGAAGCGCGGTTGCACTCAGGCTAGATAATAGATGTGATCATCCTAATTGATACAAGGACAGTCCTAGACTCTTGTGATATCAATGTATACCACTGAATCGACCAAGTATTCTGCCAGAACGGACATTGGACAAACCAGCCGGATTTTGGTAGTAGAAGATGAAGAATTAATCCAGGAAATGCTCGTTGTAGCCCTGGAAGAGGAGGGTTACGGGGTGATAACTGCCCCCGATGGGCGGTCTGCTGTAGAGTATCTCAAAAGTTTTGAAACCAACTCAGGGGAACTTCCCTTTGACTTGATCATCCTTGATTTGATGCTGCCTCAGATCAATGGTTTAGATATTTGCCGTTTACTACGTCACCAAGGAAACCCAGTACCGATTTTAATGCTCAGCGCTAAGGGTAGCGAAACCGATCGCGTTTTGGGGTTAGAAGTGGGAGCAGATGACTACCTAACCAAACCCTTCAGTATGCGCGAGTTAGTGGCTCGTTGTCGCGCTTTACTGCGGCGTCAACGCTTAAGTAATTTGCCACAACTACCAGTGTTAAAATTCAAGGATGTGACCTTAAATCCTCAAGAATGTCGCGTGCTGGTTCGCGGTCAAGAGGTGAGTCTTTCTCCGAAAGAGTTTCGCCTGCTGGAACTGTTTATGAGTTACGCCCGTCGGGTGTGGTCGCGGGAACAATTGCTAGACCAGGTTTGGGGCCCAGATTTTGTGGGGGATAGCAAAACCGTAGACGTTCACATCCGTTGGTTGCGGGAAAAATTAGAGCAAGACCCCAGCCATCCCGAATATATTGTGACTGTAAGAGGTTTTGGCTATAGGTTTGGATAATTAGTTTAGATAGTTGTTAGTTTTGAGTAATCACAAAAAAACTAACGACTCAAATGCTCTTATTGGGATTTTTTCTGGGTTTAGCGGTAGGCATTGGGTTTTGGGTTTGGCAACAGGTTCAACTTAACCGCTACCTGAGACGCGTAATCAAACCGTTAACCTCCCATTCTGACAAACTAGGACTGCCGTTGATTCCTGGGTTACGGCAGGAAATTATGCTTTTAAGGCAGCAGCGACAAGATTTGCAACAGTCGCTGCAAACTTACCAAGACTTGCTGGAATTTGCACCAATAGGATATTTGCAGGTGGATGAAGAAAATCAACTGTTGTGGTGCAATCAGCAGGCGCAGGAAATTTTAAATTTGCAAAGGTGGCAACCAGGACAGGTGCGCTTGTTGTTGGAGTTGGTACGGTCTTATGAACTCGATCATTTAATTGAAAAAACTCGTGATTGGCAAAAACCACAGACGAAGGAGTGGGTATTTCACCCATCTTGTGATAATGCCGCAGAGATACCGACAATCAAATCTTTGACTTTGCGGGCGTGTAGCTTGCCTTTACCCAATGGACAAGTAGGGGTATTTTTAGAAAATCGTCAACCCCTATTGGATATAAATCAAGCACGCGATCGCTCTTTTTCTGATTTAGCTCACGAACTCAGAACGCCCTTGACTTCCATTCGCTTGGTTGTGGAAACTTTACAAAACCGCTTGGAACCGCCTTTAAATCGCTGGGTTAACCGCCTCATGCAAGAAGTTGACCGGCTGATTAGTTTGGTGCAAAGCTGGTTAGAACTCACCCAAATGGAAGCAAACCCCAACATGCAATTGCAAACCGAAGCTGTGGAATTGCGATCGCTAATTGCATCTGTTTGGGAAACTCTAGAACCATTAGCACAGCGGCAACATCTGTCTCTGAATTATTCTGGGCCAGAAAATCTTTGGATTAAGGCAGATCAAGCCCGGATTTACCAGGTTTTTCTTAACTTACTGGACAACAGCATTAAGTATAGTCTTCCTTCTACTTCCATTCACGTCCAGGCGAAAATCCTATCAACAAATAATAATGGTGTCAATGGTGGTTCTTCATCCCTCGAAATAAATCTTATTGATTCGGGAGTAGGCTTTTCCCAAGCAGATTTGCCCCATGTTTTTGAGCGATTTTATCGGGGAGATAAAGCCAGAACCCATTCCCCGCAGGATAATAATTCTATAGGGGCGATTGTTGGCAATGGCTTAGGTTTAGCGATCGTTCAACAAATTCTTCTCGCTCATGGTGGTTCAATCAAAGCAATGAACCATCCAGAAACTGGTGGGGCGTGGATGCAAATTCAATTTCCTCAAGTCATGGCAAACTGCCTAAGCCAAGACTATAGTTGAAGAAGAATACAGAATTCAGAATACAGAATTCAGAATTCAGAATTCAGCAATCTTTTAGTGGGGGATTCAGACCCACCACTAACTGTAGACCACCAAATTGAAAATTACGCGCCAGTGTTCCACCGTTTATTCATCCAGCAGTCACACAGAATTAATTCTGAATTCTGACTCCTGACTCCTGAATTCTTTCTTGTTAAAAATATCTTCACGTTTGAGATTACAAGTGTGAAAGCTGTCCGTTACAGTCCCAATTCTCAAAGACCCCAACTGGCACGCGGTATTAGGCGTTTAGAACGGGATGTATTACGCATGGGAGCTTTGGTGGAACAATCATTTCGCCTCAGCCACCAAGCGTTATTTGCTCGTAACCTAGCAGCAGCTGAGGAACTTCCCCGATTAGATAAAAAAATCGATCGCTTTTATAGACAAATAGAGTCAGACTGTACAGCGATTATGACGCTGCAATCCCCCACGCCACAAGATTTGCGTTGCTTGAGTGCTTTTATGCAGCTAGTGCGGGATTTAGAGCGCATTGGTGATTATGCTGAGGATTTAGCTGAGATTGCAATTAAAATCTTTCCTTATGCGCCTCACACGTCTTTACCAGATATTGAAGTCATGTCCCGTCACGCCCAGGCAATGTTAGCAACTAGCTTAGTGGCTTTGGCAGATTTTGATGAAGCAGGTGGGCGGGGTTTAAAGCATTTAGATGACACTGTAGACGATGCTTATGATCGCGTTTATCAGGCTTTAGCTCAACAACGAGATGTACCAGGCGTCGTTGAGCCAATTGTACTGTTGGCACTGGCGATTCGTTGTCTTGAACGCATGGCAGATCATGCCACTAATATCGGTCAAAGGGTAGCATATATCGTCACTGGTCAACGCTCGTAAACTACCCCAACCTATACACGAACGCAGGGTGGTTTCATACAAGCAGAGAAAAATTAAAACTGGGTTTCAAAGCCTCTCCCCCACCGGGATTGCTCTACCCCTACGAAAGACCTGGTTTTTCAATCATCCATATTTGGTATTTTGTGTCAATGCGTAAGTCCTATTATTATTTAGGGTGATGCGGGGACGCAAAGAGATTTTAATGATAAGTGATTAGCCGGACATGATATCACGGTATGAGTTAGGGATTTAAACCCTAACTCATACGAAGTACTGTTCCAAAGATTTTTATCAATGGTATGAGTTTTATAAAAAACCAAAAAATTAAGTTAACTAAACATTTTACAAAAAGCTTACCTTTTCTTAAACTTGCACAATTATAAGTAAGGGGTAAACAGCTAAAAATTTCCTTTTATGTCACTCATATATGGCTCGAACCAAAAGCTATTCTGATGACAAGGTTTTGATTTAGCTGCTAGTTAGTGAAATCTCAGCATGGAGAAATATTTAATAGAGAAAATATTAGATTTTTTTAATAATTTAAACAGCAATATTCCCTCATAGTCTGTATGCCTACGGTTCATGATGTATTCCACAATTCCCACTCCAAACTCTTCTCGGCTGTCAAACAATTCTGCTGTAGAAGGACAGGCATCACAATACTTATTTACCCGTCGGGAATTAATTCCGCTTCGGAATGATGTGCTTTGGCGCATTGAACATGGCGCAGTTCGTACCCTAACGTGGGGCGAAGACGGAACATTCATCACTCTTGGTTATTGGGGACTAGGAGATCTCATTGGCTATCCTTTATCTAGAATTAGACCATATCAAATCGAATGTCTCACAGCTGTAGAAGTCAGCATTGTGCCTGCTCACTTGTGGCATCAAGATGTTGATGCTTTATTGTCTCACATTCAACAAACTGAAGATTTACTGAGCATAGTCCATCGTAAACCAATTTCCTTACGTTTATGGCAATTTTTGGTGTGGTTAAGCGAAAAATTTGGACGTGATATAGATAAAGGCAAGCTAATCGATCTGAATATTACCCATCAGGATATTGCAGAAGTCTTAAACACTACGCGAGTTACAGTTACACGACTTCTACAGCAGTTCGAGGAAGAAGAATCGATTTTACGTCACAAGCGCCGCATTATTTTGCGGTTACTAAAATAAATTAATTAGCAATTTTAATTGAGCAGTATATTAATTTGCTTGTATTAATCACAGGACATAAGGTATAATCGGTGCTGTGATTATGTGTGAAATAACCCAAAAGTAAAGTGTTTTAAGCACTTTACTACCCTTGGATTAGTAGGTGTGAGTGAAAGATAAGAACATGACAAAGCAATTCTGGAATCTTATTAAGGTTAGTCCGGTTGTTGTAGCCGCTACATTTGTGACTGCGAATAGCGCCTTTGCTGGTGAAGTTAACGAACAGATCACAAATGTTGCCCAGTTATCTCAAGCCCAAGAGTCTAACAACATCGATCAAGTAACATCTGTTTCTCAGTTTTCCGATGTTCAGCCCACAGATTGGGCATTCCAAGCTTTACAATCCTTGGTTGAGCGCTACGGCTGTATTGCAGGTTACCCCAACTCAACTTATCGCGGTAACCGTGCTTTGACTCGTTATGAATTTGCCGCAGGTTTGAATGCTTGTTTAGACCGAGTTAACGAACTGATTGCTACAGCTACAGCTGATTTGGTAAACAAACAAGACTTGGCTACCCTACAGCGTTTACAAGAAGAATTTTCTGCTGAACTAGCAACCCTGCGCGGTCGTGTGGATGGCTTAGAAGCCCGCACTGCTGAATTAGAAGCTAATCAATTCTCCACTACTACGAAGTTGGTTGGGGAAGCAATTTTCAACGTGTCTCAACCTTTTGGTGACACAAGAGCTGATACAGATACTAACCCTGACAATAACGCGGACTTAAATGCCAATACCGTTTTTGATGACCGCGTTCGTTTGAACTTGTACAGCAGTTTCACTGGCACAGACCAATTGCAAATACGTCTGAACGCTGGCAATATCATTTCTAATGTTGGTAGTGCTGCAACCGCTACTGCGCCTGCTAGTGGTACTGGTACTAACATGACCCGGTTGGGCTATGACGGTAATACCACCAACAGCGTTAGCTTCGATAAAATTAACTACGCATTCAACTTCGGTGATGCAGTGCGGGTGAAAATTGATGCCACTGGTGGTGAATTATACGAAAACGTCAACACCTTTAACCCTGACTTTGCTAGCTCCGGTAGAGGTGCGCTCTCTCGCTATGGACGTTTCAGCCCCATCTATCGCCAAGGTCAAAATGGCGCTGGTTTGACTGTAACTTTGAATCCTAAAGGCGCGATCAGTTTGACTGCTGCTTATCTAGCACCAAGTACTAGTAACGGCGCCTTTGGTGCTAATAATCCCGCCTATAATAACGGGCTGTTCAATGGTGATAGCACTATATTTGGTCAGTTATCTTTCAAACCCAGCCAAGCCTTCAATATTGGTCTGACCTACGCCCGTAGTTACTTTGCTGGCAATGCTGCCAGCAGCTTGTTCCAAGGTACAGGTAGTAGTTTTGCTAACAATCCTTTTGGAGGTACTACTGTTACCGAATCCAACAACTACGGTGTAGAAGCTACGTTCCAATTCAGTCCCAAGTTAGCTCTTAGTGGTTGGGGAGGCTATACAACTGCTGATAGTAAAACTGGTCCTGCTAGAGATGCAGATATTTGGTACTGGGCTGGAGCGCTTGCTTTGAGAGACTTTGGCGGAGAAGGTAATGTCTTAGGCGTTATCTTTGGTCAGTCACCCAGAGTTACTGGTGGTAGCATAAAAGATGTTGCCGCCAATGTGAACTTAGACGACGATACCTCTTATCACTTAGAGGGTCTTTACAAGTTCAAGGTTTCTGATAATCTGCAAATCACCCCTGGCTTGCTGGTAATCTTCAATCCAGAACACAACGATGCTAATAACACCATTTATGTAGGTACTCTACGTACTACTTTCTCCTTCTAAAATCTCAGAATTTAGATAAATAAAACCCCACCCTGAGGTGGGGTTTTGTTTTGTTGAGGAAAAAATTGGCTATGTAGGATTATAATCTGGCTGGTTGGATATATCTTTTGGGGGGCGATCGCTACTCCAAGCCCACCACACACAACCACAGTGACAAGAATAGAACTCTTGCCATTTACGACGACGGTCTTCTGTAAGCACGGGCGATCGCCGATTTAACCAAACTTTTTCAGCTTCAAGGCTACTTGAGGAGCAACTAGGACAGCAAAACTTGTAGGCATGTATTGCCTTATTTGTCCATTCAGGTGCGAGGGGAGCAAAAGCGTCCATGATTAGGACAGGGAGTAGGGAATAGGGAGGAGCCACTGCGGTCTTGGGGTTTCCCCAAGTGGAGCAAGTGGCGTTGGGGAATAGTGTAGTTCAATCTGAAAAACACTGTAAAATGAGTGAATCAATATTCTTAAGAGTTTGTCTATCCTATTGATATGTCTGAATCTATAGAACCTTTCAACAATAGAACACTTATTTTTTAAGAGTATTAACGAGACATTACAAATCAAAGACTAACACAAAAAGTTTATCTTTTTCATATCTTCCACCAGTTTTCAGGGCAGGCTCGACGCCCACCCTACAAATCTAGATAATTTTTGTGGTATGGGCATCTTGACCGTCCTACTATTCTCAATTCTGAGAAATTCAATATTTTAGGAACTAGTCAGTATGCACATTATGGCTAATAATTAAAATTATGGAGCCAAATGTTGAAATTCGCCGTTTATTAGATGTGATGCCTGCTTCTGGTCGGATGACGACAAAAATTGTTAGCAAGCCGGAGCAAGCAAAAGTAATTGACGCCTCCTTTCCTCAACCCTGGAATCAGGCGCGACCAATATACATTAATTTCGATTTGTGGCGTCGCCTGACAAAGCCACAACGAGACTTGGTGCTGTTGCAGGTGGTTAGCTGGTTGACAGGAGTGAGGTGGTTTAAACCCGACATTTATCAAGGTGTAGTGCTGGTGGGGTTGTTGGGTGGATTATTGGAAGCAGGACAATCGGATGTGGTGGGTGTAGCCGTAGCTGGGGGATTAAGTGCGATCGCCTTTGTTCGCATCTGGCGGACTAATAAATCTCAAGAGTCAGAGTTAAACGCTGATACAGCAGCAATTCGGGTAGCACAACGGCGCGGTTATTCAGAAGTTGAAGCAGCACAGCACTTGTTATCTGCAATTGAGGCGGTAGCCAAAATTGAAGGGCGTTCCAGTTTAAATTTTACCGAATTGATTCGTTGCCAAAACTTAAGAGCGATCGCTGGTTTGTCACCAGTGAGTATGCCAGAAAATTATCAGTAAAAATGAGTCATAATTCATAAGTTGGCAGGCAGAAAGTAAAATCTGCTCAGTTAAATCATTTCATTGATTGAAATTTTACGTTTAATTATGTCTACCTACTTAAAAAGTAGAAATTTAGAATACCCTACCCATAAAGAGATAGAGTTTTAATCAGCAATAATGTTTAAATTTTTTTGCCCGGAATCGGCAAGGGTTTAAACCAATATTCAGACGTTTGTGGACACGACGAATAGCTACTCTATCACTCAGTCAGACTCCAATTGATGCTGAATTATGACTCTTTATTTCTGAATTCTTCTTTATAAATTTCATTTTGCGTTAACAATGTTAAACAAAAAAATCATCAATTATACTTCAAAATTACCTTTTTATTCTCCTTGGTTTATTATAATTATTTTCTCTATTCTTGGTTTAATAGGTATTCTTAACCATTCGATGTGGCGAGATGAACTAAATCCCTGGCTTATTGTCAGAGACAGTGAATCTTTTGTGGATTTAATTGCAAATATTCGTTATGAAGGTCATCCTGTTCTATGGTATTTTTCCCTGGCAATTCTGAGGAAAATAGTTGACAATCCTATTATTATGCAAATTTTTCATTGGGCAATTACTGTTGTCTCAGTTACTCTTTTTTGCCTATATAGTCCTTTTAAATATCAACAAAAGTTTCTATTTTGCTTTGGTTACTTTACTTTTTACGAATATCTTTTAATTTCTCGAAACTATGCCTTTAGTGTGTTGTTTGTTTTTGCATTCTGCACAATTTTCTCATCCAGAAAAATAACTTATGCTTATTTAGCAATTTTATTGGGCTTACTAGCAAATAGTAGTGCTTATGGTTTATTGGTATCATTTTCTTTATCATTGACTTTGCTAGCTGAATTTTGTTTTGATAGTGAACATCGCAAACAGTATTTTAATCAAAGTCAAAAATATGATTTATTTTTAAGTATTCTAATTACCATATTCTCTTTTATTCTATCCATTTATATTATTACTCCTCCAGCAGATAGTTATCTTTATGGTGGGTTAAATAATGGCTGGGTAATGCAATTAGATTTCCGGCATTTGTTGAGAAGCATAGGTAGAATATTTGGTAGTTATTTATTAATTATTCCTCAACATAAAAAATGGCTAGATTTAATTATTTGTGCGATAATTACTTTATTCATTGCAATTTTAACCTTCATTAAATTATCTAAAAAGCCAGTCGCTTTATTTTTATACATTATCGGAAATTGCATAATATTTGCCTTTACATACCTGAGATTTACAGGTATGCCTCGACATTTTGGACATTTCTATCTAATTCTGATAGCGGCTTTATGGCTGGGAAGTTATTATCAAGATTCTCTAGTTTTATTCAATAAGTTTTCTCTTCGTCCAAATTCAATTACATTTGTTCAAAAATGGCATCATCTGGCTTTGATGTTAATTCTTTATGTCCAGTTTCTGGGCGGTATTTATAGTTTTTCCAGAGATTTAGTTCTACCATTTTCTGCCAGTCGTGAAACGGCTCAATATATTCAAAAAGCTGGGTTAGATAATGAGTTTATTGTTGCCAGTAGAGATGCGAATATGGCTCCTTTATCGGGTTATCTCAATCGAAAGTTTTACTATCCTGAGCTTCAAAAAATGGGAAGCTTCACCCTATTTAACAAAGGTCGTCAAGATGTTGAACAAGTTCAGATATTAAGCCAAATTAATTCTCTATTAAAAAATCAAGATGAGGAAAAGAAAATTTTGCTGATTTTAAATCAAAAACTTAATGTCAACCGCAACGATTTGAAGATTGTTCCGATTAAAGATTTTCAGAGAAACTGGGTGGATAGTGAACGATATTATCTTTATTGGGTAGGTGGTACTAATTCGTAATTCGTAATTCGTAATTCGTAATTAATAAAGTCTTGCTTAGTCTGGCTTTCAGGGTTTCGATCTGTTTCATTATTTTCAGTAAATGGTATGAAGTATAAAAATAATGCATTAGAAAAATTTGAAGTTATCAAGTAGATTACGCTAGTCCATAGCAGAAGATATTTCATTAAAGCTACAACAAGGAACTAATCCTGCTCCCTTAGGCGTTTTAAAGCACTGTTCTGTTTTGGAAACTAAAGGCTTGATTGTTCTACAAGGAGAATGTGCCGCTGAAACACCCAAAAATCAAGCTTTTATATCGTTAGACTAGCTTGCCACTATCGATAACTAGCTGTGATGGGTGAGGCTACTTTACACTGGAATAGGAGAATGTGTCGTTAATTGACTGAGATGTCACAGACTCAGGAGTTTATTCATACCTTACCGATGTTGGTTATGAACTACTTACCTCGTGTGGTAAAACTTAATTTAAATTTTGTCAGTTACTAACGGAGTTGATGAGAATGAACTTTATTGTTTTTGTCTTAGTAGTGGTTTATGTAGGCGGCGTTTGGAAGTTTTGGAATGGGTTTGGACGGACTAATTTTAATCCAACTTTGACCAATCGCATTGGTTTATCTTTGCTATGGCCAGCTTTGTTTATTACTAACCAATCCTATCGTCGAAACTTTAGAAAGGCATTAAAGGGCTAGATTTTACTATTAAGTTATTTGAACTTGATAGTGATATACAGCAGAATTCAGAATTCAGGAGTCAGAATTCAGAATTAGAATAGTTGCTCTACCTAGCTTTGAGACCTAGATAGTGAACTTTACTAACTTTAAATCTGCTGTAAATGCAAGCCACCAACCCCCCTTTCCTAGTAGGAAAGGGGGGTTGGATCTACTTATCCTAAAAGGAGAGAAATTAGGGAAGGAATAAGTTCCTAAGGTTTATTTGCCATTGGTGAGAAGATGGATTGCTCCACCTACGGCTGCGCCATCAATAGCATTGCCAAGGGTATCTTTGCGATCGCCAGTAATTACACCAGTCAATGCGCTAGCGCCTGCACCGACACCGATATCTTGACCAGCGTTGCGGTGACGGCGATCGCCTCTGAGTCCATTTGCACCGTTCACGGCTGCACCAGTGGCACCACCTTTAACAGCATTACCTAAGAAACTACCATTTCCCCTAATAGCCCCGGTTACCACATTGGTAGCAGCCCCAATACCGATATCGCGTAGTACTTGATCGTCAGCAGCAGCCGGTTTAGCGGGTACTAGAGTAACACCAGCTAAGCTTGCAGCCATGAGGCTGGGTAAAAGTGTGCGTTTTAGGATTGTATTCATTATGTTACCTTCTCAAAACATCAAACAATTGAATAAAGTTCAAAGTTACTGGGGTCAGACAAAATCTGATTTTTTCGTTTGGACAACAGCAACTATTTATTGTTTGAGAACACATACATCATGACATTTACAAAGCCATAATTACTTCTACTCAAAGCATGAAGTTATATTCAGTCTAGAGAAGGCCTTGGCTATTTATTCGGTCATTCTGGCGACTACACATTGACAAAACATCTTAAATATGTAGTAGGGTTTTCGGGACATGAAAGTTTGATTTGTGATGCTAAACCACGTAGTGTTTACCGTATCTATCTAAAGATAGTTGGCAAAATAGTTAAACTAATTCGTCGGGGTTAATATTTAATTCTCTGAGCTTAGCAGCTAAGCGTTCTGAACGCTCCCATCCTGTCTGTAGCAAATTACCTTGATTATCCCACCAGCGCAGCCAAGGTAATTCTAGATTTTGATAGCGACCTTGCCAGATTCCCAATTCTACACCCATCGGTTCAATGGGATAATGTCCGCGATCGTTTGCAGGTACTAGTTGATATTCACCTCTGAGCAATTGATACACCTCGACACTGGCTTTTTTCACTTCATAAATGCCATAGAAGGGAACTCTAATTGCTTGCTCATAAACCCAAAACTTACCTGTAATTGGTGTTTTGTCTCGTTCTTCGTCACCATTCCCAGAGACAAATTCCAAAACAATTAACGGCGCTACGTATTCTTGCCACAATACATAAGAACGGCGTACTTGACCATTTAAAGTCGGCGGGACATTTGGCACATAAAACCAGTCTGGTGCTTCGGCGTCTCTTTCCGGTGGTTCAGTAATTCGCCAATAGATACCGCTATCTTGACCAATGCAATATTGTCCATCAGGGTGCAACTTCTGCAAAATTGGCTCAATAGAATCCGTCAGCAATATGCTTTGGGGATGTTCTTGCAGATTTTTGCCTCCGGCACGCTTCGCGAACACAAATTTGCCGTCGGATTCTGGTAGCTGCGTATGGTCTGGTAGGGTTGATTCAATGCCTAATGGTGTCTGTGCTGAGGTCATGGGAACCTCCTAGATTTGGGGGGTTAATATGTAATATGGCATTTTTTTAGGGTGTGGAGGTGCGATCGCTTCAGCTACCTACAATAAAGATTGGGCTTCTATCTCCGTTTGAATTTCTGTTTCAACTTGAGCTTCAACAAGTGGGGTATGAATTGGAATATTCGTTTGTGTGGCTTCAAAGCTAACAACTAGAGAGTATGGAACCTCAGCGTATGGATCGTTATTCCAACCTTCATGCCCTACTACTGCAATACAGAATGCATCTCTAAGGTGATAAGATTTTACGAAAGCCCAATCCTTCTGAATTGTCCCTATACTTCTTGATACATTCTTGATTGTTTTATAATGCTTCTCTTTACCAAGAGTCCATGTAAAGAGTTCATCCCCCTTGTCAGCATCTTTTGGCACATTGTAATTAGCTAAAACCCTGCCAAGAAAATGCTTTGGATCTTCTCCTTGTTTACTACACTCCCAGTCAAGCCAAGTTGAAAGATACTTTCTTCTATTACGCCGAGTTCGACGCGGTTCAGCTTTATATGACAAAGTAATTTCTATCAGAATCTCAAATTCTTCTCCAGGCGATCTCAGACTATTCGGTAGTTTGACCTGATAAATATGAGCATCTCCAGCTTTAATTAGCTGTTCTCCTCGTGTAATTAATGTACTACGATTTGGAGTATTACTCAAGGCACGCTCAAGGTTTGGAATACCATATCCAATTTGACGAATAACATTCTTCTTTTCTTCATCACTCTTTGCTATAGCCCATTCTGGCCATCGGGCTGATTGAACAATTAATGCCCGATATAATAAGCATTTTTCCTGAGGAAACTCAGCAGCAAGACAAGCCGCAATATGGCTTACTTTTGGTGTTGCGAATGAAGTTCCAAAAGTGTCAGAAGCGACTATAGGAGTAGAACCAGTACCTAAAGTTGACCTTACTAACTCAGGACCTGTACCTGCGATACAAGTAATATTTGGTGGCTGACCTTCATCTTTGACAAGATCACCACCATACTCAACCACCTCTGGTTTAATAGTGTCCCATATACCCAGCCCAGAGCAAGAAAATGCTGATGGTTGGTCTTTTTCTCCTAATGAACACCAAGATAAGTCACAGAAAGAATTTCGAGTAATTGAGCCAACAGTTAATGCTTGAAGGCTTTGAGCTGGATTAGCAATCCTACAAGAGTTCTCAGAAAGATAGTCTGGGTAAGGTCTACCTGCTAAAATATGAGATTTAATAGATAGTCTTGTTGAAATTCGATGACTTTCTACAGGAATATTTCCAGCAGATACGATGAAAAGAATATCTTTTTCATATGTTAATTTATCAATAGCTGCTGCCCAAGCACTCATATACCTAGTTCTACAAGGAACATCTCCATTAATAGAGTGATTAAAAATTCTTGTTCCTGTTTGACTATAGTAGAAGTCTACGATGTTTTCTAGGAGTATAGGCGGATATAATTTGTCAGATAATCTACAATTACTATCCAGCACTCTTGCATTTTGAAGCCAACAAATTGCTTGATGGGTTCCACTCCGAGGTACACTTATTGGATAAAGCACTGCTCCAGCAACTCTGGTTCCATGACCACCATTACTCACCAGATCAGCAGTTAAGTTTAATTCTAAAGGAATCCAAGATTTTGAGTTATGCGAATCAATGGCATTTTTTAAAAGAGGATGCTGCTCTTGAATACCACTATCAATTACACAGACATTAGGTGCATTTGCTTCTGGTGCTTGTAAAACTGAAGATATATTACTAATATTAGATATTTCACCATTAGGAAAAAATGGTTCAGCAATGTTATCTTTTTCAGTAACTTCAAAGACATAAGAGAAATTAAATACTAAATCTTTTAAGCAGAGACCAGATATTTGAATTAGGCATGAAAAACTATCTGGTGCTTCAGAGAATTCAGGAGGATTATCTTCAATAAAGCTACTTAAAAGCTTACCATTATATTTATATTTAGGATTGCTAATAAAATTCATCAAGTCTTGTTGTCTCCTTGATGCCAAATCATCCCATTCATCATATGTCACATCACGATTACTAATCCATTTGTTGATTGCTTTTACATAATTTTCAGGTTTTTTATAATTTTTCTGCTCTGGATAATCACTTAATTTTGTTGTAGTTCCTAAACAAGATATACCTACCTCAACAACATAAACCTGTTCATCCTTTATTTGATCCCATTCCTCTAATAATTTTGAAGACAAAATAAATTCTGGACGTTGATTTTTGTCAAGAATATTCAATATTTTTGCAATTACACCACCACCTTTTTGCTCATTGAAAAATTTTTCTATTTTATCTTGAAGTTTAGTAAGGTTAGTATCCGCAGACGCACCGATAATATATCCATCTTCTAACTCAGATATTATTTCTATATCGGAAGTTCTTAAATCATCTAAATCGAAAGTTTCCGGGTCAATCTGTAGTATTAAAGGCATGGAATCAGGAAGTATAAGTTTTTGATCTTCTTCTTGTTGCTGTTGAGTGATTTTCCAATCGTCAATGAGAGAAGATACTAATTCTTGGATTTTACTTCCGTGTCCCTGCCGATTAGACAAATTTATATGTGTCTGAGTATCTTTTTTATTACCACCGCCACCTAGAGATTTTGCTGTACCCTTGTCTGTCAACCTGAGATCGATATGCGGAAACCCTTGAAAACTTTCAACCATTTTTTCTCCAGACACCAAAAATTAATACTAGGAAACTTGGATTTCTGCGATCGCTTCTTCTAAGTGTTCTTGAATCACTAGCTCCTCTCGCTCAAGGATTGCTCGTTTAGCAGCATCTTGTGCAACCCTCACGGCTTGAGCCGCAGAAAAATCTTTCATCTGCTCAATGATCCTTGACCAATTGATAGATCCTATTTCAATTGCAGATAGTGTTTCCTTTAGTATAAATTCTAGCTCCTGTTCTCCTGGTTTGGGTACTGCAATCAAGTCGTCAAATCTTCTCCAAAGGGCAGTATCCAGAGATTTATTCAGATTAGTTGCTGCGACTAAAAGTCCAGAAGACGGTTGATACTCATCCAAAATTTGAAGAAATGTATTTACTACTCGCTTAATTTCTCCTACTTCTTGATAATCTTCTCGTGACTTAGCAATCGAGTCACATTCATCCAGAAACAACAAACATGGATTTTTTGCAGCATCCTCAAATACAAGTCTCAAATTGGTTGCAGTTTCGCCTAAAAAAGACGATACCATTGCATCAAATCGAACTTTCAGGAGTGGTAAACCAGTATTCCAAGCTAGACGCTCTGCTCCTAGCGTTTTTCCACAACCAGGTGGTCCATATAAAAGAATTTTTTGTCTGTAACGCAATCCATGATGAGCCAACCTGTCTCTTGCTGCATACTCGCGTTCAATTCGGGAAAAACGTTTCTCAATATTTTTAGGCAACACCATGTGATGCCGTAGTTTCTCCCTCGGTATGATAGTTACTAGAGGAAGATTAAATCGCTTACTGGTTGGTAATTCAGTTAAGGCCTCTAAGTTTTCTGGTACTGTTCGCGTAGCGTCTCGTTCGCGTAGCGTCTCGCAGAGAAGAGAAGAAGCCGGCTTGCTGATGTTGGTAGACTTTTCTTTCTGGCTTTTTTTAGTGATATTCTCTAACTGGTCAGCTAAGAGAGTATGTCCCTTACTGCGTTCTTCCTCAATCACTAAATATGTCAGCTTATCAATCGCCTCTTGATCTGAACTAGCGATCGCTCTAAAAAATCTCTTGAGAAGCTCTGCTTTCATACTGCCTCTCAGTATAAATAGTAACTTTTTATCAATTTAGTACTATTGTACTATATAAATATAGTGTATTGTAAATTGTAACGCGATCGCGTTGTCCTTAATCATTATATTAAATTTTGTAAAACAAAAAACATTCTTCTGGTCACAAAATTAGCATATCTAGCCATAAGCTGTTGCTTTCAGATCTATATCATCTTCCCCTTCAATTAATAACAAAGTCATCAGATGTCCCTCAACAAATCCTGTTAATTTGAAATCAGACATAGCTTTTAATTCCTCCATAGAAACTTTCTCGGAAAAATATTTAAATATCATTTGAATTGCTTTATCTTTATTTAGGTAATACTGGTAGCTAGTATCCTTTTGCATCAAATGTTCTACAATTTTTGTAATCCGGGCTAGAAGTTCTTCTTTGTTCCTCGAAACTTCCTGCATAACTCCCTCCCAATGATTTACTAAATTACTCCAATTATAAACAATTCTCCTCCGCGAACCTCTGCGTTGACCTCATCATCCCTCTGCGTTTAAAACATAAAAAAGGCGGGCTTTCCAGCCCACCCCACAAAAATTTTGAGAATATTCTGTTGCTATTAACCCAATAATTGCTTAGCTTTGGCTAACACATTATCAACGCTAAAACCAAACTTCTCTAGACAAACACCACCTGGCGCGGAAGCACCAAAGCGATCGATACTAACAACCTTGCCCTCAGTACCTACGTACTTATGCCAACCGAAACTGGAGGCAGCTTCTACAGCCAAGCGCTTGGTGACAGCTTTCGGCAATACAGACTCTCTGTAAGCTGGGTCCTGGGCTTCAAACAAATCCCATGCAGGTAGGGAAACAACACGGACTTTCTTACCTTCGGCTGTGAGTTTCTCGGCTGCGGTGACGGCGAGGCTTAGTTCTGAGCCAGTGCCAATTATGATCAATTCTGGTGTACCGTCGGAATCCACCACTGTGTAACCACCCTTGGTTACGCCTTCAATGGAAGTACCTGCCAAGTTGGGGACATTTTGACGGGTGAATGCCAACAAAGTTGGAGCATTTTCTTTTGCTCTTTCGATCGCCACTTTATAAGCACCAGAGGTTTCTGTTCCATCTGCGGGACGAATCACCGTCAGGTTAGGAATAGCCCGCAGGGAAGCTAAAGTTTCAATGGGTTGGTGGGTTGGGCCATCTTCACCTTGTCCAATGGAGTCGTGAGTCATCACCCAAATCACCCCAGCTTGAGAGAGGGCGGATAAGCGGATGGCAGCACGCATGTAGTCTGTGAAGATCAAGAAGGTAGCACCGTAGGGAATTAATCCCGAACCGTGCAACGCAATACCATTACAGATGGCGCCCATAGCGTGTTCCCGGACACCAAAGTGGATGTTGGGGTTTTGGTATTGCCCTTTCTGGAAGTCTCCTTTGCCCTTGATTTCAGTCAGGTTGGAGTGGGTCAAGTCAGCAGAACCACCGATTAGCTCAGGTAAAACTGCTGCTAGTTTGTTGAGGCAGGTTTCCGAGTGTTTGCGGGTGGGCAGTCCTTTGTCTTCAGGGGTGTAGGTGGGTAGTACTTTATCCCAACCATCAGCCAATTTACTGCTGACATAGCGTTCAAATTCGGCTGCTTCTTGGGCATACTTAGCTTTGTAGTCAGCAAATGCTTTGTTCCACTCGGCTTCATAGCCTGCGCCACGTTCAACAGCTTTACGTGCATGATTGAGGGCGTCTTGGGGAACTACAAAAGGCTCGTATTCCCAACCCAAATTTTTACGTGTCAGTGCTATTTCGTCTCCACCTAAAGCAGCACCGTGAACACCAGCGGTGTTTGCTTTGTTGGGAGAACCGTAACCGATGGTGGTTGTTACCTTAATAAAAGAAGGCTTATCGGTGACAGCTTTGGCTGCTTCAATGGCATCAGCGATCGCTTCGAGGTCAGTGTTGCCTTCTTGAACGTGTTGGACATGCCAACCGTAAGCTTCAAAGCGCTTGGAAACGTCTTCGGTGAATGCCACATCTGTGGAACCGTCGATGGAGATGTGGTTGTCGTCGTACAGAGCGATGAGTTTGCCTAATCCCAAGTGTCCTGCGAAAGAACAAGCTTCACCAGAAATGCCTTCCATGTTGCAACCGTCACCCAAAATTACGTAAGTGTAATGGTCAACAATCTTGGCATCGGCTTTATTGTATTTTGCGGCGAGGTGTGCTTCGGCGATCGCCAAACCGACTCCATTGGCAATTCCTTGACCCAAGGGGCCAGTTGTGACTTCCACACCTGCGGTCATGAAGTTTTCTGGGTGTCCAGGGGTTTTGGATTCCCACTGACGAAATTGCTTGATATCTTCAATTGTGACGCTATCGTAGCCTGCCAGGTAAAGTAGGGCATACTGCAACATCGAACCATGGCCGGCGGACAAGACAAAGCGATCGCGGTTAAACCATTTGGGATTTTTGGGGTTAAACCGCAAAAAGCGATCCCATAGTACAAAGGCCATGGGAGCCGCGCCCATCGGCAGCCCTGGGTGTCCCGATTTTGCTTTTTCTACGGCGTCAATAGCCAAGAAGCGGATCGAGTTAATACAAAGTTCTTCGAGGGATTGGGTTGCAACAGCCATAATATGATTGTTTTTAACGACGGGTTAGCACTCTTTGAGCTTCTCACTCTTTCTGGGGTTATTTTTCACAGTTAACAGTTAACACTTTCATTTATTGGGTTTGGGTTGCCCGCATCAGTTTGGTAACCGATCGTTGATAACTGAACAGTGATTAAAATTTCCCACAGTATCCTCATCATCCCATTCCCGATTGTCGATGGACAAGCGGGATCTCCGGAGTTTCTGGTGATAAATCAAGCTGATAATCGGGTCATGCTGAACGCTTGGCTGATATCAGAATGATATCTATGGTACTTTTGGGCATTGGGCATGGGGCATTGGGCATTGGGCATGGGGCATTGGGCATGGGGCATTGGGCATGGGGCATTGGGCATTGGGCATTGGGCATTGGTTATTCTTTCTCCCCCTGCTCCCCCTGCTCCCCCTGCTCCCCCTGCTCCCTCATCTCCCTCATCTCCCTCATCTCCCCACTCCCCACTCCCCACTCCCCACTCCTGACTTCTTTTACAGGTATTTTTTAAAGGCTAGTGTGACATTATGACCGCCAAACCCGAAAGAATTCGATAGTGCCACTTCAACTTTTTGAGCGCGGCTAGAGTTTGGCACGTAATCTAAGTCACATTCTGGATCGGGATTTTCGAGGTTGATTGTTGGGGGAATTTGGTCATTAGCGATCGCCAGTACTGTTGCTACTGCTTCAATACCTCCAGAACCGCCCAATAGATGGCCTGTCATAGATTTGGTGGAGCTGATTGCCACTTTATAGGCATGTTCTCCCAGAGCTTTTTTGATGGCTGAAGTTTCAGTGGAATCATTAGCTGGGGTGCTGGTGCCGTGGGCATTGATGTAGCTGATTTGTTCGGGAGTTAGTCCTGCGTCCTTGATGGCCAGTTCTATGGCTCTAGCTGCGCCTAGTCCACCAGGTACGGGGGAGGTGATGTGGTAAGCGTCACAGGTCATACCATAGCCGATCATTTCGGCATAAATGTGAGCGCCGCGACTAATGGCGTGTTGCAGTTCTTCCAGAATTAAAATCCCTGCACCTTCGCCCAAAACAAATCCATCGCGATCGCCATCAAAGGGACGGCAAGCATGAGTCGGGTCGTCATTGCGAAAAGAAAGCGCCTTACAAGCAGCAAATCCAGCCACCGACAATGGTGTGACAGCTGCCTCCGTGCCGCCGCAAATCATTGCTTGGGCATATCCCCCTTGAATTAAGCGAAAAGCGTCTCCAATGGCGTTGGAGCCAGCCGCGCAGGCTGTGACAACGCAGGAATTTGGCCCTTTAGCACCAGTGTGAATTGCTGTTAGTCCTGCTGCCATATTGGCAATCATCATCGGTATCATGAATGGACTACAGCGATCGGGCCCGCGGTTGAGGTAGATAGTTTGCTGATCTTCTAATACTTTGATGCCACCAATGCCAGAACCGATCATGACACCCACCTGTTCCGCGTTTAAGTCATTGATAACTAACTGCGCGTCAGATATAGCTTGTTTTGCTCCTGCAACCCCAAATTGGGCAAATCGATCCATGCGCTTGGCGTCTTTGCGCTCCAAGTAATCATGTGGATCGAAGTTTTTCACTTCACCAGCTATGCGGCAATCATGGCGAGACGCATCAAAAAATGTGATGTAGTCAATGCCATTGCGTCCACTCAATAATCCTTCCCAATATTCTGTTGCTGTGTTACCAATAGGTGTAATCGCGCCAACACCAGTTACAACAACGCGTTTACGTGTAAAATCTGTCATGATTCAGTTAAAGGTGGCGAAAAAGCAGCAGGCAAAAAATTCGAGATTAGCAACTAGGTACTGGTGACTAGGTGCGGGAGAAAAATCTTCCCAATCCCCAATCCCCAATCCCCAACTCCCAATTAAGCTGATGTAGCAACTTTGTTGCTAATGTAATTTACAGCGTCTTGAACCGTTAAAATTCCTTCGGCAGCTTCGTCGGGAATTTCGATATCAAATTCTTCTTCCAAAGCCATTACTAATTCAACGGTATCTAAGGAATCAGCGCCTAAATCTTCCATAAATGTGGATTCTGGTTTGATTGTCTCAGGTTTTTCAACGCTAAGTTGTTCGGCAACGATTTTTTTAACTTTGTCAAAAAGTTCTGTTTGGCTCATAGATATAAAGTCCTCAACTAATTGCTAGGATCTGCTCATTATAGGAGACATTTTTTTGAGCATATACATCTTATCGTCAAGCGCGATCCCCCGTACACTGCCAACGGTTTTTCTGTTAGAAAACTCCTGTGGTTGTTCAAAAGAATCGCTCAGTTTTCTTTGGACAGTTGAGCAGTAGGGCGTGGTACGCCATTCTCGACACCGTATAAATGCTTCTGTTTTCCGATTGATTTTTGTCTAGAGCGATCGCTCTAACCCAAACTATAGTTATATGCTATCTCAGACACTAAAATACGCTTACTTTCCTGGCTGTGTTGCCCAAGGTGCATGTCGGGAACTTTACCAGTCAACTCAAGCCCTCACTCAAGCACTCGGTATTCAACTGGTTGAACTGAAAAAAGCTGCTTGCTGTGGTTCGGGAACCTTTAAAGAAGATTCCCAACTACTGGAAGATACAGTCAATGCCAGAAATATTGCCCTAGCAGAAGAATTAAATTTGCCGTTGCTTACCCATTGCAGCACTTGTCAAGGTGTTATCGGTCACGTCAACGAACACCTGAAGGAATGCCAAACTACTAATCCTGCTTACATTGAACAAGTCAATGGCTTGCTGCATAAAGAAGGCTGTTCACCTTATCGCGGTAGTACTGACGTTAAACATCTCCTCTACGCCTTGGTAACAGATTACGGTTTAGAGGAAATTACTAAACGTGTGACTCGGAAATTAACTGGATTAAAATGCGCGGCTTTTTATGGCTGTTATCTCCTCCGCGCTCAAAAGTCCATGCCCTATGACGACCCTTTCAACCCAGAAGCAATGGAAAATGTTTTTCGGGCGGTGGGTGCAACACCAATTTATTACCGGGGCCGGACACAATGTTGTGGTTGGCCGCTTTCTAGTTATGCCACTACCCAATCTTTTAAGATGGCGGGGATGCATATTCAGGACGCCTTGGCATCTGGTGCTGACTGTATAGTTACACCTTGTCCTCTGTGCCACTTAAATTTAGATTCCCGCCAGCCAGAGGTAGAAAAGGTAATTGAACAAAGGCTAGGTTTACCAGTGTTACATTTACCCCAGTTGATTGCTTTGGCTGTTGGAGTGAGTCCAAAAGAACTGGGTTTAGAACGTCACGTTGTTTCTACAAAACCAGTGCTAGAGAAATTAGGCTTTTAGCTGAGATTTTGAAAGTAGGGGCGCACAGCTGTGCGCCCCTACAACGTGGTCTATTTACCTGAAAATTCCTGCAAGCTTCAAGTTTCGAGCTTTGAGCTTCAAGTTTCGAGCTTTGAGGTTCAAGTTTCGAGCTTTGAGGTTCAAGTTTCGAGCTTTGAGCTTCAAGTTTCGAGCTTTGAGGTTCAAGTTTCGAGCTTTGAGCTTCAAGTTTCGAGCTTTGAGCTTCAAGTTTCGAGCTTTGAGCTTCAAGTTTCGAGCTTTGAGGTTCAAGTTTCGAGCTTTGAGGTTCAAGTTTCGAGCTTTGAGGTTCAAGTTTCGAGCTTTGAGCTTCAGGTTTCGAGCTTTGAGCTTCAGGTTTCGAGCTTTGAGGCTCAACTTTCGAGTTCAGAACTTAGATGTTGCTGTTTTTGTTGGAATTTTACATGCGTTAGCGTAGCACAGCTGTGCTACGCTACTAGACTGCAACTAATTAATCGACATTGAAGCGATCGCGGAATTCATCAGCCAAGGCATCACCAGCAGCCCCCACTAGTTTACCAACAATGGGATGAATTACAACGCCAGTTACTGCCCCTGAAAGGCTGGGCAAGTTCTTAATAAACCATTTTTTGACGTATGCCATTGTATCTAAATCAGGTTGTTTGGCAGTGACGGCTTCTTCTAGTTCTACTACCCGTTGTAAAGCAGCTTCTTTCTTTTCTGGGGGTGCTTCTGACTCTACTTGTACCTTGACATTAGCCAGTATCCGCCGCAGTACGGCTAAATCATCTTCTGTCACTTCTGGCTGTGGTACAGAGGTGATGGTTTGGTCTTGACTGATTTGTTTACCTACGGCTACTTGTCCGCTAACACCACCGGAGATGTTAGCACTGATACTATCTCCAGCTTTTTGTTCTTCGTTCATAGTGTTCTACCTGCAAGCTCAAAGTGTTTTGTGATTATCTAATCTCAAATAGATTGATTATTACGGTAACTGTAGCCTCATCAATTGCGCCATTAGCATTTTCAATGGTGTATGTAAATGTATCTGTGAGGTTGGCAACTCCAGGATTTAAACTTACACGTTAAAATGGGTAGTCTGGTGCTACCGTCACCTTCACAGTAGCCGTTGCTGTTGCACCGTTAGCATCCCGAATGGTGTAAGTGAATGTATCTTCACCAGAAAAACCACGATTTGGCTGATAAATCAGACTTTTCTGGTCATTAGCGCGTGAGACTGTACCATTACTTCCCTGAGTAAAACTAATAATGTTAATGGCATCGCCATTTGGGTCGGTATCATTGTTCAATACAGGAATAGTAACTTGCTGAAAGTAGCCAGTCTGTGATATATCGGGATTTGCTAGTGGTGGTTGATTCGGCTGTTGTCCTACCGTCACCTTCACCGTAGCCTTTGCCGTAGCACCGTTAGCATCCCGAATGGTGTAAGTGAA
Organism: Nostoc sp. FACHB-973; assembly: GCF_014698115.1. GTDB lineage: Bacteria > Cyanobacteriota > Cyanobacteriia > Cyanobacteriales > Nostocaceae > Nostoc > Nostoc muscorum. Next base: position 25,968 of record NZ_JACJSJ010000007.1, read on the forward strand.
TGTATCTTCACCAGAAAAACCACGCTTTGGCTGATAAATTAGACTTTTCTGGTCATTGGCGAGTGAGACTGTGCCATTAGTTGCTTGCGTAAAGTTACTGATGTTGATGGCATTGCCATTTGGGTCGCGATCGTTGTTCAATACAGGAATATTAACTCGCTGAAAGTAGCCAGTCTGCCATGTATCAGGATTTGCTACTGGTGCTTCATTAGCCGTAAAACCTTCACCTGTTAGCTGCACAAGATGTGGTTTATCAGCGCTATTGTCAGTGATACTCAGGCTAGCATTACGCTTGCCAACATCTGTCGGCTGAAAGCTGATGCTGACAGTACAGTTTGCTTGCGGCTGGATGGAATCTTGAGAGCAGCTGTTATTGGCAATGCTAAAATCATTGGACTCGCTGCCAGTGATTTCGATTTTTCTTGTGATTTTTAAAACTGCTGAGCCGCTGTTTTCAAGGGTGACAGTTTGCGGTTGGCTAGGAACTTTCACCGGTTGACGGCCAAAGTTGAGGCTTTCGGGGCTAAGGCTGAGGCGCGGCGTCGGTCGATACAACAAAGACCAAACGAACCATCCTGTTAATCCTATGAGCAAAAGGGCGAGGAAAGTTTTCAGCCAAAATGAAGTTTGTTCAATCGGCGGTGGTGCAGGTGGAACAGCAAGGAGATTGAGATTGTGGCGGGTTACGGCTTTGCCAACTTCATCGCCCAAGGACTCGCGGATTTGTAGGGCTTGAGTCAGGTAATTTTCGGCTGTGGTCATTTCCTCTAAACAAAGGGCGCGACTACCCAATTGATGCAACGCCCAAGCTTCGGCTGCTTTGTCTCCCATTGCTTGGGCTGCTTGCAGTGCCCATTGGAGTAATTGCTCCCATAAACCCCATTGCTTACTTAAAGCAAAAGCGCCCTCCACAGCTTTCACTATTTGCAAAGTCTCTGCCCACCGCCCAACCCCAACCGCCCAGATTAAAGTTTGGAAGATGGCATCGGTTTCAGCTAATAAAAGGCTCGGTGCTGTTTGATACTGTTGTGTCCAATTTCTAAAATATTCGAGAGCGTTCTCTCGCCACGGCGTTAAATCGTACTCTTGTTGTACAGCTTCAACTAGAGTTTGATTGAGATTGTAGCGATCGCCTTCCATCTCAACCAAATTCCACTTGACTAATGTCTGCAAAATTACCTCAGCATCCGGCAATTTACTCATAGCTGCTGCCTGTGTCATCAACAGTGCTACACCACCCAAGGCAGCTAAAACAGCTAAGATAACCAGTTGCGGCTTTGTCCGTGACGCTAAAATCTGTTTAATTAGCGAGTTAGTTTGTTGAGAGGGCTGGAGTTGCTGAACTACCTCGCTAAGCGATCGCTTTTCTTCTTGCAAAGTTGCGATCGTCAAAATCAATTGTAGAGGATGTCCCTCTAAAACAGTGCAAAGAGTTTCTGCTAGCTGTTGTTCTTCGGTGGTTAGCTGGCGTTGTAGTTCTCTTTCAACCAAGGTCAGGGCATCTGGAATTGCCAGTCCCAGCAATTTCATTCCTTGTCCCTCTCCCCAAAGATGACGTTCTGGGGAAGCTAAAACAAAGGTACAACCAGGAGTAGCATTGATCAGTTCTTCAAGATCATCCCGTGTTAATTTTTGATCGTCGAGGATAATTAAAGCTTGTTTATTTTGTAGAGCTTGGCGAATTTCGGTATAAGTTGGTTTATAAGCAATATCGGTTTCATAGAAAGCTTCAAAAAAACATTGCAGCAAGTCAGCTACAGTTTGATGACGCACAGTAAAACTGATTACCCCATCAGCAAAAGGCGCACTAATTTGGGGATGATAAGCCAGATAACGCAGCAGAACTGACTTACCCAAACCAGATGCGCTGTAAAACTCTACTGATTGCTTAGATTCTAGAGCAGCGATCGCACTTTTAATTTCATCCTTGCGCCCAATTAATTGCTCAAAGGGACGCGGTAATAAAAAGACTGGTGTAGCAATAGCTTTTCGGCGGGGTTGCTGTTCTGCTGAGGCAATGTTCACTACACCGCCGTGGACAGAACCAATCTGAATAATGCGACTCCCAACGGCTATTTGACCGCTGATTTCTCCTTGAATTTGGGCTGTAATATTAGAAGTCATTGAGGGAGCTTAATTTATTATTGATCCGCCGCATTGACAAATAGGAAAATCAAAAAATTAACCTGAGAAATTTCTCAGGTTAATCCTAGATGACTTATATTTTGGCAGTTTTTACAGACCTTGAAAGTACCCTCTAAGGTACTTTATTTTTCTTTTGAAAAAGATATTTTCTCAATCAACGTCAAAATTCAACAGATGACTTCTGACTTCTGACTTCTGACTTCTGACTTCTGACTTCTGAATTCTGACTTCTGACTTCTGACCTAGCTTTTATTCACCATTGCTATTGTTGAATTTACGTTGCAATTGTTTTAACGATTGATAGATATCTGGCAGGCGATGGTAAATAGCAGATGCCTTGAGATACACTTTATGGGGCATTGCGGGAGTTCCTGAGACAATTTCTCCTGGTGCAACATCACTGAGAATTCCAGTTTGGGCAGATACGATCGCCCCATCTCCCAACTTCACTTGATTGGCGATTCCTGCTTGTCCAGCTAAGATAACGCGATTCCCCAGTTTGACACCTCCAGACAAGCCGGCCTGACCTGCGATCGCACAACCAGCACCTATTTGGCAACCGTGACCTATTTGCACTAAGTTGTCAACTACTGTATTACGGCCGACCCGTGTTTCTCCCACAGATGGACGGTCAACGGCACTGTTGCAGCCAATTACCACACCATCTTCTAAAACTGTATAGCCGGATTGTTCCATTTTGAACCAACCACTACGGGTAGGAACAAAACCAAAGCCTTCTGCACCGATAACAGCGCCACTGTGAATTACGCAATCTGCACCGATGTGGGTGCGTTCGTGGATAGTGCAATTGGCGTGTAAGATAGTGCGATCGCCGATTTTGACATCTGGATAGACCACCACATTCGGATGGATAATTGCACCGTTACCAACTTCCACCCCTTGTTCAATGACAACATGGGGGCCAATATAAACATCACTACCAATTTTAGCCGTGGAATGAATCACAGCACTCTGATGAATTTCTGGGACGGGGCGATATGGTTGGTAAAAAATTGCGATCGCTTTAGCAAATAACAGTCGCGGTTCTGGAGTGCTTAGCCAGACAACACCACGTTCTTGTGCAAGCGCCTGTAACTTTTCGTCTTGGGGCAAAATTAAAGCACTAGCGTTGGTTTTACCGATAAAAGATCCAAATTTTGCTCCCTCCACATAGCTGAGATTACCATCAGTAGCTTCATCAATAGCCGCTACTCCCGTAATTTCTGGGTCATGGTTTGGATTGACACTCAAGCTATGAACCGTAGCTGCGTTGCCGAATTGGTGTAGGATTTCGCTGAATTTCATTAGTAAAAACGCAAATTAAAGTTCTAGGGTTATTAGATCACTAACACGCTAAGATACCATTGCGTTTATCAATCAGGTAAAACTAATAGAAGCTAAATGTATCTAAATTAATTACGAATTACAAACTATTTCGTCACTCTAGAATCCTTGGCTTTAGATTTTTACGAAGATGTTACGACTTTATCATTTACTACTAGGTTTGATTTTGGTGGTGTTAATCCCGGTGGGAGCAAAGTTTGTTCTCCCGCAATTTTCTCCAAAGAAAGCGCCAAATCCCCCCGCTGTGGCAAAACATCCCAACCCTGGTGAGGGAAATATCTGGCATAAAATTCTCGGAAATACTGCTGCTGCTCCAACTAACTGGCAAATTGCTGCTTGTGATGGAAATGCGCCCTTGTTGTGTATTTCCTCTAAAGGAAAAGTTTTGGGTACAGTTGAGATTAACGTTTACCCACTAGAAAAGATTCCGGATTTTCAAAAGAAACTTGTAGCTGCGGGTATTCCAACTGGTTCTCAAGTTGATTACCAAAGTTCTAAATATCAAACTCAGGTATTGACAGCACTCAAGGCTTGGGTAGCAGACAACTATGCTACTTTTGCCAAAGACCGTCAGGGTGAATATGGGAAAGAGATTACTTTTTCAGCCCACCCGCCGCAAGCAGTAGCAGTTGGTAAGCTTCAGGGAATCCGTTATGGGTTCGTGGGACTGAACCAACAAAGTGGAGTACAAGAGCAACATATCGGTCATGTTGCCTTTGATGGCACTAAACTTTACGTAATTACCACTGCCTTTGATTCAGGTACGCAAACAGGTAAGTTTGAGAAGCTGGAAAATTTGGCTATTTTTCAACCTTATTTATACGCGATCGCAGCTGATCTACGTTTGCCCTAATGGGTATTGGGCATGGGGCATGGGGCACGGGGCATGGGGTATGGGGAAGAGGTGTGGGAGGAAGGGGAGGAACCATAAATTCTCTTTCTCCCCACACTCCGCACACTCCCTCATCTCCCTCATCTCCCCACTCCCCACTCCCCACTCCCCACTCCCCAGTCCCCCATCAACCTAAATCTCAGCCACCGCCCGTTCAATTAAGCGACGCGCCAAAGTTTGCGTACCTGTGTGTTCATAATAATTGGTTGCTACATCGAGGAACGCCGCGAGGTAGTCTAACTTGTCATCGGCAATATCCGCAAAACTTTGCAAGTTGTGGACAACTTTTTGTGGTGTTAAATTATTGGCGCTAACTAGCCCACTCATCCAACCTTTAACTGAGTCAAAGCTTTCGCCGATAAAATTGAGTTTACTGCCGGCGTTGTTGCCTGGAATCACATCTTTGATATTTTGGAAAGTTGAGTTTTGTTCTAACTCTTGGGGATTTGTCTGATTCAACCCGGATATTGCTTTGCTGATGAAGTCTGGGCCTAGAGGTATCAAACCATCAACACAAACTAAGGCCACCATCCGGATGAGTGACTCGCCGCTATATTCTCCCAAAGAGGCTACAAAATCCCCGATACTATCTCCAGGAATGCCGTTAATTTGACAGAAAGCTACCAATTCGGCAACTAATTTTAATGTCAAATCGATGGTTTGGGCTTTGTCAGGTTTGGGAGTGACAGAGTTTAAAAAACCCAATAAAGGAATTTTCTCGCCGACTTTGTTAGCTAAAGCTGCTGCACCAAGGGCTTTATCTGTATTATCAACGGTTTGATATAGCCACAAAGCTGTTTGATATCCCTGAGATTTATCGTTGAATAGATAAATTGCTCGTTCGCCAATTTGCTGAATTAAATCTTCGTCAGTTTCGAGAGTAACTGCCTTAATAGTGTTAACAAAGCCAACGGTATTTTGCCACTGGCCAGGGGCAACAAAATCGAGTGAATTTAACAAAGAAACAGTCAAGCCGCTGGTTGGCAATTGATCTACCAATTCAAAAATTGATTTGCTCACAAAAATCTCCTGATTTAAGTTTTGTTATGTTGATATTGGCAATGCGGCTTATTTGAGTTTAGCTAGACCATTGAGATTAAATTTTTCTATCCAATCTGCGCGATCGCTAGCTTTAAATGACGGATCGCGGGAAAGTACTTTTACTTGGTACTTACCTACCAAAATTGCAGTTTGCGTGTTACCTATTTCTACTGCCGGATAACCGCCAATTTTTTTGGTGCTTTTCGAGAACTTTGCTGCTGTTGCTGGTGTGCTGCTGGTATCGGAAATAGACAGCAACGCGATATCTTTACCGCCTTTTTTCAACTTCGCTTCAGCAAAACCTTTTTTCTCTTGGGTATAGACGCGCTGGTAGCCATCACTAGCATCTGGGAACAATTTGTTAAATTCGCTACCTTGTGTTGCGGTCTTAGCCACAGCTTGACCGCTTTTTTGCTTAGTGCTATCTTGTTGCGCCTGGTCAAAACGTCCAGGTGTTTTTGCAGAACAAGATGCTGTCAGTAGTAATACTGACAGTAACAACGCAGCTACAACTCTACGCCCACGGTGTAAAATCATTTTTGGGTTCTCCTGATACTTGAGCTTTGACGCAATTATCTGCGCTGCTTGTAATTTTGACCCAGAAAATTTACTTTTCGATAATTAAGGGAGTAGGGAGTAGGGAGTAGGGAGTGGGGAAGACAGCATTGAACGGGGCAAGAGATTGAGACCAATGCAATCGTCTTAAAAGACGGGGCTTGTAGAGCGGTGGTTGGGGTCGCTATTTTTTTCCCGACTCCCGACTCCCTACTCCCGCCCCAACGGGGCTTGGTCACGATAAGCTATGACAGCATAAAACGGATCTCCTCCAGGTGCGCCCAACCACTGTAAAAAATTTGGTAGTGTTGATTTATGAACGATCGCTTCTGGGGTGGTAAATCCCGGTACTGAGGCAAAGTAATCCTTGACTAATTCCACTCTCTGTGCTTCTGGTGCTTCTCGCCAAGCTTGAATCGCCTTTTGAAAAAACATCCGGTTAGAAAAGCTGATAATGGCGACACCACCGGGTTTGAGGATGCGGCGGATTTCGGAAAATATTGCTTCTGGATATTGGACATACTGCACAGATACGCAATTGAGAACCGCGTCAAAATCTTCATTTGGCAAGGGAAATTGCGGATTTTCGTTGAGATTTTGCACAAAGTAATGATTTAAGCGGGGATTACGTGCTAGTTCTTCGGCGTTGAGTCCGTGTCCCTCGATATGGGAAAATTGCATCTCTTCTGGGAGATGAGACACCCAGCTGCTCATCATATCAAAGATGCGGGTGTTGGGTTTGAGGCGATCGCGATACAAATCTGTTAGCTGTTGAATAAATCCTTCATCGACATGGGTGACGAAGCGCGGATAGGCATAAAATAACTGATCGTCTGTGTCGTCTAATTTTAGACGTTGATTCGGTCTTAGCTGCATAAATCTCTCGTGTGGATAACTTTTTTCCAAAATTGCGGCAATTTCAGGTATTTTGAAACAAGCACTATGTAACATATTTTAATAACAGGAAGACACATGCGGGAGAATTCTGAATTTTAAAAGTTCGTGTATTTCACTTGCCTTGGAAATTCGTCATAAATAAATCCACATTGCAGCATTCATTTTTTCTAAATTTCAATGTTCTACAAATTACACGTTTTGCAGTATATTTGGCGCAAAATCCTGCTGTTAGCATCATTGCCATATTTTAGTTTGTTAGTTTGGATACTACCTTTATTACTATTTACTTCTGGGTATAACAGCCTGATAGCACATGATGAAGCGCTTTATGCTTCACGGGCACGTCTGATGTTTGATTCTGGTAATTGGATAGCACCTTGGGAAAAGGCACATCATAAAACACCGGGACCTTATTGGTTAATTGCCAGTTCCTATAAGCTGTTTGGTATCAATGATATGAGTGCCCGTCTTCCTAGCATGATTACAGGAATTTTCTGCTTATGGCTTGTATATGAAATCGGCAAAATTATCCTGGGTAAAAAATTAGCTTGGCTTGCTGCTGCAATTTTAAGTGTGGAATTTCTCTGGTTGCAATATTGTCGTTTAAGTACACCTGATGTGCCCCTAGTTTTATTAATACTTTTAGCTATTTTGTCTTTGATTAAAGCAGAATTAAATCCTGGAAATCGCTACTTTTGGGGTTTTATTGCTGGTTTAAGTTTAGGTTTAGGCTTCTTAGTCAGAAGCTTTATGATTTTTGTACCAATCATAGCTTTATTGCCTTATTTAATTTGGGATCATCGCCGTCACCATCATCTGACTAACCCAATGTTATATTTAGGGTTTTTCGTCGGTTTAATTCCTAGTTTCATTTGGCTATGGCTGAGTTGGTTACATTATGGAAATCAAAGTTTTGAGGAGTTGTACAAATTTGTTCTATATCAAGGTAGTAATGGTAATGACCATTATCAGACTAATTTTCTCTTCTATGTATGGAATATTGCCCTCAAAGCATTTCCTTGGGCTTTTTTCGGAATTTTAGGACTAATTTTGACCATCCGTCATCCGTTTCGCTACGAATTATTATTAGTTGGATTTCCACTCGTCTTATTTATTGAAATTAGTATTTTTACAACTCGTTTCTCTCACTATAGTCTTTGCCTTTATCCGTTCGTCGCTTTGTTCGCATCTGTGGGTTTAAGCTGGCTAGGCAAAATTTACGAGTTAGGAATTCCCTCACAATCCCGTCTTCAAAAAGGTAAAAAAAATCTATTAAACTTTTTTGCCAAGCAGAATCTTGTGCGAAACCTCAGTTATGGCTTTGGCGGCTTCGGTGTTTTACTTGTCATCGCCAGTATTGTGGTTCTTGGTTGGGGTGGTTCTGATATCCGCAAGTATGCAATTATTGGCTTGGGTATGGGATTGGGTTGGTTAATTTTACCCGTGGTGTGGATTGGTCGTTATCACTTTGGCAAAAAGTTTCTCACAACTCGTTATTGGATTGCAGGTTGGTTAGTTCCCTGTTGGCTAGCTTTGGCGGCGATGGGTACCACAGGCCTGTTAAGTGACTATAACCCGGCTTTAAGAGTTTTTCTGCAACAAAGTGCGATCGCTTCTATTTTGAAAACTAATCCGATATACTTTGTACAAATAGATGATAAAGTCCAAGTACTGCTCGATTTCTATATTGCTATTGACGATAAACGAGTAGCCTCATTTTCCGAAGTACCAGCTAATAGCTATGCTTGGACTTCTGAAGATCAATCCCCTCAATTATCCAGACCTCATCGCGTTCTCGCTACTGTCAAAGAGTACCAATTTATTCAACTACTTCAGTAATTTTTCTCATTTGTCATTTGTGATTCGTTATTCCCCGCGTCTCCCTCATCTCCCTCATCTCCCTCATCTCCTGCAATCCCCAGTCCCTAAAAAACAGCTATTGCCAAAATATTGGAATTTAGATAGCATATAAATATTACGTATGCTAAATACTTTACCAAATGGTTTCTACATCTAATGAATCCCCAACTTTAGAGTCGTGGCAGCAAAATCTTGCACCATACAATATGGGCTACAGAATCAAATTACTCTCGCAACTGCTTGGACGCAAGTTTACTGATAGACTAGAACCCTTTGGATTGACGCCATTTCACTGGTTGGTGTTGTGCTGTCTTTGGCAAGAAGATGGTTTACCTACTTCTAGTATTGGGGACAAACTCAAACAAGTGGGCGGTACTTTAACGGGGGTATTAGATCGCATGGAAGAACGCGGCTTGGTACGTCGAGAACGGGATACTCACGATCGCCGCATCTGGCGAATCTGGCTAACGGATGCAGGTAGAGAACTACAAAGCGTCTTACCTCCAATCGCCTCAGCAGTTCGTGATGAAGCAATGGGCGGTATTTCCCTTGCTGACCAAGAATTATTTTCCGACATTTTGAATCGGGCGATCGCTAACCTCTCCTAAAGATCCTCCCACAATCACCCAACTGGAGGAAGCAACACTAAGATTTATTTTGAGAAAATAATACGCATACTAAATAAAAGCCAAGCAAAGGCTCGTAACTAAATATTACGCATTCTAAATAAACGACATTTAATCAAATCATTCTGCAAGGAGTTGAAAATTATGGGCGCTAGTACTTTGAACGGACGCAAGGAAAACCAAACACGAGTTTTAGAAGAAGAATTGATTACAGATTCAGAGACTTTAGAAGCTGTAGAGACAGCAGAAGCACCTGTTGTAACTCCCAACGAACAAGAAGTTCCACCGAAACGGAAAAAACCCATTGGTTTGATTTTGGCAGGATTAGGCGTAGGTGCGATCGCCGCAGGTGCCTTTGGTTATAACTACTGGCAATATTCCTCTACCCACCAGGAAACAGATAACGCCAACGTTTTGGGAAACATTCACCAAATTAGTAGCCGCATTCCTGGAACTGTGAATCAAGTGCTGGTGAATGATAATCAACTGGTGCAACCGGGAGAATTGTTAGTCAAGTTAGATCCACGGGACTATGAAAGTAAAGTCCAACAAGCACAAGCAGCATTAGAAAATGCCCGTGGACAGGCGCAAGCCGCCCAAGCGAATATTGCCTTAGCTTCACAAACCACCACTGGTAAGACAACTCAAGCGCAGGGGGATGTTAGCAGTGCTGTAGCAGCAATTTCCACTGCCCAAGCAGCAGTCCAAGAATCGCAAGCGGGGATATCGGCGGCGCAAGCTGAAGTGAAGTCAGCCGAAGCCGGGATTCCCGCCGCCCAAGCCCAGGTAGCCCAAGCGAATGCCAACTTGGAAAAAGCCCAAGCAGATTACAATCGTTACAACGAATTGTACAAATCAGGTGCGATCGCTCGCCAGCAATTAGACACAGCCAAAGCGGCGTATGATGTAGCTGTAGCGCAGAAAAATGCTGCTGTTCAGGGAGTAGAACAAGCCCAAGCCAAATTAGCTTCAGCCAAAGTTGGCGTCGCCAAAGCCCAATCTCAACTAGCACAAGCCCAAGAAAATGTAGTCAGCGCCCAAGCGAAATTGGCTGCATCCAAGGGAGGATTGCAACAAGCCACAGCTGGCGGCCAAGATACAACAGCAAAACGTAGTCAATACGAAGCAGCAAAAGCAGCGATCGCGCAATCAGAAGCATCCCTCAAAGACGCGCAATTGCAACTATCCTACGTTAATATTACCGCTCCTAGTGCCGGACGCGTGGGCAGGAAAAACGTGGAAGTTGGTAACCGAGTTGCAGCGGGAACACCATTAATGGCGATCGTGGATAACGAGTATTGGGTAGTTGCAAACTTCAAAGAAACCCAATTAGAAAAAATGCGGCCAGGAGAACCAGTAGAAATCAAACTTGATGCTTTTCCTCATCACAGTTTTGTTGGTCGTGTTGAGAGTATTTCGCCAGCTTCCGGCGCCCAGTTTGCCTTATTGCCACCAGATAACGCTACAGGTAACTTTACCAAAATTGTACAGCGCATCCCAGTAAAAATAGTTTTTGACCAAAAAAGTATTCAAGGATACGAATCGCGGATTACACCGGGGATGTCTGCGGAAGTTGCAGTGGAAGTTAAATAGGTGATTAGTCATTGGTCATTAGTCATTGGTCATTAGTTTTAGACAAAGGACAAATGACTAATAACGAAAAATTCCAAGATTGGTATAAGATTTAATCAGAAAATGAAACAACACTATGGCTAATACAGGTGTAATTCGTCAGCCAGGACATAATCCTGCTATACCGCCAGATCGTGTACCGCTAAGAACCTGGATTGGTGTATTAGCAAGTATGCTTGGTGCATTTATGGCGGTATTAGATATTCAAATCACTAATGCTTCGCTGCAAGATATTCAAGCAAGTTTAGGGGCAACTCTAGAAGAAGGTTCTTGGATTTCTACCGCCTATCTGGTTGCAGAAATTGTAGTAATTCCTCTAACAGGATGGTTATCTAGAGTTTTTTCTCTACGACGTTATTTATTAGTAAATACTGCCCTATTTATCTTCTTTTCTATATGCTGTGCTTGGGCGTGGAATCTGAATTCTATGATTGTATTCCGCGCCTTACAAGGTTTTAGTGGAGGAGTATTAATTCCCACAGCGATGACAATTGTCTTAACGACCTTACCGCCATCCAAGCAATCAATAGGGTTGGCGGCATTTGGTTTTAGTGCAGTTTTTGCCCCATCAATCGGCCCGACATTAGGAGGTTGGTTAACGGAAAATTTTGGTTGGGAATACAACTTTTATATCAATTTAATTCCAGGTACATTAATGCTGGCTGGCGTTTGGTACGGAATTAAGCAAGAAGCACCCCAAATTAGTTTATTAAAACAAGGTGATTGGTGGGGAATTATTGCAATGGCGATCGGATTAGGTTCCCTGCAAGTTGTTTTAGAAGAAGGTAGCCGCAAAGATTGGTTTGGTTCAGCGTTGATTGTGCGCTTAACTGTAATTGCAGTAATTTTTTTGGCAGTATTTTTCTTTATAGAATTAACTCGTAAACAACCATTTATTAATTTGCGGCTGTTGTTTAGGCGTAACTTTGGTTTAGCCAGTATTGTGAATGTGTCTTTGGGAGTAGGATTGTATGGCTCAATTTATATTTTACCGTTGTATCTTGCCCAAATTCAAAAATATAATGCGCTGCAAATTGGTGAAGTATTGATGTGGGCTGGTATTCCCCAACTATTTATTATTCCTTTAATACCCAGATTGATGCAACGCATTGATGTGCGATTAATGGTGGCTGTTGGCGTGACTTTGTTTTCCATCAGTGCATTTATGAATTCGGGAATGACTCATGAAACAGGATTAGATCAATTACGCTGGTCGCAATTTGTGCGTGCAATGGGACAACCTTTAATTATGGTACCACTGAGTTCTATTGCCACTGCTGGGTTGAGTCCAAAAGAAGCAGGTTCCGCCAGTGGTTTATTTAATATGATGCGGAATCTGGGTGGTTCTATCGGAATTGCTTTTTTAGCAACTTTATTAACAAACAGAGAACAATTTCACTCGAACAGATTGGGCGATGGAATATCTTTATATAACTCAGAAACTCAACAGCGAATTGACCAGATGACGCAGTATTTTATCAGTAAAGGAGCAGATTTAAGTACAGCACAAAATCAGGCGATCGCATCTATATCAAATATTGTTCGTCGGGAATCATTTGTAATGGCTTTTAACGATTGTTTTCACTTTATTGGTATTGCTTTGTTACTCAGTGGAATTGCTATTTTATTCTTGAAAAAAGTGAAGGCAACTGGTAGTGCTGTCGCTCATTAAATTTGTTGTATTGGTTATAGCCGTTATCAATTACATGAGGTACAAAAATTTGTAGGGGCGCATAGCTATGCGCCCCTAGCTTTTACCTCACCAAAGCGATAGCGGTTCCCATTCACATGCGGTACAACATTATGTTGCGAAGTGTAAGGGCACGGCACTGCCGTGCCCCTACTGGTATACCTCACGTAAACGAGAAACGCTATAGTAGAGGATAATGTTTCCTAATCCAACATTTCTGGGTCAATTCCTAAAGCATTGAGTTGTTCAACAGAGAGATTACGCAACTTGTCAGTAATTGATAGCCGCTTTTGTCGCTCAACTTCAGCACGTTCTTCACCTGTTAGCAGTAAATTTCCTTGTGCATCCCACCACCGCAACCAAGGTAACTCTGCATTCTGATACAAACCCTGCCAAATTCCCAACTCTACCCCTAAAGGAGCAATTGGGTAATGTCCTCTTTCATTGGGTTTCATCAGTTGATAGGTAGAATCGATTAGATGATACACCTCAACCTGGGCTTTTGCTACTTCATAAATTCCATAATAAGGCACTCGAATTGCCTGTTCATAAACCCAAAATTTACCAACATTTCCACCTTCTGCTTGCGATGGCGGCGTTTTATCTCGTTCTTCATCTCCAGAGACAAATTCCAATACAATTAAAGGTGCAACATACTCCTTCCACAGCACATAAAAACGCCGCATTTTCCCATCAAGAGTAGGCGGTACATTGGGTACATAAAACCAATCTGGTGCCTCGGCGCCCTTCTCAGGAGGTTCTGTCAATCGCCAGTAAATACCAGAATCTTGTCCAATACAATATTGTCCGTCAGGATGGCGTTGTTCTAGAACAGGTTTAATTGAATCTGTAATTAAAATACTTTGCGGATGCTCCTGAAGATTTTTGCCTCCGGCACGCTTCGCGAACACAAATGTACCATCTGAGTCTGGTAACTGGGTGTGGTCAGGTAAAGTTAATGCCGATAAGGAAGTCATAGGCTTTAACCTAGAGTTTATCTGAGTCTTATTGTAGATTATTGTAGATTGCTGTTTTAGTATTTTTGAAAGGGCAGGTAAAATCCCCACCCAAGAATCATTAACACAGCATAAATCTATTTTACAGATGGCAGATTCCGCAGCAACCGCCGCATAATCATCTTCAGCGATCGCATTCCTGGTAAAGCATCCTAAAAGCAAATTTTGTTAACTTTTATCTACTGAAAAATAGGATTTTTAAGAAATACTAGGATCTTCTGATTTTTTAATCTCTTGCATGATTCGCTCAACTTGATTAACCCTTTCTTTTCTATTCTGTTCTTTGAAGATATTTAAAGCTTTTTCTAGAGAAGCTAGGGCTTCGTCTTTTTTATTTGTTTGCCACATTGCTAGGGCAAAATTAGTCAGTGCTTCAGCATAATTAGGATTAATTTCCAAAGCTTTTTGATATTCAGTAATAGCTTCTTGCCAGCGATTTTCGCTAGCGTAAACCATACCGATCGCATTATAAGCTAAAGCATATTTTGGCTGGAGGCGAATGGCTTCTCGGAAAGCGCTAATTGCTTCTTCTGATTTCTGTTGCCGAAAAAGCACGTTTCCCAGTTGAAAGTGTCCAAAGGTATCTTTGGGGAATTGTTTAATTAATTTGCGTAAATTTTCCTCTGCACCTTTCATGTCTCCTTGATTGTACAAAGCATTGGCTTGTTGGAGAATCTGCGATCGCTCTGATGGCCCTGTGTCGGAAAATTGCGCTAGTTTCTGTGCTTGTTTCTGAGGATACTGTTGAGGCGAATCTAAAGAAACTTTTCCAGAAACCGCTAACACCGATGGTGATAGACCAATCGCAGTGATAATACTCAGTGTCATGCAGCTAAAAGATTGAACAAATGCTGATTTCAGTTTGCTGTTCAGTTTCATCGCCCTGAATGCCTTAATAGTGTTCTAATACCTATGATAAATTGCGGGTGCGTTACACGGTAACGCACCACGATTAATCCAAAATTGCTACGCGCCTTCCCGTAACTTATCCAACACGCTTCTATCTTCTAAGGTTGAAGTATCACCAGATACCTCTTGTCCCGCAGCCAGATTTCGCAATAATCGCCGCATAATCTTACCCGATCGCGTTTTGGGTAAAGCGTCGGTAAAACGAATTTCTCCGGGACGGGCGATGGCACCGATTTCTTTGACAACGTGTTGTTTGAGTTCTTTACTCAATTCTTCACTTCCCTGATAGGTGCCTTCTAATGTTACAAAAGCAACTACCTCTTCACCTTTGAGTTCATCTGGCTTACCCACTACTGCTGCTTCTGCAACTGCTGGATGGGAAACTAAGGCTGATTCGACTTCCATTGTACCGAGTCGATGTCCTGATACATTCAATACGTCATCGACGCGACCCATTACCCAGAAGTAACCATCTTCATCGCGTCTGGCACCATCACCAGCAAAGTAAGTGTAGTTACCATCTTTGGGGGGGATATGTTCCCAATAGGTGCGGCGGAAGCGTTCCGGATCGCCGTAGACTGTCCGCATCATTCCCGGCCAAGGATGGCGGACTGCTAAATAACCGCCTTCGTTGTTGGGTACGGTGTTTCCTTCTAAATCCACCACATCTGCGATAATTCCAGGGAAGGGAAGAGTCGCCGAACCTGGTTTAGTGGGAATTGCCCCTGGTAGCGGTGTAATCATGATACCGCCAGTTTCAGTTTGCCACCACGTGTCCACAATTGGACAGCGATCGCCACCAATTACTTTCTGATACCACATCCAAGCTTCTGGGTTAATCGGTTCGCCGACGGTTCCCAGCAACCGCAATGAAGACAAGTTTCGCGCCTTGGGATGGTGTTCGCCCATCTTAATAAATGCCCGAATTGCCGTAGGTGCAGTATAAAAAATATTGACACCGTATTTTTCAATCACATCCCAGAAACACCCAGGATTAGAAGCACGGGGCGCACCTTCATACATCACCGTTGTTGCACCGTTGGAAAGGGGACCATAGACGATGTAGCTATGTCCAGTAATCCAACCTACATCGGCGGTACACCAGTATACATCTGTATCTTGGAGGTCAAAGATCCACTTAGTGGTCATGTGGGTATACAAATTATAGCCAGCAGTTGTATGCACCACGCCTTTGGGTTTACCTGTACTCCCAGAAGTGTAGAGGACAAACAACATATCTTCGCTTTCCATTGGTTCGGCGGGACAATCAGCCGATGCAGTTTTTTGTAAATCATGCCACCAATGATCGCGTCCCCCCAACTGCATATAAGTTTCTTGTCCGGTGCGCTTGACAACCAGGACATTTTCGACACTGGGAACAGCACCATCAGCTAAGGCTTTATCTACCTGTTCCTTGAGGGGAACGATCGCATCTTTGCGCCAACCACCATCAGCAGTAATTACTAACTTGGCTTTCGCATCAATTAAGCGATCGCGTAAAGCTTCGGCACTAAAACCACCAAATACCACACTGTGGGGTGCGCCAATTCTTGCACAGGCTAACATGGCGATGGCGGCTTCCGGAATCATTGGCATATAAATACCAACGCGATCGCCTTTTTGTACGCCCAGTTGCTTCAACACATTGGCAAACTGGCAAACTTCCCGATGCAGTTGGGCATAGGTGAGGGTACGCGAGTCTCCTGGTTCTCCTTCCCAAATCAGTGCTGCTTTATTTTTGCGCCAAGTAGTGAGGTGTCTGTCAAGGCAGTTGTAAGAAATATTAATCTTACCGCCAACAAACCACTTAGCAAAAGGCGGTTGCCAATCTAGCACAGTATCCCACTTTTGGAACCATGTTAATTCCGTTGTCGCCAAATCTGCCCAAAATTGCTGCGGATCGGCTTTGGCTTTGTCGTAAAGTCGCTGATAGTCTTCTAGACTCTTTATATGAGCGTTTTGCGAAAACTCAGAACTAGGATGGAAAAGGCGATTCTCTTGTAGGATTGATTCTATGGTTGGTTGAGACATAGTTTATGAGCGCAATCGCTATTGTTACCTAAAAACTATTCTTAGCCCAGTTACGGTGTACCGTGTTTAGATTTTCGTTAAGCGTCATTAGTGATTAGTGATTAGTCATTGGTTATTTCTCCCCCTGCCTCCCCTGCCTCCCCTGCCTCCCCTGCCTCCCCTGCCTCCCCACTCCCCACTCCCCACTCCCCACTCCCCATATGCCACTTATTCTCGAAGCCAGTAGCCTATCTCTCAACGATGTTCATCGCTTTCTCAAAGTAGAAAAGCGTTTAAATGGTTCATTTACAGACTTGTTAAGTCTAGAACCACTCTCTGAGTTTGAACACCAGGATTTATTGCGAATCAGAAATGACTTTGATCGTTACTTAAGCGCAGGGAAAATTTCTGAAGGGTTGGTTAAATTTTTGACTATTGCGCCATTAATGCGGTTAGCAGGATTTTATGATGTGCCGATTCGGTTGACAATGGAAGATAGCGTTGCGATCGCTGTGGAAGATGAAGATAAAAAAATCACCGGACGGATGGATATTTTAGCAATCAATAATCCTCAAAGTAATATTGCACCGCCATTTTGGATTTTAGTAATTGAAACGAAAAATAGTGCTATTAATTTGAGTGAAGGTTTACCTCAATTGCTCACTTATGCTTTTAAAAGTTTAGGAGAACAACCATCTGTTTGGGGTTTGGTAACTAACGGACAGCTTTATCAATTTGTTTATTTAAGACGGGAACAACAGCCGATTTATCAATTAATGCCATTATTAAATCTCAATGAATCTGCCGGGGCAATTGAGTTATTACAAGTTCTTAAAAGCATCTGCCAGTTAGTAAATTTTCAGAAATAATGAATGTATAATTGCGGGGCGATCGCTTATGTCTGAACCTGCTACCTTAGAAGTCATCTCTGATGATACTTTAGAAGATCAAGTTATTTTCCCTCCTGGCGATATACTGAGTGACGAACCACCCTTGGAAAGTGACCTACACCGAGACCAAATCGATTTGCTGATTCGCCTACTGAAATTCTGGTGGCGAGAAAGGCAAGATTTTTATGCTTCTGGCAATTTGACAATTTATTACAGTCCTAACCAGAAAAAATCAGAATACTTCCGAGGCCCAGACTTTTTTGTAGTTTTGGGAACCGAGAAAAAAGACCGTAAAAGCTGGGTAGTTTGGCAAGAAGACGGCAAATATCCAAATGTGATTGTGGAGATTTTGTCGAATTCAACAGCAGCAGTTGACAAAGGCTTCAAAATACAAGTTTACCAAGATACTTTCCGTACACCCGATTATTTCTGGTTCGATCCGATAACAATGGAATTTCAGGGATTTCATTTAGTAGATGGCAAGTATCAAGAAATTCAACCCACCACTGATGGACGTTTATGGAGTCAGCAGTTAGAACTTTACTTGGGAGTTTATGAAGGTAAATTAAGATTCTTTACTACTGAAAATCAAATGATACCATCATCTGAAGAACTAGCCCAACAAGAAAGCTTACGTGCCCAACAAGAAAGCTTACGTGCCCAACAAGCAGAAGAACGTGCCCAACAAGCAGAACAAGAAATTGCTAGACTGCGTGAACTTTTGCGTACACAGGGCATTAACCCTGATAATATTTGATCGCGATCAAATTCACATAGACACTTTACAGTTAAAATTAGATATAAATTTGTTGAAACAGTGAACAGCGAACAGTCAGCTAAGACCTATCAAAGGGGACTTAGAGGATGTTTGAAAAGTGCTAGCTGATGTATCCAAAACTTTAGATCCTCCTTAAGAAGGATGACCTTGAGAAGTTTATTCCCCGCTTTTTATGCGAGAGAATATAGATACAACTCTACACTTGACAAAGATACTCTTATACCCAAAGTGCAAAACTGACTATTGGTAACTGAGTAAGTGTTAAAAAAGCGTTAGTATGTGAAAGTAGGGCATCGTTTGCAAGCAAAAGAGATTAAGGATAAATTAAAATCCCTCATCGAGCAAGCTTCCTCGATAGATCCTAATTTAGCGAGAAGATTAGATGAAATCAACCGTTGGGTAAAGAATATCAAACCGGGTTCCCTCACGGCTAAACCTTTTGTCCTTGCTTTTCTCCTAGAAGTAATTACCGATTCGACAATTTGGCTGATCATAAAATCCTCACATTCGGAAGAAGAACGAAAAGCAAAATTTGAGCAAATGACACCCATTGAGAGATATTGGTATGGTTACCTTTTTCCGAAATGGATTAATGCAAATGATTCCAAATTTTATATTTGGAAACAAAAATTGATGGCAGGTGAATTTAATCAGGGTGATGATGATATTATTAGAAATATAGCCCAAGATATTGTTCAGCGAGAAGGTAGTTTTTGGCAGCGTTATATTGCCGACCTTTCGATGGCAACGGATTTAATTGTTAGTAGTCGTAACAATCAACCACTCTGCATTCAAATAACCAGTGTCAGTGAAGAACTTAATCAACAAAAGTACCAAGCTTGGCAAAATACACTGCGATCGTGGGAAATAGAGAGAGGACTGTTCCTAAGTTACAACCCCAAGGATGCTAATTTTGTGAACCAGTTAGTCAATGTGGCGCTGTATAACAGTGATTATCTTTCTGGTGGGAAATATTTAAAATTTTCCTGATCATCTCCGGATTCTAATGTACAAGATTTGTATTCTAGCCTACATACTTACCTGCTCATTACAGCTTTTATGGCTAACAAAAGAGAAACTCACACCTGCAACAATGTAAATAATTTTGCCCAAGCTTTAGCAACAGCCAGACAAATGCAGCAGAACTGGTTAACTTACGGGGTTGATTTTATCAATTTTTATGTTGAAGATGCAGATGGAGACTGGTTAGAAACCTGGGGAAATGACGAAATATTAGGTAATTCTCGATTAGATGCTATCAAAGAATTTTTGGTAAGTGATGATAATGTAGCTGTAAAAGTAAGGCAGTATTTAAAAGAGCGATCGCTGTTTGATTTTGCAGTAAGTTTAGAAGAATATTGGAGAAGTCCTGAAGTAGATGATAGGTTATCTGCTGTGAGAAATCTATTAGCTGGTGGTGCAAATATTGATGATGCGGATAGTATCAGATTAATGGATTTAGCAAATAGTCTGCTGGTAAAGTTGGCAGATATTTTGTGAAATTTTGAATTACACGGAGAACCCCTCCCCAAAGCATCGGGGAGGGGAGACAAAGCCTAGCTTTGGCTCTTTGGGGTGCAATGACTACTATAGGAATCATAACTAATTATCTGAACTTGATATAGTATTTCTCGTTTTAGTAGGGTAGCACAGCTGTGCTACCCTACGAGGATCTATTTTTTCTGTATCGTAACTGTTAATCACTGTCTCCATAAAAATCTTCATTTAATAATTGTTCAATAAGAAAAGGACAATCCAAAGGATATTCTGCTTCCCCAGGTTTTCTAACTCCTAATTTAGCGTTTTTACTTTCTTTAATTGCCAGTTTGCGAGCATCAGCATAGGCTTGAGAAATAACCTCAGTAATATAATTTTTAAAAGAAGGATTTTCTTCCAAATCCTTTTTTACTCGAAAACGATGTTCTGTCACAGAACTATACCAGCTTCCTTTCATCATCTCAGAAGCATCAGATTGAACGGTCAACTTGAGTAAATGAGCAATCAAGATTGTTAAATTACTAATAAACGACCGTTTTTCTGACTTTCCCATGTCTTCTAATTCTAAAAGTAAATGCTCCCAGTCTATATCATTAAAACGATGTTCTTTAATTTGCTCAATAATACTTTCTCGCCAAAGATTAAAATCTTGATCGTACAGTTGATTGTTCATATATAGTAATCAGCCTTAATTTATAAATTAGTAGTGTAGAGAGAAGATTTGTTTGTCACTCATAAGAGGACTACCATAGCATGGAATTTTTTGGTCATCTGGAAATTGTTATAGTACACCTGTAGGGGCACGGCAGTGCCGTGCCCCTACACCTGGCGATATCATGTTGTACCCCATCTGAATGGGAACCGCTATATTTAGTCTAAATAATATAATTTTAGCGCTAATTTCCAAAATTTTCTGGGTTTAGGGTGATTCCCTGGCAATTCAAACTGTAGGGGCGTACAGCTGTACGCCCCTACATTGATCTAATCGATATGAACTGCGATCGCATTACCCTATTTAATTTTGAGAGTAAGGGTGATTGAAGGCTTCCCAAGCAGCTTTGGCAGCTTTTTGCAGGCGAAAATTGAATTCTACTACATCTTTCATCATCAAGTGCCAATTTCTCTGGGCTTCGTCTTGAATTACCGCCCAAGCATTTTCTATATTAACGCGATCGCGCTCCATAACTTTCCTTCCTTCAATCAATTCTCTTGCTCGACGCACAGCATTTAAATAGGTTTCGCGGGTAACAGTACCTGCTGAATCAGCTTCAGCTTGGGCGCGTCTTTTTAGTGCCTCAATCAGCGCTTTGGTTTCGCGCTTTACTTCATCACTTTCATCAGCCATTTCAACTTCCACTAATTCCTCAGTTTGAGAACTAATTTCTACAATTACTGTCGATTCAGTAGATTCAATAAATGTCGCTTCAATGGATTCGATGTTGTTAGAATTCATACTTAAAACATCCTGAATTACAAACTTTACTTATCGATGAAAAATGCACCCTGTAAAGCGTTATTTATTAGTCATTCTCGATTTTGAAAATCACTAATGACTAATAACAAAGGACTAATTAAGCTTTTGTTGTCAGTTGTTGCTCTAATTTCAGCAATGCTGCAACTCGTGCTTCTGTAGCAGGATGACTGGAGAATAAGTTACCTAAAAATTGTCCAGAGATGGAATTGATAATTAATAATGGCTCAAAAGCTGGATTGGTATTTAAAGGCATCTGCTTTGCTGTAGCTTCTAGCCTTTGTAGCGCCCTAGCTAAAGCGCGGGGATTAGCAGTTAATTTAGCAGAACCAGCATCAGCGGAGAATTCTCTTGTGCGTGAAATTGCCAGCTGAATGATTGTTGCAGCTAATGGTGCAAGCATTACTGTTAATAAAATACCCAAAGGATTTCCACCTCTGTTGTCATTTCGTGAACCACCGCCAAACCAAAGGCTATAACTCACCATTTGCGCTAGGAAGGAAATGGCACCAGCTACTGTAGCAGCAACCGCTTGTGTGAGGGTATCACGATTAATAATGTGGGTGAGTTCGTGGGCGATAACGCCTTCGAGTTCGTCTTCTGGTAATATATTCAAAATGCCTTCAGTAACAGCAACAGCAGCGTGTTCTGGATCGCGCCCTGTAGCGAAGGCGTTAGCAGTTTGACTAGGAACAATATAAACTCTCGGTGTAGGAATATTAGCACGACGAGATAACTTTTCCACTATTCGATAAAGTCCCGGTGCTTCCCTTTCACTGACAGGTTGTGCCTGATATACTGCAAGGGCAATTTTATCTGATTGATACCAAGAAAACAGGTTTGTTACTGCTGCTAAGCCGATTCCAATAATCAAGCCACTACTACCACCAATTACCCAGTAACTAATTGCTATCAAAAGACCACTTAGTGCAGCTAGCAAAGCAGCTGTTTTGAATTGATTTCCCATATTTTCGCTCTCCTGCTAATGCTGTATAGATTTTAGAGAAAACAGCATTCATTAAGCCACACTTTGATTGTATCCAGCTAAACTTAGATAGTATGATGCAGAAAACCTATCCAATAAGTACGGTTTTCCCCCTGCACTTGATGAAGAAGAATTCAGGAGTCAGAAGTCAGAATTCAGGAGTCAGAATTCAGGAGTCAGAATTCAGGATTCCGATTCTTTAATGAATGCGGAAAGCCGCAAGTATTAACTCTAACTTTTCACTCTATGGGTGAAGTATTCACTAATTCTGAATCTATTTGTTTTGCATAAAATTTAACATGATGAATAAAAAATTGCATCTGTCTCTAGTCATACATTTTATGACTAATTGACGATATGAATTTAACAAAAAATAATTAATAATTGAATCACCTGCACTCTGAATTCTGACTTCTGAATTGTGACTTCTGACTCCTGACTCCTGAATTCTGACTCCTGACTTCTGACTCCTGACTCCTGACTCCTGAATTCTGACTCCTGACTTCTGAATTCTTCTTCAATTATCAGAAAATGGTTTCAAACGAGCTGTAACTCTTAATTTACTTAGCCTCCGCACTAGGCGCAGAGCTTGTTGTTTATATAATGCTTTTGGTAGCCGTCCAGGCAAATTATCCATCAATTTTCTTGCTGTGCCGATGTTGCATCCTGAGATAATACTTATTTCGTTGGCACCGTCAAAAATCGCATCTTGAGCTAATGCTTTCTCGACCTCTACTTGCCAACTTCTCTTAAACATTTCGCCGCGTTCAATGCGCTGAAGGCTGTTACTATTCGCTAGAACAATGAGGCGATCGCCAACCGCAAGTTGTATATTATCAGAAGGCATTAATTTTACTGGCGATCGCTTGAGGCTTTGGTATAAAATTGGCACAACTCCATAACCATAAGCAACCTCAGCCAAGAGCAATCCGTTGAGTGTATCACCAGCTTCAATCATATACTCGACTACCAAAATAGTTTGACTATCAAAGTTAAACAAGCTGAGAATATTTTCTCCAAAAGCCGCAGCCGCAAAAACTTCTGCGGAAATAGCAGAAGTACAAATAACTTGAGCATAAGGAAATAACCGGGCGACATTATCACGAAAATTTCGGTCGTAAGTCCGAATTACTACACGAGTTGTAGGACTCTGAGCATTTACCATCAAAGCGATTTCCAAATTTTCCATGTCATCGTCTGTAACTACAACGACACTTTTACTATTAGTGAGATTTACCTTGCCTAGAGCATCGGCAATACTATCATTAATTACTGGTATTTTGTGGAAAAAATCAGCGCCTAGTGCTGTGTTACTAATACCTACTAAAGGTTGTTTGAATTCTTGTAATAAAGCTGCAACTCGTTGACCGACTCGATTTAACCCAATCAGTACAACATGATTTTTTAGGGGTATTAATAGCTGGGAATTCTTGAAAAACTGAAATCTTGAACTTAACAGGGCATCAGTGAGCAATGCATATAATACCCCAACAAAACCTACACCCATTAAAGTTAGTCCAAGGCTAAATAATCGCAACCACCCTGGCATATGTTCAGCTTGCTCTGGTGGAGTTTTAAAATTAATACCGCCAAATAAATCTCCGTATCCTCCTAAAAGTAAAACAGCAGTGCCATAAAAGGCTTCTATTATGTTACTTTCAGGATAATTTAAGATATAGATAACTGTTCCAAAACACCAAAGAAAAAGTACTGCCAGTCCGCAAATTGTTGCCACCCGTAAGCTTTGATAACTACGGAATTTTCGCCACAAATATGGAATTTTCTGTTTGAAATTATTCCCTGCTCTGCCTAATACAATCTCTTGCCATAGTTGCTGCCAGTTATACTTAGGCTGATTAGCAACTTTTTTCAAACTCAGAAGCTGCTCTTTAACTTCAATATAAATAATAGTATCATCCGGATGTAATTTTGCTTCTGGCTCCCATTGATGAAATTCTTTAGGTAATAAAGATGAATCATTAGCATGATGTAATACCCGACGATGTAGAGTATTGAGTTCGTATATATGTAGTTTGTTGCACCAATCATCATTCATTTGAATTTGATGCTTGACTACCCGAAATTGGTATTCTTCCAGTTGAAAATAGCCAAGATGCTCGTCTCCCAGGGCTGCAACAGCAAATCCAGAAGCAGAAATCTGATTCGGCTCAAAGGCAATAAAATTACCAAGAGTCTGACTTAAAAGTTGATTGAGATTTTGTTTATCAGAACGTACAACCAAGCGAACTTGAGGATTTAACAGCCGTGCGGCAAAGGCAGCTTCTATATTTACTCGTTCATTACCAGTGGCTAGAATTATAGTTCGGCATTGACTAATGTTTGCTTGTTCTAAAACACTAGCCTGACGGCAATCTCCAATGAATAAATTTTCTAATAAATTTAATAAATTTGGTATCTGCAAATTTTTGGGTTGTTCTTGGTCGATCGCATTCACAACAACACCATATTCTTTGAGGATGGCAACACAATGCTGACCCAAACTTCCTAGCCCGCAAACTAAAAACTGATCTAGTTTTGTTTGAGAATTTTCAACTGGCTGGTAATTACTTTCTGATGATGACACCATACTATACCGCTGATGGTACACGCTTTGCCGAGGCGTATCAGATATTGCTATTGTAAGCTTTTTCGTGCGTAGTCATAAAGGTTCTGAGTCTATGCCTTGTGCTTGATATACCTGTTCAGTAAATAGCTGAAAATCTAATTCACACGCCTTGAAAGCTTCAGTCGCTTGTGAGTATCCTTGGGCATCAAACAAATCGCGATCGCGGATTTTAGGTAACCAAGAACGCAGTTTCGCTAGTTCCGCCTCGTTTTCTTCTAATTCTGCGAAGCTGAGGTTACTTATTTGCCGCTCGTGACTCAATTCGCTATGAAAATCCCGACATTGCCCCAAAAACTCTTGATATTCTTGGTCTGCCTGCTGTTGAAAACGGTCTACTAACATAGCATTTTGCTCAGGCTCATCAATCCAAATAGTTAATAAATCTGCCTCGCCACCGCCTGCTGTAATGTCTGCTTTCAATTCTGCCAAATGTTGTTGCAAGTCTTCTCTATCCGGTAGCACGCATACCGACTGCTGTAGGTACAGTGCGCCCCAGCCTTTGAGTTTACGCCAAACATACACCCGCTGCGTCGATGGCTGTGCGGGTACTTTGTACACGAATAAGTTCCAACACTTTCTATCCATAGGTGTATTGTAACAAGTGTTGCAGTCAGTGTAATTTATTGCTAAGGTTTTTATGAAACATCTGTTGCATTAAGAAAAATTTATGAGTCCAAGCGATCGAGTCGGTGGCATTGATTGGAATCCCATTATCTGTAAGATGGAGCCTCAAGGCATGTCTCACTTACCTGAATATCCAGGGAATTTGAAGGCTGTTCTTCTAAATCACGCTGGTTTAGCTGAACATCCCAAAGGAGAGAAAGCTTACCACCTTGCCAGAGAAATTGCCAGGTTGACTACCTTCAGCGATCCAGAAATCACTTATTGGTTCTCAAGAATTACAGAACTGATGTAGTCAGTAGGTAAAAAGTAAAACAATCCCTATAAATTTAGGGAATTTGTCAGACAAATAGGCAATATGCAGCTACAAAATCAATTTTTTCCGAAAATTCCCCGGACTGTTTGGGTATTGGGGTTTGTCAGTCTGCTGACAGATATTAGCTCCGAGATGATTAATTCTGTGTTGCCGTTATTTCTGGTGTCAGCTTTAGGCGCGAATGTGTTGACTGTCGGCATTATTGAAGGCATTGCGGAAGCAACAGCTTCAGTTTTGAAAATTTTTTCGGGAGCGTTGAGTGATTACCTGGGACATCGCAAGGGTTTAGCGGTGTTTGGGTATGGGTTATCTACCTTTGTTAAACCTCTATTTGCCATAGCTACCAGTCCAACTGGGGTGTTAATAGCTCGATTTGGCGATCGCGTTGGCAAAGGTATCCGAGTCGCACCTCGTGATGCTTTAGTTGCTGATTCTACTAGCCCAGAGGTACGTGGTGCAGCCTACGGATTACGTCAATCTCTCGATACCATCGGCGCATTCTTAGGGCCTTTGACAGCGTTTGCCCTGATGGCTGGTTCCGAAAATAACTTCCGCCTGGTTTTTTGGCTAGCACTCATCCCCGGTTTCTTGGCAGTAGGTTTATTAACAGTAGGAGTAAGCGAGCCGGGAGCAAGTGAAACTCAAGGGAAACGCAGCAATCCTCTGCAATGGGAAGCTTTAGGCAGTTTAGGTCAAAAATATTGGGTACTTGTAGCAGTGGCGCTGCTATTCAATTTAGGCAACTCCAGCAATGCTTTTTTGTTGCTGCGAGCCGAGCAAATAGGCATTTCTGCCTCACTGATACCATTGACATTAATGGTGATGAATATGGCTTATTCGTTCAGCGCTTACCCAATAGGAATACTTTCCGATCGCTTGGGTAGATTTGGGCTATTGGTAGGCGGATTTATTCTATACGCTTTCGTATATCTGGGCTTCGCTTTTGTACAAGCACCTTGGCAAGTCTGGGGATTGTTTGCCCTTTATGGTTTGCATCTGGGCATGAGTAAAGGATTGCTGTTGGCGCTAGTAGCAAATAGTATACCTGCAAATCTGCGCGGTACTGCTTTTGGATTTCTGAATTTGGCTGTGGGAATAGCGCTTTTACCTGCTAGTTTCCTAGCTGGTGGTTTGTGGGAAACACTAGGAGCAGAGGCAACATTTATTGCTGGGAGCTTGTTTGCGATCGCAGCTGTATTATTGTTAGTTTCTCAAACAAACAAATACACGACGTAGAAATTGAACCACAGAGGAGGCCGAGGACAGTGGAAGTCCTAAAATATTAAATTCGACCAAAAGCAAAAATGATATCCTTAATTTAATATCAAAATCAATGGCGATGGAGCTCGCCAAAACCGCCTTTCCAGTCCTAAAAATGATCGCTTGGAAGGCTGATGGCTCCTACTTTCTTCGCTAACTGCGGGAGAGTAGGGCTTGGCTAAATGCATTACCTGACTCTCCTGTAGAAAGTGTAAGTCTACAAATAGCGCCTCAAGGAGTCATGGAATGCTAGCCAGTGTAATGAAATATCTTCGTCAATTTGAACCGTTTATTGCACTACCACACCTAATTAAATGGTTGCCCATTTCCTTTGTAGTTGGCATTCTTGCAGGAACTGCATCAGCGATTCTTTTAGCATCATTAGAATGGGCAACTGATTGGCGAGAATCACATCGGTGGATTATTGCTTTACTTCCCATTGGTGGCTTTTTAAGTGGTTTAATTTATCATCAATTTGGTCGGACTGTAGAAGCTGGAAATAATCTTTTGCTGGAAGAAATCCATAATCCTAAAAATATTATTCCTGCACGTATGGCTCCTCTTGTTTTACTAGGAACAGACTTAACTCACTTCTTTGGTGGTTCAGCCGGTCGGGAAGGTACAGCATTACAAATGGGTGCTTCTTTGGCAGACCAGTTAACTAAAATCTTCCATTTTAAAGGAGCCAATAGGCGAATTTTATTAACAGCAGGTATCAGTGGGGGATTTGCTTCAGTTTTCGGTACTCCCTTAGCTGGAACTGTATTTGGTCTAGAAGTTTTAGCCATTGGAAAAATTCATTACGACGCTCTTTTTGCTTCTTTAATTGCCGCGATCGTTGGCAATCAAGTAACTTTACTATTTGGTTTACATCATACAGCATACCGACACGCTGCATCCATACCGAAGTTAACAATTTGGGGATTAATTTCTGCGATTATTGCAGGTGTAATCTTTGGAATAGTTGCAAGATTTTTTGCTCAAGTAACTCACAAAATTAGTCACTTTTTTAAAGCCAAAATATCCTATCCTCCAATACGTCCTTTAATCGGCGGTGCCCTGATAGCAATAATTGTTGGATTAACTGGTACAACTAAGTACATTGGGCTTGGTATCCCAACTATCGTTGATGCTTTCTACAATCAGCTACCACCTTGGGATTTTGCAGCCAAATTGGGGTTAACTGCTTTAACTTTAGGTGCAGGTTTTAAAGGAGGAGAGGTGACACCTTTATTTTTTATTGGTGCAACATTAGGTAATACTTTGTCGTTGATTTTGGGATTACCTGCACCATTATTAGCAGGAATGGGATTTGTGGGTGTGTTTGCAGGTGCTGCAAATACACCTTTAGCATCAACTCTTATGGGAATTGAATTATTTGGTTTAGAATCAGGGGTATTTATTGCTATTGGTTGTGTAGTAAGTTACTTATTTTCAGGTCATTCCGGAATTTATTCGGCACAGCGTATCGGGTTGAGTAAATACTCTGCTGTATATTTAGAAGAAGGGATGACTTTGGCTAATTATAGGCGACCAAAAATTGATTTACCTGATGATAGTAAACAACGAGAAAGTAATTCTCAGGAATAAATTTTTGACGCAATTAATTAGCATTGCATCATTATTTATTACACAATACCATTGTAAATGAAGCGATTTTTCATCACCAAAACCGCAATTTTGTAACGAAAATAATTGTGTTTGTTACCAAAATCGCAATTTTGTAACAAAAATAATTGTGTTTGTAACGAAAACGATCGCGTTTGCCACCAAAAACTACGATTTGGTAACGAAAACGATCGCGTTTGCCACCAAAACCACTGCAAATGTTCAAAGAATCTCGCGTTTTGCTAGATATTGGTACATCTGCCAACGTGCATCTACCTCGGCTTGGGCTTGTTCTAACAAGTGCTTGGCAAGTTCCGGTTTACTCTTGGTGAGCATTTTGAAGCGATTTTCTTGATACATTGAATGTTCTACAGGTTGTGTTGGCGATCGCATATCCAATTGCAAGGGATTTTTACCTTGTTTTTGCAACTCTGGATTATGCCGATACAACAACCAACGCCCTGATTCTACCAGAGTTTTTTGATGATTCATGCCTGTAGTCATATTAATGCCGTGGGCGATGCAATGGCTATAAGCAATAATCAGCGATGGCCCATCATAAGCCTCTGCTTCCAAAAATGCCTTTAGGGTATGTTCATCTCTAGCACCAAGGGCTACACTGGCTACGTAGACATTTCCGTAGGTCATGGCAATCATACCCAAGTCTTTCTTTGGCGCAGGCTTACCACTGGCGGCATATTTCGCAACTGCTGCTCGTGGCGTGGCTTTGGAAGATTGACCGCCTGTGTTGGAATATACTTCTGTATCCATGACTAAGATGTTGACATTGCGACCACTAGCCAGCACATGATCGATACCACCAAAGTCAATATCATATGCCCAACCGTCACCGCCAACAATCCAAACGCTCTTTTTCACCAAATAATCAGCAATTGATTTTAGATTTTGGATTTTGGATTTGAGATTCGGGTTGAGAGTTAGGATTTCATCTAACTTTTGCTGCAACAATTCTATTCTTTCCCGCTGCTCCCAAATGTCAGCTTCAGATTTTTGTTCTGCTTTGAGGATAGATTGAACTAAATCCTCAGGAATTATTTCCCCATTCCCCACTCCCCATTCCCCACTCCCCAATTGTTGCAAAAGTTCCGCTGCAAATTCGGCTTGTTTATCCACAGATAAACGAAAGCCAAAACCGAATTCGGCGTTATCTTCAAATAAATTATTAGACCATGCTGGGCCGCGTCCTTGGGCGTTGGTTGTCCAGGGTGTTGTGGGGAGGTTACCGCCGTAAATTGAAGAACATCCTGTAGCATTGGCGATGACGGCGCGATCGCCAAACAATTGGGTTAATAATTTTAAGTAAGGTGTCTCACCACAACCTGCACAAGCACCAGAGAATTCAAATAAAGGTTCTTGCAATTGTTGTTGGCGAATTTGGTTTAATTTCAACTGCCGTCTGTCAGGATTGGGCAAACTTAAAAAGAAATCCCAGTTCTTTTGCTCTTGTTCCCGCAATGGCAATTGTTGTGCCATATTAATGGCTTTTCGCAATGGTTCAGCTTTATTTTTTGCAGGGCAGACTTCTACACAAATCGCACATCCCGTACAATCTTCTGGAGCTACCTGAATGGTAAATTTTTGATTGGCAAAGTCTTTATCTTTGGCGTTAATTGACTTGAAGGTTTCTGGTGCCTTAACTAACTCATCGACTTGATAAGCCTTTGCGCGGATAGCACTGTGCGGACAAACCATCACGCACTTACCACATTGAACGCAGACATCTGCTTCCCATACAGGTATCTCTTCGGCAACGTTACGTTTTTCCCACTTCGCAGTACCTACAGGAAAGATGCCGTCAGCTGGTAGTGAGCTGACAGGTAAATCATCACCTTCCCAAATCATGATTTTACCTAAAACTTCCTGGACAAATTTGGGAATGGGGAGTGGGGAGTGGGGAGTGGGGAGTGGGGAGTGGGGAGTGGGGAGTGTCTGTGGTATGTCTACTTTATGTAAGTTCTCTAAGGTGTTGTCTACGGCTTGCAAGTTCATGCGGACAACTTCTGCACCTTTTTTGCCGTAAGTCTTTTCGATCGCTTGTTTGATTTTAGCGATCGCTTCTTCTTGGGGCAAGACTCCCGCTAAGGCAAAGAAGCAGACTTGCATGATAGTGTTAATTCTGCCACCCATGCCACTTTCACGGGCGACTTGATTGGCATTAATTACATATAACTTCAACTGTTTATCGATAATTTGCTGCTGCACCTTTAGCGGTAAATTTTCCCAGACGCTATCTGTATCATAGGGGCTATTAAGCAACAAAATTGCCCCGTGAGTAGCAGCTTTTAAAACATCTATACGTTCTAGAAATCCCCAGTGATGACAACCAATAAAGTTAGCTTGGTCTATTAGGTAAGTGGAGCGAATTGGCTCTTTCCCAAAGCGCAAATGAGAAACGGTCATCGAGCCAGATTTCTTAGAGTCATAGACAAAGTAACCTTGGGCATAATTATCGGTTTCTTCACCAATAATCTTGATGGAGTTTTTGTTAGCACCAACTGTACCATCTGAACCCAACCCATAGAACATTGCCCTGACAACACCATTTGATTCTGTGGAGAAGTTGGGGTCAAAGTCGAGAGAAGTGTAAGTAACGTCGTCATTAATACCAATAGTAAAATGCTTCTTCGGTTGACTTTGGGCAAGGTTATCAAAAATGCCTTTTACCATCGCCGGCGTAAATTCTTTGGATGAAAGACCGTAGCGACCGCCGATGATTTTGGGGGATGAGGGGGATATTGCTTCCATCACTCCCTCATCTCCCCCTGCTCCCTCATCTCCCCACGCTTCATGAATAGCAGCCACCACATCTAAATACAAAGGCTCACCGGCGCTACCTGGTTCTTTGGTGCGGTCGAGAACGGCGATCGCTTGTACACTACTAGGTAAAGCTGCAACAAATCTCTGGACATCAAAGGGGCGATAGAGTCGCACTTTCACCACACCAACTTTTTCACCACGGGCGTTGAGATAATCTACTGTTTCATGGACGGTTTCACAGCCAGAACCCATGAGAACGATGACGCGGGAGGCATCGCTAGCTCCATAATATTCATAGATTTGGTAATACCTGCCTGTGCGTTCTCCAAATCTGTCCATGATTCGCTGGACAATTTCGGGACAGGCGTTGTAGTAAGGGTTAGCGCCTTCACGAGACTGGAAGTAGACATCGGGGTTTTGGGCAGTACCCCGCAATACTGGGCGGTCTGGGGTGAGGGCGCGGCTGCGGTGGGCGAGTATTAGGTTATCATCGATGAGCGATCGCAAATCATCATCTGCAAGCAGTTTGACTTTCTGCACTTCATGGGAAGTACGGAAACCATCAAAGAAATGCATAAATGAGACTCGCGTCTCTAGGGTAGCAGCATGGGCAATGAGAGCAAAATCTTGACTTTCCTGCACCGAGGCGGAACACAGCAGGGCAAAACCAGTAGCCCTAGCCGCCATTACGTCGCTATGGTCACCAAAAATTGATAAAGCATGAGTAGCCAGGGAGCGTGCTGCAACGTGAACTACAGCGCTAGTTAATTCACCTGCAATTTTGTAGAGATTGGGTATCATTAACAATAATCCCTGAGATGCGGTAAAGGTGGTACTCAGGGAACCTGTTTGCAATGCTCCATGTACAGCAGCTGCGGCTCCGCCTTCGCTTTGCATCTGCACAACGCTGGGAATAGTCCCCCACAAGTTCGGACGACCTTCCGCTGACCAAGCATCCGCCCATTCACCCATTGCTGAAGAGGGGGTGATAGGATAAATGGCGATCGCTTCATTTAATTTGTAAGCAACACGGGCAACAGCTTCATTCCCGTCGATAGTTGCAAAGGTTTTGTTCATAATTTGATTTTTGTCCCCACGTCTAAAGATGCGTAATTCGTAATTAAGATTCGTCAGATTTGATCTGGGTTTCTGGATTTAGGTCTGTTGCCGGATTTGAGAGAATTGGTATAAATAGAAAAATTAGAAATAGCCAAAGCCAGATGTAGGGGCACGGCACTGCTGTGCCCCTACAGGTGTACCTCGCCCTTGTCGGGAAACGCTATATAGGAATCAGGTTTGATTAAAGAGCCTGAAGATTAGCACACTGTTTCCCTATTGCCTGCTTCTGCTAGAAAGTTAACTTTCAATAAATACTGCAAATATTAGTATCTCATTTGAGATTTAGCATCTATTAATATGTATTAATTATGTACTCAATAACCAAAGTTTTGATGAGATAAGGCTTTGGGGTAGTTGATTCTTTTTTGTGGGGTATGGGGTCGGGAATCGTTGATATTTTAGGTTGCTATAGCCGTTGTCAAATCGCAAAGCAAAGACGCGATAAATCGGCGTCTCTACAAAAGATTGATTCTTGTAGAGACGCCGATTTATCGCGTCTCTTGTCTTAACGTTAAAAAAACATAAAATAGCCTAAGTAGAGTATTCAAATCTTGACGGATGTAAAATCGCCACCGCCAAATGAGGTAAAACCACGTAACTTTAAAGATTGAGCGATCGCATTTTCAGCCGATTGCTTATAATCCTGCTTTTTCTTGTCTTCGAGTTGCTTTTCTTCATCCCTGAATAAATCTTGACTCAAAGATTTAATCGTCTCATCAATTTTCTGTCCAACCCCATCAGGTGACTGCTCGATTTGTTCTGTTAAATCCCGTAGTTTAGTAACAATTTCTTGGAGATATTCTTCAAGGTTAGCGGAGGAAAGTACCTCTTGTAACTTAATAGGTAGTTCGTCAATTTCTTCGCTGATGTTGATTCCTTGGGCTTGTAGTGTTTCTCTTAAGGAACGTACACGCGATCGCGCACTCTCAACTTGAGTAGAATTTTCCGAGGTTGATTCACCTAAAAATTCTTTTAATTGAGTATAAATATTAACAAAAGCTTTTTGGGCAGCTTCAGGATTGTTTTGCAGTTCTTCAGGAGTAACACCCAAAAGTGAGGAGAGAATATCTGGGACTGATGGAGTTTCATTAGCTGGTGGAGAAGCTTTTTCTGAGGTTTGTGTTGAGAAGAACATCAGGTTAGAGACAGCAGTTTTTGCTTGCGCCATCGCCTGATTCATTTCATTTTCCAGGTATGCTTTTGCTGCTGACTCTGGAATTTCAAAGCTAGCGATCGCAATTTGCGTAACTTTCTTTTGGATGCCAGTAAGGGTAGAGATGACAAAGCGACCCCTAGATAGCTTTTGGTTATCGGGAATCAGAAAATAACGCGATCGCTTGGAATCAGTCCAGAATGTTAGTTGATTTTCACTGCTCATATTAATCTATAATTTATAGTTATGCTGTGGACAAATTAACTGCGTGAACGACGAGCGATCGCATTTTCAACATCACGTACTAAAGCAGGCATTTTTAATGTTCTCAGATGTTGAAGTGTTGCTAAAGTTGCTTCTCCTTTACCATCTCCCAAAGCATTTGCAATCTCCCTCAAAATTCTTTCATTTTGGGAGTATTTAGAAATCAATTTATTAGCATAATTTGCAGTTAAATTATCATCAATAGGCGTTAATGGAATTAGTAAGGAAGCGACTTGAAATGCTAGATCAAACCCTAAAGATGTATGTTGTTGTAAAATTTGCATACTTGCTTCAATAGCTGCAATAATTTCGTTTTTTACAGCCTTTGCTATTTCTTTGTCCCTCACAATAGCTAGGGCTAAAGTCCGACCAAAATAATATTGATAATATATACCAAGAAGTGCCTTAATAGCGTCTATTTGCCATTGCTTTAATTTCTGATTGTCATCAGCGTAATAACTGGTATTTAGGGCATCAGCTAGCTTTTCAAATGCCGAGTCAGTTTCCGATATCCGTTCATAAACCACAGGTGCTTCTTTCCAAGGAACATTTTGAGAATTAGCAGCCCAATCTATAAGTTTTTGAAATCCAGCGGGATGCCCCCAAGAAGTTAGCATAACAGCTGCTAATAATTGATGATAAGGTTCGCCAGAATTTAGCAAATTTATGAGTCCTGGAATGCGGTCTTCATAACCTCCATCCAGACCATCGTCGATGATATCTTGGAGTTGTCCTCGATTGCCTTCACGGTCGGTGAAAAGTAACTCTTCGGGATTATTTAGCGATTGCATTAAAATTATCTCCTTAGTTTTACTTTCCGGCTGGATGAAACTTCTCTAATTTGAAATTACTAACAGCAAATGAGAGAATTTCCAGTAAATTAAAAGATTGTGCATAGACGCACAGCGGCTTACCGCAGGCATTACATTTTACACAATTTTTAGTTGCTCATCGGTGTAGAGGGATTACACAATTTAATAAGGTCTGTACCTGGGATCTGGTTTTTTGCCCTTCCATGCACCTTTTCCTTTTTTAGCCTTGGGATTCCAATCATCATATATGCTCATGTCATCTGTCTTTCCAAAGGTTCTCATGGCCATCATATCGTCGGTAATGTCTTGAGACTGATCGAAACTCCAATCTTTTTGAATTCCTCCTTGTACTGGATTACCAGCTGCATCTACTTCGATCGCTTTTACCTCAAATCCTTTCGGGAAACCTACATTTTTAATATTTGCTAAACTAATATCTTCGTATTTTTTGTAATTTATATTGGCTTCAAAGAGCAAAGAATTTCCATTTTTACCTTTAATTTCTCTAGCTAATTGCTCTACTTCCTTTTCCATTTTTCTCCACTCTCCATTTCCTTGCCAATTACCCCACTGCGGTACTATGTTTTCTGGGATATCTGGGCCTCCTAATTCCAAAGCCATTACATGTCCCTTTTGTGCATCTACAATTCCTTCATTGCGTGCATTTTCTCCTGAACTACCTACTTTTGGCCTACCACTTTCAGCTTGACTCACCCGAACATCAGATATCGGCTCTGGAGCATTTGGACGCCCTTTAGTCACTGTTGGATCTACAATTCCAAACACACGTACTGGTCGTTTAATTTTGTCGTATTTTAGCGAAGGAACTTCTTCCAATTCAAGTTTTACCGGACCTACAGCTGATGGCCGCTGACGGAAACCTGTAGCAGGATCTATATCTTTATATTTTCCTTGATTCTTGCTATCTGGTTTGTATTTATCGTATGTCTCAATTTGATGCCTTCCATGCGGTACTACTCCCGGTGGCATACAAGTGCCAGGGCTAGGGGAAAAGCGGCACCATGTCCCATCTTCTTTTTGCTTCCATTCGTGGTCGTTGGGCAGTTTAATTTCTTCTACAAATTCTCCCTCATCGATCGCCTTCGGTTCAGCTTTTCCTGCCACTGCAAGTTCTGTATTCAGCTCTTCTGATGTTAATTGGCTACCTTCCTTTGCAGCAGTGTTCTGAAGAACCTCCTGTTCTTTGGGCGACATTGGCAGTTCGCTATCTGATTTCAAACCTTGAGATGCACCTGTATCTGCATCAGGTCGGCTACTCCTTGGCGTATCCGTTGCCGAAGCAGATCCACTTTCAGGCGGTTTCATCGTCGTTTCCGGGGTACTGCCTTCTGCCTGAGGCGGTTTCACCTCAGTATCGCTACCCCCAACTTTAGTTGAATAAGGCCCTTTAAGATACTCTGCCGGAATAGTACCTTTAATGAGGTACTCACCATCGCGTGTTGTGTTGTAGTATGCCAGCAACCTACGGCTAAGTTTGCTAGATTGTCCTTTACTGATACCCAGGGAAGCGACATAATCAGGAATACCTTGGGGACCGTTGGCAACAGCAGCATCGACATCTATATCTTTTTTAACAGTTGTAGCGATTTGAGAAATTTCATCCGTAATCATCTTGGAAATCTGCTCAGGGGTTAATACCTCAACATTCTTGAGATTGCCTGATTCAATATCTGCTCGTAATTTTGGTAAATCGAGTTCGACTTCTGAACCGCCGTATGTCTTGGCAACACCACCACTTTCTGTCAGGAAGGAGGTGTAGGGACTGTCTCCTTTTGCGGGATCGCTACCATAAACGTGTTCTAGAGGAGTTGCTTTTCCGTTAGGATTCGCCGGAATCAGGGAACCATCTTCAACAACATGAGATTTTGCTTTACCTTTGTGATTAACTAGGCTCGCAAAATCGTTATCCTGGCGAATAATGCGAACAACATCTTGATTTTTGTCTGTAGTTGCCGGATTTTGTTCTTGTTCACCTGGGGATTTCGTTGCAGGCGATTCTGTTGTTGTATCTTTAGGAACTCCTCCAACCTGAGCATCTGGTTCATCTACCTGCACACCACGTCCGGTGGATGTTTCGGCTTCGGGCGATCTTACCGTAGACTGAGGATCTGTGACTTCAGTTTCAGGCGATCGCACCCCTGTATCAGGGCGCTGAACATTCGGCACATCCACATCAGGACTACCGATCGCCGGCGTATCAACTTTCCCACCAAACCCTGTCTTAATTCCATCTCCTACCGAAGAACCAAACCGCTCTCCAGCTTTGAATGTACTGGTTTGCATACCCTCAACACTGCGACCAAATTTACCAAGTCTACCCAGATTAGCTGTAGAAATCTGCACAGCTCCACCGATCGCCGCACCAATGAGAACTGCTTCTAAAGTGATTGGTTCTCCTGTTGCTAAGTTGCCAAAAATACCACCAGCAATATCAAAGGCGACATCAATACCAAACTTCAAGACAGATTGAGTCAGCCCTGCACCCAGTCTACCCGCTTGACCCAAGGCGTTACCTAAGACACCACCAGCACCACCCAAGGCACCACCGATCGCCCCAACCAAGGCTGCTTTACCCACACCATCCAGCAGGTTCTTGCCATCGATCGCGTTGTTGCCGATCTGAATCACAGCACCAGCCACAGCCCCAACGATCGCCCCACCAACAACTGCACCGATGGCTCCTGCGGCTGCACCTGCTCCCAATGCCCCTGCTAAGGCACCCACTGCCCCAATCACTGCTGGGGCAACGATAATTGCAACAACAATTACAGCAATGACTAACAAAACCTTCAGCACTGTTTTCCAGCGCGGTTCTTCTTTATCTGCTGCTTCTTGGGCGTATTTTTGGATATCTGAGTCGAGATTTGGCTGTTTGTCTCCTTGTATTGAACCACGCAACCCTTCTTCCAAGTCAGTGACACTCTTTTGGAAGTTAGCCTCCATGTTTTGGTTACTCTGGTCAAAAGCACTTTGAATTCCTTGCGCGACTTCACCAAAAGCTGTAACGGCTGTTTCGCTGGTAGTTGTGACTGTGGTTGTGAAGGCTTGCTGAATTTCATTGAAGGTGTCTGTAGCACCTTGATTGAGATTAGTTAAGGTAGTCTTGGCTTCTTGAGAAACACCAGCAGACTCTTCCAGCCCACTTTGGGCAATACCATTTACCGCCGTAACGGCTTGCTGTCCTCCTTGGGCAATACCTTGTTCTGATGCTGCAATCCCCTGTTCGGTTTGCTGTTGGACTTGAGCCACAGAGTTATCAAACTGCGCCAAAATTTCTGCTAAAGTGACACTCAACTCCTCTGGATTTGGCGCTGGCATTCCCTGGAGTTGGGCTTGGGTATCTTGGATGGCAGTTTGCAGACTGGTAGCAGCTTGGTTGATGCCATCTTGGATGGAAGCGATCGCTTTTTGGGCATCCCGTTCAATTGCCGATACTTGCTCTTGACCGTAAACTGACAAGAGTTGTAATTGAGCAGTTTGCTGTTGGTCTAAAGTCTGTAATGTAGATTGCAGAGTTTGGTTAGCCGTTTGAGTCAACTGGGTTTGTGCATCTGCGAGTTGAGACAAAACTTGCTGTTCAACGGAGTTTAAATTGTCTAGAGTTTGTTGTTGCAGAGTTTGGAGTTGTTGGCGAGACTCATTAGCAATGTTATGGATTCCTTCAATATCCTTCGGTTTGCCTTGATCGACGCTATCAGCTTGTTTATTGCCTTCATCAACTAAACCGTTTTTGTATTGTTGTGCGACTTCTCTGGCTGCTTTTGCCCTGGCCTTGAGTCGGTTATCTGTAAGTGGCCCATCCCAGAAGTTATCATCTTTACCAGTAAGTTGAGCTTCCCATTCCGTGGCCTTTTGTTCACCAAAGGCGATCGCTTCGTCTCCGACTTTGGTGCCAGCAGCACGGTATTTCTCTTTTGCTTGGGTATAAAATTCCTCAATCTTAGCTAGCTGGCTGCTTTCACTTTCATCTACTTTCTGGAGAGACGTTGTATATTCTGTTGCAACTTTTTGACGTTCTGTGGCAGTTGTGGAGGAAGTTGTGGCTGCTGCTGCCTGATATTGTGCCTGAATTTGGGCTATGATCGCTTGTCCTTCACTTTGCACTTGCTCGCGCTGCTGGGCAATTTGGGCTGTAACAGTTGCTTTTTGTTGTTCAACTGCGGCCATTACAGAGGCTTTAGCATTTTCAGTTGAACCTTGGATACGCGCCTCAATTCCTTGCCCCAACTGAGTAATTGTCTGCACTCGCAAAGCCGCTTCAGCCAAAAAGCTATTTGTGATATTCATCGCCTCAGCTTTTTGCTGTTCTCCTTCGGCTGTCTCTTCCTGTTCAGGAGGTGCAAAATTAACTCCTGTTGCTGCTAATTGGGAAGTTTGAGCATTTAGAGCATTTTGCTGGGCTTGTGCTGCCACAACTGCTGTTTTGGCTTGTTCTTTCTCTGCCACAGTTTCCGGGGTGACGGCTTGCGCCATGCTTTCGGGATTTGGGTTATTAACCTGTGGAGGTAATTTTTCTAACCCTTCACCCTTGACAGCAGCAGCTTGTTGTGCATTTTCTCCACCTTGAGTTGCTTTCGTTTCCGGATTGACAGCTTTACCAGCCTCAGCTGCTCCTACCGCTTGCGA
This sequence comes from Nostoc sp. FACHB-973, assembly GCF_014698115.1. Taxonomy (GTDB): domain Bacteria; phylum Cyanobacteriota; class Cyanobacteriia; order Cyanobacteriales; family Nostocaceae; genus Nostoc; species Nostoc muscorum. The sequence continues at coordinate 65,410 of NZ_JACJSJ010000007.1, forward strand.
TTCAGGTGCCTTTTCTTTGTTTTCGACATCTTTCTTTTGGGAACTGACAGCTTCAGCGATGCCTGCTTGAGCTACCTGTGATTCGGGTAACTTTTCTTTGCCTTCACCCTTGACATCACCACCTTTATCTGCGGTGTTTTCCGGGCTGGCAGCCTTAGCCTGTGACTCGACATCATCTTTAGGCTTGTCTGCTTGAGTTTCAACTGCTGGTGAAGATTCATCTTGGGGTGCAGCCATTTCAACGGAATCGCTTTCCGCCTTTTTTTGAGACTCAGGTTGTGTTTCGGGGTTTTCGTCCGGTGGTGGTTCTGTTGTTCCGGCCGCAACGGGAGATTGAACGCCGAGACTTGCTTGTGTTGCGCGATTGTTATCAAGTTTCTGACGTATATCATTCTCAACTTCAGTAGCATTCTGCTCTGTGGTTAGTTGAGAAACTTGAGTATTTACATCAGGAGCAAGTTGGATGGTGCGGTCGGGAAGTTCTTTAGCTTGTAAAACATCCTCTTCCTGCCCACATTCTGAGCAACAAAGCCGCTGAATATCTATATCTGCTGTTGCCGATGGGTCTGTTTGCCGCCCAATAGTCTGGCCATTTTGTTGGACAACGTGAGTTAATTCATGAGCAAGTAATTCCTTGCCTTGATAACTCCCCGGATTGTATTCTCCTTGACGAAAGAAAATATCCTGTCCTGTGGTGAAAGCACGAGCTTGGATAGTTTGGTTGAGTTCGTGAGAGCGGCTATCTGTGTGGATTTTGACGCCGTTGAAGTCAGCGCCAAAGGCTTCTTCCATTGGTTGGCGGATATCCTTTGAGAGTGGCTGCCCATTTTGGCGTGCCTGTTGGATGGAAGTTTCGAGGCCAGATGTGCTTACCACACGACCACCCTGGCGCTGTACCAGAGGAATGGCAGAACCAACTAGAAATTTCCTTTGTAATTCAGTCTCTGGCAAAGCCTCGCGTTGGATAAACTGCTGATTTCGAGGCTGACTTATTTTCTGCATCACCTGGCGTGCTACTGTATCAGCTTGCTGTTCGTAAATGTCTCCTGGCTGATTAATTGTGAGTTTTGTCTGCACGCGCAGTGACATTCGACTAATGTCGTGGGTGAGTGGTTCGTTTAGGGGTTGCTCCTGAGTAACTGCTTGGCCAGAAGAATCAAGAGGCTTCGTTTGTAATTCTTCTTCCTTTAATTCCTGAGATTGAAATTCTGCCCCCGTCCGTTCCTCTTCTTCTTCTGGCAGTTCTTCCCGTTGCACAAGTTGGTGATTTTCAGGCTCATTCATCCCCTGCATCACCTGTGGTGCTACGGTCTCAACTTCTTGTTCCTCAACATCTTCCGGCTGATTAACTGTGAGTTTTGTTTGTGGGTGTAGCGATATTCGACTAATGTCGTGTGTTAGAGGTTTGTTGAGGGATGGCAAATCGGCAGTTGTTTGACCAGAGGAGTTTACACCAAAACCGCGCTTCGGTTGTCTGAGTTTAGGTATTGAGAAGGAACTACTGCTAGCTTTTTTGGGCTTGGCTACGCGTTCTCTCATTTGCTTCTCCTGATGCCCGCCGAGCAGTAGGGTGGATGATGATTTTACTCATACAGGTATCTAGAGTAGGGCGATCGCACTTCCCCCACAATTAATCAAAAGTCTAAAATCAATGCAAAATCAAGTTGCTTTTTCTCTTTTAGAATTATCCCATCCTCCCACGCCCGTGTGCGTGGGTTATACGAATGTGGTGGATTCCATTTTCCTGGGTGCAATTGTAAATTATTTGTCCATATAATCTGTTGTTGTTTTCAAATCCATCGCCCAGTAGCATAAATTGCTGTTCACCTTCTTGGATCTCGTTGTACCTGTGTTGAATAATTGTTTTAAGCTGTTGTGCTGTGTAATCGTGGGCTTGCGCTCTTGGACCAAAGGTGAATACTGCTTGATGAGCGTCTTCTTCCGTTATGCGCTGTATTGCCGGTTTGACTTGCTTACTAATTTCCATCGTTGGCGGTGATGAGGTGTCTGTAAGCTGCGATGATCGCTGCACCGCCTCCCCATTCTGCTGCACAACATGAGTCAACTCATGCGCCAACAACTCCTGTCCGCCCCGACTCCCAGGATTATATTCCCCCTGCCGAAAGAACACATCCTGTCCCGTCGTGAAAGCACGCGCCTGAATTGACTGATTCAACTCATCTGATTGACCATCAGTGTGAACCTTCACCCCACTGAAATCTGCGCCAAACGCCTGTTCCATCGGTTCGCGGATGTTGTCTGCCATCGGCTGTCCACTACCCCTTGCTTGGTTAATGGACGCTTCCAAATCTGGGTTAGCAGCCATCCCACCTTTAGCCTGACGCTGCACCATCGGCTTCATCTGTAATTCTTCCTCTTCCTCTGGCAGAGACTCTCGTTGTAGCGTGGTAGTGTCGAGAGATTTCATTTGTAATTCTTCTTCTTCCTCTTCCTGTGGCAGAGACTCTCGCTGTAGCGTGCTAGTGTCGAGAGATTTCATTTGTAATTCTTCTTCTTCCTCTTCCTGTGGCAGAGACTCTCGCTGTAGTGTGCTAGTGTCGAGAGATTTCATTTGTAATTCTTCTTCTTCCTCTTCCTCTGGCAGAGACTCTCGTTGTAGTGTGCTGTTGTCGAGAGATTTCATTTGTAATTCTTCTTCTATTTCTTCCCGTTGCACCACAGGCGTGATAGAACTTGCCAGAGGTTTCATTTGTAATTCTTCCTCTTGGGGCATTTGTTCACGCTGGATAGACGGACGATTTCCAAGTTGTTCCAATCTTCCCACGACCTGCTGCGCCATTGCATCAGCTTGTTGCTCGTAAATATCTCCTGGCTGATTAACCGTGAGTTTGGTTTGGGGACGGTGCAGTGGTATTCGACTAATGTCGTGTCCTAGAGGTGTATTTAGCGCTGCTTGGGATGAAGCACCAGAGGACTGTGAACCAAAACCGCGCGTTGGCTGTCTGAGTGCAGGTATTGAGAAGGAATCTGTGGTAGTTTTTTTGGGCTGAATGATGCGTTCTTTCATTTTTTTTCTGATGCCCAAGCAGTAGGTAGATGAATATTTTGCTGATACTAATATCTAGTTTAGTGCGATCGCACTTGTAATACAACTTATCAAAAGTCTACAGTCAATGCCAAATGCAGTTCCTTTTTCTGCTTAAGGGCGACAATTAAGTTGCGCTTTACTCACAAATTTAGGAATATGTAAAAATATCAGGTAAATCTGCACAAAAGATGCACGTAATCAGCAAAGTGAAGTTGCGGGAATTCTGGGTTCAACACGCTGATTCTGAAGATGCTCTCAATGACTGGTATGAGTTTGCTTCTAAAGCTCAGTGGTCTAATTTATTAGATGTTCAAAAAAGGTATCCCAAGGCAAAAGCGGTTGGTAACTTTACTGTGTTCAACATCAAAGGTAATAACTATAGCGTTTCCCGACAAACGTGAGGTACACCTGTAGGGGCACGGCACTGCCGTGCCCCTACACCTGGCGATATAATGTTGTACCGCATCTGAATGGGAACCGCTATATCGTTTGATTGTAGACTGAAACGACACTTTTCGAGTTGTTGGTTCTTCTGATTGAGAATTACGAAACTGAACATTATCCGATGAGTAAGCCTACAATTGTGGCTACTTTAGAGTCATTAATGCACGAGTTTAAGGTGAAGCCAGATACTTTAGTCGAGGTTATTGGCTCTGTTGAGCAAGTCAGAGAGATAATTAATGGTGAAAGGGAAATTAGCAAATCTCAAGCAGAGTCTCTAGCCAAGTTTTTTAATAATTTGAATTGTGAACTTTCACTGACGGCTAAAGACTTTGCTAAGTAATAATATGCCAACAAATCTTTTAAAGTTGTTGTGTAAGACAGAAAAGATTAATTTTTGCTCTTCGATGCATCAAAGGTGCAGGTCAATGCATCAAAGGTACAAGTCAATGCAACAAAGGTGCAGGTTGATGCAACAAAGGTGCAGGTTGATGCATCAAAGGTACAAGTCGATGCATCAAAGGTGCAGGTCGATGCAACAAAGGTGCAGGTCAAAAGATTTGTGTGTACACCCTTGCCTCTCATACTGGGTAACTCCGCTATTCGACTGTTGTTACAAAATCAGCGATCGCACTTTAAAGCTTTCTTGAGAATTAAGGTTACGTTTGCCATTCAATATATCTAAAATTGTTTGTTCTCCATCGAATATTCCTAATAAATCCTGAACTTTTAGATCGTAGTCTTTCATTAAAGTTTGTAATAATTCTTCATCAGTTAATTCAGGAAATCGTTCATTTTTTTCTTCATAGTCATAGATTAATATCCCTAATACTCTTAGATAATCTCGATCGTCTTGATTAAGATTTTTATTATCTATTATTGAGTTTATTCTTTGTTGAGTTGCTACTAATTCAGCGTCATTGGTAATAGGACGGGGTGGAAATTCTGCCATTAAATTCAGGTAATAAGGGCTAGGAGTTGTTAAACCAGTTGTCATTTTTCCATTCCTCCTTATCATAGTCTGCGTGGGTTAAAACGGCACGAATAAAAATCATTTGTGCTTGATAGTCAATGTAAGTAATTAAGCGATAATTATTGCCACCAATATTAAAAACAGTGAAGTTCTTAACCACATCAGCCGAGGGAAACAGTTGACGCAATTGAGCAAAGTTCTCAACAGAGGATTTACTGATTCTGTCATACCATATAGCGCTTCCTGGCCTAATAAGGTACACCTGTAGGGGCACGGCACTGCCGTGCCCCTACACCTCGTGATATCATGTTGTACCCCATCTGAATGGGAACCGCTATAATAATAAGCTATCTCTAGCCGTTGAGTGCTTTTCCCAAAATTCTCGCAAAGTCCTCCGGCTAATCACCCGCATGGTTTTAAAAGATCGATGGTCACGGTTAATAATAACTGATTGGTCAATAAATAGATGGTGCGTCACATTTCATTAACGTACCCTATTGGCGAATGGCACTTACTTAACCTGGATTTAGATCTGACTTTTCACGGTATCTGGAAAACCCCTCTCCAAACCTCTCCCCTGCAAGGAGAGAGGCTTTGATTTCTCCCCCTTCCCTAGTAGGGAAGGGGGCTGGGGGGTTAGGTTTTGTGTTAGCTTTTCCACATGACGTGAAAAGTCAGGATTTAGATACCCGACTTCCTTCAAGAAGTCGGGTATCTGGACAGCTACTTTTGTTTAAGTAAGTACTATTCGACCCTACAATAGGAGGCGATCGCACAAAAACACTCCAGGGCGATCGCACTTTTGCGTAGGGTGTGTTAGCGTCAGAGTAACACAACGTCAATTGACATTACGGAGGTGCGTTACATTTCATTAACCCACCCTACAAGATCTCTCTAAAATCACTTTCTGCTTGGCCAACCTACTTTCTGCCGAATTGTATTAGCTACTGTTTTAATGCGTCTTTCATTCTTGAACACCTTCCCTAATATATTGTTGAGTGACGTACTGAGTTCAGTTTGGATGCGATCGGTGGTATTTGGATAAGCACTCTTCATGGTGAGGATGTGTTGAGCCAGGATATTCAATATCCGTGTAGGTTTATTGGTCGCTGTTGCCACACCGGGCATGTCTGCTTTATAACTAACATTGGCAGTATTGATAGTTGGTGGACTGTATCGGTCATCGGTCAATACTTTTAAGGTACCTAGATCGAACAATTTCCAAAAGGATTCAACAGCGCTATTTTTTTCCTTTTCCGTCCTGAGCCTCGCACCATTTTCAAACGAATCTAATGTCGCTAGATTTTTCGGCTCCGCCTTACCACCCGATGTTGAAAGCTCAGACGAAATCAATGCTGCTGAGAGTGGTAGCGCGTTGCGGTAAGCCAAATACGCATGGACAAAGACTTGTAGAGCATTCTGCTTTGCTTGAAGGTTGCCACTCCGGATCGCGGTGTCGGCAGCCAGTTGCGCGGTATCGGCTGTGACGAGCGCTGCTTTGACACGGCCAGTTCCTTGATCGGACATTGCATTTACTTGGGTATCCTCTGCTCCGGGCATGGCTTTAGCATCAGTCAACAATGATTTGATTCCAGTGACGGCTTGTGCTAACGTCTGCCCTTCAGTTTTGCGCGTTGCACCCCGTACAAATACTGCCCACGCTGTCGTGTGCTTACGATCCTGCCCGCCGAATACCCCTTGCGGACGACCCGTAACAATCAATGCTGCAACTTTATTATGGTCAGTATCATCAAGGACAACCTGAGTCGAAAAGCGGTCGTTGGCTGGGATCGGAGCAGGGATAGGCGTGTTCTTGGGCAAGTCTGGGGCATTCACATTGTCTTCAAAGTTTTCTCGATAACCGAAATCCCCACCTGAAGAGAACAGGAACTCGTCAAGGATGTGGTCGTTCGAGATCCCTGCTTTGACGTAGGCAGCCGGGAACAACCCTTTGACCCATTCTAAATGTTGAGTGATAATATCGATGACACGAGCGTTTTGATCGTCGTCATCGTTATATGAACCGGGGTTATCGATGCTGACCTCGAGCATGTCTTCGTCTTGATCTTCTTCAAATTCAGCGTTCGACTGAAAATCAGCCACCGCTTTCTTGTCTAACAGCTTGAAGATGGCAGCCCGCAAGGCTGCCGGTGTCTCTGCCTGATAGTTGCGTAATTTCGCTATTGAATTTGCCTCTGCACCAGAATCAGCCAATGCCCCTCGTTTAGCTGCGGAGAGCGGGAGCGCATTCCGATAGGCCATCAAGCCGCTAATGTATTCCTGCAAGGTGTCAAGTGACGGCGCGGTCTTCGCTGCTTTTTTATTCGTGTCTACTTTGTCCTTTATTGTATCCAAGTGTTCGCGTCGTTCTTTGGAAAGTGCATCCACACGATCAACACCAGGAAGTTCTTGCGCCAGCTTGTATAAATTGTTAATTACTCCAATCGCTTGGTCGATTGTCTTGCCCTGAATCGATTGGCGGATGCCTTCCACAGTGACAATCCAGGCGGTGGTATGGCTACCCTCTTCGCCCTTCATTGCCCCTTCGGGACGGTCGTTAGTTGAAATGTGTGAATTGGAGATGACCGTCCCTGACATTTCAATCTGGATGCTCCCTAGTTCGGCTTGACGCTGGATCACTTGTTGAGCGCAGTATGAACTCGGTCGGGCGATGGGCTGCAAGAGCATTCGACTGACCGAGTTCATGCCACCTTTCGCCTGCATACCGCCATCGCTTAGCGACGCCGATGGGGTTTCGTTGGCAAAGAGCGATCGCTCCACCATCCCCCCATTTTGTTGCACAACGTGAGTCAACTCATGCGCTAACAACTCCTGACCTCCCCGACTCCCAGGATTATATTCCCCCTGCCGAAAGAACACATCCTGTCCCGTCGTGAAAGCACGCGCCTGAATTGACTGATTTAACTCATCTGATTGACTATCTATGTGAACCTTCACCCCACTGAAATCTGCGCCAAACGCCTGTTCCATTGGTTCGCGGATATTGTCGGCGATCGGCTGTCCACCCCCCCGTGCTTGGTTAATGGACGCTTCCAAGTCTGGGTTAGCAGCCATCCCACCTTTAGCCTGACGCTGCACCATCGGCTTCATCTGTAATTCTTCCTCTTCCTCTGGCAGAGACTCTCGTTGTAGCGTGCTGTTGTCGAGAGATTTCATTTGTAATTCTTCTTCTTCTTCTTCTTCCTCTGGCAGAGACTCTCGTTGTAGCGTGCTGTTGTCGAGAGATTTCATTTGTAATTCTTCTTCCTCTTCCTCTGGCAGAGACTCTCGCTGTAGCGTGCTGTTGTCGAGAGATTTCATTTGTAATTCTTCTTCTTCTTCCTCTGGCAGAGACTCTCGTTGCAGCGTGCTAGTGTCGAGAGATTTCATTTGTAATTCTTCTTCTTCCTCTGGTATTTCTTGCCGTTGCATCACAGGTGTGATGGAACTTGCCAGAGGTTTCATTTGCAATTCTTCCTCTTGGGGGATCTGTTGACGCTGCATAGACGAAGGATTTCCAGGTTCTGCCAATCTTCCCACTACCTGCTGCGCCATTCTATCAGCTTGTTGCTCGTAAATATCTCCTGGCTGATTAACCGTGAGTTTGGTTTGGGGACGACGCAGGGGTATTCGACTAATGTCGTGTCCTAGAGGTGTATTTAGCACTGCTTGGGATGAAGCACCAGAGGACTGTGAACCAAAACCGCGGGTTGGTAGTCTCAGTGCAGGTATTGAGAAGGAATCTGTGGTAGTTTTTTTGGGCTGAATGATGCGTTCTTTCATTTTTTTCTGATGCCCAACCAGTTGGTAGATGAATATTTTGCTGATACCAATATCTAGTTTAGTGCGATCGCACTTCCAAGACAATTAATCGCAACTGTGAAATCAATGCGAAATCAAGTTCGACTTTTGGCTACTTTTGATTCTGATGCACTACCTTTAGCCTGGATTCTAGGAGAGTTTTTTTATTTATGGACTCAAGTCAACAACAAACTTTGTTCACATTTAATGGAGACGTTGGCGGCACTGCTGGATATGCTGGGGTTTCAGTGAGTTCTGATGCCGGCAAAGTCGCTCAAACGGCAAGTAAATACCTCAACGATTCACTGCTGCTGAACGATCTCACAGAACAGGTGTATAAACTTTTGCAAGAAGATTTGCGATCGCAGCGCGAAAGAATAGGTAATTATAGTTCTCAAAGGTGGTTTTAATGGCTGGAAATGGTAATAACGGCAACGTAACTCACGAATTAAATTATGTCACTAGTAATCGTTTTTACATAGAAATAGATAGTTCTATTGCTGCATCTTTTACTGAATGTACAGGCTTGAGTGTTCAAATTAAGAAAAACGTTTTTCAAGAAGGTGGTGTCAACGACCAGCAGAGAATTTATTTAGGTCATACAGAATTTGCAGACGTAACTCTTAAACGTGGAGTTACCGACCATCCAGGTTTTTGGAACTGGATAAATGCAGTTTTTGATGAACAAGATGCAACATCCCGACGGAATGTCAATATTCTGATTTTTAATCAAGCCGGTGAAACGATGATGAGTTGGACTTTGATTGGTGCTATTCCAGTAACCTGGAAAACACCTGCACTCCAAGCCGATGGTAAAGCAGTGGCCATTGAGGAATTAACTTTAGCTTATGAAGGCTTAAAAGTTGCCAGAACTACAGGAGGAGGCAATTCTGTACAACGAAATGATAAAACAGGATATTTCGTTTCTAGTTAATTGACTATTTTCCCACTATAACTATGCAAGTCATTCAACCTCTATTAGGAAACAATATTCATCCACTTGGTGTAATATCATCTTTATCTAATACTCACAGACTAGTCTTAAGAAAAGAGTCTGATTTTCTGCATTCACGAAGTAATTTTATCAGTCCTAGACAAACCAAAGCACCATTAGTCACGTCTTCTCAATTTTTATTATCTCGTGACCAAGAACCATCGATACAACCAGTAATAGGTTGGGATAGCTGGGATAATCCAGATATCAACAGCGGATTTCCATTTATTGATTTTGATCCTTTTGAGTCAATAGATTCAGAAGAGAATAATAATTTTAACCCTACTGAAGTCATCAAAAGCGATATTCCAGAAAGACTGCCAACTGTCATTGAGAATAATACAATTAATGATGTCTCGCCAGAAATAAAGATTCAAAAACAAAGTAAAAGTAAAAATCAAACTAAATCTAAATCAAAACAAACAAATAAATCTCAACAGCAACCAAAAACAAAAACAAAATCTCCTACTAAAAAATCGGTCAAATCATCTGCGGCTAAGAATGTCATACAAGCTGCGGATAAAAGCAATATTCCTATTAATCTTAATCAAAATAACTTAATACCATCAGATGAACCTCTATCTCCTGAGGTCAATCCGAGCATTCCCCAAATAAATGAAATTGATATATTAAAATCTCAAACTTCCGATCCTCTCCCCGCCTGGGCACCTCTGCGTGAAAACAATAATCTTGCTTTAGATAATCCTACAATTGATGATGAGTCGATTAGTAATACCACACCCAGCATCACGGCATCTACTTCGCCTAATGTTCAAGATCAACCAACTTTGTTTAGGAATATAGCCAAGGAAGAATCGCAAGTAATTTCTGAGTTACCATCTAGTTTATCTAGCGCAGAACCGACTATTTCCAAAAATATTTCGCCATTACAGCAAAATAAAAAATTAGACGATAACACAAGTGAATTAGCAGAGAATTCGCCGAGAGAATTTCCTGTATCTCATAATGACGAGGAAAAATTTAGCTCACCTAGTAACTTTAACAATAATCAACAACAAGTAGTAACTGAAGTATCAGAAGTCATTCCAACGCCACCGCAACAAGATATTCAAACTAGTCAATCATCACAAAAAGTTGATATTCCAGATATCTCAGTTAGCCCAACGCCACTGCAACAAGATATTCAAACCAGTCAATCATCATCACAAAAAATTGATATTCCAGATATCTCAGTTAGCCCAACGCCACTGCAACAAGATATTGAACCCGATGAATTTACTTCTCAAGTTGAGAATCAAAGCACCCCTTCTCTGAGAAATGTAATTCAAAAAAAAGAAATATTACCAATCCCCAATTCTCCATCACCGGAACAAGAATCGCTAAATACAAATAATACTATTGAGCCAGATTTAATATCAGAAAACACCACGAGTAATTTTCACACAGGTAATTTTGTCGCTGATAATTCTCTAAAAAATGCTCCTTTATCGTCAGCAATTACTGAAAATCCTGTAGAGACACACAGCGGTGCTACCCTAGAACCTATTTTAGTTCCAAAAGATCCTATTGAGTCACAACAAGAAATTGACTCTAGTGTTACGAGTGAATCTTTAGCCTCTGCGCCTGTTCAATTAACACCTACCTCAGCAAATATTGAAGAGACATCTAGTTTATTACAAAAATCTAGTGACAAAGAACAGTTAGTAACTTCAGAGTCACAATCTACTGCCGCAGTTAATGTCTCAGATGTCCCAACAAATCTAATTTCACTGCAACGTGACAACAATCTTGAGAATACTATCAGCGAGTCTACAGAAAATCAGCCTATCTTAGCACCACCTGAGATTGTTGAAGCAGCAAAAGTTAGCAACATATCCCCTGAAATTGTAGAATCACCAGTAGTCAACGCCACATCGCCTGAGATTGTTGAAGCACCAAAAGTTAGCAATATCTTTCCTGAAATTGTTGAAAGCAAAATATCATCTGAGATTGTTGAAACAGCAAAAGTTAGCAACATATCCCCTGAAATTGTAGAATCACCAGTAGTCAACGCCACATCGCCTGAGATTGTTCAAGCATCAAAAGTTAGCAACATATCTCCTGAAATTGTTGAATCACCAGTAGTCAACGCCACATCGCCGGAGATTATTGAAGCACCAAAAGTTAGCAACATATCGTCTGACATTGGTGAATCACCAGTAGTCAACGCCACATTGCCGGAGATTATTGAAGCACCAAAAGTTAGCAACATATCGCCTGACATTGGTGAAGCAGCAAAAGTTAGCGATGTGTCGTCAAATGTCGGGGAAACATCGAATATTTTCCCAAAAATAGCTGAAAATGAACAAATAATAGAGTCAGAATTATTAGGAGCGATCGCCAATCCTAAAAACTCTGAAAATTCAACCTTTGTTGATACCTCAGATCCCCAAGATATCTCAGAAAAGCCAGCTTTTCTCCAAAATCAGGTAAGCACACCACCTGAAGTTGAACAAAACACCACCATTCAAAATTTGCCAGCACCTAAAGGTTATGCTACTGGTGGTCAAGTAACAGACTCCCAAATTCAAAATAAACAGCAGATAGCACCCTCGGATACAGTACCTGCAATGCTGACACCTGGGGAGTTTGTCATTAATACCAGGGATGCACAGAAAAATCTACCTCTACTACAGCACATCAACACCGGCGGTACACCCGACGATATTATTCTTCCAAGTTTACAGCCACCCAATGCTAAAGAACCGGAAAAAACAACTTCTGGGCAGAGTTCGACTAAAGTCGATTCTTTTCCAGACACTTCATTACAACTCAAACCTCAAGAATCTAATTCTTTAATTCCTGCTTCCTTGGGGTTGAATGTTGGAAAACAAAAACTTTCGGTACTCAATTCTCCACAGCTTAATACTGTTGAAAACAAAACGAGTGATGCAGTTGTTACTTCACCTCAATATTCATCGCCTCCCCTGATTTTTAGAAAAGCAAATTCTACTACTAACACACCTTCCCAACGGTCAGACACTCCTTCTCAATGGTCAAGTGTGCAAGAATTATTCAATGGAAATAATGATGAATTCACAAGCTTCTTTAGTGGTGGGGAATCTAATAATCAAAATTCCGAATTTTCTGAGATTTCTACATCATCAGAATCATCAGAAATTTTTGCTAAACATCTTCCTGCACCTAGAGGCTTTGCTGATGGTGGAGAAGTCACAGCACCCACATCTGAAAACACAGAATCAATAACGGAGACTGTACAAAGCAGTTCTGCAAAAGAGGAAGAAGATAACAAAGATGATACAGCTGATCTTGAAGCTTTAGCCCGTGAAATTTATAGCAGATTACGCCAACGTTTAGAAATTGAGAGAGAACGTCATGGCGGTTACTCAGGTCGTTTATCTTGGTAAAGTTCATTCAAGAAATATAGGAGAAATACTCAAATGACAACTCCATCAATTATTGTTACTAAAAAGCGTAAACCACAACTTGAAAAAGCCAAACTTGTAGCTTATAACGGTGAAGCAGAGGATATTGAATTGATGTTTAATCCGACAGAAATTAGCTTTAGTCGGATGGTTGAATGGAAAAGCAATGATGGGAATAGAGGCACCGACTTGCTGCCAAAGATTAATTTTTCTGGTGTTAAACCCTACATGTTTACCCTGAAACAATTGTTATTCGATACTTATGAAACTAAAGAGTCGGTGATGGAAAAGTATATAGACAAAATTAAGAAAGGTGTAGAAACAAAAAAAGGAGCAGGTGACAAACGTCCACCTGTTTACATCCTGACATGGGGAACGGTGTACTTTCATTGTGTAATTAAGAAGGTAACTTACACATTAAATATGTTTCTGACTGATGGCACACCAGTTAGGGCAATGGTAGATATAGAGTTGCAAGAAGTCAATCAAAATAACCTTCCGGGAGGACGAGAATCTGCTTCTAGAGGTGCAGATCGCCAGCAAGATAGCCGGTTGTAAACAACTTAATTAGGATTTGAGATTTTAGATTATTTCAATTTTGAATTTGGATTTTGGGTCACATTTTTGGTGCGCTGGAAGCGCAAATTGTAGCTTATGACTAACGAAAGCCTTTATTTAAGCGACCCTTTAGTTGAGATAGAAGGAAACCCCGCTTCTCCTGAATTACTCAAAGATTTACTACAAATAACCGTAGAAGAAAGTCTGCATTTACCAGCAATGTTTACGTTGGTAATACATAATAGCTATATTCCTACATCTAACCGTCCAGAAAATCAACCTTGGCGACATCAAGAACTTTTTAAAATTGGCAATAAAGTAACGTTAGGTTTCAAATCGAGTACTACTCAAGATCAAAATTTTAGGGCTGATAAAAGAAACGTCCTGATTGAAGGCGAAATTACAGGGATGGAAGTTCACTTCAATGAAAAATCTGAAGCTAATATGATTGTTCGCGGCTATGATATTTCCCATCGTCTTCACAGGGGTCGTTATAATCGTTCTTTTTCAAATATAACTGATAGCCAAATAGTAGAAAAAATCGTTAAAGAAGTAGGTATAAATATTGGAAAAATAGACGAAAGTGGCGAAGTTCATAAATATGTCTTTCAAGAAAATCAAACTAATATGGAGTTTTTGCAAGAAAGAGCTGCTCGCATTGGTTTCGATTTATTTGTTACAGAAGACAACATAAATTTTTGCAAACCAGAAAGTCAGGCGTCTTTACCCTTGAAATGGCTAGTTGAGATTAGTAAATTTAGTACCCGTGTCACCAGTGCTGAGCAAGTGAGTTCTGTGGAAGTACGTGGCTGGGACTATACCAAAAAACAATTGATTAGCTCAACAGCCAAGAAAGAAAAGCAAATAACTAAGACAGGTAATGAGTTAGGAAGTAGTACCAGTAATAAATTTCGCAATCTTCAAGCTCCCAAAATGATTGTTGTCGATAAACCTGTTGCTACTCAAAAACAAGCAGATGTAATGGCTCAGGCTTTGTGTGATGAATTGGGAGGAGAATTTGTTTTTGCAGATGCTAAAGCATTCGGGAATCCGGAAATTCGACCGAGGCGGGTAGTTAGTCTTCAAGAATTAGGCACTCGGTATAATGGTGAATATTATGTCACAGAAACGCGCCATTTCTACAACGGGCGGGTTTATGAAACCGATTTCAGCGTCCGGGGCTTACGTGCTGCTAACTTATTCACAACTCTATCCACGAAAAAACATTTACAGCCATCTGAGACTTTATTAGTAGGAATCGTGACTGATAATAAAGACCCAGAGAAATGGGGTAGAGTAAAAGTCAAGTTTCCCACTCTCACAGAAGAACATGCAAGCGACTGGGCGAGAGTTGTAGCTGTGGGAGCAGGGCCAAACAGAGGTTTCGACTGTTTACCAGAAATAAACGATGAAGTATTAGTCGGTTTTGAACATGGCGATATCCACCGTCCCTACGTCATTGGCGGAGTATGGAATGGTAAAGACGCACCACCAGAAAAAGTAGATGACTCAGTTGGCAGCAAGGGTGTCAGATTACGCACCATTAAAACTCGTGTTGGTCATGTTTTACAGTTCGTCGAAGAAGATAAAGCCAGCAGTAAAACAGGTATTCGCACAGAAACTCAAGCCGGTCACAAAATGTATTTCAATGATAGCGATCGCCATATCGAAATTAAAACCGCCGGCGGTCATACAATCAAAATGGACGATGGAAGAAAATCTATTACCATTGAAACCACAGGTGGTCATTCAATCGAAATGAGCGACGCAAGTAAATCTGTTTCAGTGAAATCAAAAGGTAATCTTTCATTAGATGCTGTTGGCAATATAGACATTACCGCCAACGGTAACATTACAGTCAGAGGTGCAATCATTCGCCTTAATTAAATCGGGAACGGGGAGTGGGAAGTAGGGAGCCAAAACCGCCCCTCCCCTTAGTACTACCGTGTATACACAAGTTAGTAAGGGCACGGCAGTGCCGTGCCCCTACGCGAAATCTATATGTATCAAGGTTTTAGTGAAATGGTATAAGACACCCTACTTAAGATTTACGAAATTACTTTTTCTGTCTTACCAGTAAATTTGGATGACTTGTTACGTTTGAATACTGAAACAACGCCGAGAGTACCGAAGGCGAGTAAGCTAAAAATAGAGGTGGATTCAGGGACGGTGACTATACTTGCAGAAAAACTAATAGTTAATTCACTATCTTCTGGGCCTAAATTTTCAGCACCTGGTACGAATGGCGGAGCAGAAAAAACCTCTAAATAACCCGGTGTCGGCAAAAAACTAGCGAAAAATGGACTAGAATAATTTCCCCCAGAAGTAGAATATCCGAAACCGTCACCTGTTAACTGCTGAGCATTAAGACTAATTAAATTGTCAACATTAAAAGGTTCGTTTCCTGGTATTGGAGTTCCAGCAGGTTGCAGACCAGTAATTGTTTCACCATTTCGTGTACCAGTAATTCCCAAAATTTGGTAAAAACCCAAATCGTCAGGAGTGTCATTAGTGATGAAAGTACCGTCGGCCGTTATGCCAATACCAGAATAATTCCAGGTCCAATTTAAAGCAGAAGCGGCTTGCATTGTGCCGAAAACTAATCCCGACGTAGCAGCAATAGCTGTAGCAGATAATAGAGCTAAATTTTTCATAGACGTTGTTAGTGCAATCGCGGATCTTGAAAATCTTTAAGCTACAGCGTACCCCAAAACCAATGGCAGTTTATTAAAGATACAGCAAACTGACAAGTGCTGAGTTTGTCATTAGTCATTTGTAATCTCCCTCATCTCCCTCATCCCCCTCATCCCCCTCATCTCCCTCATCCCCCCCATCCCCCTCATCCCCCCATCCTCGACCTTTGGCGAATAGGCTTTCCCCCTTTGTGCCGATATCTTTGAACATATACATGTCACAGCTGTCTAAGTGCCAGATATGGTTTATGGTCGCGATCGAGCCTATTTGGGAACCGGTTTGGCTTATCCTCTGCGCTTGAATGTGCAAGGTGGGATACAGCTTAGCCGTGAAGAACAAAAAGTTAAAGAATCTATTTGGATTATCCTCCGCACTGGAGTAGGTGAGAGGGTTTATCGACCTAATTTTGGTTCGCGGTTGTCAGAACTGGCGTTTGCACCTTTAAATACTGACACCCTACTGCGAATTCGGATTTATGTTTTGGAAGCTTTAGAAGTTTGGGAACCACGCATTTTTGTTGATCGAGTTCTCACTGAAGCTGACCCTGTGCGCGGCAGAGTAGATATTACCATCAATTATCGACTCAAAGAGAGTCACGATATTTATAGTTTTGTTTATCCTTTTTATTTGGTTTCAGCTGGGGAGGAATCGTGAACTTTGACTTTTTACCAAAATTACCTTCTTCCAACTTAGACGATCGCGCTTTCGATGACTTGGTAGACGAATGTATAATGCGTATTCCCCGGTACTGTCCCGAATGGACAGACCACAATCTCAGCGACCCAGGAATCACGCTCATTGAGTTATTTGCTTGGTTAACTGACCAAATGTTGCTCAGATTTAACCAAGTACCCCGAAAAAATTATGTAGCTTTTCTGGAATTACTGGGTATTCGTCTCCAACCTCCCGCCCCAGCACACACAGAATTAACTTTTTATTTAACCGCTGAACTACCCGAAGCTTACACGATTCCGGCAGGATTAGAAGCTGCAACTATTCAAACTGAAACAACACAATCTATTACTTTTAGCACAGATTCGCCGCTAGTTATTGGCAAACCCCGGATACAGCACTTTTTAACCGCCCAAACCACCGAAGATATTCCCCAATCTCTGCGCGAAAGAGTCACAACTTCCTGGACTCGTCAATCTAACGGTTACTGGACAGGTAACGAACAGCCAATATTTGAAGAGGAACCCCAGCCTGGTAACTGTTTTTATTTAGTGGTTAATTCTGACGATCCTCTAGATGCTAATGTCTTAGAAATTACTTTCCAAGGAGCTGCGGCTACCCCTGCTGGGATTAACCCCAATCAACCGCCCCGCAAGTGGGAAGCCTGGGATGGCGAAAATTGGCAGTCGGTTTTATTGCAAGAATCAGATGATAAAACTCGCGGCTTCAGTTTTTACGAAATGGCTCAACAAGGTGGAAACCCGGCTCAAGGTGCAGAGCTACGTTTGCATTTACCTCAAATTTGGCCTGTAAGTAACTTTACCTCTTACCGGGGTCGCTGGCTGCGCTGTTCCTTTGCCATCACCGAAACCAATCAATCTGGTTACAATCGTCCGCCGCGAATTACTGGTTTATCAGTGCGGTCAATTGGCGGTACAGTCAGAGCTAGTCACAGTACACTGATTCTCGATGAACGCTTGGGAATTAGTGATGGTACACCCGGTCAGGTTTTCCAGTTACAAACTTCACCAATTTTAGAACGCAAAGAAAACGAGTATATTTTAGTTACTCCCGCTGGTGGTTTACCTCAGAAATGGACTGAGGTGAGAGATTTTGCTGATTCTGCACCGCATCACTTTCATTACACCGTAGATTCCCTCACGGGTGAAGTGCAATTTGGCCCCTTGATTCGGGAACCTGGTCAAATCAAACAGCAAACACAAGTACGATCGCGAATTCAGCAACCACGATTAGACGAGACATCTGTACAAGTCAGTACTCTGGAAAATAGAGAATCTCAACACCAGTATGGGGCGATTCCTCCCCGTGGCGCAGAGATTAAAATGGTTGCATATCGCACAGGCGGCGGTAGAGAAGGCAATGTGCAAGCCGGGGCAATTCAGTTTTTGAAGTCTGCATATCCATACATTGCCAGCGTGATCAATCGTGTACCAGCAATGAATGGTGCCGATGCCGAATCACTAGAACAAGCAGTGATGAAAGCACCGCGAATCCTCCGTACCCGCGATCGCGCCGTCACCGCCGAAGATTTTGAAGTTTTAGCCCAACAAGCAGGCAGAGGAGCGATCGCTCGCGTCAGGTGTTTACCAGCAAATTCACGGAGCCAAGCAGGTATAGTTAGTTTAATAGTAGTGCCCTTTGCAAATACAGATGCGATCGCTCAAGGCGATGGCATGACACCAGAAGAATTTGGTCTGAGTCATGCACTCCAAGACCAAATCTTGAGCTACTTAGATGAAAGACGCCTATTAGGAGTACAAATAGAACTACAAGAACCCAATTACGTAGGTGTTTCCGTACAAACAGAAATTGCCCTAGAACCCGCCTACGATAATCCTTACGCCAGAGAAGAAATTCGCCGCAATTTAAGAGTATTGCTGTATAAATATTTAAACCCATTAACCGGAGGACTCGACGGCCAAGGCTGGCCATTTGGGCGACCAGTTTATACATCAGATATTGTCGCCTTACTGCAACAAACCCCAGGCGTCCGTCATTTAGGCCCCGTCCTACTATTTCCCATCCGCAAACAAGGAGAAATTTGGAGACGACAATCATCACCAGAACAACTAATTGACCCAGGCCCAGAAGGTTTGATATGTTCTTGGGCTGATACAAATCTGCGTTCAAATCACGACATCCAAATCATTAATCGGTAATTCGTAATTCGTAATTCGTAATTCGTAATTATTACCCCACGACTAAAGTCGGGGGCGCAGAAATTAGGAATTATATCTTTTATCTCCATCAATAAATGAGCCACTGCGTTCTTGGTGCTGTCCAAATGAAGCAAGTGGCGTAGGCTTGTACCATTAATTACGAATTACGAATTACGAATTACGAATTAGTAGTTATTTTCTCCCCACTCCCCACTCCTATGGTTCAAAGTCGCTCCAGTCCCGCTGTACGCATTCAATTAACCCCAATGCAAATTCCCGAAGCATTACCTGTAGGGGGTTTAACCTTTGCCAACGAAGAAAACGCAGATGCCGCCGCACGTAGTTTACTCTTGCATCCGGGACATCCAAGCGAGATGATTGTGCAAGTGCAAAACTTAGAGCCGCGTCCCTTGCGGGTAAACTTCAGCGTCGAGGGAAACTTTCCCAGTGAGTGGTGCCAAATTGGTACAGAAGGTAGTGAAATACCACCCCGCGGGCAAATGGATGCAGTCCTCTACTTTTCTATTCCTGACACATTTTTTGAAGATCAAGAAGCCATAAACCGAGGAAAAAAAGACAAACTAACACTTAATTTTCGCAGCCTAGTTACTCTCCACATCGACCCAGGCACAGACAACGAACAAACCCACAGAAGCGAATATTTTGATTTATACATCCGTCCCTACACCGCCTACATGGAATTCTTGCCAATTTTGTATCGTGAAATAGACTTTATTGGTCGCTTCATGAAAATATTTGAGCAAGCTTTTCAACCAGTAGTTGATAGTTATAACGTCATGTGGGCAAACCTCGATCCCCTGACAGCACCGCAAGCACTACTACCCTTTATGGCTCATTGGGTTGCTTGGCAAGTAGATTCCGTGTGGGATCTCCAGCAACAACGGCGTTTAATTCGCCGTGCAGTAGAACTTTATCGCTGGCGAGGAACTCGTAAAGGATTGCGTCTTTACTTACATCTTTATACAGGCTTACCTCTAGACGAACATTTACCTAATGAAGCAGATAAACATATTAGTATTACAGAACCTTTTGGCCCAAGTTTCATTATCGGAGATGCACAACTCGGAAATGCAGTTTTAGCCGGTGGACAACCATATCATTTTGTAGTCCGTTTGCGTTCCAACATTGCTAGTGGCATCATCAACGAACAACTTATTCAAAGAATCATCGAACAAGAAAAGCCAGCTTTCTGCACCTACGAATTAACTATCGAAAATCCTTCTAATTAAAAGAGAATTCAGAATTCAGAATTCAGAATTCAGAATCAATTAGCGTCATGCAACATCAAAAATTAAAAGTACGGGATAACACACCCCACATCTAATTTAAAATTTCAAATTGAATAGCTAGCATTTTTTAAAATTACTATAACAAACTTCTAATCCCAAAATCCTCAATCCAAAATCCAAAATCTAAAATCCAAAATTCCTATGTCCCACCCTTTCCCACCTCCACCAATTAAATCCTTTGAACGTCTCCAAGCCGCAGATGGATTACTAATTAATGCTGAACGTTGGCAGACAGCCCACAATTACCATCGTCTGCGGCAAAATGCCCAATATCAAAGTTTAAATCAACCAGGAATTGTCTGTGGTTTAGGTATTCGAGATATTGCTGCACCAAGCCAAGTAGAAGCCAGATATCGAGATGGACGATGGGTACAAATTCAACCTGGTATTGCCATTGATTTAGCAGGTAACTTAATTGTTGTACCCACCTCCTATGACTTTCCCATTGATATAGAAGTAGTAACCTCAGAACCAATCATGATCTACTTAGTAGTCAGCTATGTAGACCCTGATGAATTGCGGCGCACACAGCAAAGAGATATCGTCCAAGAAACTTATAGAATTGACCAAAGAAACTCCACACCAATCAGTTCAGAAATCGAAATATGCCGAATTCTCCTACAACCAGGACATACTGATATTACTCAACCTGCTGATGCTTTCTTTCCTGGATATAACAACATTGATTTGCGTTATCGTCGTCAAGCACAAATGCGTCCCCAAGCACTTGTAGCAATGGCACAGGCCAATCATAGTGATCCAGAATGTGCGCGTAATTTTTTCAGCCTTTCCTACTTATTACAAGCAGTAGAACCGTTATATCCCAGTTTGCGGGGAGCTGATGAACCAGGTCAAGTTTCTCTATCAGAAAATATCCAAGATTATGACCTACTTTATCTCACAGGTGGACAAGCCATATCTTTAAATAGTCTCGAATTTGAATCCCTAAAAAATTACTTAAATTTAGGTGGTGTACTTCTAGTTGATGCACCAGTCAATGCTAACGCTTTGATTGAAAGTACTCAAGCATTAGCACAACAGTTAGAGAGTCCTTTAAGACCTTTAGAAGAATTGCAACGGAGTCATCCTTTAAGAACAAAACCTTTCTTATTTGCCGGGTTACCAATGGTTAATCAACAGCAAATTAAACTGTTAATTGGAGGAGGAATTATTCTAGTAATTGGCGATTTAGCAACTGCTTGGGGATTGGGAGATTTAAATTTACCCCGATTAACCATTCGTACCGCTCAAGAACTCGGAATTAATATCCTTCACTATGCTTGGAAACGGCGACAATTAATCGGTTTGCAACAAGAAGATAATTCTGGACAGTGGTAATCAACTGATGCGCTTTGAAAATGCATAGTTCAACTCGCTATAAAGACGCTCTGATGCAGCGACAAAAAGGTGCAATTTTTTGTGGTGTAGCCTCTCGCAGAGAAGATAAGGGTAGTGCAACGACGCAAACGCAATGTTTATTCATCAACAGTTTTAACTACTACATTTGCATACCTTTGAAGAATATAAGCAGCTTGAAATGGATCTAAAATTGCACCTTTAAGCTGACTTATATTAATTTGCAAGCCTTCTATATTAGAACCTCGAAAATCTGTGTCTTTAAATTTAGCATTAGCAAGGATAACGTTATTCATGTGGCAATTTATAAATTTTACATTTGTTAGAGAAGTTTCTAAAAATGTAGAATCTTCAAGATTACAATTGTCAAAAATAACATTATCAAACTTACTAAAAGTAAACTGTGACAATTGACCCTGGCATCCTTTAAAAATAACATTTCTTAATCTAGACTTTATTGCTTTAAATCCCAGCAGTCTAGAGTTAATAAACTCAATTCTATTAAGTGAACCTTCTTCCCATTCAGTGTTAGCCAAATCACTTTTAGTAATTATAACATCTTGCAGAGAAAGCCTTTTAAAGTAAGTATTTATAGCTTTAACATTATCAAAGTAGGCATACTGAAAATCTACTCCTTTAGTTCCCTCAATCTGGCAATTTGATAAATATACATTTTCATAGCTCTCTGATTCATATAATTGGTTATCTGGTATCCCCTTATTCATTGTTTCAAGTGAAGGTAAAATAGGAGATTCAATAGCTCTATGTTTGCTAGACATATTTTTTATTAAAAATATCTTATATTAAAATAATACTTTATAATGTTTCTAATCTTTCCTTTTCTAGGAGAGGCTACGCCAACAAGACACTCTGAAAAGTGTTGCAATGACCGTTATTTGAACGGACATGATATCAAACTTCTACCTGTTCTGTTTCTGCATTAGTTGGCTGGTCTATTTCTATGAACTTCGGTCCAACAATGAGAACTGTAAACATCATTAATATACTCGTTACCATGATGATGCTCACCACGCTGGGATCTTCAAAGTTGCTTGTACCCACTAATAATGCTGCGGCAAAATTGCGTTGAGCCGTTCCAACTCCCAGCACTCTTTGGGTATCAATACCAGGACCGCCTAAAAGATAACCTACGGTAAAAGAGAAGAGAATAAATACAGCACAAACAAAGATTGCACCTGTTTTTAATAAGCTGATAATATCGTTAGTATGGATCGCCAATCTGACTACTAAACCTAAAAGTAATCCAGCATTAGATAATTTAAACAAAATCGGCCTAATAGTGGGAGCGATCGCTGCAAATTTAGCTTTGATGAATAGCCCAATTACCAATGGGGTAACCATCATCAACAACAAGGGTTTGGCAATCTCCCAGGAGTTGATTTGCACGCCTTCTACCACTAACGGCAGCACAATCGGCATATAAACAATTGTCCCCAACATTAGCAACATCATTAACCCCACAGAAAAAGCTATATTGCCCTTGACTATATGAGCAAGTTTTGGTAAAGCTGGAGGACCTGATGCCACAGCCATAATCAGTAAACCATCTCTAAGTGGTTCACTGAGATGTACTACTTGCAGCAACAGATAGACAAAAAGCGGCACCAGTACAAAATTTGCCAGCAGAGACGATATCACGAGACGGCGATCGCGGAGTGGTTCCCAAATCTGTTGTACGGTTAAACCTAAACCGGCACCCAACATGGTGAAAACAATGAATGTGAAAAGCGCTAATTTGTCGGTGACTGCCAAAATTTCATTCATGATTTTAATGGGGAGTGGGGAGTGGGGAGTGGGGAGTGGGGATTGGGGATTGGGAAATGGGGAATGGGGAATGGGGATTGGGGGTTGGGTGTATGGGGCATTAGGAGTGTGGGAGGGGTGGGAAGAGTGGAAAGAGTGGAAAGCTTTTTTATAATCTCTCCACACTCCCTCAGTCCCCAGTCCCCAGTCCCCACTCCCCACTCCCTACTCCCCACTCCCCATTACTTCAACTCAAGGCTCACTTGCTGTAAGTTGCCGGTGAAGGTAAAGGGTACTTGGTAAGTGTCAACGACGGGAGTACCTGTGTCTTTACCGACATCAAAGGTTTCATCTAGGGCTAAACGATAAGCGATGGTTTTCTCGATTCGACCTTCGGCTACCTGTTGTTCGTTGATGAATAATTTCCCGGTTCCGCCTGCACCTACGCTGCCACCGTCATAATCAAAGTTGAACCGTAATGTAGATTTACCCGTGGGCAGTTTTTCGGGGGATTGAATGATGTAGCGAACAGCATTTGCATAGTTGTAGACATAGGTGGGTTTGCCATCCTCAAGGAAAAAACTCCAACCAGCAAAACGTCCGCCCTGAGTTAAGAGGATACCTTCTGCCCCAGTTTCGGGAATTTCTACATTAGCTGTGATGCTGAAGGATCTGTTTTTCAGGTTAGGGGCGCTACCTTCTGGGATGCCAAATACACCAGGATAATAAGTAAAGGTTGTGCGTCCGGCAGCGAGACTGGGGCGAATTTTGACATCAAAACGTTCTAGGGCGCGATCGTCTAATGGTAAAACTTGGTGGTTACGGGCTTCTTTGAAAAACAGCTTTTGCAGCTTTTCTAGCTTGTCTGGATTTTCCTGAGCTAAGTTGTTCGCTTCGCTGAAATCTTCTGCAATGTTGTACAGTTCCCACGGATCTGTGTCAAAGTCACCTTTTACAGCACGTTCCCAAGGCAAACGACCATGACGAGCCGCCGCTACCCATCCGCGATCGTAAATGGCTCGGTTGCCCAACATCTCGAAGTACTGTGTTTCTCGATGGGAGGATGCATCAGGATTGTCAAAGGTATAAACGAGGCTAGTACCTTCAATTGGTTGTTGCTTGACTCCATTCACTTCCTTGGGGGCAGTAATTCCGGTTACTTCTAAAATGGTGGGTGCAATATCAATTACATGATGGAATTGGCTGCGGATGCCACCTTGGTCTTTAATACCCTCGCCCCAAGAAATTACCAAGGGGTTGCGAGTTCCACCAAAGTGAGAGGCTATTTGCTTTGTCCATTGGAAGGGAGTGTTGACTGCCCATGCCCAAGGGGCGGGAAAATGGTTGAATGTCTTGGGGCTACCCAAGTCATCATAGGAAGCAAGCAGTTGTGGCAGATTTTCGGGTACGCCGTTGAAGAATTTCAACTCGTTGACGGTACCTGTTAAACCGCCTTCTGCACTAGCACCGTTGTCTCCCACGACATAGATGACTAGGGTATTGTCTAGTTCACCGAGTTGGTCAACTGCGTCAATTAACCGCCCGATTTCATAATCTGTGTGCGCTAAAAATCCGGCAAATACCTCGGCCATGTGGGCAGAAAGTTTCTTTTGATCTGCTGACAGGGAATCCCAAGCTGGCAATTCTTGGGGGCGGGGTGTCAGTTGGGCATTTGCAGGAATCACACCCAGTTGTTTTTGACGCGCAAAGATTTCTTCGCGTAATTTATCCCACCCTTGGTCAAACTTGCCCTTGTACTTGTCAATCCAAGCTTTGGGGGCGTGGTGGGGTGCATGGGTGGCTCCGGTGGCGAGATAGGTGAAAAAGGGTTTGTCAGGAGCAATGGATTGTTGGTTGCGAATCCAGGCGATCGCATGGTCTACTAAGTCAGGGGTAAGGTGGTAATCAGGGTTATTGGCTGGTTTCTCAACCCGTTTAGTATTTTCTACCAAGGCCGGACTCCACTGATTAGTATCACCACCAAGAAAGCCGTAAAAATACTCAAATCCTAATCCTGTAGGCCAGCGATCGAAAGGCCCAGCGGCGCTAGTTTCATAATCTGGTGTATTGTGCCATTTACCGAAAGCAGCGGTATTATAACCATTTTGCCGCAGCACTTCGGCGACGGTGGCAGCACTCTTGGGCAAAATCGTTGTGTAGCCAGGATAACCTGTGGCCAATTCCTCAACTACCCCTGTATTCACTGAATGGTGATTGCGTCCAGTTAACAGTGCTGCCCTGGTGGGTGAGCAAAGGGCTGTGGTGTGGAATTGGTTGTAGCGTAATCCTCTTTCGGCGAGGCGAGTCAAGTTCGGGGTTTCCACCGGGCCGCCAAAGGTACCAGCTTGTCCGAAGCCAACATCATCTAGTATCACTAGCAGAACGTTGGGGGCTTCGGCTGGGGCGGTGATTGGTTGGGGAAAATCTGGTTTTGAGTCTTTGTAGGTGATGCCAATTTTGCCCTTGAATTCTGGTTGGGGAATGGGTAAAACTTTTGATGTGGCTGCTAAAGCAGGGCTAGTAACCGTCAGTATGGTAATGAGGATGATTGATGTGAGCGATCGCCAAAGTAAATGCAACATAAACTAATTGGTAATTGTTTAGACTTGATTCAAGCTTTTAACTAAGCGAAATCCGATGTGGGTAGTCCCAGTGTCAGGGGCTTGAGATTCTCTTCCAGCGGGGCGGAAGCGGCTGCAATAGTTAGTAGCACAGAGGTAAGAGCCTCCTTTGATGGCGTGTAGGACGTTTTCTGTGGGTTTGTTGGGGTCAAAGCTTCGTTCTGGCCCTGTGGGATTAACACTATGGTTTTTGTGGTTATGCCCTACCCCAAACAAATCTGAGGTCAATTCCCAGACATTACCTGCCATGTCGTAAAGACCATAACCGTTGGGTGGAAAGGAACCAACGGGGGCGACACCTACGTAACCATCGCTTTTGGTGTTGAAAAAGGGAAAGATCCCTTGCCAGGTGTTGGCTTTTTTCTCAGAGTATCCATCGCCCCATGTATAAGTTGCACCGTCTAACCCACCACGGGCGGCGTATTCCCACTGGGCTTCGCTGGGTAAAGATTTTCCTGCCCATTGGGCGTAGGCTGCGGCATCTTCATAGGCGATATGAACAACTGGGTAGTTGTCTTTTCCAGCGATGCCTGGGTTGGGCTGCGCCAACGCACTTTCTGCCCCAAACGGATGTTGCCAATTCGCCCCAGTCCTCCAATGCCACCAACTCAGCAGCTTTGCTCCTGGTTCTGCCATCTCAAACACCAGAGAACCTGGTAATCTCTGCTCATCTGGTAAGTCGGGAAACTGTTCTTTGGGTAAAGGCCGTTCTGCAACTGTTACATACCCGGTTGCTTTGACAAATGCCGCAAACTGTGCGTTTGTCACTTCATATTTATCGATACAAAAAGAACTAACTGTGACTTCAATTGCCGATCGCTCTTCCACAAAACCAGAATTATCTGACCCCATTGTGAATGTTCCTGCTGGAATCAGTACCATTTCTTGTGGACAGGGATTCAAGCTAGCGGCAAAGGTGGGGGGAATTATGAATAAAAGTGCGATCGCCACTCCCGTAACGAACAATAATCTGAAAAAACTTTTCCCTAGCTTGGACATGCTAAAAAACACCCTCTTGGTTGGGCTAAGCCTACGCTTTTCATCAACAACATGGAAAATTAATAACAAGCTTTTAAAGCGCTTGGATCACGTGGTATTTACTACCAATCAAACACATCAAAATTAAAACTAACTTCTGCTCAAATAATTACTACTATACAAACCTTGTAAAGATTAATATCCTAATTAAAAACCGAGATATATTGACCTTTATCAAAATAATTTAGTTAAACGAAAACGTAGAATACATAACAAAAAATTGGGGAATTTAGACCATCGCTGCCAGTCGGATACTATAGCGATTTTCATTTGAATGAGTTACACGGTAGGGTAGCACAGTTGCGCTACCCTACGAATTGTCTCTACTCCACGCAATTGCAAACCGCTATAATTCATCCTCAATTCTGATTCCTGAGTTCTTTCTTGTCAAAAATACTATATATCGATATATTTACCGTATTTAATTACAATATTGATAAATTACCTCTTAGACAAAAATAAGTCAAGAGCTTCGTTGGATGCCATAATACTACTCGTGGGAGGTTAGAGTAATTGGACTTTTGTCAAGAAACTGAGGGAAAAAGTGAAATTTAAGGCTGCTTGACTGCTCCAACAAAAACAGCGCCAAGGGAAGTGATTGTCCTAAGTAAATATTCTGGCTCGACAGGTTTTGAAAGATGTTTTTGAAAGCCTGCTGCGATCGCTTGTTGCTGGTTGATTTCTCCTGCATAGGCAGTCAGGGCGATCGCTGGAATTTGTCCACCTTGCTCCGATGGCAGGGAACGCACCTGCCGTATCAACATATACCCATCCATATCGGGCATCCCGATATCACTGAGTAAGATATCTGGAGTTGATTGCACTAATACTTGCAGTGCTTCATCTGCCGATGCAGCTAAAATCACAGTTGCGCCAGCTTGTTCCAACACAAAGCTGAGATAGTCGCAGGTATCTGCGTCATCATCCACAACCAGAATACAAAGACCTGCAAGTGGTGAAGTGGCAAGCCCATCCGTTAAAGAATTGGGACTCAATTCGATATCTAATCCGGCGACCTTCATTAGTGGTATCCTGACAATAAAAGTTGCTCCCTGCCCAATGCCTGGACTTTGGGCTGTCACCCAGCCACCATGTAATTCTGTGAGATGGCGGACAATTGCCAAGCCTAGTCCTAATCCGCCAAATTTTCGGGTTGTGGCACCCTCTTCCTGACGGAAATGGTCAAATACATAAGGTAAAAAGTCGGCACTAATGCCCTTACCTGTGTCCCTGACCACAATCTGGGCATCAGATCCAACCTGTTCCAGTCGAACCTCTACCTGCCCGCCTTCGGGCGTAAATTTAATGGCATTAGTGAGCAAATTCCAGATAATTTGCTGAAGCCGGCCAGAATCTCCTGCAACCTTTCCAATCGCCTCATTAAGCACCGTTTGAATTTGAATTGACTTGGCTTGAGCGGCGAGACACACTGTTTCCATTGCTGACTGAATCGTTGTAGCCAAATCAACCTCGCCAATGTTGAGATTCAGTTTGCCTTGGAGAATCCGGGAGATATCAAGCAAATCTCCAATTAGTTGCGTTTGTAAGTTAGCATTGCGCTCGATTGTTGCTAAGGCGTGCTTCGTCTTTTGCTCGTCAAGGGTGCCAGATTGTAACAGCTTCGCCCAGCCCAGAATTGGATTAAGGGGCGATCGCAATTCATGGGACAACACCGCCAGAAACTCATCTTTGATGCGGTTTGCTGCTTCTGCCTGCTCACGGGCGGCTTGTTCGCGTGCCAGCAGTTGTTCTCGTTCGGCTTCTGCCCGATGTCGCTCATCAATTTCTTGTTGTAATTGCTGGTTAACTTTCACCAGTTCAGCAGTTCGTGTTTGTACACGCTGCTCAAGTTCGTCTTGAAGTCCTCTGAGTTGATTCTCAACTCGCAGACGTTCCTCAATTTGCGCGTGTAATGCCTTGTTTGCTTGGGTAAGTTGAGCCGGGCTAGGTAGCGCCAGAGCTTGAGGAACCAGCGGTACAAGCTCTATAGCTGTAAACAATGAAATTATGGCAGTTCCAGCTTTGAGGATGCCAGATAGCCAATACGTAGGATACCACAGTGTCCATATCTCGGCAATGTGCGTTGTCCCACAGGAAATAATAAAAGTTGCAAATAACAAAAATATCCAGTAGAAAGGTAAGTCTTGTCGCTTGCGAACGAAGTAGAACAAGGTCAGAGGAATAGAATAATAAGCAAGCGCAATGATGGCATCAGAAATTAAATGCAACCAAACTAACCCTGGCTTCCACAGGTAGCAGTGACCATGAGGAATAAATGAGCCTGAGCTAAACAAATTAACTACAAAGTCGTGCATACCGATGAAAACTAGGCTGATAGGAAAAGTCAAAACTTTGATAACACTATAAGTTAGACAGCTAGATATAGGACTCATATTTGATTTTTGAACAAAACTCAGTACACCTTTATTGCTCCTTCCCAGTCCCCAGTCCCCAATCCCCAGTCCCTTACCTCTACAAGTCATTCAGAAATCAAATCGGATTGCTATAAATTTCAGCAAAAACAGAATCAATACAATAATGTACATCGTTTTATGGTCAGTGACTCAACTCGCTGGCTTGCCAAACTTAGGGTAATTTATTATGAACTTAACGCCAGAGAGTAAAGTCTTAATTCAAGGTTTTTGTGAATTTATATCAGGTACTCATGTGGCTCAAATGAAAGCCTATGGTACGAATTTGGTAGCTGGTGTTAATCCTGGATGCGGTGGACAGGAATTGTACGAGCTGCCAGTATTTGACTTAGTGGAGGAAGTGGTAGAAAAAATTGGCGCAATTGATACAACAATTATCTGTGTAAATCCTTACGATGTTTTGGATGCGGCATTGGAAGCGATCGCATCTGGGATTCGCCAAATTATTATTATCACTGCTGGGGTGCCACCCTTGGATATGGTGCAACTACTCCGCAAAGCCGAGGCTTGTGAAACCTTGGTAGTCGGGCCAAATAGTCCGGGGATCATTGTGCCGGGAAAAATTCTCTTAGGAACTCAGCCTAGTGAATTTTATACACCTGGGCCAGTGGGGATCGTCAGTCGTAGCAGTACCCTTACTTACGAAGTCGCCTACGAATTAACAAAAGCTGGTTTGGGACAGTCAATTAGTGTCAGCATTGGTAGTGATCCGATCGTTGGTTCTTCGTTTTTGCAATGGCTACAAATTCTCGATGAAGATGAAACTACAGAAGCGATCGTTTTAGTCGGTCAACCCGGCGGTGGTAGTGAAGAAGCAGCGGCGCGGTACATTGCTGAGGCCATTGATAAACCAGTAATTGCCTACATTGCAGGGAGACTCGCACCACCAGGAAAAAGTTGGCGTCAAACCGGGACTTTAGCAACAGTTATCGGACGCGATGCAAATTTTGGTACAGCCCAAAGTAAATTGGCTGCTTTGAAAGAAGTAGAAGTTCCCGTGGCTGAACGCCCTTCTCAAATTCCAGAATTGGTGAAAAAAGGGATTCATTAAAAGAGAATTCAGAATTCAGAAGTCAGAATTCAGAAGTCAGAATTCAGAAGTCAGAAGTCAGAAGTCAGAATTCAGAAATCCCCAGTCCCTAGTCCCCAATCCCCAGTCCCTTTCAATTCTGTGCCTCCCGTTCCAGAAGAATACGTTTGCGTTCGACGCCCCATCGATAGCCTGACAATGCGCCGTCATGACGCACAACACGATGGCAAGGAATCAGCACTGCTAGGGGGTTTGCACCGCAGGCCTGAGCGACGGCGCGAACTGATTTTGGCAACCCGATGTACTTGGCGATGTCCGTATAGCTGGCCGTCGAGCCGTGTGGAATCTTCTGCAACGCTTGCCACACGCGGTGCTGGAAGGCAGTACCGCGGACATCGAGAGGCAAGTCTAGCTCCAATCCTGGCGCTTCGACAAAGCCCACCACTTTCGAGACGAGCTGCTCAAACTCGGTGTCCCCGCCGATCAGATTGGCCTGTGGGAATCTGTCTTGCAAATTGCGTGTCAGTGCGTCTGGTTCGTCACCTAGAAAAATGGCGCAAATCCCGCGATCGCTCTTGGCAACGAGGATCGATCCCAAAGAGCATTCGCCGACACCGAAGTGTATATCTTTATCACTGCCACCAGCCCCATAGTTTGAAGGTGTCATAACCAATATCCAATCTGATGTTTCCTATAGGACTCATATTTGATTATTGAAATATACGTAGGGTGTGTTAGCCTTTGGCATAACGCACCACACAAAGGTTCGGGTGCGTTAGGCTACGCCATAACACACCCTACATACTACTTAGATTTTTTCAAAAATCAAATACTACTCCTATATCCTATATATTAAATAGGATTGGCAGTCAAACTGATCTGTACAATGACATCGTTGTAATCTTTGTCGCCCCCTGAAGGCAAATCTTCAAAGCCAAAAGTGTTATTACCCAAAAGACGAATATGATCTGTATTGCCTGTATTGGCACCTAAGAATGCAAAATAAACCTTGGGATTATTATTGCCATTACTATCAAGAAACGCATCGGGTTTACCATCGACAATAATAAATGGTGCAAACAGCGAATCAGCTCCAAAAGTGCTGCTGTAAGAGGCTGTACCTTGGTTGCTCACTGTCAAATCCATGCCTGTAACACGCGCACGCACGGCGGCTTCGGCGTAACCAGCCTGTCCAACAAGAACATCTGCTACACCATCACCATTTGTGTCAATTCCACCACTTTCATCAGCAATTTTGTAGAACCCGACGCAGTTGTTGAATGCAGCTTCTCTGTGAACCTTAAAGTCAGCCTTTACTGATTGTGTGATATCCCGTAAATCAATCAGTTGTCCTTCCTTTTTCCCTTGCAAACCCGTACCCAAAGTGATCTGTTGATTTGTTGCTTGAACCGTCACAACTAAGTTCTGGAAGTTGAGAGAAAATCCTTCCTGTTCTGTGTTGTTATTTGTAGCTGAGGAAAAAACGACACTTGAGAAAGAGGTTTTTCCAGACAGTACAGCCTGAGTAGTACTGTTGGATATCATATAGAATCGCAGTTTGGTATTAGACTCAAATTCTAATACGTTTGTCAAGTCGGCACTATTAAAACCATTAGGTGAATTGCCAAGGGAGCAGAAAATCACCTTTGAACGCAAAAGAGCCGCTTTTGCATAGCCTTCTGCACCAGGGGCTATGCCATCAATCTTACCTTCATCATCATCAACATTAAATACACACAGTTCATCCACCTGTTTAGAACCAGTGCTTTTAATCTTAATGGAAAGTTTTCCTTTGCCACCCTTAACTTTGCTTTTGACGGTAAAGATATTCTGAGTAATATTGACAATCTGGAAAATAGTTGTTATTTGGGTATTTGTAGACCCAAGTTCCAAATTCTTTTCAGCAACCGCAAGTGTAAATACATCACTGGCTTCATCTCCAGCAATATCTTCAGCGATAACTTTGATGTCTAGACTACCCACATCGTTATTTGTCGGAGTGCCACTGAAGGTAAGGGTAGTAGGATTGAAGTTCAACCAAGTCGGTAGTAAATCATCATTTGCCAGAGTTGCAGTGTAAGTCAGGATGTCTTCAGCATCTACATCGCTGAAGGTGTCAACTGGAACGGTGAAGTTAAAGACACTATCTTCAGTGGCTTCTTGATCTTGAATTTCATTCGCCACCTCTGGCGCATGGTTGAAAGGCGCACTAAACACCGTCACCGCTGAGTCATAAGATCCAGATGCATAGAGATGTTTCCCGTCAGGGCTGACAGTTACAGAAGTGGCAGCAGCAAGTCCATCTACACCATCTGTATCATCTTTTTGAACTTCTACAAAAGTCAACTCACCTGTTTCTTGATTGCGCTCAAATACTGCTACTGCGGAATCATAATATCCAGTAGCATAGAGATATTTCCCATCGGGGCTGACAGTTACAGAAGTGGCAGCATTAAGTCCATCTACACCATCTGTATCATCTTTTTGAACTTCTACAAAAGTCAACTTGCCTGTTTGTTCATCCCGCTCAAACACCGCCAGCGCTGAGTCCCCAAATCCAGCAGCATAGAGAAATTTCCCGTCGGGGCTGACAGTTACGGAGTTGACAGCAGCAAGTCCATCGACACCATTTGTATCATCTTTTTGAACTTCTACAAAAGTCAACTTGCCTGTTTGTTCATCGCGCTCAAACACTGATACCGCCGACTCGTCAGCTCCAGCAGCATAGAGGAATTTGCCGTCGGGACTGACAGTTACGAAGAGAGCACCAGCAAGTCCATCGACACCATTTGCATCATCTTTTTGAACTTCTACAAAAGTCAACTTGCCTGTTAGTTCATCACGCTCAAATACCGCTACCGCCGAGTCACCATATCCAGTAGCATAGAGGAATTTGCCATCGGGACTGACAGTTACAGAAGTGGCATTAGCAAGTCCATCGACGCCATTTGTATCATCTTTTTGAACTTCTACAAAAGTCAACTTGCCTGTTAGTTCATCGCGCTCAAACACCGCTAGCGCCGAGTCACTATATCCAGGAACATAGAGGAATTTGCCGTCGGGGCTGAGAGCGAGGGATTCAGCACTACCAAGCCCATCGACGCCATTTATATCATCTTTTTGAACTTCTACAAAACTCAGCTGGCCTGTTTCTTGATTGCGCTCAAATACCACCACCGCCGAGTCATCATACCCAGATGCATAGAGGAATTTGCCGTCGGGGCTGATGGCGGTAAAGAAACTCCCACCAAGCCCATCGACACCATTTGTATTATTTTTTTGAACTTCTACAAAATTCAGAATTTTCTCTGTCATAATTTTACCTTTTAATACTTGCTATTTATACGATTTAATTTATGAGATAAAACCGACATATGCCTTCAGTAAATTTACGATTTTATAGTAGCCCAGCACAAAAATACTGGTATTTTTCTAATACTAATCACAGTTATACTTTAAGTATTTTTCCTGAATAGTCACCAATACGGTTTAGATAAGCCTCTTTTTCTCCCCCTGCTCCCCCTGCCTACCTCAACCGATAAATTTCCTTAACTGAACCGTATTGGAATAGTCACCTCCAGAATCTGGTGATGGTTCTTCGATTGTGCTAAATAATTATTTGAATTTATTCAGGATGTATAACATTAACAAAAATCTTTGTAACCCATAAATAGGGTGTAAGGGCATACATCTGTACGCCCTTACATCTATCTGTATCAGGTATTTTGTGAAATGGTAAGCTGTCGAGATTTAAGTTGAATAATTAGGGCGGACAAGATGTTAGCAACGCTAATTTAATATTACTAAACAGCGTTGACGCTCAAATTCACCCGCACAATCACATCGTTGTAATCTTTATCACCACCATTTACTAAATCTTCAAAGCCAAAGGTATTATTTCCCAATAGCTGAATGTGATCTGTCTTGTCAGTGTTAGTACCTAAAAATGGGAAGTAAATCGCTGGATTGTTATTAGGATTGCCATCAAGAAATGCATCGGGTCTACCATCAACAATAATAAATGGTGCAAATAGCGAATCAGCCCCAAAAGTGCCAGTGTAAGAAGCTGTACCTTGGTTGCTTACTGTCAAGTCAATACCTACAACACGTTTTCGCACGGCGGCTTCGGCATAACCACTCTGTCCAACAAGAATATCTGCTACGCCATCATCATTAGTGTCAATACCACCATTCTCATCAGCAACTTTATAGAAGCCGACAAAGTTGTTGAATGCAGCTTCTCTATGAACCGCAAACTCAGCTGTTACCGATTGTGTCACACCCCGTAAATCAATCAGTTCACCTTGATTTTTGCCTTGAAAACTTGCACCTAAAGGTAATTCTTGATCAGTGGGTTGAATTTTTACTACTAAATCTTGGTTTTTCCAAGCTAGGGAAAAACTACCGTCGTTCAAGCTTTCGATTTGAAGATTTTTTGGGTCAAAAAATAGTACGTTGCTTATGGGAGTTTGTCCTGCCAAGATACTATCAGTGGTGGTATTGCGTACCAAGTAAAATCTCAGTTGTTCACCAGAGTTAAATTCCAAAAGACTTGTTAAGTCACTATTAAAACCATTGGGAATATTAGCCAGGGAGGAAAAAATTACCTTGGCTCGTTGCAAGGCAGCTTCAGTATAACCACTACCACCAGGGACAATATCACCAATATTTCCTTGTTCATCGCTTACGGTGAATACTCCCAGTTCATAAAACTGATTAGAACTGTGGGCTGTCAATTCAACTGAGAGTCTTGTTTTCTTACCATTACCTTTGATGGTGAAGATATCATTGTCAGCATTTTTTGATAGTGGGATATCGTTGTCAGTGATATTAATGTTTACGGGGTCAATGGCAATGCCATCATAATCAGCATCGCTGCTTGTGGCTGTATGCTCGATAGTCTGACTGTCATCGCCTTCTACGATCGCATCATCTACCGCTGTTACCGTCACATTTTGTGCTACATTCCAGTTCTGTGTGGTAAATGTGAGGATCTTGGGACTAGTTTGGATTTGTTCGCCACCATCGATAGTAACGATCGCATCAGCAGTTGGCTGGCTTGCAAGTACCACAGAATAGCTATCAGTTGCGCCAGCTTCGCTAACATTTGTGCTGCCGTCAGTTTGGGTAATGATAACTAAAGGATTTGGATCGTCATTGTTGATAGTTCCTTTAGCCGTACCACTTGTAGGATTAATAATTGCTTTGTTTGTGGGATTGCTCAAACTAACGGTAAAAGTCTCATTTCCCTCGAACACGAAATCTGGAGTTATTTGAACTGTGAAGCTTTTTTGGGTTGCTCCCGCTTCAAAAATGATAGTCTCTGTTTTTGTTCCAAAGTCGGCTGTACTGGCGGTATCTTCTGCCGTCAAAGATGTAGATACAGTTATGCTTTGTTCAGACTGGGTATATTCTGTGCGGGTGATGGTGAAGGTAATAACATTTCCTTCGATCGCTGAAGCATCACTAATTGCGAAAACTCCAACTTGAAAGTCAAAGTCATCTGATGTCAGAGTGTTGGCTTGGACATTTCTTAAAATGCCGAACTCTTTCAACTCACCATTGATATTAACTTTGATGGATGTATCGAGTCCTATTTGCTCTAATTTTAAATCTGAGAATTTCTGAACTTCGGGAATTCCATTAATTAGAAGTTTATCTTGACCTTGAGTAAAATCGAATACTTCAACAGGTACATCAGGAACCGCTGCACTAGCAATAAAAAAGCGGTCTTTTCCAGTACCTCCTGTTAGTTGGCTGCCTTTTTTACCACCAAATAGTAAATCATCACCAGATCCACCAAATAAGCGATCGCTAGCTAATCCCCCAATCAAAACGTCATCGCCTTCATTACCCTCAAGGCTGTTATTACCTGTTGTACTGGATACATTTAATACATCATTGCCAAGTCCACCCAATAGTGTGTTGTAGCCAGTGCCATCAGAAACTGTGAGGCGATCGTTTCCGGAAGCACCATCGAGTTTGTTATTGCTACCTTCAACTACAAAAAGGCGATCGTTGTCTTCTCCTGCTTCCAGGATGTTAAAACCAGAACTACCTACAGCAAATAAATCATCTGCTCCAATACCGCCTCTTAAGGTATCGTTGTTGTTGGCAAAAAGGCGATCGCTTCCAGATCCACCATCAAGCAAATTATTGCCTTCACCATTGGAAGCATCTAGAATATCATCTCCCTCAAAGCCAAAAACTTGGTCATTTTTACTGGCGTACAATTCATCTTGACTCGAAGTACCGTTAAAAATCATGACTATGTTTTCACCCTGATATAGCTTACTTGTTTTAGCACTTTGTATTTATTCATATTTTTTTACACAAGCTTTATCTCATGATTAAGTTCCTGTTTTCTAATTTAATAACCATTTCTTTATAAGCATGTGTTCAATGTTAAATTAACTGTGATAAATGCTTACTTTTAAGTAGGTTTAAGATTTTTCCAAAATTTAAATTTTTCACATCCAGAGGTTAATTAATATTGAATAGAGTTTTTAGTAAATTTAAACACCACACAATAGTAACTCATGGGAAAATTAAAGATATATTAATTTTAGGTTATAAAAAAATTAAGTAATACAATAGACCTTTTGCATAAATCAAAAATAAAGAACCCCACCCCGCATTTGAGTAAAGCAAACGCTCCCCTCCCCGCTTGCGGGGAGGGGTTGGGGGTGGGGTGTTAGGGACTTTTGCAAGAGGTCTAATATACCTGCCTTGAAAATAGAGAGTAGGACTTTTGCAAGAAGTCTAGTTAATAACAACAAGAGTGCGATCGCTAACAGATATAAGCCAGGGAGTATACTCCCCCGGAATCGCAAAATCACTACAGCTTCATTGTTGAATTTAAAGCCCTCTAAGAGTTGCCTCTCGTTAGCGCAGCCTCTGCTAGAGAAGAGGAGGCTTTACGCTTTTTCAGTCAAAATACCCAACTGAATTCTGACTTATGACTACTGAATTCTGTTCGATAAACTTTATTTCTTATGAGAAATCTTTTCGCTTGTACTGATTACCGATCCATTTTGTGATTGATCTTCAGATGAATTATCTATTCTAATTTGAGTATTTACAGTAGGTTTACTAATACTTTCTTTTTGACCGTTTTGAGTACGATAATCCCCTACCTTCATAAGTTGCCAACTGGAATCTTGTGCAAGTTCTAATACCCATTGATGATAATCAAATAGGCTTTCTCTATGTCCAACACTGATAAACGTTGTTTTCGTTTCTTGTAATTGTTGATATAAACTTCCTTCGTTTTTTAAATCCAAGGCACTTGTTGCTTCATCTAATATGGTGAACCTTGGATGAGTCACTAACAGGCGTGCAAAAGCTAGGCGTTGTTGTTCTCCCAAAGACAAAATATTCTCCCAAGGAATTTCAGTATCAAAGCCTTCAACTCGACTGAGCAAATTTTCTAGGTTTACTTGTTGCAAAACTGTTTGGAGTTCTGCGTCGGTCATTTGACGATTAGTTTTAGGGTAGAGTAACTGTTGGCGCAAAGTACCCAAAATTATATAAGGACGTTGGGGTAAAAATAACATTTCTTCTAGGGGAGGACGCACCAAACGACCAGTTCCTGCATTCCACAAACCAGCGATCGCTCTCAACAAAGAACTTTTACCCCGACCGCTAGGGCCAACAATCAATAACCCTTCTCCTGGTTGAACAGACAATGATAAATCTTTGACGATCACTTGCTCATAGTTTGGTGTTTGTAGTGTGAAATTCTCAAAAGCTAAATGTTTTTCTTCTATTACTTTAATAGTACTTACATTTTCTGGTTGTTTAGTAACAGCTTCTAAAGCATCCGAAAAATCAGATAAACGCTGTACATAACTAGAAAACCACCCTAAAGTCCCAAATTCACCTATTAATTCTCCCAGAGAATTAGAAAACATAAAGCAAGCGTAAGTAACTTGGCTAATTTCTCCATAATCAATTTGATTCTGGATAAATAAAGGTGTGAGGATAAACATCGAAAATACACTGATAGCAGACTGATAAGCTCTGCCAAAAGCATCTTGCCCTCTCTCCCAATTCAGCCTGCGTTCAGCATTTTTCAGAACATTATTAAATCGGCGCTCAATTATATTTAACTCTTCTTCTTCTCCCTGAAAAAAAGCAATGGATTCAGCGTGATTGCGAACATGAGTCAGACAATAAGCAAAGTCTGCTTTAAACTGTAGTTCTTCTTGATTAATTTTATTTAATTCTTGATTCAAGTAAACAGCTACAAAATTACCTATAATTGTATAAACAACCAAAAAAATTGCAATTTGTGAAGA
This sequence comes from Nostoc sp. FACHB-973, assembly GCF_014698115.1. Taxonomy (GTDB): domain Bacteria; phylum Cyanobacteriota; class Cyanobacteriia; order Cyanobacteriales; family Nostocaceae; genus Nostoc; species Nostoc muscorum. The sequence goes on from NZ_JACJSJ010000007.1 coordinate 104,009, forward strand.
AATTGTCCAGAGAATTATGAGAGAACTTAGCATTCCCAGAATTTTTTCTAGGAAGGTACTTGAAAGCCTTAAAGCATTACTGACAATAGGTTCTATTTCTCTAGATAGGCGTTGATCTGGATTATCTATATCAGATTTAAAATTTATTTTATAATAAGCTCGATTGCTCAGATATTTTTCTAAAATATAATTATTTAGCCATTTGTACCAATCAATAATTATTTTTTTTCTGACATATCTCAAAAAAGTTACTGATAAGACTGTCGCTAAAATAAAGAGAGTGGACACTAATAAAGTACTATTATATTTATCAATATCCCTCTCTTGAATAACGATATCGAGTACATAGCGATTCCAGTAGCTACCGACAGAACTTAGACCTACAATTCCAACTATTAATAATACTAGGAGAATGAGCATTCCCCATGAGCGAATCACGTCTGAAAATGCTCTTCCCTCTGCTTCTGTTGGATACCAGTAAGGCGCTGCAAATACTCTGACATCTTCCCAAAATTTAGTAAAAACTGAAAGAGGATTAGTTATGCCTCGATCGCGAACAAATGGAGTTTGCATCTTCTAGAAATTCCTAATTTTTACCAGTGAGCAAAATTTCTGCGATCGCCTGCGAAATAGGATAGTGTGGTGGATATATCTCCATCCAGAAAAATTCCCCGACTGGGTTAACTTCGAGGAATACGTGCCGATTATCGGGGGTAACAATAATATCAATCGCTCCATAGTTTAAGCCAAAATAAGCCATGAGTTGAATAAGCTTTTTCTCAATATCTTCTGGCAAGTCGTAAGGTTTCCAATTGTCAACTAAGGCTTTCCCCTCTTTGCGCCAGTCGTAAGTAGATCCCTCCAAACTTTGGGAGTCTACTGCGGCAGTAAATACGCGGTGTCCGACAATGGTTGTCCGCAACTCCAGCGCCTTCGGGACGTTTTCCTGAAACGTCATCGGACAAAAACGCAATCCTGCCATATTCTCCAGATCATCATCTGTAACTGGAGTGGTAAACACAACGTTTTCTCGTCCCTGATCATCATAGATTGCAAAGGAAGAAAGCATCTTGGTGATTATCCCTTGCTGACACTCTTGAGCAAATTGCTTAACTGCTTCTGGATTGTTTGAAGTCAAGCTACGCGGAGTTAAAAGGCCAATTTCTCCTGCAACTTGCAATTGTAGTTGCTTATTATTAGCCCGATCCACATTTGACATCTCATCGAAGTGAAATCCCTGGAGGCTGGCAATCATACCCCTGACAGTAGCGCGACATTCTTTAATTGACGCATCTCTGTATTGCTTGTCCATTGACTCAGGGATTTTCTGGCCGTAGCGCATCCGCCGATACCAAACTGAGGATACCTCACTCAAATCAAGCTTCTGTTCGCCATCAGTAATAATTACCCGTCCAGTATCACCTTGGTAAATATCCAACTTCACTTCCGTAGGATATCTATCTGTGTCAAACCGAAATGCTTTTTCTCCTCTAGCCTCTATTTCTTTGATTACTAGAGGAATGCTTTCGTTGTCTTTGCTAAACGTAACTATTAATACGGTCATAAAAAGTATGGAGCTTCGTTACATATTATGTTAATTAGTTTTGTGACTACCTAAAATCCTTGCTAAATAAAAGAAAGGAAGATTCTTTACTAAGATTTTATGACTTTGCCAGTGATTTAGGGACTTCCAAAAAATAAATTCTCCCAAATTATTTGTACATTTTTCGGGTAGCACAGCTGTGCTACCCTACGTTCGGGGAGCCTCCCGCACGGATGGGATGTTTTTTTCATGGGAAGTCCCTTAGGGTTTTGACCTTGATTTTGAAGACAAGTTTTTGATGTTTAACTAATAATTTGGCATAACAGGTACTGAATAACCAAGCAATTAAGCTCCAATGAGTACTTTTCAGTTATCAAATAACTGTTATCGAACAGAATTCAGGAGTCAGGAGTCAGAATTCAGTTGGGTATTTTGACCGAAAAAGCGGATGAATAATCGGGTTTAAAACCCCCACCAAATCATAGATTTGGTGGTCTTCAATCAGTCGCGGGTCTGAATCCCCGACTGATAGCGTTCGCCTTTGGCGTCTCGTAGAGAAGCGTTAGCGAGTCAGACGCTCCTGCGTCGCTAACGCTGCGCTATCGAGCGTCTTGATTCTGACCGGAGGCGGAGCGTCTCCGGCTCCGCTCCTGAATTCTGACTTCTGAATTCTTCTTCAATACTCTAATTTCAGATGAACCTACCCATAGCAGTCATTAGTCATTTGTGAAAACTACAAATGACTAATGACTAAGTGCAAAGTCGAGCCAGTCTCGTGGGCGGCTGCGCTGACATCAGAGAGCTGGCGTTGAGCGGAGATTTCCGCTGAAGCGCGTTAGCTACTCGCAAAGGGAGGCTCAGAACTTTGTACGACTAATGATAGCCTTGACGAAAAATTTCACAACTCAAATATAGGACTCATATTTGATTTTTGAAATACACGTAGGGTGCCCTGGGTCAGCCGTAACACACCCTACATATACTTAGATTTTTTCAAAAATCAAATCGGATTGCTATAGAATTGCTATGTATTTAGATATTTTCCCAATCTGAAGGCCACTTGATAGTCCAGATTGGGGGAGGGGAGGGAGGGGTATCAGCAGGCGGTTGTGGAGGTTGTTGTTCCACCAAGAAGCGGGCAAAGAATGGTTTTGCTTGGATATCCAAATTTTTAGACATGAGATTCTCTCTATTAGTTGTTAGTATCGAGTACTTTTCAGTTATTTAATAACTGCGACTCCCTTAGTTGCCAATGAAGCTAACTAGATTTATATAGCTTCGCTAGGCCAGTTGTAAGTTTGGTAAGGAGCAGTATCAGACTGTTCAGTAACTTCTTGCTCTTACAAGAAACTAGCAAAGAATGGTACTGCTTCGAGGTTTGCTTTGACTATGTTTGTAGACATTGCTATTTCTCGAATGAGAAATATTTTTTACCAATTCAATATATACCACTAATTAAATATGCCTACAAGGACAGTTAACAAATAAATTAGAAGACAGTTAAGACATTTAAGACAGTTAAGAAATAAATTAGGCATAGAGCCAAGATCCCGATACCCTTGGCGAAATATTACTTAACATAAAAATATACATAAAATTTACAAGTATGTAACAAACAATTAAGCACAAGAATGAAGAATTAGAGTTAAATCTTACACCTTGCGTACTGTAGTTTTCCTTTTCTCCTCTTTTTTGAGGTGTTGCCACTCCAATTCAATCGGGTTGATTTCCGAACAATATTTAGGTAAAAAGCGAGCGAGTATCACTCCCTCGCAATAGCAAAATCACCACAGCTTAGTTAATTTTCAATGTTGAAACTAAGCTGCGATCGCTTTGGGCTAAACCGCACTAGCTGAGAAAACGAAGTCATTTGCTGTGAGGCTAGTCGATGTAATTCCCAGCAATGAAGCCAACTCTGTATTTCCGACTTTCACCAGAGTATCACTACCCTGTTGCAATAGAGTTAAGGCACTAAATTGAGTGACGCCAATACCACCAAGCCCGATTTTATCAATGGCGATCGCAAAATCACTAATGATGTTCTTGCTAGTTGGCAAACTCGCATTAGCAATCCAGAATTGGTCGATACCAGTACCACCACTGAGGCGGTTGCCACCTTTTTCACCAGCAAATAAGACATCATCACCATCCCCACCAAACAAGGAGTCATTCAGATTTGAGAACAGGATGTCATCACCAGAACCGCCATACAAACGGTTATTGCTACCTTCACTTCTGACGCTATCATTGCCTGAACCACCGAATGATAATTGGCGAGAACCTTCAATGACCGTGAGAGTATCAGCACCTGCGGCTCCAAATAAATTATTACTACCACCGGCTTCCACCACGGTAATCACATCATCACCATTACCACCATCAGCATTGGTGTTTTCAGCCGCGCCATTTTGACCAATAAATATCTCGTCGTCACCCTCTCCCCCAGATACTGAAGAGTCACTACCTACGAGTACAGTATCGTCACCTTTTCCGGCTTCGATTGTGTTACCTTCAGCACCTTCTACAAAGTCTGCACCATCCCCTGTGAATAAGGTTTGATTTGGCTCGGTAATAATATCATCACTGGTGGTGGAGCCAAAGTTAATTTCTTCAGCTTGGGGTTGACCTAAACCTGGAGCAAGATTGAGGGAATTCTCCAATTTCAGGAGAATAATTTCGTTGTTGTCGATGACTGGATTTTGAGGATCATTTCCAGGACGACCTGTTGAGAAGGGATAGTTGTTGTCATTGGCAACCAAAATGGTATTTTTGTCAACAACTAAAACATTTTCAATTGTGACAAATGGGAAGTCGAAGGTGGTTTTGCCATCGCCGTTGAGGTCGTTGGGGTCTTGGATGTTCAATAAGTTGGCAATTTCTTGTTTAGCTACATAGCCATTAGAATCTGTTTTAGACAGGTCTATTTTGAAAATCTTTTTGAATTGAGCAGAAGCTCCTTGACCATTATCGCGCTCAATAACTAAGTACTCATTGTCATTAATGACTGCTAAATCCCCGATCGCATATCCAGGATTTTCTAGTTTGTAGTAGAGCTTTCTATCAGTATACTTGTGGCTGGCTAAATCAAATTCGTTGATCCGCAAAGCACCAGGAGTATCGCCTTGAACAGTACCCTCTAGCAGCATGTAGAGTTTGGTTTTGCTAGCGTTGATTGCTCCGCCTTCAAAACCTTTGGAACCTCCCAAGTTAGCAAAAGCGTCTCCTGAGAGAACATCGGGATTTTGTGGCGATCGCACTAAGTTATTCTGAGGATTACTCAAGAAATCCCGCACTTTATCCCCTGTGTCTGGGAAGTCTGTGAACAGTGCATCTACGCCTAATTGAAAGAACTGCTGAAATTCTAGTTCTGGATTACCTTTGTAATCTGCTGCTAGGTAGAGGTCTTCGTCACGGAAGGTGTAGGGATGCACCTCTAAACCTGCATTGTGAGCATCTTGAACTAAGGTCGTAGGAGCTAACAGCGTTCTGTCAGCTTCATTCACTACGCCGTCGTTGTTGATATCATCTGCCGAACCATCGTTATTTGCATCAGTACCTCTGACACTAACAATCATCCGTTTCCAAGGCCCAATACCATCAGCATAAGTGGCAATTTCAGCCAAGCCTTGGGCAGTTCGTAAATCTCCATATGTGCGAGAGTCATTACTGACTTCCAAATCATAAGGCTGAGTTTCGATGAGGGTACCATTTAGCTGAATGCCGGCTGCGTCTAGAAGTTGGATGAGTGGGATATCTACACCTGCATTCGGCATAATGCGATCGTGTAGATCCTTGAGGTTACCGACTTCAAAGGACTGGATGAAAATGCGATCGGGATCGGTGAAATGCTCAGCTTTGAGTGTGTCAATTAGTATTTCACTGATGTTTCTATTAATCTTCTGTGTGGTGCCTACATAGGTCGCTTCTTGGGCGAAATAGGTCGGGTGCTTGGTTTCAGGATAAATACCGATTTTTTTACCAGTCTCGGCTTCTACCTCTTTCACCAAATCGATGATTTCGGCTAGGGTAGGAATCTCAAATTCACCATTAAAAGATTGATCGCGGAAAGGGAGACGCTGTATGGCTTTTAAACTCTTGATTTCTTCGAGAGTAAAATCTTCAGCAAACCAACCTGTGATTGGAGTTCCATCGAGGCTGACTGTTTTCTTGCGATCGGCAAACTGTGGATATTTGGTAATATCGTAAACGTCTGTGGTTGTATTGCTGAAATTGACACTACCATCAGCATTCAAAATTGCCAAAGCAGGTTCATGGCGAGCAATTAACACACCATCTTTTGTAACTACTAAATCAGGCTCAATAAAATCAGCGCCGTCTAAAATTGCTTGTTTGTAGGCTTCTAGAGTATGTTCTGGAAGCTTTCCACTAGCACCTCTATGACCGATAACTAATGGTGCTTTTCCATCTAGGGTTTTGAATTGGTCAGGTGTAGCAATGGGAGCTTCTAATAATTTACCAGTGGCATCAAAATGTAGCAGGTAAGGGCCAAATTCTTCTCCCACCCAGATTGTCCCGTCTTTGTCAAAGACAAATGACTCCACATCAAAATCGGCACCAGTTAGTAATCTATCGGTAGTGCCTTCATTAACTATTTGGAAAGAAATTTTGTTGTTAGGGTCAGACAGTTGAATGTAATCTAAAATTTTAACAGTGGCATCGCCATTTTCTATTCCCTTAAAATTGGGGTCTAAACGATGAATACGTAACAAAAAATCTTCACTATTATCTTTGCTACCGTAACCATTATCTGAGAGGAAATAGAGAGAGTTGCTGTTAGCAAACTGTACACCGCTAAAGCCTTGTATTGGTTGTCCTGGAAAAGGCCCGGTTCTACCATTTCCGGAAATTTCCTCACCAGAAACCGGCCCATCACCATAGGTATCAGCGGGTAAAGAGGCAAAACCTACTAATTCAATTGCCATAATTTAGAATGTTTTTTGGGTGTTTGGTTTGAGAGCGATCGCCAACTGGCTATGCAAGTTCTCTAATTGCATGACTTGTGACAAAAATCAATCATATTCTCAAGCTAGAAACCGGAATTACGGGTAAATTTCAGAGTGAAAAGCATATAATTTGGCAAATCCGTTAAGTCCGATTTCGTCGGTAACACAAGAATACATTTACAAAAAATGTATCTGCTCAAAGTTATCGCAAGCTTGAGTCATGATAATGCTATGTCAACTACTAATCTGTGTTAGTGACTCAGGGTGTAAAACACTTAAATTCTGAGTTGAAGTTTGTTGATAGTAGTTACGAGAGAACTTAGCTAACCTTTAAAGATGTTTTCATCAAAAGATTAAGAAAAGAATAAATGAAGCAGAAGAAATGATTAAAATCGACTCATACCAATTCAAACAATAGACCTCTTACAAAACTTCTCTAACACCCCACCCCCAGCCCCTCCCCGCAGGCGGGGAGGGGAGACTTTGACGTAAGTCAAAGGCGGGGTGGGGTTCTTTTTTTGATTTATGCAAGAAGTCTATTTTTTTGTCTCACGCAGAGGCGCAGAGAAGAGAACGCAAAGAAAGACTTGTGCAAGAGGTCTAATCTTTGAAACACATCGATCATCTGTAGGGGCGGACAGCTGTGCGCCCCTACCCAGTTTATTTATCACATTCTTTTTTCAAATTTGTATTAGATCAAAAAAATAATATTTGTGAAAATCTGTCAAATTTAACATCCCCAACTTCTTTAAGAAGTCGGGGATCTTATTGTTGAGGAATTCGGATTAGGATTATGCTAGGTTGACCAATTAAACTACAACACTAGCCGAGAAGACAAAATCATTGGCTGTAAGGCTAGTTGAGGTAATTCCAACTAATAAAGCTAACTCTGTATTTGCGATTTTCACCAAAGTATTACTACCTTGTTGCAATAAAGTTAAACCACTAAATTCAGTAACACCAATACCACCAAGCCCAATTTTATCAATGCCAATTGTCAAATCACTAACGATGTTCTTGCTAGTTGGCAGACTGGCATTAGCAATCCAAAACTGGTCGATACCACTACCACCACTGAGGCGGTTACCACCTTTTTCACCAGCAAATAGCACGTCATCTCCATCCCCACCAAACAAGGAGTCATTCAGATTTGAGAATAGGATGTCATCACCAGAACCGCCATACAAACGGTTACTACTGCTGTTACTAGTGAGGCTGTCATTACCATCTCCACCGAATAAAAATTGGCGAGAACCTTCAATGACTGTAAGAGTATCATCACCAGCAGCTCCAAATAAATTATTACTACCATCGGCTTCCACCACGGTAATCACATCATCACCATCGCCACCATCGGCATTGGTATTTTTAGCCGCGCCATTTTGACCAATAAATATTTGGTCGTCACCCTCTCCCCCCGACACTGAAGAGTCACTACCTACGAGTACGGTATCGTCACCGTTTCCAGTTTCGATTGTGTTACCTTCAGTACCTTCTACAAAATCTGCACCATCACCTGTGAAAAATGTTTGTCCTGGTTCGAGTGTCACATCATCGCTGTTGGTAGAACCAAAACTGTCTGGGAAAGGAGGCTCTACAGTTGTCAAGTTATTAGGTAGTTCCAAAATACCCAATTTCTCAGCAGGAGTATTACCCGTAACGTTGAAGTCATTATCGTTAATCAAAGCTAAGGTGTTGGGTGCTACCAGCGCCAAACCTTCTAATTTTTCCACCCCGGTGTAACCCAACTGTGCAGCATTAACAATCAAACTTTTGGTCACAGGGGTAATATTGGCAGCAGTTAATTCCGCAAGAGTCAATTGTTCAATAGTCTTACCAACTGGCAAGTTAAAATTAACAGGATTGTTGATGTTGGTCGCCCCGGCTAAATCAATTTGGTAAATTAATTTATTGCCAGCAGATGTACCATTGTCATCTCGCTCAACTACTGCAAATTTGCCCTTACCCAAGGAAACTGCATCGCCAATCTTATCAGTTGCCGGTAGACCTTCTAAGCGATATAAATACTCTCCTGTTACCTGTTTGGTGACAATATCAAACTCCAAAATTCGCAGGTTGAGAGAAGCTTTGGAGGTTGCGTCATTAGCGACATCCGGATTATCAATTGGACTCTGAATGAAGGCATATAATTTATTACCTTCCAATGCCACAGCTTCAAATCCCCGGTTATTGCGGCGTTGGGCATAAACCGCAGGCAATACCTCAGTACCAAAAGTTCCGGCTGGTTGGTCTGGGTTGGGTGCAGTGGCAGTTCCTTGAGGGATAAAGCGCTCAATCAGCTTACCATTACTATCAAAGTGGTAAATGGCGGGACGATATTCATCCACCATCCAATAATCGCCATTTTTGGCAATTACAATTCCCTCTAAGTCTGCACCCAAAGGATCGTTAGCTAAAACATTGTTGTCTAAGTCTACGGCAATTTCATCTGTGTAGGCTAAACCGTTTCCTACAGCTTGCAGGTTAGGTAGTCCCGTTAATGGCGTCGTTCCATCTTGGCGGAATAATCCTGTTCTCTTGGTGATGGTGATTTCGCCTGTGGTACGGTTGAGTTCAAAACTGACTATTTCTGGCTGGAAGTCGGGTAAGAAAAATGGTCTTTTGACACCATCAGGTTCTCCATTGGGTCCCCTATCTGTGTGGGTGACAAACTTCAAGTTGCCATTTGCTGCCACGCCTTGGAAATACAACCCAGAAAAACCACCCAAGAAAATATCTTCACCCTTGGAGGTTGTACCTAACTTGGGTAAATTTTCAAATTCATAAATCGTCAGCTTGGGTTGAGCAACGGGATTGCGGGGATCGTAACTAGTGGTATCGATAGTTAAAGGATTGGGCAAGGCGTTAGCAATATTTTCCCACGGCACCAGCTTGAAATTAGAACTGATATTTTCTTCTTCACCTTCATCGCTAACTATTGTCCCAGGTTCATTGGAGCCATCTTGGGTGACAAATAAACCAAATGGGAAGTTAGGCCCCAGTGGGACGTTAATGACATCTGCACCGTCTGACTCTTGTACACTGTCAATTGTCCCGTTGTTACCAACGGCAAAATTACCCACGTATTCGTTATTACCTTCACGGGTGTAGGCAACAAAGGTGTTATCGCCTTGGCTGGATGCTAGTAAGTAGCCTGTGCCATTTTTACCGTAATAAATGGTCAGCCCTTCTACATCGTTAGTGAGGTGAGTACCGCCCAAGTCTTTAACTTTGTCAATTAACTTGCCAGTGGTGCCACCGTTTGGTTCTGCTTGGAACTTCCAAATACCAATATCTTCCTGTCCAATGTAGAGGAAGCCAGTTTCCTGGTCTACCACCATACCTTCAGTTTGGGGTTCACGTTCGCCCTTGGCGTTGGCGCAGCCATCGCCAATTGTCGGTACAGTAAATTCTCGTACTCGTTCAATACCAATTTTGCCATTACCTTTGTCAATCAGTTTATACTGAGCCACATCTCCAGTTTCCCGGCGATTGACAAAGACGTAGTAATCATTGGTGATGGGACTCCGGTACAATGCCAACCCGTAAGCACTGCGAGAAGATGAGGAATAAGGTTCTGCAAAAGGTAGCCCTTGGAAAAGAGTCCCGATACTGCTGTCGGTAATGTTTTCTAGGTATTGTCCAGGGGTGGTGGGGTTGGGATTAATTTTGAAAATTGCTAGTTTATCATTTTGGCGATCGCTAGCTACCGCAATATCTATCGATTGATTGCCTAATTTAAACCCGTATTGCAAATCAATGTTGTTGTAGCGAATACCACCAGGATTCACTGTTTGCAGCAAATTACCAGACAAATCATAAACCCGCAGTCCGGCATTTTTCACTGAGGTAAGTACTAGACTATCAGCGGAATTCGTAGCATTAACATAGATGGCAGGATCGTCAGCATCGCCACGTTGATCCACTGGAAGCGTGTCATCATCCAACAAATCAGGGCGGGTTTCTACTGTGGGTGCAGCGGTGGTAACCAAGTCTGCACCCAAGGTGAGGATTTGGGTAAATTGGTTGTTGTTGAAGTTGTTGTCACTGACTAGCACAATTGACTGACGACCATCTGCTAGTTTGGGGCCAAAAGCAATACCCTCAATGTTATCTGTACCGTTAGGCAGATCCAGGTCATTTAAATTCAACACCAGACGTTTTTGAGCAGGTGCAATAGTAGCTAGTTGTTCAGCACTTAAATTATTGAGAGAATTGTAGAAACTAATGTCCGTTGCACCTTGCAAAGAAACTTCGTAAATTTTGATGGTGTTACCTACGCCTTGTGCAAAGGAACGTTCTAAGGCCAGTAATGTGCCACGATTATCTATTGCCAGTAAATCTACTAAACCATTGTCAGCAGAACCTGTGCTGGGGTTTGGTGCTTCGGCGATCGCATCTGTAATATAAAGGTATTCTTTTTCTGGTTGTCCAGTCACCAAATTGTATTGCAGAATCCGGGAACGGCTACCGTTGGCGAGTGAAGCTTTTAATCCATCTTGGAAGAGGGCGTTTTCAGTGGCGGTGAATAGGGTTTTTTGGTCGGGTGTGATGGTGAGGCTTTCAAATGCCAAGTTATTGTAAACGCCTGATATTTGCGTATCACCTGCATCTACAATACTGTTGTTGTTGGTATCCTGAACTACTGGTAAAAACTTGGTGGGGATCAGGAGCGATCGCAATTCTTGACCTGTAGTCAGCGAAAACTCTTTAATAAAGGGATTCCTAACGCGACTTGCACCTAAATCCGGTCTAACTTCGCCTTCTGAAGAGATGAAAACAGTACCGTTGTTAGTTAAGGCAATGCCTTCTGGGTCAAGGCTAAAAGCTGTAAAAAAGTTGCCTGTGCCATCTTTGAGGGGTGTAACATTGGTAAAAGTTACCTCCGTACCAGCAGTGAAAGTATACAAGCGAGCCAGACCGTTGGTATCAGAACGAGCATCAGAGATAGCGTAGTAACGGTTGTTAACAGCATCGTAGGTGACACCAGATAGTCCACCCACTGGAGTTGGTGTACCATCCACAGTTCCTGCTGCACCTGTAGGAACAAAGCCAGTCTCGAAAGTACTTTGCCTGACAAATCCCGCACTGGGAATGGTTTTACCTGGTTCATTTGGCCCGGTTTGCACATCTGCGAACACTAAGCGATGGTCAGAACTGGGGAAGGGAAAAGTACCTACTGGGGAGAACGTCGGGTCAGTATTCAGCGGCCAGAATACTCCTGAATTGGCAATTGTCAAGTCAGCGGAGGGTAGCACGTAATCAGACCGGAGGTTTCCAGGAGCAGTATCACCAAAATCTGCGGTATCAAAAGCCGGATTACCTATGTGGTTAGCATTTGCACCACCCTGCAAATCTGCTTGTTGGACGCCACCCAAACTGGTAGGAATGACATTAGTATTGATACCAGGATTTTGCAACAATTGGCGAATAGCATAGTCAAAACTATCACCATCCAACGGGTCAGCATTTTGGTCACCCATAATCACAAAACTTGACCCAGCAGCGATACCGCCTGTTTTACCCTGATCGTCGTAGATGTAATCACCATTACCAGGTGTAATATAGTCTGCCCAAAAGCGGATCTCGTCGTGATTGCGCTTGCCGTTGCGGTCTTCTGACCCATCAAATATCGGTGGTGTGGGGTGGCTGGCGAGGACATGAATTGTTTCGCCGTTTACTTGGATGGGTACATCCCAGTGGCTTTTAGAAGAAAGGCGTAGAACTGCCAGTTCTTCCTGAGAATACCAATCATTTGCCTGTGGAGTCGCAGGATCGTCAGGAAGCAAAGCATTGGGCATATCCTTCCAAAGGAAGTTTTGGAAGGTGCGGATGTTGGCAGTGTCAATGGGATATTTGGATAGCAGCAACATCCCGTATTGACCAGGAAAGTTACCGAATCCCAGGGCATCATCGCCATATCCGGATGCGCCTGGGGTTGTAACTGCTGTGCCGTTGTTGTTTAAGTCAAACCCAGAAGGAATACCTGTATTGGAAGGAGCGATGTAAAAATAAGGGTAGTCAACGGGAGTTGCACCATTTTGACTGACCGCTAAGTAATTTTGCTTAAATAACTGAACTGCCTCTGGGGAGTAGTCAAACTCATTAATCAGCAGCACATCTGGGTTATTACGCTGAATAATCTCCGCAACCGCCTTTGCCTGAGCATTATCAGGAGTAGATAAATCAGTTACTAACTGACCTTGGGCATTACGATTCAAAGAAGCATTGAACTGAGAAAAGCGAATTGTACTTGTGGTTACCATAAGAAAAAATGGGGAGTAGGGAATAGGGAGTGGGGAGTTAGGAATTTTCCCCTTTGTGCCTGTGCGTGGGCTTTAAACAAAAACAAAACGAGTATCTGTTACCAAATTTGTATTTTGGTTTAACCCGTTTTCTACAACAGCAATCAATTCGGCGCCATTGCTGGTGAAAATACCCACAGCAGATTTATTTATAGACACAGATGATGCTGACCCTAATGAATAATTGTTAGCAACTCCTTTGAGTTGAATGCGATCGCTTGCTTGTAAGTTGAGAATATCCGCGTAGTCGCCATTACCGGAACTGGCGTAGAAAACAGAAGTGCTATCACCCAAAACGTAAGTATCTGCACCCTGGTCACCGTTGAGAAGATCGATTTCGTTTGTGCCACCACCCCAACCAATTAGGCGGTCGTTACCATCGCCCCCGGAAACTAGATCGCTGCCAAGTCCACCTAAAATTGTGTCATTGCCATCGTCGCCAAGGAGTATGTCAGCACCTCCCTTGCCATCGAGGTAGTCATTGCCTGCTCCGCCGTTAATGAACTCACTGGCATTAGTACCGATCGCGCGATCGCTCCCACCCTGAGCATTAACTATGTATTTGTTCAAACCAGTAAGCTGGTCGATAAAGATAATATCGTTGCCAGATGTGGCCTTGTTATTAGCAACAGTCAGTTCAAAAGTATCGCTGGCTGTCAGGCCTTTAGCATCAGCAGCGGTGACTGTGACTGCAAAAATACCAGTTGTGGAAACAGTGGCGGAGATTACACCAGTGTTGGCAACGATACTAGCTCCATTCGGTAAGCCAGTAGCGCTGTAAGTGAGGGTGTCACCTGGGTCGATGTCAGCAAATTTGTTACTGATATTGAAAGAGAAAGATTTGTCAGTGGAGATAATTTGATCGTCAATCGGTTGTACTACTTGGGGAGCATTGTTTGCAGGCAAATTAAACCGAGCCACACTGGGGTCATGGTCGCTATCTTGATCGAAAAACTCTGAGTTGAAGTGAACTACGTCATACCCATCCAGTTTGCTGAGCAAGTTGTTACTGATTAAAATGTGGTCAAGGGTTTGGGCGTTGCCTTCAAAGTTGTAGGTGTAGCGCTCATTTTCAGGCAGAGTTTCAATCAGGGAAGTCAGTCCAGCGCTTTCTAGGATGGTGAGGGGGTTGGAAAACTCAAAGTCATTCAAGTCACCCGCTACGACTACATTGGCATTGGGGTCGATGGCTAAAATACTCTCAACGAAATTTTTGACTAAAGTAGCTTGTTGTTGACGCTGGACTTCGCTAGTCAGGGTTGGCGGTTGATTCGGTCCGTATAATGGTTGGTCGCCACCTTTAGAATTAAAGTGGTTGCCAATTACGTACACAGTTTCACCGTTGAAAGTAAATTCACCAACTAAGGGTTTGCGACTGCTATTAAAGGCGGAGTTGGTGGGGTCAATCAAACCAGGACTATTAGAAACTGTGGGAACACCAGAGTTATTGGTGACTGTGGTGTTGGAGGTGGAAGTACCACCGGGACGATCTACAAAGCTGACACGATTGGGATTGAATAAGAAGCCGACGCGGATATTTCCGCCGGGTTCACCGCCATTGGTATTGTTAACTGGGTCAATTTGGCGATATTCATAGGTGGGACCACCAGCAGCAGCAATGGCATTAATTAATGTTTGGAAGGTGGTACTGGCATCAACTACGCCGTTATTCGTCGCCCCGTTATTGTCTTGAATTTCCTCCAGACTAATGATGTCTGGCGATCGCAAATTATTGACAATGCGGTTAGCAAGGTTGTTAAACTTGGTTGCACCATCACCAGGGTCAAGATTTTCGACGTTGAAGGTAGCAACTGTTAGTTGATTGGTGGTGGGAGTTAAAGCTGTGACTTCTCTGGTGAGTGTGTTGGAAGTAACAGTCACCGAGGTTGGCAGAACTTCGTAGTTATTGAAGTTATAATCAACCACACCCGTAATCGTGTCGAAAGTAGCACCGACATTCACTTGGGGTGAGTTACCAGAGGTAAACAGGGTATCATCAATTTGAATACGCTCTGGATTAAAGTCATTGGCACTAATGGCGATACCACCGCGTGCTGTGCGTCCGGTGACATTAGCGCCATTGTCTGCCAGTATCCAAATCTCCCCAAAAGAATTTGTCGGGCTAACTGCCACAGGATTATTTACCTGTACCAGCATTCCTTCTAAGCTTTCGTAGAAATCAATGCCATCTTGGGCAGGGTCGAAGGTAGTAATTCCAGTTTCGATATTGCCGCTAGTGTCGTTATCGATTACCGTCGTTGGAATAATTCTGCCGCCATTCCCAAGGATTGTGGCAGTTGGCAACGCATTGCCACTGGAGAGTTTGACAATTGTGGGGCTAGTAATTTCTGTGGTTGTCAGGTTATTGGCATTATTACCAGGACGAAACTCGGTGACTGTTCCAGTGACTAATACAGAATCTCCGACGGATACCGTTGGTGCTGATGAAGTGAAAACAAAAATGGCTTCAGAGGTGCGATCGTTATTATCTGGGTTGGGATCTTGCAAGTAAAAACCGTTACTTGTTTTCACCGTGACAATTCCCGCTACATTGTTAACGGTCTGATTTCTCAAGGGTGAGATATGGCCTGCTCCCTGAATCTCGCTAATCTTAATGGATGGGGCTACTTCATTATCTGTCACCGTAATATCTGCAATAGCGTTAGTAAAACCTGTAGCTGAAGCAGTTATGGTCACTGACTGAGAGCCATCAAGTATCAGATCGTCTTCAGCGTTAATCGCAAAGGTTACAGTCGGACTATTGCCTATGAAGGTGACAGTTGTGGGTAGTGTTGCCTCAGTTGGATCGTTGCTGCTCAAATTGACAACTAAATCTGGTACAGAGGTGTCTGAGCGCGTCAGAGTGGCTATAGCAGCATTAGCCCCAGCATTCTCAGCAAATGAGCTAGGAGTAATACTTAAAGACAAAGTTGGCGTAGCTGGGATAGAGCGTAGACTATTAATATAAGTTGTATTAGCTCCGCCATTGGGCAAACCAGGTGTGGTTGTAGTAAATGCAATTCCTGTTGTCCAGTTAGTAGTGTTTGTTGCACCTCCAAGGTCAGAGTTTAGTGCATAGCCTGTATTGTTGGTGCTAGTACCAAAATTGACATTTGCTGCGCTTGTAAAGGCTCCGGTTGCAGTGCCAATATCTACAGCAAATCCGTCTGTTGAAATAGTACTGCCAGTATTTGAAGTATCAACCCAAACAACATCATCAGCAGCAATATCTCCATTATTTCCGCTGTTGGCGTTAGGTAGGAAGGAACCACCAGCATTGAAAGCTATATTCCAGTCACCAGCTGATGGATTATATGATGTGTCCTGAGTAATAGCTGTATTTCCACCAATTGTAATGATAGTTCCGGCTTTAAAGGTAGAGGCTATAGAACTAACATTTGTAAATTTATAAGCAGAAAACTTAGAGGCTTTGGCACTTGTGGAGTCTCCCACAAAGAAAGACTCAAGCTGTATAGCAGTCAAGTCTTCAACAACTAAAAGCTCTATAAATTCGTCAGTTGTGGTCAGGGTTCCACCACGGTAAAATTCGTTGATAACGATCTTGGGCATAAAAACCTCTTCGTTTAATTGTGTGAACCTGCGATCGCAATATCACTTTGTGTCAAGGCTATATAAAGATATCTGCTGAGAAAACAACAGCATCAGAAGTCTGAGGGCTAATACTGGCAGCATCAATGCCACCTTCAAAGTCCGAAGTGTGGAGAATTTGGAGTGTAAGTGCCATTTTTTTGCCAGTAAAACAACGTTAACTGCAAAGATGCACTTCGCAGTTAGAGCGAGAGCAATTCCAAATAAAGTTTCTAAACCACCATTTTTGGCAGTTCAGAAAAGTTATTTGTACAACTTTTGAGTATTTAACTATTCAGCCACCTTAAACTATCTGAATAAAGTTAAGAAACAGCTAGCAAAAGGTTAAAACTACAGATAGTTCAGCCAAAGATACAAACAGTTAAGGATATTTGCCCGAAAAACTTCTCAATACCAGCACATCACATCGCATTTCTTCACTCAACAACAAAAGTGCGATCGCCAAAAGTTTTCTCTACAATTACAGCAGTTTTCATGTATTGGAACCACATCTGTTGTCAAGGCACAGCATTGCTGTGCCCCTACAGCGAGCGAGCGTGGTCTATTTACCTGAAAATAGCTGTAAAATCTCAAACTCCCTGTCCTCTCTGCGTCTCTGCATGAGATAAATCATCGTGCAAACATACAATACTAATTCTTGGGCGTTGCTGAATTTGGTCATGAATTATGTTTGTATATATTTTGTCGTTTAATGCCAAATCCTTGTAGAGACGTAGCATTGCTACGTCTCTACATACCTGTAAATTGTAAATTCATATCTTGATTCAGCAACGTCTTTAAGGGACTTCCAGAAAATAAATTATCCCAAATTATTTGTACATTTTTCGGGTAGCACAGCTGTGCTACCCTACTATGGAATATTTTTTTCCTTGGAAGTCCCCTAAATTAACCTTCCAATGCCTTCGCAGTCTTCTCCTTATCCAACTTCAGAATCAACACACCCAAAGGTGGTAAACACAAATCCAGGGAATAAGAACGACTGTGCAAAGACCAATCATCTGTCCACTTCCCGCCTAAATTGCCCATATTACTGCCGCCATACTGACGTGCATCGCTATTAAACAACTCGGTATAAAATCCCTTTTCCGGGACACCGATACGGTAGTGAGAATGGGGTTGCGGCGTGAAGTTGCAAACCACGATCGCAAAATCTTCAGAATCCTTGTCACGTCTGATAAAGGAAACCACGCTATGGCGGTTATCGCTACAGTCAACCCACTCAAACCCCGGTTCGGCAAAATCCTGGGTGTATAAAGTTGGTTCACTGCGGTAGAGATGGTTCAAATCCTGGAAAAATGTTTTTAACTGTTGATGGGCTTCATATTGTAATAAGTGCCACTCCAAGTCAGCCCAAACATTCCACTCACTCCACTGTCCAAACTCCATGCTCATAAACATGGTTTTCTTGCCTGGGTGAGCAAACATATAAGTAAACAAACAACGCACATTAGCAAACTTCTGCCATCTATCCCCCGGCATTTTGCCGATGATATTGCTCTTACCATGTACCACTTCATCGTGGGACAAGGCTAGCATGAAGTTCTCACTGTGGTTATACCACATACTAAAGGTGATATTATTTTGGTGGAATTGGCGGAACCAAGGGTCCATGCTGAAGTAGTCCAGCATATCATGCATCCAGCCCATATTCCATTTCAAGTTAAAGCCCAGCCCGCCTGTGTAGGTAGGCCAAGATACCATCGGCCAAGAAGTGGATTCTTCAGCAATTGAAAGAATTCCAGGGAAATAGCTGAAGATAATGTGATTTACTTGACGCAGAAAATCTGCTGCTTCTAGGTTTTCTCTGCCGCCATACTGGTTAGGCAACCATTCTCCTGGTTTGCGGCAATAGTCATTGTAGAGCATCGAAGCCACAGCATCGACACGAATTCCATCAATGTGGTACTTATCAAACCAGAACAGGGCATTGGCTGCCAGGAAATTACTAACTTCATGGCGACTGTAGTTGAATACTAAAGTACCCCATTCTTTGTGTTCGCCTTTGCGGGGGTCTGCGTGTTCGTATAAGTGGCTACCATCAAAGAATGCTAAACCATGACCATCTTTAGGGAAGTGACCAGGAACCCAATCCACAATTACGCCTATATCATTTTCGTGACATTTGTCAACAAAATACATGAAATCTTCGGGCGTACCAAAACGGGAAGTGGGGGCATAGTACCCGGTTACTTGATAACCCCAAGAACCATCAAAGGGATGCTCCGCAATGGGTAGCAATTCTAGGTGGGTGTATCCCAATTCTTTGACGTAGGGAATGAGCCTGTCTGCTAGTTCTCGGTAAGTTAGGAAACGTGCGCCTGGTTTGAGTTCCGAAACGATAACTACAGGTTCAGTTTCACCATTCGCTAATTTAGCTGGTTCGGCACTAGAAGCGTGTAACCAAGAGCCTAAATGCACTTCATAAACTGAAACTGGCTGGGTGAGGGGGTCACTATGACGCCGTTTTTCCATCCAGTCTTTGTCATTCCAATTGTAAGTATCTAAATCAGTGACAATGGACGCCGTTTTTGGGCGGGCTTCCTGCTGGAAACCGTAGGGATCGGATTTTTCGTAAATGTGACCTTCAAAATTTTTGATTTCATATTTGTAATGCTCGCCCACTCCGATTTCCGGAATGAACAATTCCCAAATTCCGGTAGCGCCTTTACGCATCTGGTGTTTGCGCCCATCCCAGAGGTTAAAATCTCCCAAGAGTGAAACATTCCGGGCGTTGGGTGCCCAAACGGCAAAATAAACGCCCTTAACACCGTCGATTTGGGTGGGGTGCGCTCCCAGTTTCTCGTAAATTCGATGATGGTTGCCTTCAGCAAACAAATGCAAGTCAAACTCTGTCAAGCGGGGAGAACGGAAAGCATAGGGGTCATAGGTGACACGCTCATGTTCTCCTTCTTTAATCCGTAACTGGTAGTTTGTCAGTTCTGCGGTTTCAATGGTGCATTCAAAAAAGTGGGGATGATGCACTGTTTGCATTGGGTATTCTTTCCGTTGTTCAGGAAGAACTACCCATGCTGCACTTGCGTTTGGTAGGTAGGCTCTCACAGCCCAGACAGTTTTGCCATCTTGTTCTATGGGATGAGAACCTAGTATTTCAAAGGGATCGTGATGCTGATTCCAAACGATACGGTTAACCTGTTCAGGAGCGATCGTGGTCATGGACATGAAGCTACCTAAGTGTAATAACGTGATTGACTAAACGTACTTTTTTAATATCTATATATATTCTTTACATTTATTTGCAAATTTGTCGCCACCGTTATCCTACCTCAGAATGAGTCATCTGTTTTTGAGGGGTTGGGGACTGGAGACTGGGGACTGGGGACTGGGGACTGGGGACTGGGGGAGATGAGCGGGATGAGGGGGATGAGGGAGTGGGGGAGGTGAAGGAGGTAGAGGGAAAATAGCCAATGACTAATGACTAATGACTAATGACTATTAAAAATTTAAAAATGGGAAAAACTGAAGTAAGGTTTTACGTAGGCGAAGTAAGTAAATCTGGTCACGAATTTTGGGGTCTAGTTTTGGCGGCGGTACTGCTTGCAACTGTTCTTGTAGCTGGGCATATTCGGCAGCAGTCAGGAATTTTCCATCGATGGGCGATCGCGCCTCTATGATAATCTGTGTCCGTAATATCTCTTCTGGTGTATCCTCTGGTGGCGGTAATGCTATTACCGTTGATCCCCAATAGCTACTTAAAAATATAAATGTTGCGCTAATTACAAATAAAAACAGTAATTTTACTATTTTTTTGACTTTAACTTTCACCATCTCCTTAACTGCATTCACAACGCAGCATGAAAATCTGTTTTTCCGCCCAATGCCCCATCCCAATAAAAATCTGGCAACATCAAGAGACATCACCAGATTTTATTTTTTGATACATGATGAATTGTTTTGTCCTTTCAAAATTCAGTAATCTAAGCCATTTTACAGCAGTGTCCTTTATTGACTCTCCTAATTACCTGATGCCTGAGCAAGCTATTATACAGCGCCATCAACATATACTGGCCATTCAAAAATTTTGAAAAGCTTGGTTAATAGGCTTTGGTATTTTAGTAAGTCTCAAGAAGCCTGAAACTCAGGCTTCTTAAACGGCTGTACCATTTCGTACTCCTGGGTAGAAGCAAGCTAAGTGAAGCATCTTTGCCAGGAGACGGGTACAGAACTTGGGAATTTTAATTTTTGGACAAGTCGGAGATCAGGCTTCCTTAAATCTCAACTTCAGTGATTTTGTCTACTCTACAAAGAAGCAAGCTAGACTTGCGTTTCTCACATAAGCTGTACAAAGCTCTCACACTCCAACACACAGGTGCGGGTTTTTATGTGAACTTGATTTATTCAAGTTATGTGGTGAGTACCTTTGTCAGTAAGCTATTCTGCGCTGATTTCAACTCAATTTTAGAGTGCCTTATTTAGGACTAGCAGTCGGAGTAGCAGTCGGAGTAGCTGCGGGAGTAGCTGGGGGAGTAGCTGGGGGAGTAGCAGGAGGCGCGTCTGTCGGTTCACCTGTAGCCGCTGGAGTACTAGTAGTACCACCACCACCTTCACCGCCACCTTCACAGGCTCCCAGAATTGCGGCCAGACTTAACATTAGAGCCAAACCAAAGATTTTTGTTTTCATAACTCCTCTTTCACCAATTGTGGCTAGAAAAATTTTTCGCCTGTTGAATACGATACCGTATTTATCGCTTTTTTTTAAATGCTGTAAGATTACATACTAAAAAAAAACAACCCTTTGGGGTATTCTTTTTGAAATCAACTATCATACAGCCATTTGATTAGTTTCTCTGAACTCAGGAGCAAAATCCAAAGTATTAAATTTTCTCGTCAGCCGAGCTATCATAACAAAAATTTTATCGTTAAGAATTTAGCAGTCAGTCATCAGAATCTAAAATGTATTGGAGTTTGACTTAAGTCAATGAATACAGAGGTTGAAAATCTCCCCAGATCTACAATTGGCAGGTCTACGTTAAAACATTAGTATAAAAAAATACTTATTTACTTCTGGATCTCTGAACTTGTGATCTGCGGAAGCTGCTCACAAGTTGTGTGTGAATTCTGGTCTGTTTTTTATTTTTTTCACAGAGTATTGCATCTTGCTGCTCCCCATTGCCATACTTTAGGTGCGATATCTAAACAGCAAGCTATCCAGTTTATAATCGGTGACTGCAAACATTGCAATATCCAGGGGATACAAACATTGATATAGCTAGCTATTAGAGCAGTTAAAAGGGTGTAGTCTGTTATGTGTGTTTGTTGCATAGAAGGGTATTTTAACCCTAGCAAAAACAGACAATCAATTCAAAGTACAGTATTTTTCATCTAAAAAAATTTATGGTTATTGCTCGGAAATCAGCTGTTTCTACAAGGGGTACTTCGTTTTGGCGAGATTCTATTCTTTCTTTGGGGAGGCGACGACGTTCTGCGCGTCTGGAGTCAGCAGCCCAGAGTAGTTCTATACCCAGTACCCAAGCTGCACGAGTATCCTCTCGAAGACGAAAGCGTTCCTCAAAAAATTTATCGGTTTCTTACACAAATGAGGCAGTTACGCCCAAATCGATGAAAGAGTTGGGCAGACAACAACTGCCAAATCTTAATGACCAATCAAATCAAACTAACAAGAGTCCGGAGACTGGTTTTCTTGGTCTTCCCATGATGCCTGGTTCTGGAGCAACACCATTATGGTTGCTACGTTTGTACACTTTTCATCGTTATTCGTCAGTTTTGGCGTTTTTGGTAGTAGCAGCGACACTTGCGGTTTATGGCTGGACAGTATATTCTCAAGAGCTTTGGAGTCAGTCATATCGCAGGCTGCAAAATCTCCAACGTCATGAGCGGCTATTAACGACAACTAACGCGACGCTGACAAACAAAATGGCACAGGAAGCAGAACAGCCAACAACAGGGTTGGTATCGCCAACTCCTGAAGGAATGATTTTTTTACCTCCAGCATCTTCTAATTCTCAATCAGCATCGTCTAACACAAAGCCAAATCACCAAACCCAACAAACACTCTCGCCTCTGGGATATTGAAGGCATTGGGCATGGGGCATTGGTCATTGGGCAATTGGTCATTGGTCATTTGCAAAGGACGAGCGACAAAGGACAAAGGACAAAGAACAAAGGACAAATCCAATGCAAAAGTCACCAAGCAAAACAAAATTCGCAAAGTTTCGGAGTCCAGCATTCACAAGGCGACAGAGACGTTCTCAACGAGGTTTTTTGGGGAAATTTGCGTCTAATATCCAAGAGCAAACATCCAATACCAAGTCCCGACTGTTTATTGTGTGGGGCGCATTAATGGCAGCAGGGTTGGGATTGGGTGTTAACTTGTATAACTTGCAAATTGTTCGGGGACCAAAGTTAACAGAGCAGGCACGAAATCAGCAAATGGTGAATTTGCGACCTTTTATGCCCCGTCGTCCAGTGGTAGATCGCAATAATAATCTGTTGGCGATTGACCGTCCTGTATATACTTTGTACGCTCATCCCAAGTTGTTTGATAAGTCTAATGAAGAGATAGCAGAGCAACTTTCTCCGATATTGGCCAAAGATGCTCCTGAACTGGTGAAGACTTTTGAGAGCAAAAAAAGCGGGATTGTGCTTGCGCCAGCGATACCGGAAGAAATTGTCGATCGCATCACCTCTTTGCGCTTAAATGGTTTAGAACTGATTCAAAAATACTCCCGATTTTACCCTTCAGATGATTTGGCTGCTGATGTGGTGGGGTACGTGAATGTTGACCGTCGTGGTCAGGCTGGTGTGGAATATTCTCAAGAAAAGTTGCTAGAACGTTCTGTGCAAACGGTGCGTCTCAGTCGAGCAGGTAACGGCGCCCTAATGCCAGATCATGCCCCTGAAGGTTTTTTACATTTTGATGATTTGCGGCTGCAACTGACTATTGATAGCCGTTTGCAACGAATTGCCCGCACTGCTCTTAAGCAAAAGATGGACGAGTTTAAGGCTAAACGCGGGGCGGTAATTGTGATGGACGCATTGGATGGTTCCTTACTCGCTCTGGTTTCTCAGCCCACTTATAACCCTAATGAATACGGCAAAGCTGATATTTCACTGTTCAAAAACTGGACGGTGGCGGATCTTTATGAGCCGGGATCGACTTTCAAGCCTTTGAATGTGGCGATCGCTCTGGAAAATGGTGTCATCAAACCAGATGATATGTTTAATGACTCCGGTTCTATTCGCGTAGCTAATTACACCATCAAAAATGCGATGAACAATGGTTATGGGCGGATCAGCATCGCTCAAATCCTGCAAAATTCTAGCAACATTGGTATGGTGCAAATTATCCAGCGATTAAAACCTGCAATATACTACAACTGGCTGGAACGTTTGGGACTAGGACAAAAAGTTGATACAGATTTGCCTTTTGAAGTTGGCGGTAGGCTCAAAAGTCAAGAGGAATTTATCAGTTCGCCAATTGAACCAGCGACTACTTCCTTTGGGCAAGGCTTTTCGATGACACCGATACAGCTGGTACAGATGCACGGTGCTTTAGCCAATGGCGGGAAATTGGTTACACCCCATGTAGTCCGGGGTCTGATTGATACCAAAGGACAGATGCATGATTCACTCCCTCGCACCGTACCGCGCCAAATTTTCTCAGCTGCAACAGCCCAAAAGGTAGTAGAAATGATGGAAACTGTTGTTTCTGAAGGCACTGGTAAGGTGGCACAAATTCCGGGATATCGCATCGCGGGGAAAACTGGTACTGCCCAAAAAGCCAGTCCTAATGGCGGTTATATCAAAGGTGCGAGAATCACTAGCTTTGTAGCTATTTTACCAGTGGAATCTCCTCGCTATGTAGTGTTCGCATTAGTAGATGAACCAAAAGGAGAAAATGCTTATGGTTCTACCGTCGCCGCCCCAATTGTGAAGTCGGTGATTGAAGCGCTGATTCCTCTGGAGGAGATTCCGCCAAGTAAGGCGATGGAATGAGAGAGTGGGGGGAATGGGGGGAGATTAGAAACAAGCTTCCTAACCTCCCACACCTCCCACACCTCCCACACCTCGCATACTCCCAATGCCCAATGCCAAATCCCTTTCTAGACTTAATCTTTCTTTATAACCAGGGAAAGAGGTAGAGAAGACTACTCGTGTGGGAACTTAGGTATTAGAGATGAAACTAATCTCTCACTTTTTTAAGGCTACTGAAAATTCCATGCAAAGCAATATAGTTATATTCCCTAACCCTGGGGCTGGGAAAAAAAATACGCAAACAGAAGAAACAAAAATTACCAAATACAACCGTGCTGAGCAGCAATTTATAGAACTCCTAACATTGGACGATTTGGACAATCAACTGGATATAAAACCTGCTAAAGCGGGTGAGTTTCAACAGACGCTTTCTATGGCAATTGGGGCTGCTTATGGAAACGATCGCTCTGATGAACAGGCTCACCTTTTTCTCCAACGGATACTTTATCGAATTAATCGGCTAAACCTGTTTTGGTACGATGATTTACATAATTATACCAATGAACGATCGCTTTATTTGTACTCATGTCGTGACCAAATTGAAGCTGCTTGGCAAAAGTGGGAACTTGCACAATTTGATCTAGCTGCACTGCAAGAATTGGATGTCAAACAAGCTTTAATTGAGCGTGCATCTACTGATTTAAATCCGCCATTATCGCCAGATAACCGCTATATCCGTGAGGAAATGAGCAAAACTGGCTATGGTCACTTGCTAGCGATCGCTTCTTTTGATGGCTTGGTTGAAGCTAGCCGTCTTTCTCGGATTTTAGGTGGTGCTGCTAATGAAGTGCAGTGTACGCTGGTGCGTGTACTACTAGAAGAATACGGTAATGGTCGTTTATCTCGCAAGCACTCTACATTTTTTGCCCAAATGCTTGCTGAATTCGGGATGAATACTCAACCAGAAGGATATTTCGATTTAGTACCTTGGGAAGTCCTAGCTTGTGCTAATCATAATTTTCTGCTCACTGAGCGCAAACGCTATTTTCTACGCTACAGTGGCGCGTTGACATATTTTGAGGTGGCTGGGCCCGCGGCTTACAGAAACTATCTCGCAGCAGCGCAACGGCTAGGACTCTCAGAAGCAGCTATGGGTTATTGGGAATTGCACATCAGGGAAGATGAACGCCACGGTCGTTGGATGTTAGATGATGTGGCTTTGCCATTAGCAGAACAATATCCCAATGATGCATGGGAACTGCTGCTTGGCTATGACCAGGACAAACTAATGGGCGATCGCGCCGCCGGTGCTGTTGTGCGATCGATACACCAAGCAGAACAAACTGCTTTACTGACCTAATAAATCCTAAAAATTAGAAATTAAAAAAGAATTCAGAATTCAGAATTCAGAATCAATTTAGTGGGGGACTTAAACCCAGTTATTCAGACGCTCCTGCGTCGCTAACGCTGCGCTATCCGCCAGTCATACAGAAAACATTGCTGAATTCTGACTCCTGACTCCTGAATTCTTTCTTGTTAAAAATAGCAGGTTCTTTTTTAGCATTTTAATTTGGCAATCTCAGCCATTTTATTGCTAATGTGCCTGCTAATTAATTTCTTTAGTAAACAATTTCTTGCTAAAGGAACAGTTTTTTATTGCCTTGATACAAGGTAGTAAATAATTTTCTGTTGAACTAATCATACCTTATTGCTGAGCTAAAGTCAAATGAAAGATATCTTTGTTTGTCCGGAAGAATCTAATTTTTATTCCAACTGCTTAGAAAACTTTGTAATTAGAAATTGTCATGAATATAAATCCATCGTTGAGTTTGGTTCGGGAGATGGCAGCCCTGTAATTAATTCTTTGTTGAGAAACAATTTTCATGGAGTAATCCAGGGATTTGAATTAAATACTTCTGCATGGAAAACGGCAAATTTAACCATTGATGAATACAAACTGAGTGATAAATATATAATCCATAATTCATCTTTGTTTGACTCTTCTCAACCTGATGCAGAATATCTTGTAGCTAATCCGCCATATCTCCCCGCACCAGATAACGATATCTATATGCCGCTGTTATTTGGAGGCGTAGATGGAGCTAAAATTACCAACGAACTTTTGACGTTAGGTTATGAAAATGTGTTGGTTTTAGTATCTAGCTTTTCTAATCCAACAAGTACGCTTAACTTAGCAAAAGAAAATGGTTATTGCGTTGCAAATTTTATGATTTTACCTTTGCAATTTGGCTACTATAGCTCTGAGCCTAAGGTAAAGAGACACATAGAAAAATTACGGGAAAACAACATGGCATTTTATTCTGGTGATTATTATTTCTTAGCTGGTGTTTTATTTAAAAAGTGCCAAGATTGGGACATTGATTTATCTAATGAATTAGCTCAGGTAATGACTAATTTATGAAATTTACAGCATACTTAAGAAGTAAAACAGGGTTTGTACCTGGCTTTGAAGCATATTTGATTTTTGAAGTTACTTTGTCTTTGGCAGTAGGCAATAGGTAATGATTAATTGCTTCTTGCCTTGCCTACACAGGTAAGTTGATGAATAAAATGGAACTGCTGGGATTTACAGCATATTGCTGAGGCTTTTGTTGTTGCAGTAGCGATGTCTACGACGGGCTACGCCTACGCAATCTTTGTTCCTTATTATGTAGTATTCGATCGCTATAAATATCAGTTGAGAGTGTTTAAGTTAGATGGTGCCCGTTATACTGAGGTTGCACTCTCAGATTCACGCTTTTGGATACCAGAATTAGAATTAGGCTTGGGTGTATGGCAAGGACGCTATCAAGACGTAGAACAGCCTTGGTTACGCTGGTATGATTGGACAGGTTGCTGGGTATTGACTCCCACAGAACAAGAAAGACAACGGGCTGAACGGTTAATCGCGCAATTGCGATCGCTTGGCATTGAACCCGATGTAGATTAGCTGATTAGGGACTTCCAGAAAATAAATTATCCCAAATTGTTTGTACATTTTTCGGGTAGCACAGCTGTGCTACCCTACGGTGGGATGTTTTTTTAATTGGAAGTCCCTTAACTTTTGGTATCAAAGTCTTCTGAATTCGCCAATTTTGGATTGTGAATCTTTACCTAAAATCTAATACCATTTCACTACATTATTGATACAAATTACTTCCCCTGCCTCCCCTGCTTCCCCTGCCTCCCCTACCTCCCCTGCCTGCCATCTGTATCAGTCTTAAAGTGAAACGGTATAAGGTGTGGTGGCGTGGTAAGCCTAAATTAATGCAATAAAAAATTGGTTGATGTTTCTCAAATCTCAATAATTGAGCAATTTTTCATGCAATATTTTAGTCTTGTCACGCCAGCCAGGTGTGTATTTAGCTTGAAAAAGCAAGTTGGGAGTAGGTTAATAAACCTTTTTCATGCTTGGGTGTAGAATTTTCATTAGCTATTGATCATTAGTTATTAACAAATAACAAATAACAAATAGTTTTTGTATAAATTCTACAATTTGATGAGTAATTTTAAAGACCTGATGGGGTTAAAAAGCGAATTATTTGAGGTTTAAAGCTCGATACACTATCCCAATAATTAACTTGGTTAATATTTACATTTAGCAAAGCAATATCGGGTTCATTTAGTCCTTTAGGAAACCAAGTTTGAAGTTCTGGCTTCCAAAGTTCTCGCATCTTGTTGCGGTCTTTTACAAGTTGTGAGCTACCTGAAATAGAAACAAACCACTGCTGTTCTGGTGAGACAAAACTCACATTGACCTGGGGATGATGTTCAACTTCAGTCACCTTATGAGAACCGCCATAGGTAAAGAACCAAAGTGTAGCATCAGAGTTAATATCACCACTTTTTGACATAGGATAACTATGCAAGCTTCCATCTTCATCAACTGTGGTGAACATTCCATAATCAATATCTTTGATTAGTTCACGTAACTTTTTAATCTGTTGTTCGCGGTCTGTAGAAGTTGTCATTGGTTGTACTCTTTTATATTTTATTTTCCGGAGTGTAATTTTTCATTACAACCACGTTTAAAGGTGGTAACCTTACTCTTAAGTATCAATGTTTTGAATTTTAATTGCGTGAGTCTACAGGTGGAATTATACTAATAATCAGCTTTTTTATTTATATCTGTAGAGATATTAGTCAAGAGTGATGTCCAACTAAAAGTTGCTGATTCTGTAAACTCTTTGCCTGGACTATTTCCACAATCATAACTTGACTTTTATGCTTATTTCTTTAGATAGAAAAATTATAATTTTTACACTCAATTAAACTTGCTTCTGTAACTTTAGACTGATGAATATAGTGATGAATTTAAATAGGCTTACATTGTGAGGTCTATTTTGTAAATCTACTTTTAGGCTGCTTTATGGCCGTAGATATGGGCGTTTATTGTAAAAGTAATTTTCACAAGGGATTTATCGATCGCCTGCTTTTTGCTGGAGGAAGTTTTTAGATGACATCTATATCCGATTTGCAAGAAGTTAATGTTCCTGAAATTGTCGAAAGTCTGACTGCAATAATTATTGCCCCTGTAATTATTCCTGTTGCAGCAGCAATCAAACAACCTGTAGTTCAAAGGGCGATTAAACAGGGCATTATTTTGTCGGAAATATGTAAAGAAGCTGTTGCAGAAGTAGCAGAAGTTTGTGAAAATATAGCAGCCGAGGTAAATGCTGAACTCATTCATGAGAAGCAAGAACAATTTAGTTCTAAAACCTTTGAAACTTATTTGAAAAATAGCAAATCTGAAGTTGCTACGGATTTAATCAACTTGGTATCTGACCTGAATGTTGATGTCGGACAAATGAGTAAAGGCGTTGTCGATTTGCGGTTGTTAGTACCTACGGGATTAGCAGCACTCGCCATTCACCAATTAATAAATAAAGGGTTAGAACTAGAAGAAATTCCCTGGCATACATTAGCTTGGTATGCCTTTGAAGTATTTACTAAATTTAATAATACAGGAGATTTGCAAGCATAGCATAATTTGGAATTAGATGGATAATTTTTTGGAGGCATTACAGGAGAAATAATTGCTGTGATTCAAGCAATACATACTAACGTTAAAGGAAGAATTAGATACAAAATAAATCAACTTTATCGTTCGGCAGAATTAAAAGAATATTTGGAGCGATCGCTCTCCAAAGAAGCTGGAATAAATTATGTTTATGCTAATCCCTTAACAGGCAATATTTTAGTAAATTTTAGCAGAGAGCAAAGCCCCAATCAAATTAGCTTTTTAATTGAAAAAGTTTTATTGAATTATCAAAAAAAAAGTAAAAAATTAATTACTAAAACAATTGGTGATGTTCAGGAACAGAAGCCAGAAACTTGGCATTTAATGACAGCAACTAGCGTCGTCAAGAAATTAAATACCTCAAAAACAACAGGATTATCCAGTAACTCTGCTGTAGAAAACCTGAAGAAATATGGCGCGAATGTTCTAGAGCAAACAGCAACTCGTTCAGATTTCAGCATCTTAATTGACCAATTCAAATCTTTACCAGTGGCTTTGCTGGGTGTCGCCGCAGGAATTTCTCTGATCGCAGGTGGAGTAATTGATGCTGTGGTCATTATGGGTGTTGTTACTTTGAATGCGACCATTGGTTATGTCACAGAAAGCCAATCAGAAAGAATTATTCATTCCCTTAAAAGTCAGGAACAAACATCAACTTGGGTTATTAGAGATGGCAAACAAATAGAAATTCCCACAGAAGATGTTGTTTTAGGAGATATTTTATTTCTGAAACCCGGCGGTTATATAGTAGCAGATGCCCGACTTCTTGAAGCAGATAATCTGAGTATTGATGAGTCTGCCTTGACAGGAGAAAGTATTCCCGTAACTAAAATTACTGCATCTTTGAATGGTGAGGATATTCCATTAGGCGATCGCCACAATATGATCTACAAAGGCACTTTTGTTATCAGTGGTCAAGGACTAGCTGCGGTTGTGTCCACAGGCAAATTCACCGAAATGGGCAAAATTCAACAAATGGTTGGTGAAGCAACAGCAATCCAGACTCCCCTAGCAAAACAACTAGATGAAGTAGGTAGTCAACTAGTTTTAATTGGCATGGGAATCTGCGGTCTGATTTTTGGTATGGGAGTACTGCGGGGATACGGTTTAGTACAAATGCTCAAATCATCCATATCCTTAGCTGTGGCTGCGGTTCCCGAAGGCTTACCCACCATCGCTACTACAACCTTAGCCTTAGGAATCCGAGATATGAGGAAAAATAACGTCCTCGTTCGCAGTCTCAGTGCGGTGGAAGCATTAGGTTCCGTACAGACGATTTGCATGGATAAAACCGGGACGCTGACAGAAAATAAAATGTCCGTGGTGGAGATATATGCAGACAGCAAACACATCACCGTATCCGACGGAGAATTCATCAACGCCGCAGAAAAAATTAATCCGCATACCTGCGATGAACTGTTAAAGCTGATTCATGTATCAGTTCTCTGCAATGAAACAGAAGTCAGTTTACAGAGTGATGGCGAGTATATAGTCACAGGTTCAGCAACAGAAAACGCCTTGATTTACATGGCAATTAGCGCTGGGGTAAATGCGATCGCACTTAGACAAAAATATCTTTTATTGCAAACAAACTTGCGATCGGAAAATCGTAACATCATGAGTACAATTCATCAAACTCCTGATGACCAGCAGTTAATTGCTGTCAAAGGCAGCCCCACTGAAATTGTGCAGATATGCCAAAAGTGGATGAAAAACGGGCAAATAGTACCTTTAAGTGAAGAAGACAGACAAGCGATGGAGATCGAAAACGATCGCATGGCAGGAAAAGCGCTGCGGGTGCTGGGTGTAGCTTACAGCCATATCGATGAAACGAAAAACGACAAAAATTATGAATCAGACTTGATTTGGCTGGGTCTTGTAGGCATGGCTGACCCCATTAGAAAAGGTGCCAAAGAATTGATTGGTGACTTCCATGAGGCTGGCATTGATACAGTGATGATAACAGGCGATCAAAGTCCAACTGCTTATGCGATCGCCAAAGAATTAGAATTGAATCGAGATCCCCAACTAGAAATTCTCGATTCCACCAACCTGAATAACCTTACACCAGAGGCATTGACGGCACTTAGCGACAAAGTAGATGTTTTTGCCCGCATCAGTCCCAGCAATAAACTGCAAATCGTCCAAGCATTGCAAGCAGCCGGAAAAGTTGTCGCCATGACCGGTGATGGTATTAACGATGCACCAGCATTGAAAGCCGCCCAAGTTGGCGTAGCAATGGGCAAAAGCGGAACCGATGTCGCCCGTGAAGTTGCAGATATCGTCCTAGAAGACGACAGACTAGAAACCATGATGATTGCCGTGAGTCGGGGACGGACAATTTACAACAACATCAGAAAATCCGTGCATTTCCTGTTAGCCACAAACCTCAGCGAAATTATGGTCATGACCACCGCTACCGCATTGGGTATAGGCGAACCCTTGAATGCCATCCAACTCCTGTGGTTGAATTTGGTAACAGACATATTCCCCGGACTGTCCTTAGCATTAGAAGCACCAGAACCCGAAGTGTTGAGTCAGCCACCCCGCAACCCTGACGAACCAATTATTAAAAACACCGACTTTGCCAGAATTGGCTTTGAGTCAGCAACACTATCCGTCAGTACCTTAGCAGCCTACAGTTACGCCATCTTCAGATATGGCATTAGTCCCCAAGCAAGCACCATTGCCTTTATGAGTCTAACTAGCGGACAACTGCTGCATACAATTAGTTCTCGTTCAGAAAAACACAGCATATTTACTCAAGAAAAACTTCCGAATAATCCCTACTTAAATGCTGCCATTGCAGGGTCATTTGCCATACAACTTTTAGCGCTAATTGTTCCTCAATTAAGGAGTATTTTGAAAATTACCCCACTTAATATTGTGGACACTTTTGTGATTGGAAGTAGTGCTTTACTACCATTGTTAGTCAATGAAATAACAAAAGATAATACACTAAAAAATGCTATTCCTGCAATCGAGCCACAGATAAAAACCATTTAAATATCTGTGAATATCTAAAACTGTTATTACTTTGCGTCCTTCTCTGACGAGACGCTGCGCGAACGTGTCCTTTGCAGGTCGTTTTTTTTTAAATTTTAAATAACGACATACAAGCCAATTCCCAATCCAAAATCCAAAATCTAAAATCTAAAATTGTCTAACCCTTTCATAATAAATCTCATATAAAAGGTAAATCTTTATGAAAAAAGACTTCATGTTTACATCAGAGTCAGTAACAGAGGGACATCCTGATAAACTTTGCGATCAGATCAGCGATGCGATCGTCGATCGCTTTTTACAGCAAGACCCATATTCGAGAGTAATTACAGAATGTGCAGTATCTACAGGCATCGTTTTTCTCGCTGCCAGATTTGAACCCAACACCAACGTAGATTTTACCAACA
Organism: Nostoc sp. FACHB-973; assembly: GCF_014698115.1. GTDB lineage: Bacteria > Cyanobacteriota > Cyanobacteriia > Cyanobacteriales > Nostocaceae > Nostoc > Nostoc muscorum. The sequence goes on from NZ_JACJSJ010000007.1 coordinate 136,813, forward strand.
TAGCGAGACAAGTAATCGAACAAGTAGGTTATGAACATAAAGAATTTAATGGTAAAACTTGCAGCATTTTAACTAGTCTCAGAGAATTACCCTTTGAGCAACACCATTTATTTGATGAGAACAGTTTATCTGATGCAGAAATAGAAAAAATCACCGTTAATAATCAAGTAACAGTTTTTGGATTTGCCTGTAATCAAACATCGACTCTCATGCCATTACCAATATGGCTAGCCCACAAACTTGCTAGACAAATTAGTGAAGTCAGACGCCAACAAATACTTCCATATCTGACACCTGACGGCAAAACTCAGGTAGGAGTTGAATATAAAAATCGCCGCCCATATAGAATTCACAGTATTACAGTTATTGCCAGTCAAAATAAAGCATCAAAACCCGAATTTCAGCAATTACACGATGATATTCGAGAGACAGTAATTGCTCCTGTATTTCAAAATGAAGAAATTAAACCAGATGCACAGACAAGAATATTTATTAATCCAGATGGGCCATTTATTCGTGGAGGCCCTGCGGTTCATTCTGGATTAACCGGCAGAAAAAATGCCATAGATACATACGGCGAATATTCCAAACATAGTGGTTCAGCATTGAGCGGTAAAGATCCAATTAGAATAGATAGAATAGGAGCCTATATTGCTCGTTATGCAGCTAAAAATATCGTAGCTGCAAAACTAGCAGATGAATGTGAAGTACAGCTAAGTTATTCTATAGGACTTTCCAGACCGGTGAGTGTGCAAGTCGAAACTTTTGGCACAGGCAAAATTGCAGATGAAGAAATCACAAGTCTTTTAGAAAAGCATTTTGATTTCCGGCTTGCAGGGATTATCAAAGAGTTTAATTTGAGACATTTGCCTTCGTTAAATAAAGGCAGTTTTTATAGGAAACTTGCTGCTTATGGTCATGTAGGTAGAATAGATATAGAAATTCCTTGGGAAAAATTAGATAAAGTTGATGTTTTTTGAAAGACAAATTATCAAAGAAGAATTCAGGAGTCAGAAGTCAGAATTCAGAATGAATTTATATCATGTCCGTTAGCTTACCCATAATACCCGGATATGATATTACGACTCGCTAACGCTAGGCTATCAGTGGTTGAACTGAATCGATCGCGAAGAGTTATTCTGAATTCTGCATTCTTCAAAATTGCGTAAGCGTAGCCCAACCTAGACATAGCACCCTAAAATTCAAAGTAATTCTGCCTCTTCAAATACCTGCCTTGTGGTTAATTCCAAACCTGGAAGTAGGGTATCTACAATGGGAATATTATCTGTATAAACTTGATTTGATCCATCAGGCAGAAAAACTCTAATACTCATAATTTCTGGATTTATCACCCAAACTCTGGACACGCCCGCAGTTAAATAATCCTTCGCTTTATCTTCAAATTCTTTTATCGTCTGGTCTGGAGAGATAATTTCAATTACCAATTCTGGAATTGCAGGACAAGCTTCATTGCGCTTCCAACTTTTGGGTAAACGTTCGTAAGATATGTATGTCAAATCCGGTAAAGGTGCCCAATCTTTACCTTGACGTTTTAAGAGAATTGCCCACTCTGCACATACTCTACCTTTGCCTTTGCACCATGCACGAATGAGGATTAGTAAGGCGGCTTGTAAAGCTGAATGGAAAAATTTGGGAGACACTTTAGGGACTGCTTGACCATCAACAAACTCATAGTATACATCTCCCTCTGGAAGGCTTAGAAATTCTTTTAAAGTAAGTTGACCTATTATGTTAACCATAGGCTGCACAAGATAGTGGCTAATACACATATCCTACATGGGAAACAGTGGGTGTGGTGTGACTATGAAATTTTGTATGACATTGGAACAGCGATCGCTCTCGTATTGCTAACTTAATTAATGGAATAAAAACTTGCTGCGATCGGCAATGGTATCTTTTTTCACCTGGTACTACTCTTGCTATTAATAGTACCCTATGCGTCTTGGTAAATTATTTATCAACTGAAGAGTTTTGGAGTCTATGTTTTGCCATCAGATGCACCAAATCCATGTAAATCTCTCACCCAACCACCAGTCACTCCACCACCTGATACCAGTCCAACTTAGTCCAATACTCGATACAACTATAAGCTTGATTACTGTATAATTTCGGTAATTTTATTAATCACTTATATTAATTTTTCAAGTTTTATGTGACCTGCTTGATAAAAAACAATTTGTTTATCGGCAGTAAAAATCCGATTTTGTCTGATATTACTTGGCTGATTTAAACCACCAGAACTAAAATCACTATTTTCCAGCTGAATAGCATAGATATCGCCAATAGTTCGGCTAGTAATTTAGCAAAGAATCAGGTCATCTCCCTGAAGAGTAGCAATAACTAAAGCAGGTCTGCGTTTTGTGCCAGTTAAGTCGGAAAATGGAAATGGAACAATAACAACATCTCCTTTTACAAATTCTGCCATGCTGCATCTTCCTCTGGACTTAACCAATCTTTTTGCAGTGATGATTCACTCATAATCCTGATTTCTAAGGTTTTATCTTTCTGGTACTTGGCTTGTAAAAACTGAACAAAATCTAAAATTTCCTGTAACAAAGGTTCAGGTAATTTTTCTAGTTCTTGTGTAATCTGTTCTTTAAGCATAATTGTCTTGTTTTGTGTTTCGGCAATATCTAAAATAATAATATTTATCGTATCGGCTTTTAAAGTTAAATAGAAGATAAAATTAATTCAGCCTCTTGAGATGAGTACATTTAGCTTAATAAAAGAGTAAGATTTTAGAAGACATTCCAGGGGCGATCGCCACTATGTCTGATTCATAACTTCTAGCGTGCTAATCTAGCAAAATCAGCCTAAAAGAGTATTTTTACTCAAAAAAATGTTAAATTTGTACCCTTTGAATGAGCCTCTTCAACCCATAGCAAGAGTGTCATTTTCGGTAAAACGCTTACGATGAGGAACTAGGAAATCAAATTGCAGTATATCTGCCTATCAAATTATGGACTGGAAGTACAGGTGGAAAAATGGCTATCGCCCAAGCCGAGATGAAGCGGTAAAAAACCCTCATTTGTTAGATGAAAGTCAGTTTGAGACTGAACAAGACCGACATCTGGCTGAAGAAGCTACAAGAAAGCATTTGGGTATACCTGCACCAACCTTAGACGAAGAACAATCCATATTACCTCATGCAGCTTCGCCTAATGAAAAATCTCAAAGATAACACCATTTCCCAAAATTTTTGCAACAAATAATTTAGCTGTAGGGGCGTAAGGCTGTACGCCCCTAATCATGCATTTGTAGCATAAATTTTGTAAAATAATATTCTGGGTATTTTTTGCCCATCCACGCTCCAAACCATTATAAACTCCAACAAAATAATGCAAATTTTTCAACTTTTAAATCAATTAAACACTAGAAAAGTCACTAAGTTACTTACTCAAACAGTAGCTTTAGGCATAGGTGCTATTGTTCTATTTTCAAGTACTAATGCCTATGCTGCCGAGCAAGTTATTTTAAAATATGGTACTTTTCAGGGTTCAATATCTGTTGAAGAATTAAATCAGTTTGTAGAAACTGGCAAGACTACCCCAACATTAACGGCTTATTTGCAGGCGGCTCAACAAGACCCTAAGTTGGCTCGTAAAGCACTGAAATCTGGAATTAAAGCCGATCCTGCCTTTTTAAATAACTTACTATCTAGCTGGGCTGGGCCAGTTTTAGTTGACCAAATTGGTGAAGTAGTTCACCCCCCCGCAGGACAACTAAACCAAGAAGCGCTACGAACTGCTTTAAGTGCATCTATTAAGCAAAGTGGTGAAGTTACACTACTGGGAGCTATTCAGAATTATCCAAACACTTCTGTGGAACTAGAAGGAGATCGTCTCATCGGTGTTTATGAACGGCTAAGCAATCTGGCAGAACTCTTTTGATAGGTAGTTGCTGTTGAAATTTAATACCCGCAACTCTACCTGAAGGTTCTACCCTATGACTCAGAAATTCTCTAACGTAATTGTAGAGTTTAATCTAAGCATAGGGAAAAGATTTGTATGACAACCGATGTTTCTAGAGATATTAAAAAGGAACTTAATGGGTCGCTGATAACTGGTATTCTCTTGATTGTTTCGGGGATTATTGCGATCGCAGTACCTTCATTCACCACCATATTCGCCGAAACTTGGTTTGCAGCGATTCTAGCTTTTGCTGGATTTACAAAACTAGTTTACGCTGCCCAAACTCGCGATCGCGGAGGTTTTGTTTGGAAACTTTTATTAAGCGGACTGTATATTGCAACCGGCGTGATGCTGTTGGTTTATCCTTATACAGGTGTTCTCACACTAACTTTGTTGCTTGGCACTTTTTTGGTGACTGAAGGCACATTCGAGTTAATTCTAGCCTTCCAGTTACGTCCACAACAAAACTGGACATGGGTACTAGTAAATGGCATTATTACCCTGGTTTTAGGTGCAATGATTTGGTTTCAGTGGCCGTTCAACGCGCCTTGGTTGCTTGGAACACTAGTTGGTGTCAGCGTTCTGTTCAGCGGTATTTCCCGCACGATGTTGTCATTGAATTTGCGTTCTGCTTTAGATGAGGTATAGGGAGTGGGGAGTGGGGAATGGGGAGATGAGGGAGATGAGGGAGATGAGGGAGATGAGGGAGCAGGGGAGGCAGGGGAGGCAGGGGAGGCAGGGGAGGCAGGGGGAGAATATCCACTAGTCCCCAGTCCCTAGTCCCCAGTCCCCAGTCCCCAATGACCAAATAGAAAGTTTATGAGACATTGCAGCAGCGATCGCTTTGGTATTGCTAAATTAACAAAGGTAATCAAAATCCAGGCTAGCTAGCTGCAATCAACAATGGTATCTATTACTACTCCCTTCTCGGATATTCAAAACCATTGGGCACGCTTATTTATTACAGCCTTAGCCCAACGTGGTATCGTCACTGGGTTGCCTAATGGGATTTATCGCCCAGATAACTCACTCACGCGTGCTGAGTTTGCCGCCATCATCGCTAAGGCATTTCCAACAGTTACCAAGAAGCGGCAGTATGCCACGTTTGTTGATGTACCTAGTAGTTATTGGGCAGCTGCTGCCATTCAAACAGCTTACGAAAAAGCATTTATTAGCGGATTTCCTGATAAAACCTTCCGTCCTGCTAACCGAATTACGAGGACGGAAGTTTTAGTTTCCTTGGTGGCAGGCTTGGAAATTGCCACAAAGGTAAAACCTGAACTCCTCTCAACACTTGGACAAATCTATCAAGATGCTGGCCAAATTCTTGACTATGGCAAAAATCAGATAGCTATTGCCACTAGTGCGGGATTAGTGGTTAATTTCCCAAATCTTAAATTACTTAATCCCAATCTCGCAGCCACCCGTGCAGATGTGGCAGTGATTATTTATCAAGCTTTGGTGTACTTAGGTGCAGCAGAAAAGATTGCCTCTAGTTACCTCGTGGTGCCGCCCACATTAACACCGACTCCAACACCAACGCCAACGCCAACACCGACTCCAACACCAACGCCAACGCCAACGCCAACACCAACTCCAACTCCCACACCAACGCCTATACCTCCCGGTAGCGTCAAGCTAAATCACACCAGAGAATTCCGGGGAGTGTGGGTAGCGTCTGTTTGGAATGGTGATTGGCCTTCCAAAACAGGACTTTCTGTTGAACAACAGAAAGCTGAACTCACCGAAATTACCGTTAAATTACAAGCGCTGAACTTCAATGCTCTGATTTTCCAAGTTAGACCAGAGGGAGATGCTTTGTATGAATCCCAATTAGAGCCTTGGAGTGCTTGGATTACCGGAACTCAGGGTAAAGCACCGGAACCATTTTACGATCCTTTAGCGTTTGCGATCGCAGAATGCCACAAGCGCAACATCGAAGTTCATGCTTGGTTCAACCCTTACCGGGCCAGCACTTCCACCAACCCAGCTAAAACCGTGCGTCCACACATAGCAGTTACCAATCCCGAAACCGTTTATTTGTGGAAAACTCAACGCTGGATGGACCCAGGACTGAAAATAGTCCAAGACAGAGCTTACAACGTGATTCTCGATGTAGTCAAGCGCTACGATATCGATGGCATTCACTTAGATGATTATTTTTATCCCTATCCTGTAGAGGGGCAAAATTTCCCCGATGACAAAACCTACGCTGCATACAAAGCAGCCGGTGGTACACTTAGCTTGGGCGACTGGCGACGGGACAATGTTAACAAAATGGTACTGCGTCTCTCGGAGGGAATCAAAGTAACTAAACCCCACGTTAAATTTGGTATTAGTCCCTTTGGAATTTATCGTCCCGGACAACCCCCTGGTATTACTGGGTTGGATGCTTATAATGTGCTGTATGCCGACTCCAAGAAATGGCTCGAACAAGGCTGGATTGATTATATCGCCCCTCAACTTTACTGGCGCACAGATCAACCACAACAAAGTTATTCTGCATTGTTAAAGTGGTGGACAGAGGTAAACACAAAGCAAAGACATGTTTACGCTGGTAACAATCTCACAGAACCAAGCAACAAGAGTCGGGAAAGCGATGAGATTGAAAAGCAGGTAAAAATTAGTCGTAGCCAAGCTGCACAGTTGTCATTGGGGAATATCTTCTTTAATCTCGGTGTTTTGAGAGAAAATAGTCAAGGCATTGCTGATAAATTCCAAAGTCTGCTTTATAACAAACCTGCCCTCCCTCCAACCATGTCTTGGCAGACTGCAACACCACTTCCTCCACCCACCGGACTACAAGTCAACAACCGCAAACTCAGTTGGCAACCTGGAGATAATCAGCCGGTTCGTTCCTGGACACTTTATCGCCAAACTGGCGATACTTGGACAATCCAGCGAATTTTGTCTGCTGGCACAACCTTCGCCACCGTTCAAATAGCGGGAACCTACGCTGTGTGTGCAGTAGATAGGTTGGCCAATGAGAGTTTAGGAACAGTTATTACAGTTAGTTAATTTTGATTTTTCATGGGACAAAAACTGCATTTTGGTAGAAGTTTCTGCCAAAATGCAGTTAAGGGGTATTTACAGCTATTTTCAGGTAAATATAGCGCTTCTCACTTGGGTAAAATACGCCCGTTCGTACGCGCGCACAGCTATGCGCCCCTACAGCGTATTGCATCCAAACGAGAATCGCTATAGACCATGCGGTAGGGGCACAGCATTGCTGTGCCCTGATATAGATCTGACTTTCCACATCCCGTGAAAAGTCAGATTAATGCTCCACATATTGCTTATCAATGGCAACGGCAATTAGGACGAATTTTAAAAGCCCAAGGAGCAATCAAGCAAGCAACATCAGCTTATGAAGTCGCCTTTACAACATTAAAATCTCTGCGTAGCGATTTGGTGGCCATCAACAGTGACATTCAATTTTCCTTCCGGGAAGCTGTAGAGCCTGTATATCGTGAATACGTACAATTACTGTTAAATCCAGAACCTAGTCAGGAACAACTAAAACAAGCCCGTCAAGTAATTGAATCGCTAGAATTAGCAGAACTTGACAACTTTTTCCGTTCAGCTTGCCTACAAGGGCAGATAGTACCGATTGAGCAAATTCAACAGTCAGCAGCAGCAGTAATTTATCCCATCATTTTGCCAGACCGACTAGAAGTAATTCTGAGTTCAAGGGGCGACAAGGGAGCTAAAATGCTTTCTGTATAAGCTTCATAGCCCTTAAACCCCTGAGATAAAAGCTCTGCTTATTGCGAATGGAAGCGACCAGTTCCTCAACCCATGC
>NZ_JACJSJ010000070.1 GCF_014698115.1 Nostoc sp. FACHB-973
GGGTCTGAGCAAGAGGAGGAAGACCCACAAGATTGAGTCCCTATATTATTCGCGATGAAACCTCGCGAATAATGTTTCTTCATTTATTTTTGCACATTTGGGATGCTCCCAAATTGAAGAATTAAAAGGGCATCAAGTTATTATTGCTACTACTAATGTTAAACATCTATCATTATTTGTAGAAGCTCGTGAATGGCAAAGCATTAATTAAATGGTTCAATAAAGTATAAGTCAAAGTGCGTATGCGTAGCCCGTCGTAGACATCGCTGTACAATGTTAAAGTTTAATTAGTCTGAGATTACCACCTTGTTTGATGAAATTTTACAACGAATGCGGGATAAAGTTTCTTCTCGTCAGTATTTAATGACGCTACACGCTGAAGAAGAAATGAGCGATGACAATCTAACAATCTATGACATTGAAAAAGGTATCCTCACAGGCGAAATACTGGAACGTCAAAAAGATAAAGTGACAGCAGAATCCAAATATCGTATTAGAGGTTTAACTCTTGATGCCGGGGAAGTTGAAATAATTGCCAAGCTAAGTCCAACTGGAAAGCTTGTTATCATTACTGTATATGTACCCTAATACCAGGAAAGCGGCAAATGCTGTGTGATATTTGTGGAAATGAAGGTGTCAAAATCCGCCGAATTACCAGAACTTACGGTAAGGGTAAAGACCTGCTAGTAATAGAAAACATTCCAGTGCTAATTTGTTCTCATTGCGGCGAAAGCTATTTAACCGCTGAAACTCTTCACAAAATTGAACAAATTAAAATTAACCGTAAAACATTAGCTGTGGAACGTCCTGTAGAAGTAGCTAGTTTTGGATAATGAATACGCCTTTTTTTTGTCACTCTATAAAATATAGTAGAGTGGGCAATGCCTACCTAATTATGTAACATCAACAAGTAACAAAATGAGCTTTTATACCGTTGTACTTAGACAAAGTTATGGCTATTGGGTTGCTTTATGTTTAGAAAATGGTATTGTGGGGCAGGAAAAGACTCAAGAAAATGCAATTAATAAACTGAAAGAAGCAATTGAATCCTTTGAAATTGTTTATAAGACTGAAACTAATATTTATAAATCTCCTATTTCAATCGAGCAATTACATGAATTTTTCTCGCCGGCTTACTTATGAGCCAATGGACGATACAATTACTCGTTGAGATGACAAACCCATAGTGATGGAATTCTCAGTTAAATACTTTTTGATTAGCCGACCAAGAACCTTAATTCCATGTTCAATATCCTCTGGTGTGTGGCAAAAGTTCAAGCGCATCGCCGGATAGCCTTGTCTGAGAAAAAATGCAGCACCACTAGCAACGAGGACATTGTGTGATAAAGCTTCAGAGCAAATTGCTTGCATAGGTAAATGGTTTGGCAGATGAGTCCACAGAAATAAACCACCTTGGGGAATCGTCCAGGCGATCGCTTCGGGAAAATAATTTTCCAAAGCTTGCAACATCACATTCCGACTTTGCAAGTTACTAATACGTAAACGATTCAGGTGACGGCGATAATGTCCTGATGCTAAAAACTCGCTCACAATTGCCTGAGATACCGTAGATACATGCAAGTCATTGAGTAATTTCTGCTTCACCAGAGGGTGATGATGCTCACCTGGCACTACCATGTAACCAACTCGCACTCCAGGCATCAGGGTTTTTGAGAATGTGCTGATGTAAGTCACCAAATTATGGCGATCGAATGCCTTGATGGGAGGAGGAACTGGTTCAAAATTTAACCCTTCGTAAGCATTATCTTCCATAATCAAACACTCGTACTGTTGTGCCAACGTTAATAACGCTTGTCGATGAGCTTGGGATGTTGTAATACCGGTTGGATTGTGTAAAGTACTAATGGTGTAAATTAATTTTGGTCGATGGCTTTTGAGATATTGCTCCAGCAATTCCAAATTCATTCCCTCCGCAGTCATGGGAATACCTATAACCTTGGCTTGTAAGTTTTCCAGAATTCCCAATGCACCATGATAGGTTGGTGTTTCCACAATCACCCAGTCATCTTTTTGCAGGTAGTATTGCATAGCTAAAGATAGGGCTTGTTGTGAGCCAGCGGTAATAATTATTTCTTCTGGGGAAACCTCTAACCCTTGTTGGACTAACATCTGAGCTATCAGTTGCCGCAGTATAAATTGTCCTTCAGGGAAGTCTTCTCTAAAAAGGGTATCCCCTGCTTTAGCCAATGCCCGTTTAGCAACCTGTTGAAGATTATCTGAGATGGTAGTACAGGGAAAACCTGAACTGAACTCAATAATATCTCGCTGCCGTCGAGCCTGAATTGAAGCTGTATATTGCTCGAAAAAAGACCCGCTACCTTGTGAAATTATCACCTCTTGAGATGGTGCAAAGGTCGAACGCAAAGTCAGACCAGAGGATACTTTGATTGTACGGTTGACAAAATAGCCCGAACCCTGGCGAGCATGTATGAGTCCATCAGCTTCTAAGAGACTATACGCCTCAATAACAGTCAACTTGTTAACTTGAATACTCGTGGACATTGCCCGAATAGAAGGAAGTTTTTGTCTATCTGGTATTTTGCCAGATTGAATCAAACGACTAAGATAATTGCGAATCTGTAGATATATCGGGGTTGGTGAATGCCGATCTAAAGGAATATTCACAGTGCAATTCTTCCTTTGGGATGATAGCAGGGATTATAGGCAATAGTAAAAGATTTTTCTGTGTTTGAACTGGTACAGTTGGGTGCATTTTGACTAGAACAGTTGTAAATACTATGACTGTACCAGTCAAAATTTGGCAAATCTGTACCTTCTCATTGGGATGTAAGCAAGCGAATCTAGAAAGTATCTGATGTTCGATTGAGTCGGGAGGATTTTTCTATGAAGATAGTTGATAAATGGTTGGTACTAAAATCAAAACTTCAAAACGCTTGGCACAGTTTAGTTACAGTAATTACAAGCAGTTCTCAATTGCAAGTTTGGGAAACACGCCTTGCCAATGGGGATTGTTCTTGGCACGCCTATGATCCGATGACAGGACGTTCTGCTTCTTTTGGCTCTGAAACTGAAATGCGAGTGTGGATTGAAACGCAGTATTACAGCAGATAAATGAAGAACGAACCGCCAAGAACGCATTCGCGCAGCGTCTCGTCAGAGAAGGACGCAAAGAAAGAAATAAGAAGTCAAAAAAATTTAGCGCAGCCTTATAAAGAAACGGTATTAGTAAGGGACTTCCAAATAAAAAAATATCCTAAAACTGACGCAAAAACCCTCTGTATTTCTCCTCTCTCTGTGTTCTCTGCGCCTCTGTGGTTCGATAATTTATTTCTCGGAAATCCCTAAGAAAAAAAATTTCTTCAGTTTGCAAACACACCTTCCAAGAAAGGTATTATTTCAGCCCAAGCAGAGGTAGTAGCAGCAGAATCGTAGCGATAACCGTCGTCACGCATGAAGGTATGTTCTGCTTCATACAAGAGAACTTTATGGGGTACATTAGCATTTTCTAGAGCTTTAATTATGGTTTGTCGGTCAGAGTCTGGGATATGAGGGTCGAGTGTACCGAACACCATTAGCATCTGGGCTTTGATTTCACTAACTCGATGGATTGTATCGGCTACACCTTGCCCCAGTTTGCCACTGGGAATGCCAGTAGGATAGCAACAGACACAAGCTTTAATTTCGCTGTTAAATGCTGCACGAAAAGCTAAGTGTCCTCCAATACAAAAGCCGAGAGTGCCTATCTTGCCTGGAGAAACTGCACTTTCTGTTTTGAGAAATTCGATTACAGCACGGCAATCTTCATCATAATGTGCGATCGCTGTTCGACGAGCGTCATCATTACCACGCATCCGACCAAGATCGTTTGGTTCAATAACTTGCCCAATTGGCTCAAGGCGATGAAAAATTTCCGGTGCCGCCACTACATAGCCATATCCTGCCAAGTAGTTAGCTAAACGAATTATCGGCTCGCCTAACTGATAAATATCACTGTAAAATACAATACCTGGGTAAAGTCCTGGTGTTTTAGGAGACGCTACATAGACACGCATCAAACTGTCATCGACTCTTAACTCGACATTTCGTTTAGTGATTTGCACTGTTTTTTCTCCGTTTGATGTCTGCTTTCATTAGCTTTTATACAAGTGAATTAAGAGTGACAGTAGCTGACTGCCATAACAAGGACGTATCCTTTCATTATTTCCCTTTGTAGTGAAACTGGAGAGTTATTCAGGAACAATTTTGATCAATTTCGTCTTCAGATTGAAATTTACAGCTATACCTCTTGTTAACTGAGGTACAGATAATATTTTGAAACGCAGAGGGGCGCAAAGTAAAGCGCAGAGGTACGCAGAGATTTGTTTTTTGTAGTGCGATCGCTTTAAATATTTTTAGCAAACAATATTATCAATTATGAAAATCAAACTCAGATAACTGAGATAATAGAAAAAGTTGCGATCGCACCTTTAATTTACAAGTGCGATCGCGCTAGATTCTTTATGAAACCTGTAAGCCGAACCCTATGAAGTCCCTATCCCTTGCTAAGACTAGATAAATTTTCCTCTACTTCAGCACGATCTGTGGCATCGGGATTAAGCCGAAGATAAGTCTGGAGGTCGGCAGATGCAGCATCAGACTGACCTAAAGTAATTAATACGATGGCGCGATTTTGATATAAGTCTGGATTATCTGGTGATAAAGCGATCGCAGCTGCTAAATCACTCAAAGCTTCTGGTAGTTGTCCAAGTTCGTAGTGAAGTGTGGCTCGATTTGCTAATAATAAAGGTTGCTGTGAATTGAAAGCAAGTGCCGCATTATAATCTAATAAAGCTGCTTCTAGATGTCCCCATGCTTCAAATGCTTGAGCGCGACCAATCAATGCTGGAGTTAGAGTAGGTTCTAAATCAAGAGCCACTGAATAAGCCTTAGTTGCTTCTTCGGGCAGACCTTTTAAATAATAGCAATGTCCGATATTCATCCAGACTTCATAGTATGGTGGGCTAAGCTCAATAGCTTGGTGATAATCATTCAAAGCATTTTCCAAATAACCCAGGCGTTGGTAAACATTACCGCGATCGTTGTAGTACTCTGAGTAGTTTGGATCGGCAGCGATCGCAGCTGTAAAATAAATCACAGCTTCTTCTAATTCGCCCATTGCTGCGTATACTTGAGCAATGTTATAGTCCAAAACTGAACGATGTAATCGATGTTGACCTTCACTCAAATGGTTTTTGAATTCTTCAATTGCCGACTTACAAAGTTTAATTGCTTCTTCAGGGAAACCTTGACGGTGTTTAACAAGTGCTAAACCGTTCATATCGAAAGCAGTCATAAAATGTCTATCATCAGCTGGAATATCTGCCGTTGATTCTGCTAAGATACTCAGACTGCGATTGAGATAATCTTCAGCTAAAGCATGGTCATGTTCCGGCAGAAAGCGAGTATGGAACATTGCCATTATGTAATAAGCTCGAACTAACTGCGCTGGTGCATCAAGTTTGAGGAGAGCTTCTTCTTGAACAATTTGATATGCTTTGGTAATATTTCCTGTTGTTGCGTAGCAATTAAAAAGATTCCCAACCATATTCCATCGCATGTTATTGTCTTTTCCACAAAGATGGTCAAGTTGAGTAGCAACGGGTTCACAGTAGACTAATGCATCTTCATAAAAACCTTGGTGATTATAAATTCCCAATAGTCTTGCTTGCCAAATCAATGCTTTTTCAGGTTGGTCACTTTGTAACCAATATGAAACCAGGCGCGGTCCATGAATTTCAAGTTCAATAGAATCTCTACCAATTTGTTCTTCCAACTTTTGCGCCAGTTGGGAAATTTTTGCTTGGGAAATTACTACTTCTGGTTTTGGTGGTAATTCCAAACTAATCTTTTGCGCTAAAAACTGATGATTTAAGTGAGCGATCGCAGTTTCACCAGTATTAGGAGCAGCAGCAAAGACTAAACTTAACTTTAGTTTCTGTCCTCGACGACGGACGAGTTCAGCAAAAAAGCGGCGTACTAAAAATCCTGCTTGCTCATAATCATTACAAGCAATCAACCAAGAAGAACCATCGGTGTAATCATACCAGGAATCTAGTAAATTGATTACCCCATGTATGATTCTATAGGCTCGATCTAAAGGATAATTCCGTACCCTTTCATCATCAATAGAACTATCTGTTAAGTTCGGGTTTCTTACTGATATTTGACGCCTTAAACCAGGCAAAATCATTGCTAATTCATAGCTATGTTTTTCAATCAAATGTGGTGCTTTTTCTTGAATATCTGGTAAAAGTTGATTTAGCCATTCATTTAATCCAGACCATAACCCATCTTCTTGGGGATTAAAGGATAGCAGCCAAGTTTTTGCTTTATTTTCTTCACCTACCTGTAACCATTGCTGCAAAATTTCTAACCTAGAATTACCAGATTCTCCCTCCAGCAAAATCACCTTAGCAATTTCTGGTTGTTGTAAAATATTTTGTTCGAGAGTATTTTGGCGGTTCATAATTTATCTCCTTTTAGTAAGACGTAAACTGTTAATCCAAAGAAAAATCCCAATACCTTGAATTCCAAAAACCAGCAATCCCATTACTAGGGCATCGGTGAAGGCATAAGGATTAGATTCATACCCTGCACTCAACGTGCCTAAAAGTAGGGAAGCATAATTCCACATTGTTGGAATACCAATGAAAAACAGCGACCAAAATGCAGCGATGTGACCTAAAACGTAGATAATAGCGTAACAGCGAATCACTCGCATTTCGCCTCTAGGAATAGAGGATTGGTCAGTGGGATGAGAAAATCTGAATAATCGAAATATTTGGTTTTGTAAGAAAACCTTTGTATCCTTCATCAGACTTCTACATCTAAAAAAATTAGCAATGACGTAGTAAAAATCAGTCCGAACAAAGAAATAGCATTGCCAAATTAAACCTAGTAGATAGCTCAAAGCGATCGCTTGCATTAGCTGTAAAACAATGGGAGATATTACCACCCAATTTTCTTGTTGAGCAAACAAAATCAGCAGCAAGACAGAAGTTAATACAACATCTAGCAATGGCCCTGCAAGAAAAGGTAGATACCGCTGATTTCGAGGCACACCCCATATCCCCGTCATATCTGTTTCTGCTACGAGTATCCAAAGGCGATTGCTAAGCCTTAATTGGCAAGAAACACCCACTGCTTTAGCAGCGACTAAATGAGCCATCTCATGTAAAAAGACTGCGATAACATTAATTCCAGTTAAAATTAACGTCATCATAGTGACATTTTTCGTAAATACAAAGGCTTGATAACTAGGCAGAATTTCAGGTTTCAAGCTAAGAGCAGCTACAGCAAGAAATATGACTACTCCACAACCAATTAGTACCTTTTTGCTAAATAATTTTTGAGCAGATGACTGCGAAATATGGGTGAAATGATTTATTTGCTTTGGTTGTTTAGTATGTGTTGGTAAAGCTGTTTGTCTAGAAGATAGAATATTAACAAAATCATTTTCTTCTAGAACTTCTAGCAGACCTTCAATATCTGGCACTTCATTATATTTTTGCTGGTAAAGCCGTTGTGCTTGTCCAATAGTTTTTCCAGCAGCCAAATAGTCCAGTAACTCTATTGCATCAGAGGGTAATGCTAGAAAAATATTAGTATCTACTCGCCCAATAATGAATTCATCTCCTTCAGGTTGGCGAGTAAATGGATAAATAGAAACCAGAGCATCAGCAGGATATCTGGTCACGTCAAGTTTCCTTATTAATGTAATGTTGTAAGAATTCAGAATGGGCTACGCCCCGCTGCGCTAACAGAATTCAAGAGTCAGAATTCAGTAGTCAGAATCAATATACCTCTTCCTAAACTCCTGATTTTAAACTCTTTATTTCTCTGCGTGATATCAAAAATCTTTATTAATTAGTGGGGGATTGTACCCCACCACTAATTTAAGGTAAAGTATGTAGTTAGCTCAATGAACTATTTTTAATGCCAAGCTGAAATTAAATAGCTCATTGATTATTTTAACTTACCAGCAACTACTACATATCCAGCAAACATAAGCAGCTGCTCTGGTTGTTCTCAGTGTCTCAACTTCACGAATCACAAATTTCTTCATAGTTTTAGGTTGAATAGATTCTACAGTTTTCATTGTTTTTTCCTTGTTTTTGATGTTTGTTTTGGGCAATATTTGTTACCCTTATGTTTATGAATATAGATAACAATCGGGTAAAACTAGGGGAGGTAATTGAATGAATTTCGGAAATTACCAGCAACTACTACATATCCAGCAGACATAAGCGGCTGCTCTGGTTGTTCTGAGTGTCTCAACTTCACGAATCACAAATTTCTTCATTGTTTTAGGTTGAATAGATTCTACAGTTTTCATTGTTTTTTCCTTCTTTTGATGTTTGTTTTCGGCAGTCTTCTCTGCCCTTGTGTTTATGAATATAGAGAGTAATCGGGTAAAACTAGGGGAGGCAATTAAATTAATTTCAGAAATTTTTAGCAGTGCTTCAATGGATTTAAAAGCAATAAATTTCAGTTAAGCACTTCTGAACTCTATGTTCTCTGCGTCTTGGCAGTCTTCCCTTCTCTACGAGAGGCTACGCATCTAGGTAATAAAATTGACAACGACTTGTTGCGAGTTGTCACCTTGTCTCCCCACTCCCCAGTTCCGTGTCGCAACTTAAAAACTTCCTGTAATTACTCACAGGTTGAAAATTTAAATTTTGCTGAGAAATCTATAAGAAGTTTCTAAGCCAAATATCAGCTTTCTAGCTATTATTCCTTAGATATCCATAATTTTTAGACTAATTATTAAAGTAATAATTAGTTCAAACTTAAACCCAAAATCTATATCGTTCATTGATCCATTGAGGTATTGAAAGCATGAAAATCAGACATTTGTTAATTATCAGTTTATCTTCTCTTGTTATGGTTAGCTGTGTACAAGAAGTATCCAATAAGCAGTCTAATGAAAGTCCTGCGGCTGTGAGTGCATCTGTTCCTGTCTCATCAACTCAGACCAAGCCTTTAGCCCAATCACCACAATCTCAAAATTCAAGTGTTATCAAATCAGGCACATTTGTTTCTGGAGAACATACAACTCAAGGAACAGTCCGTATTACGAAAAAAGACGGTAAATCATTTCTAGAGCTTGACCAGTCGTTTAAAACCTCTGAACAAGGTCCGGATTTAGTAGTAATTTTACATCGTTCAAATAACGTCATCAATTCAACTAAGCCACCATCCCATTCCTTAACAAAGGGAGACTATATTGTTCTTGCTCCCTTAAAAAAATATAGTGGCGCTCAGACTTATTCCATTCCTGAAAATATAAATTTAGCAGACTATAAATCTGCTGCTATCTGGTGTCGCAAGTTTAATGCTACTTTTGGTGCTGCCAATTTGAGTTTGTAAAGATTAACCAAAAACTCAACAATAAATCACAGAGAAAAAGTTTATGAAATTAGAAGGTAAACTTGCCTTAGTTACTGGTAGCAGTCAAGGCATCGGACAGGGAATTGTTTTGCGTCATGGTGGATTACTTTGGAATTATCAAGAACAGTAGAGAGAAAAAACTATGTCAGATTCATCCTTATTTATTCCAGTAATTCTTGGTACTCCCCGTCAAGGTCGCCAAAGCGAACACGTTGCTAAATTTATTGTCGAGCAGATTGCAGCACGCGATCGCCTAGAAACCGAACTCATCGATATTAGAAAAATGGCGATCATGCCCCATGCCCAATGCCCCATGCCCAACTCGGTATAAAATTTTAAAAGTGAGGAAATTACCATGACAGTCAATCAAAAAGAATTATTGCAACAACCAGGACAAGGTTCTTCTTACTGGGTGCTTGGAGATTTATATACTTTTAAAGCTGTAGGTGAGGAAACTGGTCAAGCCTATGCCCTAATTGAGATTATCATTCAACCACAAAGCAGTACACCTCCTCACGTTCATAGTCATGAGGATGAAGCTTTTTATATTCAAGAGGGTGAATTGGAATTTCAATTGCATGACCAAACAATATTAGCAACTCCTGGAACTTTTCTCCATTTTCCTAAAGGACAGATTCATGGGTTTACAAACATCGGTTTAGAACCAGTAAAATTGCTGTGTTGGGTCACGCCGGCAGGGTTAGAAAAGTTTTTCATGGAAATAGGTGTGCCAGTTTCAGAAAGTATCTTATCAACTACTGTTAGTCCCGCAGATATGGAAAAAGTTTTGGCAACTGCTCCCAGCTACGGTATAAAAATTATTCCTCCACCTGTTGAATCTTTGCAGGGATGAGAAATGGTTCTATTTTAGATTTTAAGTTTTCAATGAACAATCCAAAATTTAAAATCTAAAATCTAAAATTCGCTGAATCCGAGGGCGATCGCTGTGATTTATTATGTAGAACAATTTCCCCTTTTTTATTAATTTTTACCGGATTTTTAGGAAAAGCTTGATTATTCAAATAACGCATAAGTTTCACAGTCCGAAAATGCCGATCTACTTGAGGGATTCCCTGCCGATCCATGCGAATGGGAATAATTTTACTTGATACCAAATTTCCAGATGAATTGAGTTTGACTTCTAAAATTAGTGAGTCACCTGCTTGAGCATTTGTAGATAAAGTCCGATATCCCAAAAAATTCCCTAAAGAATAAGCTATGATTTTTTTCTTATAAATTTCCATCGCTCTCGGAACGTGAGGCCCGTGTCCCAGTACTAAGTCTGCTCCTGCATCAATCATTTTTCTGGCAAAATTGATTGAATTACCTCGGTTTTCTCCATAAAAAAACTCTGTCTGATTCTTAACGTGTAGTGCTTCCGTTCCCTCAGCTCCAGCGTGCATCGATACTATTACAATGTTGGCATTATTTTTAGCTTCTGCTACGAGTTTTTCGGCTGCTGCTAAATTATGGATGGAATTATACATTTCATAAGGAGAAAAACCAATCATTCCCACAGGGATATTGTTAGCTTTTAGATAGAGAATTTGATTTTTATGACCTAATGTGGCAATCCCCACAGCCTCAAGATTCTTCTTTGTATCTTTGAACCCTACCAGACCAAAGTCCATTGCATGATTATTCGCCATGTTGAATACATTAAAACCAGCCTTAGCAAATAGCTGAGCATATGCAGGTGGAGAGCGAAATGCAAAGACTTGTCCTCGACTAATATCTTTAGTAGTGTAGGGATAATTAGTTAAGCTACTTTCAAAGTTACCAAATAAGATATCAGATCCTTGCAAGTAGGTTCTCACTGATTTTGGTAATAATTGCTCTCGAAAGCGGGGTAATCTGTAGTTAGGAAAATTAGTACCAGGAATAATATCTCCAACAGCTTTAATAGTAATGGTGTCTGGAAAAGTTTGTTTTTTTGATGTTGGTGGTGTGGATTCAGGTATAGGTAATGGTAATAAACCAGGTTCAGCAGGTGTAGTAGCAGCATTTGTTCGCTGCGATCGCCCAACCCGAATGAAGACTCCTGCACTAATACCCAGATAAAAACAGACACCAATACAAGCAAACGAAACTGGTCGTCGCAAGCTCGAACTCGCCATCGTTCATTCCTCACACGATGGCATTAGTTTATCCTATAAATATGTACTGGTAGAGTATATTTTAGTATTCTTTGCCAAATATCTGGCTAAGTAATTACGCATACATGAGAAAAACGGAGAGGGGGGGATTCGAACCCCCGTTGAGTTTCCCCAAAACGCATTTCGAGTGCGTCACCATGAACCGCTCGGACACCTCTCCAATTATTTTTCACAGATTTGAGATTTATTTAGATTCAAATCTTGCGAAATTAGGGAAATGTTACTGTATCCCCTTTAGCATTATAGCATTTTGATTTTAATTGAGCGATCGCACTTACAAGCTAGAACAAGCTAAAAGCATTTCCTACCAATGGAATATGAATCTGCGTTAAGCCCAAGATGCCTGCTGTAACTGAGTTTGAGCCGCCGCCATTAATTGTGTCTATTCTGGCGATCGAGTTTACGATCGCCAGAAAAATAGGCTCAAAGCCTGAATTATCGGTGAAAATGAGGCATTGAAGAAGTCGCACTATTTCATTAATTCCAATTGAGGCACTGGGAACTCAGCATCTAAAAATAAGCAATTTAACCAAGATAAGGGTATTGTGGCGGTTTAATTTTCAATAATTCTGTCCAGTATCGGATAGCATTAGTTTTGGTGGTTTCGATGTCACGAGATTTATGAACTCTGCCTATTTCCATCAGAAAATATGTCAATTTCATAGCAGTAACTAAGTTGATTAATCTTACCGCTTTCAAATGTTGTAAAAACAAGTGAAGTAGAATTTTTAATTTTTGTTGATGACGAAAATACATCCACCATTTCATTTGATGTATAGCGATACTGGTTTGATAACCTAATATGGTTTCTACTTCAGTTAATTTATCTTTAGCTTGATGATAAAGCTGGATTTCTTGCTCAAAATTACCTATTTTTTGGGCATTAGCAGCATCATCAGCTAATTGATAAGCCTGACTAATTAAGTTACCTGCGGTTTCTGCCTGTTGGTGAGTATAACCAAGTTTCATATATATGGTAGCTGCTGCTGATGCCAATTCTGCAAACTTTTCGGCATCATGTAACCAATATATTTGTGCGTGTAATTCCCCTAATGTGGCTGCTAAACTCTCATTCATGTTAAATTTAAGCTTTTTTGTCAGGTGATTGACCACAGCAATATTTTAGATGAAGCGATCGCCCTTTATCCCTTCCTTAGTAAAACTCACTGATAATTTGATTTTTCAGACTTAGGGACTTCTAAAAAATAAATTATCCCAAATTATTTTTACATTTTTCGGGTAGCACAGCTGTGCGCCCCTACGGTGGGATGTTTTTTTAATTGGAAGTCCCTTATTTGATTGATGGGCAATCAAAACCAATTCCTGCCATCCAGCTACCGATTTCATCGCGGTTAGTATGGGCAATTGGCTTGAGGGGAGAAATTTGTCCTTTATAGATTGCACCAATGCGATCGCACAATGCAAACAATTCATCCAAATCTTCAGAAATCACCAGCACTGCTGCACCTGTATCTCGCATTTCAATCAATGCTTCATGAATTCTGGCAGTGGCGTTGACATCCACCCCCCAAGTTGGATGTGCTGCAATTAATACAGCTGGATTTTGGGATATCTCCCGCCCCATAATAAACTTTTGCAAGTTGCCCCCGGATAAACTAGCAGCAACAGAATTTACCCCCGCTTGATTGACATTGAAAGCATCACAAATTCTTTGAGTCCAGGTTTTTAACTTGCCAAAGCGAATCATCCCCCGGCGTAACAACCCTTGTCCGTGGGCTGTCAGCAAAGCATTTTCCAGTAAAGTTAAACTTGGCACCACACTTTTTTCTAAACGTTCTTCTGGAACATATCCCAATCCCAGGCGGCGACGCGCAGTAACACCACTTTTGGCTATGGGCATTTCACCCAGCATAATCATTTCTGCCTGGGGAGAGATGATTTCACCACTCAAAGCTGATATTAATTCCGTCTGTCCATTCCCCGCCACTCCGGCAATACCAACGATTTCGCCAGTGTGAACTTCCAAATTAATGTTTTGCAAGGTTGTGCCGTAAGGATTTTGGGGTTTAACATGTAAATCCTTAACCAGCAAGCAAACTGGCCCTGGGGGAGATGAGGGGGATGAGGGAGATGAGGGAGATGAGGGAGATGGGGGAGATGAGGGGGATGAGGGAGAAAGTAATTCTTCTTTCCTCCCAGTCCCCAGTCCCCAGTCCCCAGTCCCTGACACATCAGCACCAATCATTATCCTGACTAGATTCGCTGCTGTTTCTGCTTGGGGGTTACAATTGGCAACGACTTTACCTTGACGCAGCACTGTAGCATGACTGCACAGAGATTGCACCTCTGGCAATTTGTGACTGCTAAATAAAATACTGCAACCATCAGAGGCGATTTGCCTTAAAGTAGCGAAGAGTGTTTCCGTTTCTTGGGGAGTGAGAACCGCCGTTGGTTCATCTAAAATCAGCAATTTTGGACGTTGGTACAAACACCGGAGAATTTCTAGGCGCTGTTTTTCACCAACTGAAAGGGTATGAACAGGGCGATCGCAATCTATATTTAAACCGTATGCTGCTGATAGTGTGATAATTTTTTTAGCAACTCGTGATAAATCCCATTTTTCGCTACGAGGCAGCGTCAGGGCGATATTTTCTGTAACACTCAGCGTTTCAAATAAATTAAAGTGCTGAAATACCATTCCAATGAACAGAGATATTGCCTCAGTTGGACTATTAATATTAACCTGTCGCCCTTCCCAAAAAATTTCACCAGCATCCGGACGCACTAACCCATAGATAATTTTCATTAGGGTACTCTTACCCGCTCCATTTTCCCCCAAAAGAGCATGAATTTCTCCCGGTTGAATTGCCAAGTTTACCTGATGATTCGCCACCAAGCCAGAATACGATTTGCTAATATTTATAACCTGCAACCGAGAAACTGACTTATTCATTTTTTCCTCAAGCTAAAAAGATAAAAAGGAGTCAGAATTCAGAATTCAGAATACTCTACCCGTGTACCCTTACAGGGAAGCAAGCTATGCCCAGCGTCTCGTAGAGAAGAAATAAGAGTTTCATAACTAGGATTTATCTTGAGGAATTGACCCTTCAATTCCTTCAACATACCAATCCATCGCCAGTTGTTGTTTATCATCCAACACCTTGCCTTTTGGGACTCGCACTACACCTTTTTGGTCTTTCACTGGCCCATCAAAAGGATGTGCAGTACCTTGAATAAATTCATCTCGCTTAGCATTTACTAATTGTTGTACATCAGTGGGAATCACTTGATTCATCGGAGAAATATCTACCATTTCTTGACCAATACCATCCCAAACATCTTGAGATTTCCAAGCATTGGTCATTACAGCCAAAGCTTTATCTGTATAGAATTTGCCCCATTTGTTAATAGCTGATGTCAGGTGAGCTTTTTGACCGAATTTGCTCATATCAGTGTTATAGCCAAAAGCATAAATGCCTTTTTCCTCAGCCAATTGTACAACAGCACCAGAGTCTGTATGCTGGGTCAGGACATCTGCACCTAAATTAACCAAAGCTTGCGCTGCTTCTCTTTCTTTAGCTGGATCGTACCAAGTTTGTGCCCAAAGTACCTTAACTTTTGCCTGGGGATTTGTTACCCGCATTCCTTGAGCAAATGCACTGATTCCCCGAACTACTTCCGGAATTGGATATGCGCCAATAAAACCAATTACATTTGATTTTGTCATCTTGCCAGCAATCATGCCGGTTAAGTAACGCGGTTCTTCAAAACGTCCCAAATAAGTGCCAACATTAGCAGCGCGTTTGTATCCTGTACAGTGTTCAAAGAAAATATTAGGAAACTCCTTGGCAACTTTTATTGTTGGGTTCATGTAGCCAAAGGAAGTTGTGAAAATCAACTTATTACCATCTAATGCTAATTGGCGAATTACTCTTTCAGCATCAGCACCTTCATTCACATTTTCCACAAAGGTAGTTTTTACCTTATCTTGAAGATTGGCTTCCATGTGTCTGCGACCTAAATCATGAGCATAAGTCCAGCCAAAATCACCCACAGGCCCTATATAAACAAATCCCACTTTCAGGGCTTCATTTACTACTACAGGCGATGCCAAAGGAGATACTTCACTCGGTGAATTGGAATTTCTGCCTTGAATACAACTAGTTAAGGCAAAGCTAGATCCTGCTAAAGTAACATAGTTGAGAAATTTCCGACGATCCATATTTATCGATTTGGTTAAGCTGCTGAAAAAGTTTTTTCTAATTTTTAGTAGCGACAGACACAAGATTGACTTAATTTTAGCTTGGGACTGGGGAGTAGTGAGTGGGGAGTGGGGAGTGGGGATGAGGGAGATGAGGGAGATGAGGGAGATGAGGGAGTGTGGGGGGATTATAAAAAAGCTTCCCGCTGTTCCCACTCCTCCCACACTCCCAATACCCCATTCCCCACTCACTACTCCCCACTCACTTTTACTCAGGAGGTTTTGAAATGAATTTATTTGAGCTTTTAGCAGGAGAAGACAATCATTTAGCCCTGGTTACGCCTGGGGGGCGATCGCTAACTTATAAACAATTGCGCGAAAATGTTACTGGGCTGGTATCCCAACTCCATAGCTTTGGACTCAAACCCCAAGAACGCATTGCCATTGCCATGACTAACGGTTCACCGATGGCAATTACTTTTCTCGCTGCTGCTTTATCTGGCACCGCTGCACCTTTGAATCCCAAATACAAGCAAGAAGAATTTGCCTTCTACTATGCAGATACCCAGGCAAAAGCACTGATTACGCTGTCTGAGGAACCAGAAGCAGCCATTGCCGCCCTCCCACCCGATATGATGCTGATTAATGCCAAAGTCAACACGGACGGCACTTTGAGCTTTGAACTGGGGACTGGCCAAGAGGATGGGGGCAAAGAAGAATTACTTTCTCCCTCATCCCCCTCATCCCCCTCATCCCCCTCATCTGACGATATAGCAATGATTCTCCACACCAGCGGCACCACCAGCCGTCCCAAGCGTGTGCCAATTCGTCATCGCAACCTCATTGCTTCTGCCAATAACATCATTGGTGCTTATTCACTCACCGCAGCTGACACTACACTTTGCTTAATGCCGCTATTCCACGTTCACGGCTTAGTGGGCTGTTTATTGTCAACTCTGGGATCTGGCGGTACACTGGTTTGTCCCAATGGTTTTAATGCCCTAGAGTTTTGGAAACTGGTAGAAACCTACAAACCTACCTGGTACTCCGCAGCACCAACCATGCACCAGACAATTTTGGCACGCGCTAGCCGCAACACAGAAATTGTGAAAGCAAATCCCTTCCGCTTTATTCGCTCTAGTAGTGCTTCTTTGCCTCCAGTTATCATCGAACAACTGGAGGCAACTCTCAATGCTCCTGTGGTGGAATCTTACAGCATGACTGAAGCATCCCACTTAATGACTACCAACCCCTTACCGCCAAAAGTCCGCAAACCTGGTACTGTCGGTTATGGCTTCGGTGTAGAAGTCGGCACTATGGACTCCGAAGGTAACCTGCTACCCCAAGGAAGCTTGGGCGAGGTGGTGGTAAAAGCACCAAATGTCATTGACGGCTACGAAAATAACCCAGAAGCCAACGCCACTGCTTTTGTAAATGGTTGGTTCCGCACAGGGGATCAAGGTAAAGTCGATGAAGATGGCTATCTCCGCCTGACTGGACGGATTAAAGAATTGATTAACCGGGGTGGGGAAAAAATTTCTCCCTTAGAAGTAGATGATATTTTGCTGCGCCATCCCGCCGTCGCTGAAGCCCTAGCCTTTGCCGTCCCCCACAAATCTTTAGGAGAAGATATCCATGCAGCTGTTGTCCTCAAAGCAGAAGCCAGCGAAAAAGAACTTTTAACTCACTGTTCAACCATGCTGGCAAATTTCAAAGTGCCCAAGCAAATTCACATTTTAGATCAACTACCCCGTGGTGCCACTGGGAAACTGCAACGGTTGGCGATGGCGAAGTTGCTTGAGATTGGGGAGTAGGGAGTAGGGAGTGTGGGAGTGGGGAAAATCAAGAAACCATTGAGCCTTTGAACTCGGAAGTTGAGCCTTTGAGCCTGGAAGTTGCACCTTTGAACTCGGAAGTTGAGCCTTTGAGCCTGGAAGTTGCACCTTTGAACTCGGAAGTTGCACCTTTGAGCCTGGAAGTTGCACCTTTGAACCTCGAAGTTGAGCCTTTGAGCCTGGAAGTTGCACCTTTGAGCCTGGAAGTTGCACCTTTGAACTCGGAAGTTGAACCTTTGAGCCTCGAAGTTGTACCTTTGAACTCGGAAGTTGCACCTTAGACCTCTTGCATAAATCAAAAATAAAGAACCCCACCCCGCATTTGCTGACGCAAACGCTCCCCTCCCCGCAAGCGGGGAGGGGCGGTTTTGGCTTTAGACAAAACCGGGGTGGGGTGACGCGGTGAGTAACGGTAAGTGAATGAACTCAATGTCACGTCTTGACAAGGGTTTCACGTTAAGTTGACACCAATGGGCACTGCCGTGCCCCTACACCTTTCGATATAATGTTGTACCTGATGTGATTGGGAACCGCTATATTTAGATAATTTATTTCTTGGAAATCCCTTATCGGGGGATTTTGATTCCGGTTCCCCCCTTAAAAAGCAAGACAGTTCACATAAGCCAAAAATCCTGATGTAGAGACGCGATTTATCGCGTCTTCAAACCTTTTAGGTAGAGTGTTGTTTTCGTCTACCAAAGAAGAAGTAGTAGAAAATTGCAATCATTACCCAGAAAACAACCAAACCCACCCTTGGATCTCCAGGATCGTTCATAGTTAATACAGCAGGTGTAGGAATTACCGAATCCTTAGTATTAACAAATAAAAAAGCAAAAATATTATTAGCTGCATGGGCACCTAAAGAAAGTTCCAGCCGATTATCCTTTAGGGTAAGTGCTGAAAAAAATACACCCCATGAAAAGTATTGCAATGCTACCCATATTTCTCCCCGCTGCATTTCTGGGTTACTCAAGTGTGGCAGCGTAAAGAGGAAACCAGTAACAATGATTAATACAAATCGTTGCCGAGATAACAGCCCCAGCCCTTGAAGTAAATAGCCACGAAACAAAAATTCTTCGGCGGAGGTTTGGATGGGAGTAAGCACTAAAACCAAAGGAAAAAGTGGCAGCCACTTGACTAAATCAAAAGTCCATGAATAAACTCGTGGCTGTATTAAATAATCTACTCCTGTGAAGGCTATTAAAATAATCAACCAGACTGTAAAGCCTGATATTAAACGCTGAAAGTTAAAAGAACTATCAACACTAATCAAAGTTTTAATTTTACGTTTGTGTAACCAATTAATCGTTATAAATATACCCAGCCATGCACAAAACACAGGAATACTATAAATAACAAAATACCGAGTTTCTGAGGCTTGTAAATAAAGTTCTAATTGATTGTGAAATTCAGATGGTAAATTTGAAATTTCATTTCCATTTGCAGCACTTGAGACTAAAAATAAAATAGTTGCTAAAATACCTGAAGTGAATGAACCTACATACCAGTAGCAGAAAATAATCAACAAAACTCCTAATAAGTAACGCCACCAATCATTTTGACCTCTTTTGGCAGCATCAAGAAAACTTTGGTTCATACGGTGTTCCTATTTGATTTGTCAATTGACTTGTAGGGTAATACAGTTCAGGTAATTTTTCAAAATTAAAATTTGATTCCTATATTTGTTTTAGATAGTTATTATAGTTCGAGCAACTTAATTATAAAATTGTCGCATAATAAGGTTTTGGAATTTTTCAACTAATCGTACTAAACTATAATCCAATACCGTTCAGTTAAGGTTTATTGGCAAAAAAACTGGTCTTTCAGACGCAATGAATCGTGTCTCTACATGAATACTTTTAGGCTTAACTGAACTGTATTGAACTATAACCTATATTCTTTTGAGAAAATGAAGATCTGTATTGTTGGGGCAGGTGCGATCGGGGGATATTTAGGAGCAAAGTTGGCACTGGCTGGTGAAACAGTGACGCTGATTGCTCGTGGTTCTCATTTGGAAGCAATTCAAAAAGATGGGCTAAAACTAGTCATGGCGGACGGTTCTAGCCAAGTTGCTACTCCGGCTTTGGCAACTAGCGATATTCAGGAAGCAGGGGCACAAGATGTAGTAATTTTAACTGTTAAGGCTCACAGTGTCCCAGCGATCGCCCCTTCCCTCTCTGCACTCTACAATCCGCACACGACGGTGATTACAGCCCAAAATGGTATTCCTTGGTGGTACTTTCGTCATCATAGCGGCGAGTATGAAGGTACACGCATTCAATCTGTTGATCCTGAGGGAATCGTTGAAGCTGGTATCGGTGTTGACCGCGCCATCGGTTGTGTTGTTTACCCGGCAACTGAGATAATTGAACCAGGTGTCATTAAGCATATTGAAGGCGATCGCTTTACTCTTGGTGAAATCGATGGCAGTAAAAGCGATCGCATCCAATTATTAGCCCAAACTCTTAAACAAGCAGGATTTAAAGCACCAATCCGCAATCAAATTCGCACGGAAATCTGGATTAAGTTGTGGGGAAATGTGGCGTTTAATCCCATTAGTGCCCTGACTGGTGCGACTTTAGAGGATATTTGCCGCTATCCCCTCACCCGCGAACTAGCGCGGCAAATGATGACAGAAGCCCAGGCGATCGCCGAAAATTTGGGTATAAAATTTGGCATTACCCTAGAACAGCGAATTAATGGGGCTGAAAATGTTGGTGCCCACAAAACCTCAATGCTGCAAGATATTGAAGCCGGACGCCCCACGGAAATAGATGCTATTGTCGGCGCGGTGGCAGAATTGGGAAAACTCACTCAAATTCCCACACCTCATATTGATGCTATCTACGCCAGCGTTAAGCTGTTGGAAGCGACCAAACAAAAGATATAAAAAACAGGAGTCAGAATACAGAATTCAGAATTCAGAATACCCTACCCATAAAAGGATAGAGTTTTAATACGAGAATATTTTAATTTTTTTCGCCCACCAGGGGCGGGGTTTTAACCAATATTCGTCACCCACTCGTACAGAATTCATACTGAATTCTGACTCCTGAGTTCTGAATTCTTCTTATAAAAGGGATTGGGTTTAAAGTAGAAAAATGATAAAGAAAAACTAAAGGTTGCAAAAAGCGATCGCCTGAAAACAGGATAATGCAGCTGAGTCAGCCAATCCACCTAGAACTATGGCATTTACACCCAAAATCCTAGCTTTTGCTGGTAGCACCCGTATAGATTCTTACAACAAAAAATTGGTAAAAATCGCCGCTACTGGTGCCAAGGCAGCAGGCGCAGAAGTGACTTATTTAGACCTACGGGATTTGCCCTTACCTTTGTTTGATGAAGATTTGGAAGCTGAAGAAGGACTACCAGCCAACGCCCGTATATTGAAGGATTTAATGATTTCTCATCAGGGATTTTTGATTGCTTCACCTGAATATAACAGTTCGGTCACGGGAGTTTTGAAAAACGCTATCGATTGGGCATCCCGCCCATCTCCAAATGAAGCCCCATTGGCTGCTTTTGCAGATAAAGTTGCTACGATTATGAGCGCTTCCCCAGGGGGTCTTGGTGGTTTGCGGGGGTTGGTTCACCTGCGTTCTATTTTGGGAAACATCAAAGTTTTGGTACTTCCCGATCAGGTAGCCATATCCAAAGCTTACGAAGCTTTTAATCCTGATGGCACATTAAAAGATCCCAAACAGCAACAATCTATTGAACATTTAGGCGATCGCTTAACAAAAATATTGCTGAAACTCAATTAGGGCTTGCTGAAAAAGTCCTTTGGTGAGGGCAGGGAATAGGGAATAGGGAATAGGGAATAGTTTTATCCCTATTTTTTTCAATTGATTGTGGTACTAGAAATTGTAAATGCAAGACTTTTAAGCCTTATACACCTAATTTACTTGCACCTTTTGGTGCGGTGATAGCCTGAAAAGTTTGAAATATCAGGATTTTACCGTTATTCAGCAAGCCCTAATTAAAAGAGAATTCACAATTCAGAATTCTGAATTCAATTTACTTCGTGGAATCAATCCAAAATTCAAAATCTAAAATCCAAAATTGCCTGACCCATTCACCAGCTCACAAACGCGATATTCGACCACACCAGATTCCAAGCGTCCCTCACCCACCGCCACAACCCGATTCAGCCAACCGTAACGCGCATCCCCAGTCTCAAAACGCAGCTGGGTCATGAAATAGGTATCGCCATACTCGGTGACGCCCCCGCCAGCAAGGGCAGTGCCTATCTTCTCATTCATCACCACCACCCCATGATACTGAACGTAGATCCTCGCTCCATCTTCGGTTTCAAGCAACAAGCGAACATCGAGGTGCCAAACTCCCTCGGCATCGACCAAAATCCAATCGCCGCCGCCCGGAAGGACTTTTCCCCGCAATCGCGCTCCCTCAAAGGTTCCTCCACCTATATTAAAAATGAGGCGAGTTCCGTATGGTCCTGTTCCGCTCTCCAGAGGAGCAGTGATATGGACACGTAAAGTCAAAAGTGATTCAAGTTTCATAAGGAATTACACTGCGCGAAAAACGCCTAACTACTTATAAATTAATAGTCTGGGATAAAATTGATTTTGGTAACATCCCATGTACCCCTTTTTGGGGACTATTCACAACTTGAGTAATGTGAAAATTCACAGCTAAACTACACAATACATAAGCGTCTTCTGGCGACAAATTTGTGAAGCGTTCCAGAAAATCAATCATGTTTTTTAAAGCCAGTTCTAAGGCTTCATCTAAGGTTTGAGCAAAACCCATTGTAATAATATCAGTCGGAGTTTCCGCAATTGGTGTTGTCAGTTGTAAATCTTTGCGAAGTTTGAGTGTAATTCTACCGTTCATGGAAGTTTCAATGGCGGTAACGTTGACTTCGCCATCACCCTGTGCCGAATGTCCATCACCAATGGAAAATAACGCACCTGGGACAAAAATCGGCAAAAATAAACGAGAACCTGCTTGGAGTTCGCGGTTATCGATATTACCGCCGTAAGAGCCTGGTGGGATGGAAGTTCGAGAGGTTTCTGGAGTCGCAACACCAAGAATTCCAAAAAACGGTTTCAGGGGAATTTTGATCCCAGCACCAGGGGGAAATTCGGCGATATTGTTTGCTAAATCCAGAGGAATGAATCTTAAAGCGGGTTGAGGAAACTGATGTGGTAAAGCTCCCCAACCTGTGCGAATTGCATTGAAGCCTACAGGTAAACGAGGTGCGATCGCCTCTAATTTTACTTCTAAAACATCCCCTGGTTCGGCATCCCGCACGTAAATCGGTCCTGTGAGTAAATGCGGTCCCCCAGCGATTTTGCGTTCTGGTAGAAGATTTTGACAGATGTCGAGAAATTCTGGCGTCAGAAACTCTGGTGGTGCTTTGTCATAAACGTAGTAACCAGTATAAGTTTCTACATCAACTGTATCGCCAGAATCAATAGTCAGTGCTGGCTTTAGCAAATGGGAGAAACCGCCCAAATGCACGGTTTCTGTTGTAGCTTTTAAAATGTAGTGAGCGATCGCTCTACCTCCTTCTAACTCTGGGAACTTCCAATCTCAGGTTTCTGAGACCAAAATTTTCTTCCACTTCCCCATATGGAAAATAGACCATAGTAGGGCTAATATTGCAACACCCACCCTACAATCAACGACAGCAGATTTCAAGGAAAGTGAAGTACACAGTTCCCTACGATTATCTGTACCTCAGTCCTGTTGCAATCTCCTGTATATTCCCTATCTTCTACCTCACCAAAGCGAGAAATGCTATAAATCCTGTCCTAAAACAGAGTGCTGTTATGAAATAATACAGTTCAGATAAACCCAAAACCCTCATGTAGAGACGCGATTTATCGTGTCTTTGCCTATGGCGTCTTCAAATTTATGAAAGAAGAGTTTGGCAATTTTAACAATAAGGGACTTCCAAGGAAAAAAATATCTCATCCCTGCGGGACGCTCCGCGAATGTAGGGTAGCACAAGCTGTGCTACCCGAAAAATGTACAAACATGGGATAATTTATTTTCTGGAAGTCCCTAAGTAATTATCCGAACTTGATATTACTACAAAAAGAGAAGTCAGGGCTGCTGATATCAACCCTGACTTCCCACACTCTACAATGATTATTATTACTAATCACTGAGGATTTTATTTTTTAGAATTCCTTATATCCGCGAAAGTGTACTAATTTTGTTGGCGTATTCTTTGCCACACAGTAAAGCCCAAAAGAATAATAATGCTACTGGCGGTAGTTAACATTACAGCCAAACTCATACCTTGTATTCTCATGGCTAGTAAGTTGCAAACCAAGGTAATTCCCCACAACGTGAACGCTGCGTGGCGTTGGGAGAATCCCCAAGCCAGCAAGCGGTGGTGCAGGTGGTCTTTGCCAGGAGTACTTAGAGGGTTATTTCCTGCTAATAGCCGTCGCACAAATACTTGAGTAGTATCTAGCACTGGCAATAACAGAAATAAAACTGTGGGTATGAGGGCATAGATTGTGTTTTGTTGTAGTTTGCCTAAAATACTAGTTGCTGCCAAGACATAACCGAAAAAGTATGCTCCAGCATCACCCATAATAATTCGTGATGGATGGAAGTTGTGGCGCAAAAAGCCCAGTGCCGCACCTCCTAAGGCTGCCAAAACTAAAGTTGCCGCTGCACGGTTGTTAAATTGGGCTGAAACACCTAATAAACTCATGGCGGTAATAAAGCTGATTCCTCCCGCCAAACCATCCATACCATCCATCAAATTGATGGCGTTGGTAATCCCTACTACCCATAGTACCGTCAGGCACATGGAGAGAAGCGAGTCGATGGGAGTGCCAAATGTAACTTGCACACTGATACCGTTAGCTACCAGCAACAGTGCTGTGACAATTTGTGCCCACAAACGAACGGAGGGCGGTAAACCGAACTGATCGTCAATA
This sequence comes from Nostoc sp. FACHB-973, assembly GCF_014698115.1. Classification (GTDB taxonomy): domain Bacteria; phylum Cyanobacteriota; class Cyanobacteriia; order Cyanobacteriales; family Nostocaceae; genus Nostoc; species Nostoc muscorum. Next base: position 24,491 of record NZ_JACJSJ010000070.1, read on the forward strand.
AAGCCCACAAGGACTAATATTGAAGCCCCCAAGAGAATAGTTAGTACCTGGGCTAATACATTTTGGAGTTCGATCGGTCGTAAAAGACTAGCTAATACCAGCGCGGCAATTACACCCGCGTAGATAGCTAGCCCACCTGCATTGGGCAAAGGTTCTCGGTTGAGCCGCCGTGCGTTGGGTTGGTCAGCCCAACCTACCCGCAAGGCGAATTTGCGTACTGTCGGAATTAAACGCCAGGTTACAAGCCAAGCTAAGAGGAACGTAAATACTACTGCCAACCAGCCGGTGCCGCTAGGGTCGGCAATACCAAGGGACTTAAGGGAGTTGTCTAGGTTCATCTCCCAATTCAAGCATTACTGCCAGTATCTAATATGAGCATCACCTGTATATTAATCAATTTTTCATTTCCATTTGTAACTTGACTTGCTGGAGACATTAGCACTCTTGCTCTGTGAGTGCTAAATTGTCTAATGGAAGCGCTTGAGAAATAAAACATGGCGAAAATTATTGCATTTGACGAGGAATCGCGGCGAGCTCTAGAAAGGGGTGTTAACGCCCTTGCCGATGCCGTAAAAATCACCTTGGGACCCAAAGGTCGCAATGTCCTTTTAGAGAAAAAATTTGGCGCACCTCAAATTGTCAACGATGGTATCACTGTTGCCAAGGAAATTGAATTAGAAGATCCTTTAGAAAATACAGGTGCAAGACTCATCCAGGAAGTAGCATCTAAAACTAAGGATGTCGCTGGGGATGGCACTACAACTGCTACAGTTTTGGCGCAGGCTTTGATTCGGGAAGGTCTAAAGAACGTTGCAGCTGGTACTAACCCAGTCAGCTTAAAGCGTGGGATCGATAAAACTATCGAAGCCCTGGTAGAAGAAATTGCCAAAATAGCTAAGCCTGTAGAAGGAAGTGCGATCGCTCAAGTTGCCACTGTCTCCGCCGGTAACGACGAAGAAGTTGGCAATATGCTAGCCCAAGCAATGGAAAAAGTCACCAAAGATGGTGTAATCACCGTTGAAGAATCTAAATCCCTGACAACTGAACTAGAAGTAGTTGAAGGGATGCAGATTGACCGGGGTTATATTTCTCCCTACTTTGTCACCAACAACGAGCGGCAAATCGTAGAATTTGAAAACGCCCGCATCTTGGTTACTGATAAAAAAATCAGCACCATCCAGGATTTAGTGCCGGTGTTGGAAAAAGTCGCCCGTTCGGGTCAGCCTTTGCTGATCATCGCCGAGGATGTCGAAGGAGACGCCTTGGCAACTTTGGTAGTGAACAAAGCACGGGGTGTACTTGCCGTAGCTGCCATCAAAGCGCCTGGATTTGGCGATCGCCGCAAAGCTTTACTCCAAGATATTGCCATTCTCACCGATGGACAATTGATTTCTGAAGAAATCGGCTTGAGCCTGGATACCGCTTCTCTAGAGACCCTGGGAACTGCCCGCAAAATCACCATTGATAAAGAAAGCACCACAATTGTCGCTGGCAGTTCCACCAAGCCAGAAGTGCAAAAGCGGATTGGTCAAATTCGCAGACAGTTGGAAGAAACTGATTCCGACTACGACAAAGAAAAGCTCCAAGAACGCATCGCTAAGCTAGCTGGTGGCGTGGCAGTGATTAAAGTGGGTGCAGCCACAGAAACCGAACTCAAAGACCGTAAATTGCGAATTGAGGACGCCCTCAACGCCACGAAAGCTGCCGTGGAAGAAGGTATTGTTCCTGGTGGTGGAACGACCCTGATTCACCTATCCAAGACAGTAGAAGCAATTAAAAACACCCTGGATGCGGAAGAAAAAATTGGGGCTGATATTGTCCAGCGTGCATTGGAAGCTCCCTTGCGTCAAATAGCAGATAACGCCGGTGCAGAAGGTTCTGTGATTGTCTCTAAAGTCCGGGATGCCGAATTCAACATTGGCTACAATGCTGCTACTGGGGAATTTGAAGATTTGATCGCTGCTGGGATCATTGACCCTGCTAAGGTCGTGCGTTCAGCTTTACAAAACGCTGCTTCTATTGCTGGTTTAGTTTTAACCACCGAAGCGATCGTTGTTGAAAAGCCTGAAAAGAAATCCGCTGCTCCTGCCCCTGATATGGGCGGTATGGGCGGTATGGGTGGCATGGGTGGCATGGGCGGCATGGGCGGCATGTTCTAATTTCTGCTCACCCAGATATGTAAGAATTCAGAATCCAGAATCCAGAATTCAGAATTCAGAAGCAAAGCCGGAAAGTTCTCTGGCTCTGCTCCTGAATTCTTAGGTAAATATTTTTGAAGCAGTTTGTCTTGTCAAGGCAAACTGTTTTTTATACTCATCATTGCTGATTCAGAAGCAATATGTTATCTGTATTGCTGGTAACTCACTGAATTTAAATAAACTTAATACCATTTTCAAAAATATTTCCAACACATGAATCGGCTGTAGGGGCGTACAGCTGTACGCCCCTACCCACACATCTGTGGCATTTTGATTTCAAATTGGTATTAATTATGAAACTTTTCAGTAGTTAGTTCTGAATACAACTGACTAATAACAAAACGCTGGTGACCAAATGAGCGACGGAAATAATTGCATAATTTAGAAATTACCATCTTTGTATTAATTTTTGTAAAATTACGTGTATGTCATTTGTCATTCACTAATGACTAATGACTAATGACTAATGACTAATGACTATTAGGTAATATTTCATGGCACGAAAACTGCGCCGCGCTCTGAAAGTAGTAACTAAGACATTTGAAGATGAGTTCCATCACCAACCAGGAACTCTGCCAGGAACCATTATTATTGATGCAGACGCTCCAGCGCCAATAATTTTCTTGATTGACTATAACCAGACCAATTTTACCCGCGAACAAATAGCAACTCCAGAAGAATGTATTCCATATCTAGAGATGGAAACGATTTCTTGGGTAGACGTACAAGGTTTAGGCTCTCAAGATATATTACAAAGATTGGGTCGAGTTTTTGATTTACATCCTCTTGTTTTAGAAGATGTGGTCAATGTACCGGAACGTCCGAAAACAGAGGATTATGAAGACCAATTACTCTTCATTGCTCGCATGGTAGTACCAAAGGAAAGAACGTGTGGTTTTTACAGCGAACAAGTGAGTTTAATATTGGGGAAAAATTACTTGCTCACAGTGCAAGAAGAACCAGAGCATGATTGCTTTGAACCAGTGCGATCGCGCATTGAAAAAGGCAAAGGCATCATCCGCTGTCAAAAAGCCGATTATCTAGCTTATGCTCTGTTAGATGCGATTATTGATGGCTTTTTTCCAGTGTTGGAACTTTATGGTGAGCGAATCGAAGAATTAGAAGAAGAAGTAATAGTTAAACCTACTCCGCAAACACTACAAAGTATTTATCAAATCAGGCGAGAATTACTGCAATTGCGTCGTGCTATCTGGCCGCAGCGAGATGCAATTAATTCCTTAATTCGTGATGGCAGTGATTTAATTAGTGAAGATGTACGAATTTACCTACGAGATTGTTATGACCATACCGTGCAAGTAATGGATATGGTGGAAACTTACCGAGAATTAGCATCTGGATTGATGGATGTATATCTTTCAGCTGTGAGCAACAAAATGAATGAAATCATGAAAGTGCTAACGGTGGTTTCGTCAATTTTTATTCCATTGACTTTTGTTGCCGGAATATATGGTATGAATTTCAATACTGAGAAATCACCATATAATATGCCTGAATTGAATTGGTATTGGGGTTACCCAATGTGTTTGGGAATAATGGTGGCGATCGCACTTTGTCTGCTATTGTTTTTTTGGCGACGAGGCTGGCTGCAAAACTCTGTCCCAACTAAACGCAACTAAAGATTGCACATGAACAATGAATCGAATATATATTCATTAGCATCGGGAGTTAATATTTTTTAATTATGAGGAGTAGCGACCAGAATTTAGTAGTTTTGACGATTTATATTATTGGTGTCTCCTATGTTTTTAACCGAATGGTTGAATCCATCGACGACCAAATTAAATTTGAATTTAAAAAAGGAATTGTCGATGAGCAGTTAAAAGAATTAAATCTCGATGACAAAATTGGAATATCCTTCAAATTCAAATCCTCTTACCCAATTGACGACCTGAAAGATTTAGCCCTTGGTATTGAAAATAAATCTGATAATATTGCCGTATACGTTGATTGGGATAATAGCTCTCTGGTAGTTGAACATACCAAACAATCGCGCCGAGTAATTCGCAAATCACCAGACTTAACCCGCGACTTAGCTGTACCCCAAAGTCCCAGCTTGATTGCCCCCAAGAAAACACTTTCCGAGACAGTCACAGCAGAAGATGTTTTCCAGCGCGATCAAGCAACTGGAACCTACTCAGCGAAAAAACCATTAGTTGATATCGGTGGACTGCAAAAAGGGCAAAAAAAATTGTACAACGACTTTATAAATGGAAGAAAGGAGTTAGAATTTTCCCTACAATTAGTATTAAGAATTTCTGAGGTGCGTGTGGGTTTAGCTCCTGGTGTCAATTTTCCTCCCATTAGCATTATCAATTGTCCTTTCACAGTCAGGAAACTACCTTGGACTTACGCCCTACCTTGGAATAAAAAGAAGTAATAAGCTGTCGCGCATCCAATGCAGCACATCTTTTCGTGTTGGTTGTTGACAGTTAACAGTTAATTGTCAACAACCAACAGCAAACTTAACAGAGTATCCCATCCCAGATTAAACTGGATCTAGGGAGAGAGTAGGCGCAGGCGGTTGCAGATCAGTCATAGTCACTGGTTTGAGGAAAGTCCGGACTCCCGAAAGACCAGACTTGCTGGATAACGTCCAGTGCGAGCGATCGTGAGGATAGTGCCACAGAAAGATACCGCCAAAACAATTTTAGATTTTAGATTTTAAATTTTGGATTGAATCTAAAATCCAAAATCCAAAATCCAAAATTGTTTGGTAAGGGTGCAAAGGTGCGGTAAGAGCGCACCAGCAGCATCGAGAGGTGCTGGCTCGGTAAACCCCGGTTGGGAGCAAGGCGATAGGAACTATGGTTGGTCTTTTACCAGTTCCGCTCAATGAGAGCCGCTAGAGGCGTCTGGTAACAGGCGTCCCAGATAGATAACTGCCCTCGCAAGAGAACAGAACCCGGCTTATGTCCTGCTCTTTCCTTTAAAATGGAGTATTAAACTTTTTAGGTTTGTACTCCATTATTTTTTGTAATAATTTTGTGCGATGCTTGACTGTACTTCCGACTTATTTAATAGCGATCGCCTCTTATACTATTTCACTAAAACCCTGATACATATAGATTTCGCGTAGGGAACATTGCCGTGCCCCTACCAACGTATTTGTATCATCATTTAAAGTGAAACGGTATTAAGCATTGCTGAATTTGAATATGAAATTTCAAAAATCAACTCTTCTCAACTCTTACTCTGGAGCTACTGGTGCGCGACGCTACTTGCTTCAAGTCTCTTAACCCGGAAGGGCGCAGTGGCTCCTGTGCGTGAGGTTCATTCATATTCTCAATCAGCAACGCCGCCTCTGGTTTAAAATCATCTCAAGTTGGAAAAAACACTAGACGCGTTTGCCATACTTCCATTCTCCAGCGGGGGTGCTAGGGGAATCTGTGGCTGCTGGGCGACAATCACATTCGCTAGACTACTGCTGGTGGGAGTCTCCCAGAAAGATAAACCCTCATATTGAGCGAATAAATCAGGGGGTAAAACGGTTGCACGAGGTTGAAACTCGACTTTTGAGCGGACGTGATGCAGTCCATTGGTGTTGAGTCGGCGATCGAATTCGTTGGCTTCGTACTCCACATTGCTAAAATCATGCTCGAAGGGTTTCTCTCCCAGAAATTGATAAATCAGCGATAAGGTTTTATCGGGTGCTTGGCTTAATATGTCGTAGTCCACCAACAGTAAAGATTCACTATATTCGCTATAGAAAGCTTCTTTGAGAGCGTTATAAGCAAAGCCGACTAATCTACCCGACTGACTTAAAGCTTCGGTGCGGGTGTAAACGGTAGAACGTTCGCCAGGATTATTGAATAAACGCGACACATCAAAAGCATTTTTCCGAATCAACCGTTCGACACTATCCATTACCCAAGCGACATTCCGCACGCAGCAAATCACTTTCGCGTCGGGAAATAGCTGGTGGATTAAAGGCAATTTGCTACACCAAAGGCGATTGGTATCGAAGATAATTGCTTTGTCCGCTTGGGGTTGATAGTAAGTTGAAAAAATCGTTAAAGTTAAAGCGCGTTTTTGTTCTGGTGTAATAAAGACTGAAAACTCATTATTCTCACTCATGGCTTCGAGCATACTGGTGACCAGACCCCCCACAGGACTGCTCATACTGGCGTGAAATCGGGGATTTTGCCGCAGTAAAGCTCCGAGTAAGGTGGAACCCGAACGGGGTAATCCAGAGATGAAGTGTAATTTGGGCTGTGTCATTTTACCAACAAATAAATTACTACTACTTGTGGGGTGGGCGTCTCGCCCGCCCAAGGCTTGGGGCGGACAAGATGTCCACCCCACAAGAAAAATTGGATGTTTTTTATTTGGAAGTCCCTAATTAGATGAGTTTGCCCTAGCTAGGCGTCACTGTTGAGCAGGGTCTTCATCACGCTCGTAATTCTGACGTTGGTTTTCAACTCGATCGCATCAGTCCCTGCATTGACGTTGGCTTGGCGGATAGCATAGCTGAGAGTGCCTACCGTGTTGCCGTTTCCGTTATCAGTGCTTTGAGTTACTTGATACAGTGTCATAGATTTAACCTCTAGTTTGTTGTTTGTTTAACGTTGGGCATTGGGCATTGGGCATGGGGCATTGAACAATCCTCTTACTTTGTTGCTATGAGTGAGGGCGATCGCAAAAGCTATTTCGGCGAACTCAAAAGCTATTTCGGCGAACTCAAAAGTTATTTCGGAGAAGTCAAAAGCTATTTCGGAGAACTCAAAAGCTACTTCGGAGAACTCAAAAGCTACTTCGGAGAACTCAAAAGCTACTTCGGAGAACTCAAAAGCTACTTCGGAGAACTCAAAAGCTATTTCGGAGAACTCAAAAGCTATTTCGGAGAACTCAAAAGCTATTTCGGAGAACTCAAAAGCTATTTCGGCGTATGTATGGGGAAGAACCCCATGCTCCCTGCCCCCTTGCCTCTTGCTCACGCGACAATCTGAAAATCGATCGCACTCAATGTTGTAGGTTTGTTTTGAAGGGTGGCAAATTGAGTCAGCTGTCCCAGAACACCCGTAAAAAGACCGTCATCGATGTAGAACAAGCCTCCCGTCGCTCTCTCGTAAACGATATTGGCTGCCCCGAGTTTGCCGACAGCGTTACTCAGGATACCGAGCCGCTCGACAGATCGAAACTCACCACTTTGACTGAATCCATTGCCCACCGCACTTTTAATGCCAGTGAAAGTGGATCTCGATAGAACGATCTTGTCAGTATCTAGCAGGAAATCGGCGATGGTATCTAGTCCCACTAGTCCCCCGTTAGCTCGGGTGAACTTTTGCCCAGAATTGAAAATAAAGCGGTCAACACCAGCACCGCCAGTCAAGATGTCATTACCATCACCACCGTTGAGATTGTCATTGCCAGCACCGCCAGTCAAGATGTCATTGTCAGCACCACCGTTGAGATTGTCATTGCCATCACCACCGTCGATACTGTCATTGCCAGCACCACCGTCGATACTGTCATTGCCAGCACCACCAATCATGGTGTCATTGCCAGCATTGCCGTTGAGCGTGTCGTTGCCATCACCACCATTCAACGAGTCATCGCCATCACCGCCAATCAGGAAGTCATTGTCAAGACCACCGTTTATCGTGTCGTTGCCAACACCACCGTCGAGACTGTCATCGCCAGCACCAGCAAAGAGATTGTCATTGCCAGCACCGCCAATCATGGTGTCATTGCCAGCATTGCCGTTGAGCGTGTCGTTGCCATCACCGCCAATCAGGGAGTCATCGCCATCACCGCCAATCAGGAAGTCATCGTCAGCACCGCCGTTTATCGTGTCGTTGCCAACACCACCGTTGAGCGTGTCCTTGCCAGCACCGCCAATCAGGGAGTCATTGCCATCACCGCCAATCAGGGAGTCATTACCAGCATCGCCACTCAGGGTGTCATTGCCAGCACCGCCGTTGATCGTGTCGTTGCCATCACCGCCATTAAGGGAGTCATTGCCGCTGGTGCCAGTGATTTGATCGTCACCAGCGTTGGGGTCAGTCCCCGACGTGATAGTGCCAAATACGTCGCTGCTCTCATCGGCGGAATTACCTGAGAAATTTGTCGTTCCGTCAGAGACAACAGTAGGCAAAGAACTGGGCATCTGTAAGTCGTTGTCGTTGGAATTGGTAGTGGACTGCATGATGAACAATGCCCCTCCCAAGCCTTTACCGTTATTGGCTCCACTCCCGCCGCTAGCTATGTTGTTATTGAATTTGACGGAATTGAGGAGTTTGAGAGTGCCTTGACGGATATAAATAGCACCTCCCATACCTGCGCCACCGCCGCCCGCGCCCCGGATGTCACCACTGCCAACGGTGCCGTCACCACCGCCGAAGCCGCCTTTGCCGAGAGAGGCGCCACCACCGCCACCACCGCCGCCGTACCCGCCGTCACCACCAGCGGTACCGTTGCCGTACCCACCGCCGCCACCGAAGCCACCTTCAGCGCCGGATACGACGCCAAAGCTACCACCGCCACCACCGCCACCACCGAAGCCACCGCTATAGTTACTGGCTCTGTTACCGCCTTTGCCGCCAGCCCCAAAGTCGTCGTCCTCGCCACTGCGGTAGCTCCCATTGCCACCATAAGCACCATTGTTATCAGTGCTACCAGCAAACAATCCGCCGCCACCGTTGCCGCCGCCGTTGCCGAACATACCACCGCCGCCGTTGCCCAGACCAGCTTTGTTGCCGTTGCCACCTATCGCTCGGTTGTTGCTAAAAGTCACATTGTTCAAAGAGACGTTGCCATCGTAGATGAACATCCCTCCTCCCATTCCCGCACCGCCTCCACCCCCGGTGCTATCCCCTCCTTTAGCGGTGCTGTTGGTAATTGTCAGGTTGTTTACATTTACATCTCCCGACTTGACGAACAAGGGACGCACATCTCCCTCGTCAGTTTGCCCATTGTTGTTGGCATCGCCGCTGAGGGTGTTTCCGTTGCCGTTAATGTCGATATTACTGTTGACTAGAACCAGCATCACCCCCGTCATTCTGATGTTCGTTCGGAACTCGATAGTGTCAAGCGCTTGATCGGCGTTAGCTTGGCGAATACAGTAGCTGAGAGTGCCTACGATATTCCCGGTTCCGTCGTCGGTGGTTTGGTTGACTTCATATACTGCCATAGATTTGACCTCTTGTTTTTTGTTTGTTTAACGATTTGATAACGGGGAGTGGAGAGTGGGGAGTGGGGAGTGGGGAAGAGATATTTTCATGCTTTAGGGCGTTTGCACCATCACAGATTCGCTAGTTTTTCTCGTTACAGGTCACAGTCGGAGGCAGATTGTAATTCTTCTGGTACATGAATAATTGCCAAGAGTGATTGACATGGTAATTTTGACCTCCATCAAAGGCGATCGCTGTGCAGCTTATCGTTTTTAAACTAATTAAATATTTTTTGACTATTAATTTACCTATTACTTAGCAGTCATTAACCAATAATTTACAGTAGAAAAACTTGATGAGCAATACATTTTGTCAAATATTTTAGTTTTCATACTTTTCATACTTTTCATACTTTTCGTACTTTTCGTACTTAGAAATTTTAAAATATTAGTATTATCAAACAGAATTCAGAATTCAGTAGTCAGAATGTGCTAAAGCCCCGCTAGCGCTAGCAGCATGAATTCTGTACGAAAAAGGGAATGAATAAACGGGTTTAAGACCCCCACAAAATTGAGAATTTAGTGGTTTTCAATCAGTGTGGGATTCAGACCATCACTGATTGCATTCTGACTACTGAATTCTGACTTCTGAATTCTTCAATCTGATTTTTATTTGATGAAATTAATAGAAAATAGTTAGTCCGGGTTATAAGTCAATACACTTCAGATAAACCCAAAACCCTGATGTAGAAACGCAATAAATTGTCTCTTCAAAGAACAATTATCTCCACGAACAATACTTAACCCAAGTGAAGTACACTCGTAGGGGCACGGCAGTGCCGTGCCCCTACACCTCGCGATATTATCTTGTGCCGCATCTGAATGGGAACCGATATATGATTAACGTGCGTGTATCAAATATGAGGGTTTTCTTTTAGTTCTTAAATCTATTACTTCAAGAATTTTGGACTACTTCTGTTTATTTCTATCTAACTTCTCTTGAATAGCTTGACGGCAAAACTCAGGAGGGTCTTCTTGTGCTTTCACCTCTTCTTTCATCTTTTCGGTAGCACGAAAACTAATAGTAGCTGTCATGGGTTCCTCACCTTTTGGTTGTGCTGGGTCAAAATTCTGTGGGTTCCCTTTAGGATTAGGCATTGTTGAGAGATGTAAATAAGGCTTGATACTAATGTTTGCGAGGCAATAGAGTTTTAATCAGTGGTGTTCTGCGTCTTGCAAACTAGTACACCACTGATACCACTTTTACAAAATGGTAACTCTATGTTTACACGTTCCGAACTTGAAATCAAAACCATCAAAGAACTTCGTGACTTATGCTTGCGCTACGGCATTAAACCAACTGGGAATAAAGGCTACAAGACTTCATGGATTACATCGTTGATGGTATTCCCTCGAATGGCGCTATCCCAATTTGAGGCGGGTAAAGGCTTAAAACCTCCTACCTTTGCTTTCATGCAAGCACTGAGTAACGCGATAGATGAGATGAACGCACCTACAGATGAGCAAGCAGCGCTGATTAAAGTTACGATGGAAGGGAGAGTTCTGAATTATCCAGATAGGTATACTCAAGAGAAACTGCTAGCTTTGCATAAAGCGAAAATGTATCTTGAAATGGCGATCGGGTTACTGAGTCAGTAAGTTAATTTTTTAACTATTTCAGGCGTAGGTTGGGAAGGCACTGCCGTTTTTCAGGTTGTTTTAAAAGTGGTTGGCTGTGATTTTAAGCACTTATTGATCCCCCCTAACCCTCCTAAAAAAGGGGGGAACCGGAATCAAAGTCCCCCAATTTATCGGGGGATTTAGGGGGATCTAAAAGGATTTGATACATCACTAAGAAGTTTTCAAACATCCTCTTAGGCTTACCCTATAAGCAAATATTCAAGCAGTTGGGGCATCAACTGTTAGGTTAGGTGATTTTAGTGCGATCGCTGTTAGCAGCCCATAATCCCCGTGCGTTGCCGCCGGGGAGTATGTCAAGATTAATTTGTACAAAACTTGTACGTTTTAAAAAATAGTAAGCTGAAATATGTGTAATATCGTTAATCTGTAGGTTACCCGACTTCCTATCGGCTTTCTCGTTAATTGTCAATGACCAATAACTAATCACTAATCACTTTTGACTAAGAACTGATGACCCTAGTTTATCCACGCCGTCAACGACAACTCGAAAGCTTAGTCAAAAAATTTGGTTTGCCAATAGAAGGACCAATCAAATGGCAACTATTGGACTTAGCACTGACTCATCCCACTGTTTCTGAGTCGGCAAATTATGAACAGTTGGAGTTTGTCGGCGATGCAGTGGTACGCCTAGTGTCAGCTGTTGTGTTGTGGGAACATTACCCAGATTGCCCAGTAGGAGATTTTGCGGCAATTCGTTCGGTGTTGGTGAGCGATCGCATTCTTGCCCAATTAGCAAGAGTTTATGGTTTAGAGCTATATTTACTAGTTGCTGGCAGTGCTACCGCTGATAAAGTTGGTCAAGAATCACGATTAGCAGATGCTTTTGAAGCAGTTCTGGGTGCGCTTTACTTAAGTACTCAAAATCTAGAACTAATCCGCCCTTGGCTAGATCCCCACTTTCAACAACTAGCAACAGAAATTCGCCTCGATCCAGCTAGACTTAATTACAAAGCTGCTCTCCAAGAATGGACGCAGGCACAATTTAAAGTTTTACCAGAGTACCGGGTTGTGGAAGTCAATCAACCACACCGCAATCAAGAACGTTTCGTTGCTGAAGTCTGGCTCCACGGAAACATTCTCGGACAAGGTAAGGGACGCTCGATCAAAACGGCCGAACAAGCCGCAGCTAAGGTAGCTTTTTTAGCAATTACTAATCAGGAAAAACCCTGAACTCAAAAGATTGCAAGTAAACTGATAATCAGTTGATTGTCCTTGGTCATTTGTCCTTTGTCCTTCGGTTATTTGACCAATGACAAATGACTAATGACAAATGACTAATGACAAATAACAAATGACAAACCAAATTAAAATTGCTGTGATCGGAGTTGGACGTTGGGGGGTGCATTTACTGCGGAACTTTTTAGCACATTCCCAGGTAAGTGTTGTTGCTGTAGTAGACCCTCATCCAGAACGATTGACGGCGGTAAAACAGCAGTTTAATTTAGACAAAAATGTATTATTAACAACAGAGTGTCAGGATTTAAAGCAAGTGCCAGGGCTGACAGCAGTGGCGATCGCAACTCCGGCTAACACCCACTATGCTTTAATTAAAGATGCTCTCCAACAGGGTTATCATGTTTTGGCAGAAAAACCCCTCACTCTCGACCCAGGAGAATGTCGCGAACTTTGCCAGTTAGCAGAGCAGCATGATTTAATACTTACGGTTGACCACACCTATTTATTTCACCCCGCAGTTGAGCGGGGGAAAACTGTAGTTCAAGCAGGCAAATTAGGGGATCTCCGCTATGGCTACGCCACTCGCACCCATTTAGGCCCCGTGCGGCAAGATGTTGACGCCCTTTGGGACTTAGCGATTCACGACATTGCTATTTTTAACACATGGCTGGGTCAAGTACCTGTGAAAGTACAGGCAACGGGTACGGTGTGGCTACAAGGGGAGGTGAGTAGGGAATGGGGAGTAGGGAGTAGGGAAGTGACCCATTCCCCACTCCCCACTCCCCACTCCCCATCCCAAGGACTAGCTGACCTAGTATGGCTTACACTGACATACCCAGATGGCTTTCAAGCTTATATTCATTTGTGCTGGCTGAATCCTGATAAGCAGCGACGGTTGGGGATTGTAGGTAGCCTTGGCAGCTTGATTTTTGATGAAATGTTGCGATCGTCACCTCTAACTCTGCTACATGGAGAGTTTGAACAGCAGGGCAATCAATTTATTCCTGTAAATCAAAGTCAGGTGATGCTGGAATTAGAACCAGGTGAACCATTGCAGCGAGTTTGCGATCGCTTTGTTGTCTCTATTCTTAACAATACTCCCTCAGAGGTTTCGTCTGGCTGGGTCGGCACTCAGTTAGTAGAAATTCTTGCTGCTTTAACAGCATCTCTCAAAGAAGGCGGAAAACCTGTTTTTCTCAATAAATAGTCAATCGATTTTGGATTTTGGATTTTGGATTTTGGATTGAAAGAGACCACTCTCAATACTGCGTAGGTTTTGGAATTTCTTGGTTGAGGCAAGCTGTTCAATAGCCGGGGGAGAAATGGAGGCAGGGGAGGAGTTTTACCTCCCCTGCTTCCCCTGCCTCCCCTGCCTCCCCTGCCTCCCCTGCCTCCCCTGCTTATCCGAGCAGTATTGAGACCACTCTGGGTAGGGGCTTGGGGATTTTAAATTTTGGATGAAAGGATTTATTCCGCCCACTAGGGGTAGGGCATGAACCGAAATAATCCAAAATCCAAAATCTAAAATCCAAAATGGTCTCACCTTTGAGATATCCCATTTGCATAAACCTCTCCTTTTGGAAGACTCAGCAGGATAGTTTGCTGGGGCGAAAGACTAATTTGATAAATCTCCTTTCCAGGTAGCTGCTGAAGCTTCGGGGAATTCTTTTTGTCTACCCCTACTTTCTCGGATTTGCCGATCCCCGCAACCAGACTTCTCCCGGACTCCTGTGGGCTAGGGTAACGGCTTACCTTTACCCCCTCATTGCCAGAGGAGAATCCAAGATCCCCTATATTTCCTTCTTTCTTGGGAATAGGTAACAGGGAGATATCAATCAAAGGTAAGGTAATCTTTACGGTCGTACCTTGATGAAGTCCTACACTCTCAAGAGTAATGCTACCTCCCATGAGTTCAATTAAGTTCCGTGAAATTGCCAGTCCCAGTCCAGTACCTTCATACTGACGTGTGGTTGCGCCATTCACCATCACAAAGGGGCGAAATAATTTGTGCTGCTGAGCTGGATCGATACCTATACCTGTATCTTTGATACTCACCACTACCTGAGATTTGCCATTACTATATTCAATTGCTGTAGCAATGTTAATGCTTCCGGCGTCAGTGAACTTAGTAGCGTTACCAATAATATTAATTAACACCTGCTTGAGTTTTGCTGCGTCTGCCTTTATTGGTATCGGTTCAGTGCCTAACTCACATTTCAATTGCAAGCCTTTTTGTTGAACATTAACTGATTGTAAATTGATTACCTCTAGCAATACTTGTCTGAGGTCAATAGGTGCTGTGACTACTGAAAGCTTACCTGCTTCAATTTTAGAAATGTCGAGCAAATCATTAATAATTCCTAGCAAGTGAATTGCTGTTTCATCGGCACGTTTGAGAAACTCTACTTCTTCTTCTCGGTCATCACATAAGCCATCTGCAACCAGGCGAATACAGTTAATAATAATGTTCAATGGGTTTCTCAATTCATGGGAAGTGGTAGCCAAAAACTGACTTTTAACTTGGTTGGCACTTTTTGCTTCTTTCCAAGCTATTTCTAGTTCTTCTGACCCGGCTTTGAGCCGTTCTACCATTTGGTCTAGTGCTTGGGCTAGTTGATTGAATTCTCGGATTTTGAAGTTGCGGGGAACTGGTTGTGCCGCGTGGTGAGAATGAATATTTAGAGCATAGTCTCGCAATTCTTCTACAGGACTTGCTAAGTAGGGAGCTAGATATAGGGATGCTAATAAACTGGCACCAATTAAACCAACTGTTAAAACGATGAGGATGAGTTTGATTTCTTCTAAACCAAAAAGGGCATTATCAACAGTGGTAACAGCTAAGACGATCCATTTTTGCTGGTGTTGTTGGCTGAGTGGATTTGCGATCGCCGTATAGCCAGCTAGTAATTCTTTTCCCTCAAAAGATAAATTTATTGAATCCTTTCGCCCAGTAATTGCATTTTTGATTATGCTTTTGAGTTGGGAAGCATTTGGATGCTGCTCGATATTAGTTCCCACCCAACCTGTTAATGGATGCGCCAAAATTGTGCCATCCTCAGCAATCACTACCATAGCGCCTGTGAGCGATCCCGGCCGATTTATGGTTTTTTGGTATAGTGCAGACTGAATACTTAAACTGTAAACTACATTCCCTCGGCGATCGTAGACTGGTGCAGATAACACTAATTGCAGCTGATTTTGGCTGTTTCTTTTACCAGTCATTCCTGACTTTGGCGGAAAGATTGGTTTGACATCAATTCCGTCACTAGGCAAAGGTAACTTTAATTCTCCAATTTCTTGATCGCCACAATTACTGGCAATTATTTTCTGGCTGAGGACATTTGTTAATTGAATGCACTCAATACTCGCTGGAAGTTGTTGCCTTAGCTGCTTGAGAATTTCTTCCTCTTCTATCGGCAAATCCGACGGAATAACTGTTGTTTTACTTACACTCAGCAAATGAGCTTTCAAAAGAGCGATCGCATCTGTTGTTTTCTCCCCTTTACTAATAGCGCTTTCTGTTAAATTTTGACGGGCAGTTGCTAATAGACTAGAACGTGCCTTATTTAAAGCCACAATTTCACCTACAAGTAAAACTGGGACGAACAGAAGCAATATTCTTGTGACTAAAATTCGACGAAAGGATGATTGACGGGAATTACTCATCGAGTGTCTCACTTTGCATCTGCAAACCATAACAGCAAAGATATGCAACTTACTCAAGCTAAATGAGACATTTTGTCATGTTATCATAGCTTTATTTTCAATGTTTAAAAATAACAAATTGGTATAGTAAAAAAAGAAATCTAGTATACCAAAAATCATATACGGTGGATGTAAAAACGATTTGTGTTGCATATGAATACAGTAGTTAAATTGTGAAACAGTAGCTTGTAGGCATGGATTTTTTTAACATCTACATACGTGAAAGCAAAACATCAAAATTATAAAAGTAATTTAATGCTGCAACATCGTCCTCATACTACAGTTGTTTTAGCAATGAGTGCAGATGGCAAGATAGGAGATTTTAGGCGATCGCCTGCTCGGTTTGGTTCAAGGGCTGATAAAGCACACTTGGAAAACCAAATCGCTGCCTCTGATGCCGTATTATTCGGTGCTGGTACTCTCGCCGCCTACGGAACCACACTTACCGTATCAGATCCAACCTTATTGCAACGTCGGGCACAAGGGGCTAAACCCCCCCAGCCGGTTCATATAGTGATTACACAGTCTGGAAACCTGAATCCGGAAATTCACTTTTTTAAGCAACCAGTTGAACGTTGGTTACTGACAACAACAGCGGGAGCAGTTTCCTGGAACAAACGCCAAAAGTCACTTTTGCGTCACTTGCCCCAACAGGATAAAGCTCAGCACAGCGCTGGCTCTCCAGAAGTGTGGCAGTTACAACAACTCTCGGAACCAGAGCAAACCAGCGACTCCCAAACCTCTGCACAGGAGTTTACTCCAGAATTTAAGCAGATTATGGTTTTTGAAACACGAACGGGAGAAATTGACATCCTGGCGGCTTTAAAGCATCTAGCCACTCTACATATAACACGCTTGGCGATCTTGGGTGGTGGTCAATTAGTAGCCTCCTTGCTGGAACTAGATTTAATCGATGAATTATGGTTGACTGTCTGTCCACTGATTTTAGGCGGTACTACCGCACCCACACCTGTGGATGGACAAGGTTTTTTATCACATTTAGCTCCCAAATTGCAACTACTAGAAGTTAATACAGTTGAGCAAGAAGTGTTTTTGCACTATCGGCTGCAACGATGAGCTTTCTTAGATTAGGCTAGGTAAGGGATTGGGTATTGGGCATGGGGCATTGGGCACAGGAGGCAGAGGGGCAGGGGGCAGGGGGCAAGGGGGAGAATGAAAAATTACTTTTTTCCCCCCTGCTCCCCTGCTCCTTCTTCTCCCTCATCCCCCTCATCTCCCTCATCCCCCCACTCCCCACTCCCCACTCCCTACTCCCTTAACAACCCAGACAATGGTGGAACAACTCAAGCCCCGCTATTCTGTTCTTTGGACGGACAAAATCGCCGAAGTGCCGCAAAATGCCTGGAACGCTTTGGCAATGCCACTCAAAACGCCATTTTTAGAGTGGGAGTGGCTGAACAATCTGGAAACTTCCCAGAGTGCTACAGCTAGAACCGGTTGGTTGCCAAATCATTTGACATTGTGGCGAGACAGAACACTTATTGCTGCTGCGCCACTTTATCTGAAAGGAAATAGTTCTGGTGAATTTGTCTTCGATCATCAGTGGGCAGAATTAAGCGATCGCATTGGCATCCGGTATTATCCTAAACTGCTGGGAATGACACCATTTACCCCTGCTGAAGGTTATCGGTTTTTAATTGCCCCAGGAGAAGATGAGAATGAAATTACAGCCATAATTGTGCATGAAATTGACACTTTCTGTGCTAAAAATCGCATCTCTGGCTGTCATTTTCTTTTCGTTGATCCCCAATGGCGTCCTGTGCTAGAACGACATGGTTTTACAAGCTGGCTGCACCACAGCTTCATTTGGGAAAATTCTGGTTTTAAAACTTTTGATGACTACTTGCAAGTATTTAACGCCAATCAGCGTCGCAACATCAAGCGGGAACGTAAAGCTGTGGAAAAAGCAGGTTTACGATTGCAACCATTGACTGGGGATCAAATTCCTCAGTCTTGCTTTCGTTTGATGTATCAGTTTTATACTGACACCTGCGATAAATTTGGCTGGTGGGGTAGCAAGTATCTCACACAGCGGTTTTTTGAACAGCTAGAGACTGATTATCGCCATCGAGTTTTGTTTTTTGCTGCATATAGCGAGCAAGATAACTCTCATCCTTTAGGAATGTCCTTTTGTTTGTTTAAAGATGACAAACTCTATGGACGCTATTGGGGTAGTTTTCAAGAAATAGATTGCTTACATTTTGATGCTTGTTATTATGCGCCGATTGAGTGGGCGATCGCTAACAATATCCAAATTTTTGATCCTGGCGCTGGTGGACGCCATAAAAAACGGCGTGGTTTCCCCGCTATCCCCAATCACAGTCTGCACCGCTTTTACAATAATCGTTTAGGACAAATTTTGCGCCCCTATATTAAAGAAGTAAATCAACTCGAACAGCAGGAGATTGAGGCGATTAATGCAGAGTTGCCATTTAGTAATCAGCGAGATTCTTAAATCATGCAAAGTCATTATCAATGAACTCTATACCCCCACCAAGCATGAAAGTGGTATTATTGCCCATTCCCTACTCGTCATTTATAACTCAGAAGGTGAACGACGAATTACACTTGATATAGAGTGTAAAAACTCCCAAGAAAAAATTTGCTTTTGATAATGCTTACGGATTTAATGGTTAAAGATTTAGCAGCAATTGATGATAAACTTTCCCACCGTCATATTGAACTCGATCCCGGTGGATATTTCATTATTTACTTGGATAGAGACGCAGGCTTAATTTATGCCAAGCATTTTACAAATGTGATTGATGAGCGCGGTTTAGCAGTCGATCCAGAAACAGGAAAGGTAATTCCTGCACGAGAAAAGGTAGAACGAACTCACACCACAGTTTTTAGTGGGAGAACAGCCAAAGAACTTTGCGTGAAAATCTTTGAGGAAACTCAGCCCCCTCCTGTCACTCAATTAAGTCATGCAGCTTATTTAGGTCGAGAATTTGTCCGAGCTGAAGTCGCTTTAGTCACAGAACAAGAGTATGTTCAAGATTAAAGTCAAACAATTTTGGATTTTAGATTTTGGATTTTGGATTTTGGATTCACCCCACGGAGAAATCCGGAGGTTTATACCATTTAAGTCGCACCTTTAGTTTACTGACAGGGCAACTCAGATTTTTGGATTGAAGAAAAAATCTAAAATCTAAAATCTAAAATCCAAAATTGAATTACCCATCAGATGATGGCTGATTTATCTGATAAATGTAGTAAGTCGCCATTGGAATAACAGTGGCGGCAATTAACAATCCTATTACCCAAGCAGTAGCATTACCTTGGACAGCTTTAGTTTCTTCTGCGTTCTTGAAGGTACCTTCTACTTGAACATTGTCAACTATTTCGGGTGGGCCTGGATCGGGTTTGCCTGAGAGAACGGCCACAAGGCGATCGCTAGTATCAAGAAATGCTTGGTTGTATTTATTGCCTTTACGTAAGGGTATACTTAGGGTTTCATCAGCTACACTCTCGGCAATAGAGTCTGTGAGCAAAGACTTAACTTGATCCCCAGTAATAATGGCAGTATTGTTGGTAGCTGTGTCAAGAACCAATAAAGTTTGATTACCTTGGGCTTCTTTTGTCGGAAACCATTTTTCAAACAGTTCTTTAGTAAAGCTTTCCGCTGTTTCTCCGTAGTCAAAGTGGCGAATAGTAACGATTCTGACTTCATTGCCAGTTTGCTTTGCCAAATCCTCGAAAGCGCTGCTAATCTTACCTTCATTCACACGACTGATAACTTCACCTTGATCCAAAACCCAGGTGTCATTCCCTGATGTGAGATTGGGTATTTGATACACACCTGTGGCTAAAGCAGGTGTGCTAAACAGCGAAGCTGCTAAAATAACCGCCACTAATGGTAAAATTAGCCGGATAAAATGTTTTTGATTGCTAAATACTTGTTTGAGGAGCTGTTTCATCGTATTAACTCTAAGACGGCCTTGCACCAAAAATACTATAGAACCACGTAAAAATCATCTGGTTCTTAGTTTTCTACAACAGCAAGTTTCCCCTACTGCCAGCAAATATATATTTTACAGGATTTTTTTGTTGCAAAAATTTGTTTAGAGCGAAGGTGTAAGCATTGATTCTGTGGCTGACACATCTGCTGGTTACAAGAAATACCGCCCTTGTGGGAATTAACCCAAATGCTGAGGGCGGAATTTGCAAACCATCTAGAAATAATATCGTATTA
>NZ_JACJSJ010000071.1 GCF_014698115.1 Nostoc sp. FACHB-973
GTGTCTATTGCGCGGTGGAACCACACTGAACCCTTCCCGAACTCAGAGGTGAAACGCTGTTGCGGCAACGATAGTTTAGGGGTTGCCCTACGCCAAAATAGCTCGATGCCAGGTTTATATTTCTAACTCAAACCCCCTCGCTCACATCACAGCTTGGGGGTTTTAGTTTATCCTGTATTTAGTATTTGGATTAATCGCTATGACTCAAGAACTTTGGGATTTAAGGAAGTCTATTCTTGAGGGACGTTATCAAGACGCTTTGCTAATTGTTGATGAGTTGGAGTTGATGAGTCGAAAGAGTTATATCCGAAATATTAGAAGTTTTCTCATCCGGCTCATTATTCATTTGATTAAAAATCAGGTAGAACAGAGATTAACTAATTCTTGGGTGGCTTCGATTAAAGGTTCTATTTTAGAAATTCAGGATTTAAATTTACAGGATAATAAAACTTCTTATTATGTGAAAGTTGGTGAATGGGACGATTTGTTGGATGTGGCTTTTGATGCGGCAATCGATCCTGCATCTGCTGAAATAATGAACGGTTTGTATACACCTAAACGATTACAAGCAATGGTAGATAAATCACTGATTATCTCTATAGCGAAAGATTTTTTAAATTTAACTTATACGAATACTCAAAAGTTTTTGCCTGGTGCTATTGATGAGATGTTGAGGGATTTACCTGGTGGTCAAGAGTGGGAAGAAGGTAACTAAAACTGATTATGTAAAGGATTTATAGTAAATTTGGATGTGAAAAAACTGATACCGCAGTAGGTTGACTAAGGGTAGCAAGTTGTTTCCGAGGAAGCAGAGTACAAATAGAAAATGTTGGCTTTTCTTGCGTTAACCCAACTTGCTTGTTGGAAAACTGTGTATCAGCCTACTTTAAAATATTCAGTAATATTTCTCTTATCTTCTGGGAGATGTATCACATTATATTGAAAATTAGTTAAATATAAAAAAGATTAAATATATGGATTTATCAGGACTAAGGTGGACTAAGAATATAAATCATAAAGGGAATGATAAGTATTGGGCTTATCAAGATATTGAACAGGATTTAAAGAGGTTTCACTTAAATTGGAGAACAGAGCAAAAGGATAACGCCAGTAAGCCAAACAAAGGCGATCTCATTCTCTTAAGACAACGTGCAAAAGTAACGCATATTGTCGAAATTTTGGATAATAAGCCTAAGCAGTATGAAGAAAATACTGTTACAGAATTTAGTATTTATCGTCTTGTGCAAACCATTTGGATAACAGATGATCGGAATTTTCCTCCAGAATCAAATATCGTGTTTGGTTATCATGTCCATCTTCAAGGAGGTAAAGTTATGGAATTGGAAAGTCTACCTAACTTCAAAAAACATTGGGATAACCGAGGTGGATTATCAGAGTTTCAAAAGCATATTCTCAAGATACTTAAATTAGACAAGCAATAGCAATAAATACTAAATATAGGTCTAATAAAAAAATAAAAGCCGTGAAAATTTAAAGAATTTCACGGCTTTTTAGTGTGGTGTAAGGAGACTTAAGTAATTCTCATCATAAATCCATCGGGCTGTTAGTGATACATCCGTTACGTAATTTGTAACAAAATTGTCCTTTTATGACTTGAAGTAGCTGCAATTTCTAAGATATTGGCATTTTTGCTGGCTTTAGAGCAAAGCGCCACCACAACTAGAACCGCAGCCAGCAGTACAACCATAGCAATAAGCAGCGGTTTGTACTTCATTAATCAGGTCTAAACTACCAGCTTCTAGCAATTTGGCAACTGTCAAGGTTTTACCGTTACGAGTTTTCGCAGGCAAATTCATCATCTGGTTAAAGTCACAATCATATACATTACCTAGATAATCAATTGAAAGTTCATCACGACACATTAAATGTTCAATTGTGCTGGAATTAAAATGTGATTCTAAAAACTGCAAATAGCTGGTGTACAGTTTTCTTCGTTCTAAATGCATTTTAGTTCTACCAACTGGCAGATTCGTAATGGTGAAGAGGTTGTTGAACACAATATTAAAATGTTCTTGTAAAAAGGTTTTGTAATCTTGTTCTAGGCTGCTCTGTTCGGGAGCTAGAGAAAATTTTTCACTTGTAGGTAACTGGGGATTAAATACTAAGTCTAAAATTAAATTTGGATCTTTACCATAGCCGAGTTTGTTAAGCCACTGCAAAGCTTTTATGGAACTATCAAATACGCCGATACCGCGCATTTGATCAACATTATCTACTAGGTAGCAGGGAAGAGAAGCCACAATTCTTACTTGATGTTTAGCAAAGTATTCTGGTAAATCACCAAACCCATTTTCAA
This sequence comes from Nostoc sp. FACHB-973, assembly GCF_014698115.1. GTDB lineage: Bacteria > Cyanobacteriota > Cyanobacteriia > Cyanobacteriales > Nostocaceae > Nostoc > Nostoc muscorum. Next base: position 2,318 of record NZ_JACJSJ010000071.1, read on the forward strand.
AATAAATAGTTAAATTAGACCGGACAATTACCTGTTTATCCGTTAATTTTGCTGCTTCTACCAGTGGTTTAAATCCATAGTTCATTTCAGGTGCGCCACCAGTCAAATCGACAATTTTTATTTCTGGAAACGTATGGATTAGTGAAATCAACTGTTCACAAATTTCTGGGGAAAGTTCTTCTCTACGTTTTGGGCTAGCTTCGACGTGACAGTGTGTACAAGCCAGGTTACAGCGCTTACCAAGATTAATTTGTAAAACAGTGATTCCTTTTTTTGTTAAAGGGGAATTAAGTTTGTATTTGAATTCTGTTACAGATGCATTTAGTGTATTTGTTGATTGAATTTGCATTATTTATTTCTCCTGTAATTTGACTAAAATATATTCAATGTTTCTAGCCTTGTAATAATCTGTAGGTTATTCCACTCAGAATTGCGGTACTAGGTAAAGTTAAAATCCACGATAGTAGTATTTGATAGAAAACACGCACATTAGATTTTTTACCAATCAATCCAACTCCAACAATAGAACCCACCGAAAGGTGAGTTATGGAAACTGGAAGCCCAAACTGATTAGCTGTAATAACGAGAACTCCCGTTACTATATTTGATGAAAAGCCTTGAGTGTGATTCATAGAGGTAATTTTTTCACTCATCGTTATTGCAACTTTTTGGGAGTTGAGTAAACCGCCAAGTGCCATTGCGATCGCTATGGTAATCATTCCTCCCTGAATCGAGAAATACTCAATAATCAAAATGAGTGATACCATCTTGGGAGTATAATTTAATCCTCTAGCAAAACTCACAATTCCAGCGCTGATAAAATGACAAGTATCAATAATTTTATCCTTAACTATTACATTCGATTTTGAATTGATATAATCAAATAAACTGTAAATTACTGCTCCGAAAAAAATAGCAATAATTGGACTGAGCAATAAAGGCAAAATAAAGGAAGTTAGTAAAGCTGTAAAATTAACTTGGAGTCCGATCGCTACTAATCCAGCACCAACAATAGCACCGATCAAACTGTGAGTTGTGGAAATAGGAAACCCGATCAATGTGGCGATAAGTACAGTTAAACCGGCAGCGATCGCCACTGCTAAATGAAACTCTGGTGCATTGGCGATCGCATTTGGTACTAGTCCTTTTCCTGAAAAATTTTTAATTAGTGTACTTGCTGAAAAAGTTGCAGTTACTGCACCAGCAAAAGTTGTAAAAGTTGACCATAAAATTGCTGTTTGATAACTGCTTGTTCGGCTACCAAACAGCGTTGCTACACCTTTAAAATTATCATTTGCGCCATTGGAATATGCTAAAAAAAGCGTAGCTAAAAATAGACTAATTAACAACATTTGGGAATTTATAAATAAGAAGTCAGAATCCAGAATGGGCTACGGCCCGCTGCGCTAACAGAATGCTATTAGTCAAATATTAAAATCTTACATTCATTTTTCAGTTGCACAGAATTATTCTGAATTCTGACTCCTGACATCTGAATTATTTATTAATAAATTAACAACAACCACCACCACTATAATGCCAGGTTGAATCGGTAACAATTATTTCTGCTGGCTTTATAGCTGCAAGTTTAGCAGCGGTTTTATCACACACGGCTGCGGGAATACCCCGCTGAAGTAGATGACCTGCTGAATCATCGAAAAAAGCTTCAAAACCTGCATAAATGGCTGTTTTACCTGTGAAAATACAAGCACCATCTTCTGGAATAGCAACCTTAAAACAAACAGAATCCAGACTTTCTAAAAGTAGGTTTTCTTCTAAATTATAAGTCTGGGAATCTAGTAGACGGTAAGGACGACGGGCACGAATTTCAACTTGACCAAAGCCAGCATTTATAATCTGTTGAGTATACTGTTCATAGGTGAGTGCCCCTGATAAACACATCGCTCTGAGTCGCTCATCTTGTTGCAGATGTACTGGAATTGAACGAGTAGCAATTGGATCGCTCATCTGCAAACGTCCACCTGGTTTTAATACCCGATGTGCTTCTTTTAAAGCACGAGTTAAATCTTCTGGTTCAAAGATGTTGAAAAGGCAATTCTGTGCCACGATATCGACGCTAGCATCAGCAACAGGTAAGTTAAAAGCATCGCCTTCCCTGATTTCTACAAAACTGGTGTCAAACCACGAGTTCTCTTGAGCAGCAATTTCTAAGTTGCGTGCTGCTGCTTCTCGCATAGCCGCAACTGGTTCAATAGCAATTACAGCACCTGCATAGCGAGAAAAATAAGCGAATTGCAAGGCTTCTAAGCCACCGCCAACACCAACATACAGAACAGTAGGTTGGTTTCCTAGTTCAGTCGGGTGAACAGTAGTACCACAACCATAGTTCATTTCCTGCATTGGCAAAGGAATTTTTAATCCTGGTAGTTGCAGAGGTGTACTTTGCACACAACAAAGTCCAACTTCTGGGGTTTGGGCAACTTCGCGGTAAAATTGCGCCGCTGTTTCTAAATAAGTCATGCTATTTTATATTTTGAATGATGACAGCTTTGTGCATCCTAATATAATTAACTCCCAGTTGCATGAGTTGTTGCTGAGATTGCCAAAAACCCCAAATTCTCCTAAGATTGAAAAATTTGGGATTTTAACGTTATTTAGGCTGGGAGTAGGGACTGGGGAAGATGGGGGAGTCAAGGAGTGCTGAGTGGGGAATCTCGCTTTTTTACTCAGAACTCGGAACTCGGAACTCACAACTGTTTTGCCCTATGCCTACTAACCACCCAATGTGTAACCGATACCGCTAACGGTTTGAATAAGGCACTTTTCGTTATTGGCTTCAAGTTTCAGCCGCAGGTAACGGATGTACGGCTCGATGATGTTGGCGTCTTTGATGAAGTTGTAACCCCAGACTTGCTCTAAAATGCGATCGCATGTAATTACTTGTCGCGGATGGATAAGGAAATATTCCAGTAAATCAAATTCCTTAGCTGTTAATTCAATTAACCGCTGACATCGGTATACCTGGCGTGTGCGACGATTTAAACTCAGATCTTCAAATTCTAAAATATCTCCGGTGTCTGCTTGATGTGTTTTTCGCAGGTGAATACGGACTCTGGCTAATAATTCATCAATGCTGAAGGGTTTAACTAGGTAATCATCAGCACCAGCGTCTAAGACTGTAATGCGATCGCTCACTTCATCTTTGACGGTTAATAAGATTATTGGCACTTCATTAGTAATACTTCGTAGACGGCGGCAAATTTCCAACCCTGACAAACCAGGCATTATCCAATCTAAAATCACTAAATCCAGATGCAACTCCCGTGCTGCGGTAAGTGCAGTTAATCCATCGTAGGCAATGCTAACTTGATAACCTTCATAATTCAACTCCGATTCAATAAATCGTGCCAGTTTGACTTCATCTTCGATCAGTAAGATGTGCGTCATGATGATGTTAATGATTTCAGCAGGGTACGGTAAGCAACAATACGGTCTAGAAACACTGTCTTCGAGGTGTCAGCTACTAAATAGCCAGACATCTAATTAGGTGTACGCTAGCTTAGTATAAATCTGAATAAGTAACAACCGTAAGTCTGCAATTACCGATGGCTGATCGATCTAAGAACGATGCAACTGACTATTAGCAATACGCTGTGACATCTTCACCGCATTTATCGGCAAGATAACAAAGCGCTCTAAAACGCAATCCAACGACTTCTTCGTACAGAGGATTTAATTTACACATTGGTGGAATGTGAAGTAGCTTGCGACCAAACAGAGTAATATCTCGTTCAAACGGACATTGAGCAGGAATAGCTTTGCAGAGGAAATGAGCCAATTTGGAGTTATGAATTTCTACGGCTTCCAACCACTCGCGGACTGGGTGCAGTAGATCTTTGTGTAACCGGATTTGAATAAAGCTTGACATAATTACTCTCCTTAATAATTTAAAATAGACTGGGTTTGTTGTATTTGAAGCTCTATGAATATACACGGTCAGGTTTAATAGTTTTATGCAGCGATCGCTCGTTTTTTAATTTTCTACAGAGATCGCTAGAGTCTCTAGGAACACTGCTAACTACACATTCAAGTACCAAAATTCCGGATAATTTGCCAAGGTGAGCATAAGTATTTTGCCAAACGTTAGGCTAGATATTGACGGACTGCAAAACTGATAGTTAACCAACTTCAAAGGAGGCGCAGTTACTTACCCTAAAAAAGCATTGAGCTTCAGGGAAACTGCGAAAACTAATGACCTATGACTTTCTTAATAACAAAAAGTTCCTTTTCGATCGCTGGGCACCAAGCTACGATTGGCTGTTTCCTTCAGTGTTTTATCGAGCCATCCACAAACGATTGCTAGAGTACGTCAACTTACCAGAGCGAGCAAATGTACTTGATATAGGGTGCGGTACTGGACGCTTGCTTGAGCGCCTTGCTACTGAGTTTCCTGACCTGCGGGGTACTGGATTAGATTTATCTGCTAATATGTTGCGGATGGCAAGACTGAGCAACCGCCACCATCCACGCTTGATTTATGTTGAGGGCAAAGCTGAGTCTCTTCCTTTTGCTAATGGTCAGTTTGATGCTGTTTTCAGCACTATCAGCTTTTTGCATTATTTGGAACCTCAACAGGTGTTTAGTGAGATAGCACGGGTACTTTCTCCTGGTGGATGCTTTTATTTGGTTGACATTACTTCCAAAAAAGAGACAGAACCTCAAATATTGCCAATTTCTCCTCGTGGAATTCGACTTTACAGCCCCAATCAACGCCAGGTTCTAGGTTCTTCTGCTGGGCTATTGTGTTTGAGTCACCATTATTTATTGGGGCCTGTGTTGCTAACGATTTTTGCTAAACCTGGAATTTGAAAATGGGGAGTGGGGAGTCGGGAATGGGGAGTAAAGGGGTGGAAACAGCTTATATCAATCTTTTTTGTATATAAAGGATACATAGCCCAATACGGTTCAGTTAAGGGTAACACTCTTTGTGAAGGTCAATTTTTTTACGTAGATGCACAGCGGCTTGCCGCAGGCTACCGCAGAAAACGCAGAGAGAAGGAGGAAATGCTTAACTCAACTGTATTGATACATGTACGCTGAACTGCTGGTGATTTTTCAAGTAAGAGGGTATACCAAAGTAGGTATATTCTATATTTAGCAGACTATCTGGGACTTGTGGCGATCGCAGTAATTTGTGAGCAAATATGGCGGCTGTAAGTGCGATCGCTCTCAACCATTTACAAAAATCTTGGCAACACACAAACAGGCTGTAGGGGCGTACAGCTGTGTACGCCCCTACTATTTCATCAAATGGTATACCTGGGAATTAGGAGATTAAGCTTGTTGTATTTCTGGACGACCGTCTTCAACCACAAATGAAGCCCGTTTACTAATTGTGCCAGATGGAGTTGTCACATTTGACATCACTAGATAATCTGACTTCCAGGTTGTGGGAGTTAGGGCACAGCGAACATATCCGCGTTGATTATTGAAGAATTTAATGTGTGGGTTATCTGGTAAGTAAGCTTCAACTGCGGGGGTGGTGTCTGAGCCATCTCCACCGGAGCTAATGGAAGAACAAACGAATTCACTGCCGAGTGTGGCGGATTCTGGCCGATCAAAGTTAGCCTTTAAATTCATCGCCCAGTGGGAATGCACATCACCTGCTAGAGAGACTGGATTAGAGGGCTGGCGCTGTCCGAGGAAAGCCATCAAGCGATCGCGGGAAGCCACATAACCATCCCATTTGTCCATGCTGTAGGTTCCGCCTGGCCCTGGTGTCATGTCTCGCTGAGCAATGGGTACTTGCTGCGCTAAAATGTTCCACTTGGTTTGTGAGGTATTTAGACCATCAAACAACCAATCCTCCTGTGCTTTACCGGTAATGGTTGCATTCTCATCTAAATTTTCTGCACAACGTTCTTTGGTACCATCACCACAAGGCTGATCGGTGCGATATTGGCGGGTATCTAAAACATGGAAGGTTGCTAAGTTACCAAAAGCCAGCCGACGATAAAGTTGCATATCGGGGCCAACAGGACGCGAGAACGGACGCAAGGGCATGTGTTCGTAATAGACTTGATAAGCAATAGCCCGCCGTTGGAGGAAAATTGCCCGGTCTTGATCTGGTTCTGTATCAATTTCCGAGATGTTGTTGGCGTAGTTATTTTCTACCTCGTGGTCATCCCAGGTAAGAATCCAGGGAAAGGCTGCGTGAGCGGCTTGCAGATTGGTATCGGTTTTATAGAGGGCGTGACGGTTGCGGTAATCTTCTAAGGTGAGAATTTCTGAACTATTGTGTTTTCTGGGAGTAGTGTTTGAGATTCCCCCTTCATAGATGTAATCGCCAACATGCACTACTAAATCAAGGTCGTCCTGTGCTAGATATTTGTAGGCGGTATAGAATCCCTGCTGATAGTTTTGGCAGGAGACAAGGGCAAAGTTAAATTTACTTAAGTAGCTATTTGCTAAAGGTGCTGTACGAGTGCGACCAATGGGGCTAGAGTCTTGACCGACAAGAAAGCGATACCAGTACCAAGTATCAGATTGGAGTCCTTCTACCACAACTCGCACTGAATGAGCTAGTTCTGGGGTTGCCAGTACGGTACCTCTGGAGACAATGCGCTTCATATTGGAATCAGTAGCCACTTCCCAGCGAATTGGTACATTCACTGGTGGCATTCCACCTCCGTTTAAGGGTTCGGGAGCCAGACGAGTCCAAATCACGACGCTGGTGGGATAGGGTTCACCAGATGCTACACCTAAAGTAAAAGGATAACTGGAAAATCTAGTTCTGGCGTAGACGCGTAGCGGCTTGTCGTCAGACATCGCTGTTTGATGAGAAAATTGGTTAGCGATCGCAAAACCACTCAATGCTCCTGCCCCAATAATTAAGTTGCGTCGTTTAATTCTACTCTGCAATAACCGCTCAAAATTCTGATAATCTACCATTTTTTACTCCTAATTAACTGGTGATTTGTCATTTGTTTAATCACCAATGACTAATGACAAGTGACTAACAAGATTAAGCTTTAATTTTTTTCATGGGAATTAGCTTTTTCTTCACCATTAAACCAAGGCTACAAGCTAAGAAAGTGCCAGCTAAAGTTGTAGGTTCAGGTACTCTTGTATAATAAACTCTACCTGAAATGACTTCGGCATCTGGAGAAGTTGTGGAGAAAAGTGTAAAATCCTCACCAATAATTTCGTAGCGAATGGAACTGGAAGGATTAGTTTTATCGTCGAATGTATAGTCTAATGCTAAAGATGTTTCTCCTGTTGAAAACAACGTTGAATATACAAGGGGAAACTCTGGATAATTGATATCATCTTGTTCGTTGTAAACAGTAGAATCACCGTCAAATTGGAAAGAAAGGGACTTGGCGATCGCTACTGAATTATTTTCACTAAAAGTTGAATCATCAAAGCTGAAAAAGCCATTCCCTTTAGTGGTGGCACTATCAACGCTGAAAGCATAATTAATAATTGCAGCAGATACAGATTTTGCATCTAGAGTTGCAAAACCTATAGTTAAACTAGCAGCAGCAAGCACTAATTGTGGAACAAATTTCATATTTTGCTTTCCTCATGATAAACTTCTGCAAGCAATACACACTGAGAACTATTAATTAGTAGGTCGCTAATTAACTTATCTCTTTTATGCTTATCAAAACGGTAAACTGTCACCGTTGATTACAGTGATTACAATAAATATTCGATTATCCAAGTTGAAAAACAAAGAGACAATTTTCCAAATGCTTGAAACAACCACATCTTAAAATCGTAAGTTTAAGCAAAGTTTAATCATAGGTAAAAATCCCAGCAAATTATTCTGCTAATCAAAGGTTTACTAAAAACCAAGACATTTTTGTGAAATTTTTCGCCTGATTTTTACTGATAGAATTTCTCTCTAAAGATGCGCCTAAAGGATTTACATAAAACTACATGGTGTAGCCTCCAAGCTTTAGATCCCGGACTTCTTATAGCATTTCACGAAATACCTGATACAGATAGATTTGTAGGGGCGTACAGCTGTACGCCCCTACAACGGATTTAGATGTTGCAAAGATTTTTGGGAATGGTATTAGAGAAGTCTGGTATATTCGTCGGTAAAGCTTCGTTTTACTGAGAATTTGTAGTTGATTGTAGTTAAATGTGAAATCTCAGCCTGCTTTTGGGAATACTTGATTTAGTCAACTGATTGTTGGCAATTTGAGCTATCCAATCCAAAGCCAAGGCATTTTGAGATAAATATGAAATGGATTAAGTCATCTCAATATTTTGTAATATTTTCCCTACCTTTATGTTTGAATTTCGCTCAGTCTAGTTTCACAGCACAGGCACAGGCTCAGTTATACGAACCAAACAAAACTTGGCAAATTAGTCAAACATTTAAGCCACCAAAACGCGGGGCGCCACCGGCAAGTGCTGGTGGTTCAACTCGTGGTGGCTCTTGTCTAACAGGTAAAAAACTGATAACTCCCTTAATTCCTCAAAATAAATTAGGGTTGACACTTGGCCAACATCCAACATTTTTCTGGTATGTACCTGAATCTTCAGTCAAAACAGCCAAGTTTTTCCTTCTCACTGATAATGACCAGACAGTATTTTATGAAACATCTTTTACACTTCCAGATAAATCTGGAATTGTTAGCTTTACACTTCCTGACAGTGCCCCAGCATTAGCAGTAGATAAAACTTATCACTGGTATCTGACAGTTGTTTGCAATACTGAAGATTCCAGTGACAATCCGATTGTAGATGGTTGGGTGGAACGAATTAAACCAGAATTAGCCTTGTCCGAGGCATTAGCAAAAGCAAATTTGTGGAAATTGCCCGCCATCTATGCAGAAGCTGGAATTTGGCATGAAGCTCTGACTACTTTAGTGCAACTGCGCCGGACTGAGCCGAATAATTTAAAAATGAGATTGGATTGGAGACAATTTTTCAAATCAGTTGGTTTAAGTGCGATCGCTTCAAGTCCATTAATTTAAAGGGACTGGGGACTGGGGACTGGGTATTAGTTATTCTTTCTCCCCCATCTCTCTTTGTGTCTTTGCCTCTTTGTGTCTTTGCGTCTCCGTGTCCCCTCATCTCTCAATATTATGTGGAAAAATTATGTGGAAAAACCTGAAACCCGTAATTTGGCAATGGCGGGGTGTTTTATTTGCAGTTCCCAATATTACAATTCTGGTGATTGCACTACGCTTAACTGGATTACTGCAATTATTGGAATTGGCTGCACTAGATCAATTTTTTCTCCTCCGCCCACCAGAGCCAGTTGACACCCGTATTGTGATAGTTGAAATTAATGAGGCAGATGTCCGCAAGCAAGGACAGTGGCCAATGTCGGATGCGGCGCTTGCCGATGTATTAGAAGATATTAAACAGCAGCAACCTAGAGCGATCGGTTTAGATATTTATCGGGATTTACCTGTAAATCCTGGTCATCAAGCTTTAGTTAAAGTCTTTGAATCTACCCCCAATTTAATTGGCGTACAAAAAATATCTGATACTTTTGATAGTTCTTCAGTTGATGCATCTCCAGTACTGAAACAACGCCATCAAATTGGAGCGAACGATCTACCTTTAGATGGCGACGGCAAAATTCGCCGAGGATTGCTATACCTAAATTTAAAGAATGATGAAATCCTAGAGAGTTTTGCTTTGAAACTGGCTTTGCTGTACTTGAAACCTGAAGGTATTACTGCAAAGGCAGCAGCAAATAACTCTAATTACTTGCAGTTAAATCGGGGCATTTTTCCAATTTTTGAAGCCGATGATGGAGGTTATGTCCGAGCGGATGCCGGAAGTTATCAAGTACTTTTAAATTATCGAGGAAGAATACAACAATTCATCAAAGTTTCCCTCACAGATTTACAAGAAAAACGCATCCCAAAAGACTTAATGCAGGGCAAGGTAGTATTAATTGGGGCTACGGCTGAGAGTTTGAAAGATTTATTCTATACGCCTTACAGCAGCAATGTACTTACCGATCCAGAACGTATGGCGGGTGTGACAATTCATGCTAATTTAATTAGTCAAATTTTGAGTGCGGCCTTAGATGGTCGTCCACAGATTAAGACTTTACCTGAATCAATAGAATGGCTATTGATTTTGGGTTGGTCAATTATTGGTGCGATTTTGTGTTGGATACAACGTCACAGCAATAATCAGAAGATTTTTCTGGCTGTTGGTTTGGCGGGTGTTGGTTTACTCGGTGGTAGCTTTTTGGCATTTCTGAGTGGTTGGTGGATTCCTGTTGTCCCTTCACTGTTGGCATTAGGAGGTTCTGCGATCGCACTTACTCAGTATATCGCCCAAGGTTCTGCCCAGATGCGAAAAACTCTCGGTCGTTATCTCACTGATGAAATAGTCGCCAATATCCTAGAAACTCCTTCTGGGTTAAAGCTAGGGGGAGAACGCAGAAAAGTTACAGTTCTGGTGTCTGATTTAAGAGGATTCTCCGCTATTTCTGAACAATTACCTCCTGAAGAAGTAGTCAGAATTCTCAATCTTTATCTGGGAGCAATGACCGATGTAATTAACCAGTATAAAGGTACAATTAATGAATTTATGGGCGATGGCATTTTTGTGATTTTTGGTGCGCCAATTAGCCGCAAAGATGATTCTCAAAGAGCGATCGCCTGTGCTATTGCTATGCAATTAGCAATGCAGAAAGTAAACGAACAAAATCAGCAAATAAATTTACCAATTCTCGAAATGGGAATTGGAATTAATACAGGCGAAGTTGTGGCGGGAAATATTGGTTCTCAAAAACGCGCTCAATACACAGTTATCGGTAGTCATGTGAATTTGGCTGCCCGAATTGAGACTTATACTGTGGGTGGGCAGATTTTGATTTCTGAAAATACCTCTAAAGATGCCGATATTGACCTGAAAATTGCTGGAGAATTACAAATAAAACCTAAGGGCATAAAAGACCCTGTGACGATTTTTGACATTCGTGGTATCGGTAGTGAATATAATTTGTTTTTGCCTGAAGATAATGAAATAATGGTGAATTTGAATCAGGAAGTGCCTGTAGAATACAGCGTTTTACAAGGAAAACAAGCAGGGGGAACAGTATTTGTGGGAGCTTTAGTTTGCCTCTCAGAAAAAGCAGCCCAACTACAATCTTTAAATTCTTTAGAACCCTTGGCTAATCTCAAACTAAAATTATTAATTGAACCAGAACTGGCTACAGAAGAAGAACATATTTATGCCAAGGTAATTAAACAAATTGATGTTGACAAGCATGTTTTTCTGATTCGGTTTACAGCTATTCCTCCAAAAGCGATCGCATTTTTCGAGACGCTGCGTCAAACTGAGTGATGCTAGCGCATCAATACTGAAATGGTAAGGTGTATGTGAATACGGTCAACTGAGAAAGTAGGTTTTATTAAAACAGTAGCAATTGTTGCTGATAGAATCTGGCGATCGCGGTAAGATTTTGGACTTAAGCCTGTTCTAACTCCAATAACTCCTAACTCTGACCGAATAATTAATAATTTGTAATATATGGTACAGAGTAACTAACTTGAGTTATGAATATCAAAATATGATTTCTTCTCCAACCGAGATTAAGTTACATCCCAAAGACAAATGACGAACGTAAACAACTTTCAAAGACTAGTAGAGCTTGCAAATGATTATGGAATTATTTGCCAGCCAACGCCAGAAGAATGCTTGATTGCCTCTTTGCCTGGAGACGATGATTTCTTATTAGCTTTTACTTGGTCTGGTGCAATTGAAGGAGAGCCGCCAGAACATGAATTAATAGCAATTAGTGTACAGGATATAGTCAAAGAAGTTACCGTTGCAGCTTGGCAGATTCCTATTTATTTATTCGGAAACGTTTTGAGACAGGCTCAGATGCTTGTCGCTGCCCACAAAGATTTTTGGCATTGCTGAATCAAGAGATGATTCTTGTAGGGTGGGTATTCGGAGTGCCTGGAAATACAAAGGATGTGCTTTTTAGCTCATCTTACAAAACCTCCAAAATCATCCTGCTTTTTCTGCAAAGCTTCATAAATAATATCTCTGTCAACGGTGGCGGAGATTTTTATTTCAAAAGTGATATCCGACAATCAGGCGCTTTGACTTTCTCAAACTCCAGTTTGCTTTCTCATTTTGATATATTTAGCAAGTAAAAGCAGCTTTGACTTTCTCAAACCCCAGTTTGCTTTCTCAAACTCCAGTTTGCTTTCTCATTTCAGTATATTTAGCAAGTAAAAGCAGCTTTGACTTTCTCAAACCCCAGTTTGCTTTCTCAAACTCCAGTTTGCTTTCTCATTTCAGTATATTTAGCAAGCAAAAGCAGCTTTGACTTTCTCAAACCCCAGTTTGCTTTCTCATTTCGGTATATTCAGCAAGTAAAAGCAGCTTTGACTTTTTGATTTTGGTACATTCAGCAAGTAAAAGGATTTTTAACTAACTGCTACTCATTTGCGATTCAAAACGGTAGCCTTGAAGAATCCAGCAACTTACACATACTGCCTTATGTTACCCAAACCCAAAAAGCACTGGACACCTTCAAATTGGGCAAGTTGGAAGCCCTTCGGCATAGGCGAACAGTACCCAAATAACTACTGGGAAGTATTTCGGGCAATTTGGCTATCTCGTGACCAACTGCCCTATGCGTGGAATATCCTAGATAAAGGTGTTTGCGATGGTTGCGCTCTCGGAACAACCGGCATGAAAGATTGGACTTTAGATGGTATTCATCTGTGTAATGTCCGGTTGCGGTTGTTGCAGATGAATACCATGCCAGCTTTTGACCCCGTGCTGTTAGAGGATGTCTCACACTTGCAAAAGCAAAAAAGTGCCCAATTGCGAGACTTGGGAAGACTTCCTTACCCGATGATTCGTCAACGCGGTGAAAAAGGCTTTCGTCGTGTGGACTGGGATGAAGCTTTAGAGGTAATTGCTAATCGCATCCGCGCCACCACACCAGACCGCCTGAGCTTCTATGTTACCAGTCGCGGCACCGTTAACGAAACTTACTACGCTACCCAAAAAGCTGTACGAGCAATGGGAAGTAATAATATAGATAACGCTGCCCGGATTTGTCATTCTCCCAGCACGGCGGGGTTAAAAGCCGCTCTCGGTGCAGGGGCTACTACTTGTTCTTATAAAGACTGGATTGGTACTGATTTGTTGGTGTTCATAGGCTCCAATGTTGCCAATAATCAGCCTGTTACCGTTAAATATCTGCATTATGCTAAAAAAGCTGGCACTAAAATTGTAGTCATTAACACCTACCGCGAACCAGGAATGGAGCGCTACTGGGTACCATCAATTGTAGAAAGTGCCCTTTTCGGTACCAAGTTTGCCGAAGATTTCTTTTTAATTAACATGGGCGGGGACATAGCATTTTTAAATGGCACAATTAAACACATAATTGCCAACAACTGGGTAAACGAGTCATTTATTAATTTACACACTGCTGGCTTTGCAGAACTGAAGGCATCTTTAGAAAGCCAATCTTGGGAAGAATTAGAACGGCTTTCCGGCACATCTCGTGAAGAAATGTACGCCTTTGCCAAAATGGTCGGGGAAGCCAACAAAGCCGTATTTGTTTGGAGTATGGGCATTACCCAGCATGAGTGCGGTGAAGATAATGTGCGAAGTGTTATCAACTTAGCTCTCACCAAAGGTTTTGTCGGTCGGGAAGGTTGCGGTTTAATGCCAATTCGCGGTCACTCTGGGGTACAGGGTGGTGCAGAAATGGGATGTTACGCCACAGTATTTCCTGGTGGTAAACCCATCACCCCAGAAAATGCTGCCCAATTGAGTCAGCTTTGGGGCTTTGAGGTGCCAGCAACTAAAGGTTTAATTGCTCCAGAAATGATTAACGCCGCACATCAGGGACAATTAGATGTGTTATTTTCTGTGGGGGGAAACTTCCTAGAAGTACTCCCAGAACCAGATTATGTGGAAGCTGCCCTCAAGCAAATACCGTTGCGGGTGCATATGGATATTGTTCTGTCAAGCCAGATGTTGGTAGAACCCGCTGATACTGTAGTGCTTTTACCTGCCACGACTCGCTACGAAATACCAGGGGGAGTCACAGAAACTAACACCGAACGCCGGGTAATTTTCAGCCCAGAAATTCCAGGGCCACGCATTGGCGAAGCGCGTCCAGAATGGCAAGTGTTTTTGGAATTGGCAAGACGCGTCAAACCAGATTTAGCAGACAAATTGGTTTTTGCTAATACATCTGCAATGCGTCAAGAAATTGCCCAAGCTGTCCCACAGTATGCTGGTATTCAACACTTGCAGCAACCTGGTGACCAGTTTCAATATGGTGGTTCACATTTGTGCTTTGGCTGGAACTTTCCCACAGCGGATGGGAAGGCACACTTTGGGGTATTATTGCCACCCCAGCGAGAATTACCAGAAGGCTGTTTTTTCGTAGCAACCCGCCGAGGCAAACAATTTAATAGTATGGTGCAGGAACGCAGAGATGCAATTACAGGCGCAGTGCGAGAGGCGGTGTTAATGAATGCTGGTGATGCGGCAAAGTTGGGTTTAAAAGATGGGGATAAAGTAATTCTGAAAAATGAGTTAGGGGAATTGCCAGGGCAAGTTTATATTGCACCAATTCAGTCAGGCAACTTGCAAGTACATTGGCCAGAGGGAAATGTACTATTAGATAGAACTAAGCGATCGCTCGAAGGTGTTCCTGATTATAATGCGATCGCCTACTTGGAAAAAATTTAAATTTCTGATTAACAGCGATCGCACTCATGATACTTGACAGTTGTTGTAATTAATGCATTCAAGGGTGCGATCGCCAAAACCCTACTTCCTACTCACAATCTATAATTTGTCTTTAAATTATTGAATCAAAGTAGAATTTTCCAGATCATTCTCACCATCCTCACTGTTTTTCGGAAGTAGCTTATTTCTCATAATAATGGCGCTCCACTCTTTTACTTGATCCAAATGTAATGTATTGATTCGAGTGATAAAATTATCAACTGCTTTGTCGTCACTCACTCGATAAAATTCTGTAACACCAATTTCAAAAGCTATTAACTCAGCTTCAATAGCTTCTTGAGTGGACTTACCAATTATCCAATTCTCCCGCCACCGAAATACTGCTAGACCACCAGTAATAGAAGCCAATGTGGGAGGAATTGCTTGTAGTACTGGTGGTGCTTTTCCTAATATAAGAAGAGGAGTCACAGCAGACAAAAGTACAGTAGCAGCCTGTGAGCCATACCAGGCATTACGAAAACTCTTCCTGCAACTTTTGTAATACTCGATTAAGTCTTTACAATAAGTAATCGCCTTTTCTCTAGAATGTTTGTGGCTTTCTTCATCCGTTCTCACTGCTACATCACTCCTCGAAAACTTATAGCTATTACAGCAATTTTCAGGTAAATAGACCACGTTGTAGGGTAGCACCGCTGTGCTACCCTAGCGGGGATTGTGGTTCAAATAGATGAAAAACGCTGTAAATCTAAAGTACAAAATTTATATAGCAATTCCGGAAAGATGTTCTCTTAACTTTGCTTAGGGACTTCCAACAAATAAACTATCCAATCTTGTGGGATAGGTATCTTGCCCGCCTTTGGCTAGGGGGGGGCGAGACGCAGGTTCCTCTTTTTAGTTTGGTTTTGGATAATTGCGGTGCAATCGCCCTTGATTTACGGCGTTTTTCATCTATTTGAACCACAATCCTTTGTAGGGTAGGACAGCGGTGCTACCCTACCCTATGGTTTAATTACCTGAAAATTGCTGTAACTCCTGAATTCTGACTCCTGACTTCTGACTTCTACAAACTCTCCTGCTACCCTAAATTTATATCACTCCAAAACTTGCAGCCATGTCTGTCGCCAAAGATTTTGAACCCCCAAAAGATGTAATATTTCCACCAGGAGATTTAGAAAGTAACGAACCGCCATTGGAAACATATCTACATTTGCAGCAAATGTTGCTATTAATAAAATGCCTTGATTGGTGGTGGCGCGATCGTCAAGATTTCTTTTGTGCAGGTAATCTAACAATTTATTACAGTCCACGCCAACGAAAATCTGAAGACTTCCGGGGACCAGATTTCTTTGTCGTGTTGGATACTGAACGCAAGCCCCGTGATAGTTGGGTCGTTTGGGAAGAATATGGTAAATATCCCAACTTGATTATAGAACTGCTTTCAGATTCCACCGCAGCGATCGATAAAGGGCTAAAAAAACAAATTTACCAAGACATCTTCCGCACTCCCGAATACTTTTGGTTTGACCCCAAAAATTTAGAATTTGCTGGGTTTATCTTAGTTGGTGGTACTTATCAGCCTATAGAACCGAACCCTCAAGAATTATTCTGGAGTCAACAGCTAAGTTTATACTTGGGTGTTTATGAAAATAAATTGCGTTATCTTACCCCAGACGGACAACTAATTCCCACACCCGAAGAAGCTGTTCAACAACAGACACAACGTGCCGATCGCTTGGCAGCAAAACTGCGAGAATTAAATATAGATCCAGAGAGTTTATAAAAATTAATGATGCCTAAAATTTTATAGGTAATGAATAAACAACCTGGTAGCAAAACCAAAGCGCAAGTTTGGGTTGTGGAAAATGGTAAAGTGCGATCGCGTTTAGACCATCTCACCACCGAAGAACCCTTAGAAATTCGCCTCGCCCCCTTCCAAAAAAGTGTAGCTGTTACCATGCGGACACCTGGCGCAGATTTTGAACTTGCTGCTGGTTTCCTCTATGCTGAAGGAGTGGTTACCCGCAAAGAAGATATCCAACGTATTAGTTACTGCGTAGATGAGTCAGTAGATGGTGAGCAGCGATATAACATTGTAAATGTAGAACTGCGGCATGGATTAATTCCAGATTTACAGCCTTTGGAGCGTCATTTCTACACTACTAGCGCCTGTGGAGTATGTGGTAAAGCAAGCCTTGAAGCTTTGCGTCTGCGGGGATGTCCAGTGATTTCTGCTGGTCTAACAGTAACACCTGATATCATCTACAGCCTACCAGATCAGCTCCGAGCTGCTCAAGGTATTTTCACCGCTACAGGAGGTTTGCACGCTGCGGCTACCTTCAATGCTCAAGGAAAGTTGTTAAATCTGCGCGAGGATGTTGGGCGTCACAATGCTTTAGATAAATTGATTGGTTCAGCATTTCTCAGTGACGAATTACCTTTAAATAACCATATTGTCCTAGTGAGTGGACGCTCTAGTTTTGAGATTTTGCAAAAGTCTGCAATTGCTGGAGTTCCCATTGTCTGCTCTGTTTCTGCTCCCAGCAGTTTAGCGGTATCTGTCGCCAAAGAATTCGGAATTACCTTAATTGGATTCTTGCGCGGAGAACGGTTTAATGTTTACACTGGTTTGCAAAGAATAAAGGCTATAAATTGAATAAAAATTCAGAATTCCAAATTCCAAATTCCAAATTCAGCAATCTTTCAGGATGGCGGAGGTATTGCTATAAAAACAAAATTACATTATCCAAACTTGATAATTAAAGCAATTCCTTGAGTCAATATTTAATTACACTTACTTGTTGATAAATATGGTTTTTTCGTGCATTGATGCGTTTGTTACTATAGCATCGGTTAATTGTGAAAAATTAGTGAATTTCTATACAAAATTGCTGGATCAAAAGCCGGTGACTTTGATTCCGAATGTCTATGCTGAGTTTCATTTGACTAGTATGCGGTTGGGTATTTTTAAACCAAAGGACACCAATGAATCGGAATTTGAAGTGATGTCTCTTGACTCGTCGCTTTGTGTCTATGGCAAAAGTAAGATAAGTTTATGTTTAGAGGTGAGTAACTTGGAAGATGCGATCGCCCACTTAACCGCTTTGGGCTATCCCCCACCAGGAAAGATTTCCATTGCTTCCCACGGCAGAGAGATTTATGCTTATGACCCTGATGGTAATCGTCTGATTTTACATGAAGCTAAAGGGAGTGGGGAGTAGGGAGTAGGGAGTCGGGAGATGGGGGAGTGTGGGAGATCATAAAAAAGCTTCCCACACTCCCAATGCCCGATGCCCAGTCCTCAATCCCTTTGATTGGCAATCATTAATAATTGGTAGTTAATAAGAAACTATGACCATAACTCAAAACTATAAATTAAACCTGATTCAATGGTATCCAGGTCACATTGCCAAAGCTGAAAAGAAGCTTAAAGAACAGCTAAAACGCGTAGATGTGGTGTTTGAGGTACGAGACGCCCGGATTCCTTTAGGGACTCACCATCCGCAAATAGCTGAGTGGGTGGAGGGTAAGACACGGGTGTTGATACTCAACCGAGTAGATATGATTACGCCGCAAATGCGATCGCTTTGGATAGATTGGTTTAAACGTCAAGGAGAAACCCCTTATTTTACCAATGCTCAACATGGTAAAGGTATAGCAGAAGTGGCACGGGCAGCCCAAGCAGCTGGGGTAGAACTCAATAAAAGAAGAAGCGATCGCGGCATGTTACCCCGTCCAGTAAGGGCTGTAGTAATTGGTTTTCCCAATGTCGGTAAATCAGCTTTGATTAACCGTCTGTTAGGACGGCGAGTAGTAGAAAGTGCAGCCCGTCCTGGGGTAACTCGCCAACTCCGCTGGGTGCGAATTTCCGAACATTTGGAATTACTTGATGCTCCTGGTGTGATCCCCGCTAGGTTAGAAGACCAAGATGCAGCATTAAAATTAGCAATTTGTGATGATATCGGTGAGGCATCTTACGATAATCAGCTCGTAGCAGCAGCCTTAGTAGATTTACTCAACTATTTGGAAGCTGTAGCCACAGATTTGTTACCAAAAAAACCGCTAGAGTCCCGCTACCAACTCGATCCTGGATCTGAAACTGGAGATGTCTATTTGCACGCCTTGGCAGAGCATCGTTACAAAGGTGATGTAGAGCGAACGGCAAGGCAACTTTTAACAGATTTTCGCAAGGGATTACTAGGAGAAATAGCTTTAGAAATACCACCAAATTAAACTTTTTTGGGCATTTTGGAGCAGCACTTTACTTTAGATATAGGTCTGTTGTCAAAAATTTTGCAACAGACCTAATAATTATTATTACTAATTTACAGCTAAGCGTTCCCACACGATACATCTTGTAATATTAAATACAGGCAGTTGTCGGAATGCGGTTAACAGTGTCATAAAGAAAAGGTGAAGAGTTAACCTGTAGGGTATGACCTACCCAAGAGTTGCTTGCACCTGTAGCTTCAATGGATCATCACACTCATGACTGAACTCACCCTACGCCTACAAGAGGGAGATACCGAGACAACGATCGCAGTTGACCAAGATGTATTTACAATTGGTCGTTTGCCAGAATGTAACTTGTACTTACCTTTTGCTGGAGTATCCCGCAACCATGCGCGTATTTTAAAAACGGCTGAAGGTATGTGGACTATTGAAGATCTGGGTAGCAAAAACGGCACCCAAGTAAATAAATATCTTGTCAACTGTCCCCAAGAGTTACATCACGGCGATGTCGTTTGGCTGGGTAATGTTAGCCTGGTAGTGCTGCTCACAAATCCTGTTTCACAATCGACATTGGCACCAGAGTATGCGCCAACTTCGGAAACTAATGAGCAAAGAACAATCCTTCATAACGTCGAACAATTACAACAGCAATGGATTGCAGCTGATAGTAAGGATGGTAACATCAGCAATAAAGATAAAACCATTGCCCGTCTCAAAGACTTAGTTGATATCGCCAAAAATCTTTGTGCGGCGGCGTCTATAGAAGAGATTTTTTCCCAGGTGCAACAAGTTGTATTTCGTTACCTTGATAGTATCGATCGCTTGGCATTATTAATTGATGTCAATGGTTGTGGGCACTTAGAGTTAGTAAATGCTGCCACCAGAAATGTTTCCCAACACAAACATCTTCCTGCGGATGGTAGTTGGATTAGTCGTAGTATCTGTCAAAAGGTATTTGAAGAAAAAGTCGTCATTCAAACCGGCGATACTCATCAGGACGAACGGTTTGCTAGCGAACAGAGTATTTTAGTCAAAGGTATTCGCAGTGCGATGGCAGTGCCTTTATGGGATGAAAATAAAGTCGTGGGTGTTCTTTATGCCGATGCTAATCTTTCTTCTTACCATTGGGCAAATGAAGGGGAGGAAGAACTGAGCTTTTTTTCAGCTTTAGCAAACCTTGTGGCTTCTAGCGTCCAGCGTTGGTTGCTGGTAGAGAAACTCAAAACTGAAGAAATGATTCGTCACCGACTAGAACGGTATCATTCCCCAGCAGTTGTGCAGCAGTTGATATCTGTAGGTGCGTCGCCAGATGGTCGTTTAGCGCCATCAGAGAGCGAAATTAGTATTTTATTTGCGGATTTAGTTGGTTTTACAGCAATTTCTGAAAGATTAACACCAACTGCGATCGCTCAATTATTAAATAATTTATTTGAAGAAATGCTTAAAGAAGTATTTACTTGCGGCGGCACTTTAGATAAATATATTGGCGATTGTATTATGGCATTTTTTGGCGCTCCAGAACCACAACTAGATCATGCCAATCGCGCCGTGACTGCTGCTAAAGGAATGCTAAATCGTCTCGAACATCTCAATGCCAATAATTTTTGGCAAGAACCCCTACAATTACGCATTGCAATTAATAGTGGTAAAGCCGTCGTGGGAGATGTTGGTAGTTCCCAAAGGGTAGACTATACAGCATTAGGGGCGACAATTAATCTTGCCGCTCGTATGGAAGGAGTTTGTCCTCCAAGTGAATGCGTCATTAGTGAAGCCACCCATGCAATGCTTTCACAACCCTCAGATTTCCAGGAAATGGGAGATTTTCGTTTCAAAGGTATTGATAGATTAGTGAAAGTTTATCAGACAAAATTGCAGCCAGTATCAACAATTATTAGTCATTAGTCAGACAATTTTGGATTTTAGATTTTGGATTTTGGATTGAGCTTATACATATAGTATTAGTAGCGATTGTCTTGATATGAGTCCTATATATCGTCGCGTTTAGGGGCACGGCAATGTTTAACTGAACACAATATTACACTTCTGTACCAGCCCGAAAAATTTGTTCTGTGGTCAAATTCAATTCTGGAAAAATTGATGACTGGATGCGGTCATTTCCTCGAAATTTACTAACGCGATACTCACCTTCTTCTAAATAGCAAACTGAAATAGTCGGTTGTTTAGGCTTGCCAATAAATTCCCTACCGCCCAATGCTGCATAATCAACAATCCAATATTCCGGAATTCCCATTTGTTCATAATCAGCATATTTTTTCAGATAATCATCACGCCAATTCGTACTGACTACCTCAATTACTAAAGAAATAGATGCTGCTTGGGTAACAGTTGATTGTTTTTTCCACAGAGGTTCATTAACTAAATTAGGCAGATTTAGGACTAGTACATCTGGCGAATAAGCTGATTCGTTATCAATTGGTTTAACTAATACTGTTTTTGGAATGAAATAACGAAGGTTTAAGCGACTATATTCTAAAGTGATTTTTGTGGCTAAAAATCCAATTACCTCTTCATGGTCGCCTGTTGGTTGGGGCATTTCAACAACTACTCCATCATATAGTTCGTAACGTTTTCCTGTGTTATCTGGATATTTAGCAACGAATTCATCGAATGTAACTAGTTTGCGTAAAGCTTGAGTCATGGCTTAATTCCTCTAATTCTGAATTCTGTTAGCGCAGCTTGGCGTAGCCCATTCTGACTTCTGAATTCTGATATGGTAATTTTTACAGATTTTTTTGTGTCCATTTTGCTTCCATAGCAATCCTAAATGATTTGTGAGACAAAACCAACGACAAATGACCAATGACAAAGGACAGTCAACCCCAAAATTCTCACGAATTACAATTCCGGTTTCTTCTCCAGCCAAGATATAAATATTTCCGGTTCGTTCATCTAATGACAAAAAACTGATTTTTAAGTATAAATACACGGCTAAATTGTATATATTACTTCAATTTTAATTGCGAAATTGTAATACTAAGCAGCGACTTCTTAACTAAAAGACTAGAATTTGGGTGGTGGCTTCCAGAATAAATCTGTGTAACACTAGGAAGCCAACAGTCAAGCTATTTTTTAACGGGAGGTCAGGTAATGGCGATCGCCACGATTAATCCTGCCACTGGGGAAACTTTTCAAATCTTTGAGCCACTCAAGGATGCAGAAATTAACGCTAAACTCGATTTGGCGAATCAGGCTTTTGAACATTATCGCCAGACTAGTTTTTCTGAGCGATCGCACTGGTTACAAAAGGCTGCCGATATTTTAGAGCAAGACAAAGCAGAATTTGCTAAATTAATGACTCTAGAAATGGGTAAGCCTTTTAAAGCTGCCATCGCCGAAGTCGAAAAATGCGCCGCCGTCTGTCGCTACTACGCCGAACACGCCCCTGGTTTTTTGGCTGATGTTTCTGTCAAAACTGATGCCAGCCATAGTTTTGTTCGCTACCAGCCCTTAGGGGCGATTCTGGCAGTGATGCCGTGGAATTTCCCCTTCTGGCAAGTTTTCCGCTTTGCTGCACCAGCACTCATGGCGGGAAATGTCGGCTTACTCAAACATGCTTCCAACGTGCCGCAGTGCGCCTTGGCAATAGAAGAAATTATTCGACGGGCAGGTTTTCCCGGAGGTGTATTTCAAACTTTATTGATTGGGGCTGCCAAAGTCGCCGACTTAATGGCAGACGACCGCGTAAAAGCTGCAACCTTAACAGGAAGCGAACCAGCAGGCATATCCCTCGCCGTCGCCGCTGGGAAACAAATTAAAAAAACAGTTTTGGAATTGGGAGGAAGCGACCCATTTATTGTGTTACAAAGTGCTGACTTAGAAGCAGCAGTTGTCACAGCTAC
The DNA here is from genome assembly GCF_014698115.1 of Nostoc sp. FACHB-973. Lineage (GTDB taxonomy): Bacteria > Cyanobacteriota > Cyanobacteriia > Cyanobacteriales > Nostocaceae > Nostoc > Nostoc muscorum. Next base: position 25,093 of record NZ_JACJSJ010000071.1, read on the forward strand.
TACAGCGCGGATGTTGAATAACGGGCAATCATGTATTGCAGCCAAACGTTTTATTGTCGCAGAAGCGATCGCTGACAAATTTGAAAAATTGTTGTTAGATAAATTCGAGGCGCTGAAAGTGGGCGATCCCATGCAACCAGACACCGATGTCGGGCCTCTGGCAACTCCTGGGATTCTCCAGGATTTAGACCAACAAGTGCAAACTGCTACCCAAAGCGGTGGGAAAGTCCTTATCGGTGGACATCCATTATTAGATCGTCCTGGAAACTTTTATCCGCCAACCATTATCATAGATATCCCGCCCAACACACCAATTGCCAAAGAAGAATTCTTTGGCCCAGTAGCTTTGTTATTCCGGGTTCCGGATATCGATGCTGCCATTAAACTCGCTAATGATAGCCCCTTTGGCTTAGGTGCAAGCGCTTGGACAACCAACGATCAAGAACGCGATCGCTTGGTTGAAGAAATCCAAGCAGGTGCCGTATTTATCAACGGTATGGTCAAATCCGATCCCCGATTGCCCTTTGGTGGTATTAAGCGTTCTGGATATGGCAGAGAATTGAGTATCCAAGGTATACATGAGTTTGTCAACGTTAAAACTGTGTGGGTGAAGTGATAGGGGAGTAGGGAATAGGGAGTAGGGAGTAGGGAGTAGGGAATAGAATTTTTTTCACCACTCCCCACTCCCCACTCCCCACTCCCCAATATTTATTGTCGCTAGTCAGGAAATAAAATGAATACAGCAGAATTATTGGTGCAGTGCCTAGAAAATGAAGGAGTGCAATATATTTTTGGACTCCCTGGCGAAGAAAACCTGCATGTTTTGGAAGCGTTAAAACATTCTTCGATTAAATTTATTACAACTCGTCATGAACAAGGTGCAGCATTCATGGCGGATGTCTACGGACGGCTAACCGGAAAAGCCGGAGTGTGTCTTTCTACTCTTGGCCCTGGGGCAACCAACTTGATGACTGGGGTAGCAGATGCCAACCTCGATGGTGCGCCTTTAGTGGCGATTACCGGTCAAGTGGGAACAGATAGAATGCACATTGAATCCCATCAATATTTAGATTTGGTGGCGATGTTTGCACCTGTTACCAAATGGAATAAGCAGATTGTCAGGCCGAGTATTACACCAGAAGTGGTAAGAAAAGCATTTAAGCGATCGCAATCTGAAAAACCTGGTGCAGTTCACATCGATTTGCCAGAAAATATTGCTGCCATGCCCGTAGAAGGCAAACCTTTGCGTAAAGATAATAGCGAAAAAACCTATGCATCTTTTGCTAGTATTCGGGCAGCAGCAGCCGCAATTTGCCAAGCAGTAAACCCATTAATATTAGTAGGAAATGGGGCAATTCGCGCTCATGCAAGTGATGCCGTCACCCAATTTGCTACCTTGCTGAATATACCTGTTGCTAATACCTTCATGGGTAAAGGCGTGATTCCCTACACACATCAATTAGCATTGTGGTCAGTGGGATTACAGCAAAGAGATTTCATTACCTGTGGATTTGATAATACAGATTTAGTAATTGCGATCGGCTATGATTTAATTGAATTTTCCCCAAAAAAATGGAATCGTGACGGCAAAATTCCAGTTGTGCATATAGGGTTAAATCCAGCGGAAATTGATAGTAGTTATATTCCTGATGCCGAAGTCGTGGGAGACATTTCTGATTCCCTCTATGAAATCTTAAAATTAGCAGACCGACAAGGAAAACCCGATCCCTTTGCCATCAGTTTACGAGCAGATATTCGCGCTGATTACGAACAGTACGCCCATGATGATGGATTTCCCATTAAACCGCAAAAGTTAATTTATGACTTAAGGCAAGTGATGGGGCCAGATGATATCGTCATCTCCGATGTTGGCGCACATAAAATGTGGATGGCGCGTCATTATCACTGCCATAGCCCCAACACTTGTATTATTTCCAATGGCTTTGCCGCAATGGGTATTGCGATTCCTGGTGCCTTAGCAGCAAAACTCGTTCATCCCAAACGCAAAATTGTTGCTGTAACTGGCGATGGCGGCTTTATGATGAATTCCCAAGAATTAGAAACCGCCTTGCGTGTTGGTACGCCCTTTGTCACCATCATTTTTAATGACGGTGGCTATGGATTAATTGAGTGGAAACAAGAAAATCAATTTGGCAAAGGAAACTCATCTTTTGTGCATTTTGGTAATCCTGATTTTGTCAAATTAGCCGAAAGCATGGGTTTAAAAGGTTACCGAGTTGAATCCGCTTTAGATTTAATTCCCACACTCAAAGAAGCCCTCGCTCAAGATGTACCCGCCGTCATAGATTGTCCTGTAGACTATCGGGAGAATCACCGCTTTAGCCAAAAAGCCGGCGAGTTGAGTTGTGCGCTGTAAAAAATCTTGTAGAGACGCGATGAATTGCGTCTCTACAATTTTTCGTAGGGTGCGTTATGCCAAAGGCTAACGCACCTTTTTACTGAGCTGAATTTATAGATATATTTCTTCTCCTTCTTTGCGTCCTTTGCGGTTCGTTAAAAAAACCACGAGGCTCAAAAACTCATCGCCGAGTATTAAAGACTCGTCCGCGAGTATTAAAGACTCGTTCACGAGTATCAAAGACTCATTCACGAGTATCAAAGACTCGTTCACGAGTATCAAAGACTCGTTCACGAGTATCAAAGACTCGTTCACGAGTATCAAAGACTCATTCACGAGTATCAAAGACTCATTCACGAGTATCAAAGACTCATTCACGAGTATCAAAGACTCGTCGCCGAGTATCAAAGACTCATTCACGAGTATCAAAGACTCATTTGCAAGAAGTTAGAAGTTTTTGATTCTAATTCATCACTTACAGCAGATTGCAACAGGCGTGAGGTACAGATAATCGTAGGGAACATGGCTGTGCCCCTACCCGTATACTCCTAATTAATCCTCTTCTGGCCAGAACTTGTACTTTCCTGCTTTTGAGCAACATTGTTTACTGCATTGCATTGCCTTTTGTCAATATCTGACTTAATAATGAGTCCCTTAGTAGTGAGCGCTATTTCCACTCGGTATTGACCATTCACCATTTGAATAGCGGCGTAAGTTACAGTACCAAACATCATCACACCACAAAGTGATAAAGTAATTTGTAAAACTCTCAATTCTCGTTTCATTTTTAAAGCCTTTAACTCGTTACATTCTCATTACAACTTGCTGCTAGTTGAGAACTGAGTTGAGAAATAGTCACCGATTAGACGAGTTGTTAGTTGATTATCAGTTAAGTTCAGGATGACTCTAATTTCTAGAGTGCAAAAGGCGATCGCTCAACAGCAAAGCTATTTAGCTAGTATAAAAACCTGATATACTCACAGCAGATTCTCCATGAAGAATGATGGCGCGATCGCTCCGAGTAGCCCCAGAGTATATTGAAAAAGTCAAGTCAGCACCTGGACGCAATGGCTATCCCAGCCAGCAGTCCTTGGCTAGTGATGTCGGGTTTTCTCTCTCCACAGTCAAAAGCTTCCTCAATGGCAAACCTATTGACTATCTGAATTTTATAGAAATTAGCAGTAAATTGGGTTTCAAGTGGCAAGAAATTGCATACAAAGAACTTGAACCAACTAACAGCGAAGCATCACCCTTCATCACAGGCGCACCCATCACCCAACCTCGTTACTTTTTTGGACGCGAAAAAGAATTAAAACGCCTCTTCAACTTACTCAAACGCCATCCCCTACAAAACGCCGCCATTATCGGCAAAAAGCGCAGCGGTAAAACATCCCTGCTGCACTACCTAAAAAATATCACCACCACCCCAGCACAACAGTTGCGCCCTGAGCAAAAATCTGACTGGCTACCGCATCCAGAAAATTACCATTGGATTTTTGTTGACTTACAAGACGCACGAATGCAAAGCCGAGAAGGTTTACTCAAGTACATCCTAGAATCACTCAAGATGCAAGTGCCAACACCTTGCGATTTAGATCATTTCATGGATGTAGTCAGCGATAATTTGCATTCTCCCACAGTAATTTTATTGGATGAAATTGGCGTTGGTTTGCAACGTTGTCCAGAATTAGATGATTGTTTTTGGGACAGTTTGCGGTCTTTGGCGACTAACCACACAGGCGGAAATCTGGCGTTTATCTTAGCTACCCCTGAGTCACCAATAGAAATTGCACACAACACAGGACACGGTTCACCCTTTTTCAATATTTTCGCCTACACCGCATATCTGGGAGCATTGAATAAGACAGAAGCACGGGAACTGATAGCGAGTTCGCCCATTCCCTTCAATGATGAAGATGTAGAGTGGATTTTGAAAGAAAGTTGCTGCTGGCCACTCTTATTACAAATTCTGTATAGAGAAAAATTATTTAACTTAGAAGAAGGAGAAAATAATGATAATTGGCGTGAGGAAGGATTAATACAAATGAAACTATTTGCTGATTTATTAGATTCAGAACTAGCGGAGTAACTATGAAAGCACACCGAATTGAAACAAAGTTAACTCAAAACGGAACCTTGATTCTTGAGGATTTACCGTTTCAGGCAGGCGAAACAGTAGAAATCATTATTTTAGAACGTTTTCCCCAACCTTCAGAATCTAATCCTTATCGTTTACGGGGAACAGTTATTCGCTATGACGACCCTTTCGAGCCTCCAGTACCTATAGAAGATTGGGAAGTCTTGCAATGATAATCTTAGATACTCATATTTGGATTTGGTGGGTAGATAATAGTGAACGACTAAACCAGAAATATCGAAATTGGATTGAAGAATATCAATCTCAAGGACTAGGAGTCAGCATTATTTCTTGTTGGGAAATTGCCAAACTGGTTGAGAATCGCAAACTTGCTTTTTCAATTTCGGTTGACGATTGGATAACAGCAGCTTTAGCTTATCCAGGAGTGCAGCTACTCGAACTGAGAATTCCAATTATCCTTGAATCAACCAAACTCACAGGTTTTCAAAAAGATCCATCTGACCAAATCATTGTAGCCACTGCCAGAATTTACGACTGTCCGTTACTAACTGCTGACGCTAAAATTCTGGCGTATCCTGGGGTGCAAACTCTTAGTTAAGTAAAACAAAAGTTGGCGTTGCTGAATAAACCTATGAATTTTTCTTTGCGCCTTTGCGTGAAACTTTTCAACATCCTGATTCAGCAACACCAAGTTTTAAATAGGAGTGCAAAAACGTTGACCTCACCACAACTCCCCCCCAACGCCTACACCAATGCACCGCAACAGCACCCCAACTTAATCCTCGGTAGCCTGCAACTGCTTTTCTGGCTTGTCTTCCGTCCCTCAGCTTGGCGTAACCATCTCAAGCGCATTGACTCTATTTTAGACACTGACTCCTCTTTGATTATCTTATTGAGACGAGGGCGATGGCGAAACCTTGCTCTGTGGCGGCTGTTTATCCAGGGACACCTTATCTTACCTATTTTGGCTAACTTACTAGCGGGCTTAGTGCTGTGGATGTTAGGTGAACCAAGCACAACCATACTTGCTCGTGTGGCGTTCGGGGTGGCGGGAGGCGTGGCGTTCGGGGTGGCAGTAGGCGTGGCGGGAGGCGTGACGGGAGGCGTAGCAGGAGGTGTGGCGTTTGGTGTGGCGGGAGGTGTGGCGGGAGGTGTGATATTCGGCATTGCGGTAGGTGTAGCGGGAGGCGTAGCGGGAAGCATAGTGGTAGGCGTCGTGGGAAGCATGGCGGGAGACGTGGCGTTCGGCGTGGCGTTCGGCGTGGGAGTAACTATTAATTCATGGCGGCCTGTTCTATCCTTTCCATTTCTCACTACTTGGAATTATCTGCTCTATGAATTAGACAAAGGGCGTAATGGCAGAAGCCCTTGTTTTTTGCGCTATCACTCCGCCTTCTGGGATGAGTGGCAGCGTTTACATCTACCCAGCTTAGATAACCATCTCCTCTTCGTAATCGAAAATAATCCAGTTGAAGGTAAAGCAGCCCTAGAATATCTCAGTACCACTCCCCAGCGGTGGGCGGCTCAAGCTGCACAAATTGAACGGGATGCACGCAGTTTAGAAGGCTGTGCTGATGTAGAAGCTATCCGTAAAGTACATCGCAGTCTGGTAATTGGCGAACTAGAGAATGAAGTTAGCTCTCTACTACAAATTTTTAGCTTTATCAGCAACGATGTTGATGCTGTTCTCAATCAAGCAAGTGCTTATAACCAGCTTTTGGCCCTGAGGGATGTTGCAGATAATTTAAATCTATACTTAGATAACTTCTATCCTTTGAGGGACAAATACACACTCCGTTTCTACCCCATTATTAGAAGTTGGCGTGAGATAGTAACTAACAAAATTACTGAACCGCGGCAAGAAATTGACTCGCCTTACATGATCGGTGTACCCCTCACACGGGAGCAAGAAATTTTCACAGGGCGTGATGACATCGGCTTACGCATGGAGCAGTTACTTTTAGATCGCCGTCGTCCACCTCTGCTACTATACGGTCAGCGACGCATGGGTAAAACTTCCCTCCTCAATAACATCGGAAAGTTACTCCCCAATACCATCATCCCCATGTTTATAGACTTGCAAGGCGCACCTTCATCAGCGAGCGACCATGCAGGTTTTCTCTACAATCTCGCTAGAGAGATGGAGAAGTCAGCAAAAAAGCAAGGTTTAACTCTACCATCCCTAGCCCGCGAAGTATTAGAACCTGACCCCTTCACTTATTTCTATGAGTGGCTAGATAAAGTAGAACAGGCTCTAGAGCGAAATACCGCTTTACTAGCGCTAGATGAATTCGAGGTGCTGGACAACGCCATAGCCAAAGGTCGCTTTGATGAACAAGATGTTTTGGGAATGCTGCGTCACCTCATCCAACATCGTCCCCGGTTCAAGGTGTTACTGGCTGGCTCCCATACGATCGAAGAATATCAGCGCTGGGCTAGTTATCTCATTAATGTCCAAGTTGTGCATATCTCTTATCTCAAAGAAGCGGAAGCACGACAATTAATTGAACGTCCCGTTAAAGATTTTACTCTGCGCTATGAACCCAATGCTGTTGAGCGAGTACTGCAACTCACCCGTTGTCACCCATTCTTAGTACAACTACTCTGCGCGGAAATTATTGTTCTTAAAAACGAGCAAGACCCCTCTATCCGGCGATTTGCAACCTTAGCTGATGTGGAAGCAGCAATACCAGAAGCTTTGCAAAGTGGGAGCTTTTTCTTCGCTGACATTCAAAACAATCAAGTAGACGCCACTGGACAAGCTATTTTACGTTTTATCGCTGCTCAAGGGGAAGGGGCTATAGTCAGCTGCGAAAGTTTATTACAACGGTCTCCTGATGCTGAGATTACACTCAAATTGCTGTTGCAACGTGAGTTAATTGAGGAAGTTGAGGATGGCTATTGCTTCCAGGTGGAGTTAATTCGTCGCTGGTTTGTCTAAATTTTCAGAATTTATTAAACCCAGCAGAGCGACGATAAAGTAACCAGATAAACAGCGGTGAACCTAGCAAGGCGGTGACGGAACCTACTGGTAGTTCTACTGCTCCTAATCTAGAGAGTAAATCTGCAAAGGTGAGTAACCATGCACCAGCAAGGGCGGAAAGTGGCAAAACAAAGCGGTGATCTGTACCAACGAGGAGCCGGACAGCGTGAGGGACAACAAGGCCGACAAATCCGATTAAGCCGCTGATGCTGACTGCACCTGCGGCTAATAATGTGGCGACACCACCAATTAATAGGCGCGATCGCGTTAACGAAATTCCCAATCCCACAGCCAAATCATCACCCAAAGCCAACACGTTCACCGATCGCGCCAGCAAGCATCCCCCCACCAATGCAACGATAATGTAAGGGCTAGCAGTGGAAATTTCTTGCCAACCCCTTCCATTGAGGCTACCAACTAACCAACTCAGCGCAATTTGAATTTGACCGTCTTCAGCTAACAGCAGCAATGTACTTTGCACAGCACCAAATAAAGAACTGATTGCCACCCCGCCTAAAATCAACCGCTCGACTGAAATTCCCGACCCTGCACGACCGAGTAAAATTACGATCGCTGAAGTCAAGATTGCACCTATCCAAGCCGCTAGAGGAATGGCGATCGGGAATATTTGCCACACAATCATCAAAATTACAATTAATCCTGCACCCGCAGAAATGCCGAGAATAAAAGGATCGGCAAGACTATTGCGTAACATTCCTTGCAGCAACGCTCCTGACATACCCAAAGCCGCGCCAACGATGAGAGCCGCACAAATGCGTGGGAGACGCAAATCCCAGAGAATTGTCTGTTTAATCGGATCGCCTTCCCGAAGAATGGCTTGCCAAAACTCAGACATACTCAAAGGTACTGCTCCTTGGGAAAGCGATAGCGCTAACGTTACCACCAGTCCTACACCAAAGATTAAAATAGCCCAGAGTACGCGGTATTCACTGAAAATTTTCTGAAATAGTCTTTTCATTAATTAAGGGGAGTGGGGAGTGGGGAGTGGGGAGTGGGGGGAGATGAGGGAGATGAGGGAGATGAGGGAGATGAGGGAGATGAGGGAGTGGGGGGGAAAGAGAATTTATGCTTCCTCCCCTTCCTCCCCTTCCTCCTACACCACCCACACTCCCCCATTTCCCCCGACTCCCCACTCCCCACTCCCCACTCCCCAATCCTAACCATAGGCGCCGCCGGGAAGAAATCCTAACAGTTGCTTCAATCTTGGGTTTGCATCTTCATAGCAGTGACTAGGCATTTGATAATTCATAAAGGGTGCATACTTATGTCCAACCAGTCTCTTGGCATAAGTAATCTGGGTAATGTAGCGAGTGATAGAGGAAGAGTTTCTAGAGCCTCTATGCCATACCTGATTATTAAAACAAACGGCAGAACCCATTGCTCCCAAGCAGTTGTAAATTCGGTCTTCATATCCTGAAATATCACCGTCGCACAACTTACCAAACAGATGAGATCCTGGAATCACTTGAGTTGGGCCATTTTCTTGAGATAATACATCCGTTAGGTAGTAATTCACTGTGAATGCAAGAACATTCAAGCGGATGTTAGTTAAGGGTTTCCCATCAAGGGAAATTACATGGGGTGTATCGTCTTGATGCCATGCATTTTTAGCTAATCCGTCAGTTTCTGGAGGAATTTTAAATGAGTTATTGTGAATAACATGAATTATATTAGCATTGGGAATACCATCATGGATTGAGTAGCCTGTTCCATTTGCTCCACCAATTAAATGTTCTGCAAATGTCACCATTGGCTCTAAATCAAAAAGCTTTAAATTCTGCTGAGAATGCTCGAACATTCGCTTGATTATTTTCTTTGATTTTTGATAATTTTTTCCTTCAGTCTTCTTGAGGTTTTCATCTAAATCATTTCTTAAAATCTCACATTGTTCGGGTGTTAAGACATTGGAAATCACGAGGAAACCATTAGTATGAAAATATTCAATCCATTCATTTAATTGCTCTGTAGTTGGCTGCTTACCAGCTAGATATTCAGGCATCTTAATTCCTTGTTGTACTGAGTCAACACTATTTTAGAATGTCTAAAAAGATAAAGGGCGATCGCCACTGGTTTTTCTCTCAGCAAAAGTTATCCGCAGTAGCGATCGCTGCCACTTGACCATGTTGGAGATTTACTGCTTAAATCCTATTAACTGGTAATAATTGGAGGTAAATTAATGGTTTCGGATGGTGAAACAATCACAGGTGTAACTACTTTTAGCCCTGACCCTCTGTTTGGGTTAGTCAACAGCTATAAAACGACTATTCCGAGTAACGGAGATTCCGCAGATATTTACTTTCCTGTCATTCCCAGTTCAAATATCAATCAAATCAAAACTCCCATTGCTTTATTCTTACCTGGTTCGCGTGTTGATATATCTCAATATTCTCAATTTGCTAATATCGTAGCCAGTTACGGATTTACAGTGGTTGTTCCTGAGCATATTCGTTCTTTACCAGATTTTGGATTTACTGGTTTAGTACCAGAAGCATCACAAATTTGTCATGTTCTAGATTTTATGGTGGCAGAAAACTCTAATGCCAATTCACCAATTGCAGGTACTCTGGATTTGGATCAACTAGTATTACTAGGACATTCTTTCGGTGGTGCAGTTGGTTTGACAGCCATTGACAACTCTTGTATTTATCCAGTTTGTGAAGGTGAATTTCAACGTCCTCAACAGTTACAGGCAGCAGCTTTTTTTGCTACTAATACATTTGTCGGTATCGGAAAATTTATCCCAATTAGAAATCAAGGGATTCCCATAGCTTTAATCTTAGGAAGTCAAGATGGCTCATCAGTAACTCCCCAAACAACACAAACAAGTTATGATTTAATTCAAGAATCTCCAAAAGCATTAATTACCATAGAGGGTGCCAATCATTATGGCATCACAAATATTAATAATCCTCCTGGCGCAAGACCAGACCCAAATATCCCAACTTTGACACAGGAGAAATCCATTGAAACCATCGCTCGTTGGAGTGCGCTTTTCTTGCTGGCTCATACACTTGGCGATCGCAATGCTTTAGATTACGTGAATAATACAGGTGATACTTTGGATGAAAATGTAACCGTGACTCGCCATTGAAGAGGACACGGGGACGGGGAGAATGACAAATTCCCAATGCCCCATGCCCAATGCCCAATGCCCAACTACATCAATTCCAGTCCACCTCGATAGCCAGTGACAATGCGGCTACCATCCTTGAGAATGTGGACTTCGATTTGGTCGCTAGCCCAGGTAATCTGGTCAGAGAGGGCAGCGTTAAATATATGAATTCGTTGGTTGCTAGAAGAAACTGGAGAGGTGGGAGAATTAATTGCCAGAGATTGTACGAAAGGTCCGTCAATTAAGATATCGAGTTGTTCTAACAATTCTTGGGAACCTGGGGGCGCAGATTCAGACTGTAGCTGCTTCAGCGTGAACCCAGTAAAAGACATGACATTTAATCCAGCAGCTTTTATCTTACGAGCTAAAGATGCTAGCGTCGGGGCTTGCCAAAACGGTTCTCCACCAGAGAACGTTACACCCGTATTGCGAGGGTTACTGAGAATGTTCTCGGCAAGGGTATCAACAGCAACAAGTTGGTTAGCCTCAAATGACCAGGAGTCAGGATTAAAGCAGCCAGGACACTCACGCGGACAACCTTGCACCCAGATGACTGCACGACAACCAGGCCCATTGACTTCTGACTCATCAACGTAACCCATAATATTGAGATAGCCAGAGGGAATTTCTGTGAGTGCTAGTGATGGGTCAGTTGGCTTAGTTTCCATCTCTATTAACTCCTTTTAAAGCCGTTGCCTGTTAACTATATAACTATAGCGAAATCTAACACCGTTTCAAAATCTCGATCGCGCCAAGCTCTATAAAGGAGAGAACCAGCATTTTGAATCAGCGCTGGATTTCCTCCGGAAACTTCTTGTATCCCTGCTTGAAAATTTAGTATCCACTGAATAGGGCGTTGCTGAATCCAAGTATGAATTATGCGATCGCCTCAAGCTTGTGGGCGCTACGCGCCCGCAGCGCCACGGAATCGTACTTGAGATAATGTATTACTAACCGAATCGATAGTTTCAGCATTTCCTCGGACTTGGAGTAACAAAAAGTTTTACGATGTAGCCTAGCTAAATAATGTCTAAAATGACTATTCTCTCCTTCTACTCGTGTCATATAAGTTTTGCTGACAATATGGTCTTCATTACTAATAAAACAAGGGTAAACTGCGGAGCCTCGTGTCACATAAAAATAAGAATGCCAACAGCTTATAATTTGCCACAAAAGTTTAAAAATTTTGGAACTGCGGTCTCCTAAAACCAAAGCTATGACTCCCGGATTATGCTTATTTACTGCTGTCCACAACCAAATTTTGTTTTTTTTACCTACAAAAGTTTCGAGTTCATCAACTTGAGTAATTTCGGGTATTTCATTATATACAGGTGAATTAGGCAAGGCTTTTCCCAGAGTTTTCACCCAATTGATTACAGTGGTATAATGTACTTTCTTTAGTCGCTCAATTGCACGAAATCCTGAACCATTCACGTACATTTATAAACATTTTTTTTTCATTGCTTCAGGGTAACCCTGCTGTTCATAAGAATCTATAAACTGACGACCACAATCAGCGCATATGTAATTTTGTTTACTATACTTTTTACCATTTTTGCGGATATGAGTTGATGCACACCTTGGACATTCCATAGTGATCGCTCAAATTCATACTTCTACTAGTGGCATTTGGTAGGGAATAAATTGTCCTAAAGCCAAATAGAAATCTGTAATCGTTGAAGTTCTCAGGAAGCTTTTGATTTCAACTGCAATCTTTTGCTCTCCCCTCTCGGCTGCTAAAACCTGCTCCAATACTGCTCGGATAAGCAGGGGAGGCAAAACTCAACGCCAGCCCCCATTTCTCCCCCTGCTCCCCCTGCTTGCCTCAACCAAGAAATTCCTTAACCGAGCAGTATTGAAACCTGCTCTGCCCCTAAGTCAATATACATATCAATCTTACCAACCCGAAGATGAAGTGGATCGTGCGTAATAGTCCAGCCTTCTTTTTCAAGGGCATATCTGACTACATTGTGAAAGAGGTCTTTGGCCGGCATTTAAAAGGATGTGCGATCGCGAATAAAATAGTGAGAAAAATAATTGCAGGTTAAATAGAGCGTGTCGAAGCCCAAAAAGCGACACGATATCGACTCTCTAATTGAGCAGCATTAGGTATTTCGGTCACTGCCGCCGAGGTCAAAAATTATAACTAAATTATATAGGTGCTGAGTGCTGTACATGGATAATGGGGCGTTTAGCCCGTGCTGAGCTAAAAACCCCTAACTCCTCACTCCGACGCCAACAATTGCCGAATTATGCTGGCTAAAGCCTTTTGCGTGAAGCGGCTGGCCACTTGTTGACCTAAACGCTGTACACCTCGATTTACCAATAACTGAGCAATTTGAGGCGCAAGTTGCATTGGGTCAAAGCCTCGCGTTTCTCGGAGAATATTTAAAATGCGTTTGATATGCTCCAAGGTTTGTTGTTGTTCAACTGTCGCAGCTGGAGTTTCATTAACTGCTGTCAACCCTACCCGCTCTCTTAGTAAATAGGTAAAGTTATGCAAAACATTTTTACCTAAAGCATCAAGTCCATTAACAGATTCATCCACCAACTTGTCACGAATGAAAGCGCCGCGTTCAGATGATAGAAATTCTATCCCCTGATTCAGCACTAAATTAAAGTCGTAATCTTGACTGTTACGTGCATTTTTTAACAAGTTTTCTAAGCGATTCCAGCGAAATCTGCCATCTTTAAATAACAAATCTTGCAATGATGCTCTTAATTGTGGTGCTGGGTCTGTTAAGAGGCGTTTAGAAACGTAAGGATAAGCTTCGCTGAGAACTTTAAAATTCGGATCTATAAATATTGCAATACCTTCCAACGTCACCAACGAGCGAATAATTAAGGCGTAATAGGCTGGTACACGGAAAGGATATTCATACATCAAAGCCGATAATTCATCGGTGATGCTTTTAATGTTGAGTTCAGCAACAGTGGCTCCTTGGGCATCAGCAAATACTCTGGCAAAAGCTGGAATAATCGGTGTTAAATCTGTTTCTGGTGATAAGAATTCTAATTTAACGTAGTCTTTTGCTAAGCTGTCAAAGTCGCGGTTGACGACATGAACGATCGCTTCAATTAAACCATAGCGCTGTGGTGGTTTAATCTCGCTCATCATGCCAAAGTCGAGATAAGCTAATTTACCATCGGTTGTTGCTAACAAATTACCAGGGTGGGGATCGGCGTGGAAAAATCCGTGTTCTAGTAGCTGGCGTAGAGAACACTGCACACCCACTTCAATCAAATAACGAGCATCTATACCTTGGGCGCGAATTTCTTCTGTCTGGGTTAATTTGGTGCCGTTAATCCACTCCATCGTCAACACACGACGATTGGTATATTCCCAGTAAATTTTCGGTACGTAAATGTCTTTGATATGACCATATAACTCGAAAAATCGTTCGGCATTTTCGCCTTCATGGATGTAATCCATTTCTTCAAAAATGCGATCGCCTAATTCATCGAGAATCCCAACTAAGTCACTTCGTACCCGTTTGACCTTTTTCTGTACCCAAGCGGCGAGGTTACGCAAGATATACAAATCAATCGTAATCCGCTCTCTTAAGTCTGGACGCTGGACTTTAATGGCTACTTCTTCACCAGTTTTCAGCTTACCTTTATAGACTTGCCCCAAGGAAGCCGCAGCAATTGGGTGGGGCGAGAGTTCGGCGTAAACATCTTGAGGAGGTGCGCCTAATTCTTCTTGAATAAACTGGTAAGCAATTTCGTTGGGAAAAGGTGGTAATTGGTCTTGTAGCCTAGTTAATTCTTCCAGATATACGGGAGGAACCAAATCCGGTCTAGTGGACAAAGCTTGGCCAATTTTGATGTAAGCAGGCCCTAGTCGCGTTAGTAATTCTCGTAGCTGAACAGCTCGGCGGCGGTCATTTTTGACGACAATTCCCCGTTTGCTATCAGACCACATCCCAAACGCTAAGGAGAGTGTTGGTCTCAATACTGCGAAAATCCGCCCCAGAACTTGCAGCTGTTTATTTTGGTAATGCGCCGCGATCTCGACAGGATCGTAAAGCGTCTCAGGTTTGACTGTTTTAGTATCCCTTCTGGCTGCTAAAAGTCTTGGTGATTGCACTACCAAGTCTTGTGTACCAAATTCTTGCACTACATCAGTAATATGCAGTTCGCCTTGGCTATTGTTGCCGTTGCGACTGTCCTCCTGAATCGATCCGGAATTAGGGGGAAGTGTCTTAACAATCATGGAAAAGGCCACCGCTGAGAATGAGCATGTTAAGTATTGTAACAATATGTTGGGGAATTGGGCATCGGGCATGAGGGAGATGAGGGAGATGGGGGAGTGAGGGAGCAGGGGAGCAGGGGAGCAGAGGAGTTCAATGTGCCTTGTTCTTTCCCCTCTGCCCCTCAGCCCCTCTGCCTCTTCCAATGCTCCATGCCCAATGCCCAATGCCCCATACCCCAGTCTTCATTCCTTTGCTACACTAATATGGGCGTATTAATTTAATGGTAGTAGGTATTGCTGCTTTTCTCGGTGCTGAGTTAAAAGTGCTAAGTCTTAAACTCAAGACATGCGGGCTTACTAACTAACTCCGAAATTTTCTTCCGACTCACAACTCAGCATTTTACACTCAGCACTATGGAAGGAGAATTTGGCTAGATGTTGCTTTGCTTGCGAATTGAAAACTTTGCCCTCATTGACCAACTGGAATTGGAGTTTGGCGCGGGACTCAATGTGTTGACGGGTGAAACCGGCGCTGGAAAATCGATTATTTTAGATGCTATTGATGCCGCTTTGGGCGGTAAAGTCTCTAGTAGAGTAATTCGTACAGGGACAAATCGGGCGATGGTAGAAGCTACTTTCACTTCCAACCCGCCTTTAGCTGCTTGGTTGACGGAACAGGAAATCGATTTGCTGGATGAAAACTCCGTAGTCATTAGCCGAGAAATCACCGCCACAGCTAGTAATGTCCGCAGTCGATCGCGGGTGAATGGTGTGTTGGTAAATCGGCAAATCATGGGAGGACTGCGCGATCGCTTGGTGGAAATCACAGCCCAAGGCCAAACTGTACAAGTGGGACAATCTGCCCAAGTCCGGGACTGGTTGGATTTATATGGCGGTGACTCCCTGATGCACCAACGCCAAAAGGTCGCTAGTAGCTTTAGTGCTTACCAACAAGCCCATCTAGCACTAGAAAAACGCCGGACATCAGAACGGGAACGTTTACAACAACTCGATTTGCTCACCTATCAAGTGCAAGAATTGGGGGCAGCTAATCTGTGCGAACCGAATGAATTAGAACAGTTGGCACAAGAACGCGAACGCCTGAATCATGTGGTTGATTTGCAACAAATGAGCTACAAAATTTATCAGTCTTTGTATCAAAATGACGATGAAACTCCCGCCGCCGCAGATTTATTGGGAGACAGCGAAGCAACATTAAATGACATGGTGGAATACGACACCCAACTGCAACACCTTTTGGAATTAGTCAGGGACGCCCAAGCTGCGGTTATGGAAGTGGGAAGGCAGATTAATGCCTATGGCGACGGTTTGGAAGCCGATCCTCAGCGGTTGGAAGAAGTGGAAGAACGGGTTCGGGAATTAAAGCAAATTTGCCGCAAGTATGGGCCGACATTAACAGAAGCGATCGCCTATTACCTGCGTATCCAAGGCGAATTAGCCCAACTCAATGACAGCGAACAATCTATTGAAAGTCTAGAACAGCAAGAAAAGGCGTGTTTTGAGAAACTCACCCAAGTAAGTAATCAATTAACTCAGCTGCGTAGTAAGGCGGCTGCTAATTTAGAATCACGTTTGATATCTGAACTTAAACCCTTAGCAATGGAAAAGGTGAAGTTTCAAGTTGAAATTTTGCCGACTTCCCCAACTGCTATGGGAGCAGATAAAATTACCTTTATGTTTAGTCCCAACCCCGGAGAACCACTGCAACCTTTAACAGAAATTGCCTCTGGCGGGGAAATGAGCCGTTTTTTACTGGCATTGAAAGCTTGTTTTTCTCAAGTCGATGTCGCTGGGACAATGGTATTTGATGAAATTGATGTGGGGGTTTCCGGAAGAGTTGCCCAAGCGATCGCTGAAAAATTACACCAACTCAGTCAACGCAACCAAGTATTGTGTGTTACCCACCAACCTTTAGTTGCAGCAATGGCAGACCGTCATTTCCGGGTGGATAAGCAAACTATTAATCAAGGTAAAGGTAAAAAAGCTAACAATGGCAATGTAGAACAACGTACCGTTGTGCGAGTTACTGCCTTAGATAATTTAACTACTCGCCGGGAAGAACTAGCCCAGTTAGCTGGTGGAAAATCAGCAAGTGACGCGATCGCTTTTGCCGAATCTTTGTTATTGCAAGCCGCTAACCACCGTCGTGGGGAGCAGACTTGATAATTCGTAATTCGTAATTCGTAATTCGTAATTCGTATTAGAGAAAAGGACTCTAGCAACGCTAGCTAGTAAAGTGGGTACTACCCATCTTTGTTCTTATGCACTGACTACTGTAGCTTGTCCTTTAGTGGCTATAGCTTTTTTAGAATTCCTATTTCACAGCCCTAGAGTAGGAAAGAACGGAGCCAGGCAAAGTTGTATCTGCACATCCCAACCCAGAAGAATAGCGATCACTGTTGCCAGAATCGCCACGCCACCCACTCGTTGCAACACTCCACTATGAGAACGGAGATTCAGCAATCTTCGGCTTAATACCCGCCCACCATGGGCGATTGATCGCCAACAGCGGTAATCCGGCTCCAAATCCATAGGCAAGCAGTAGCCCAAATGCACCTGCAATTTGATGATTGACTGCTGCTAACACTAGAATTCCCCCCAGCACAAGGAGTCCATAAAAGCCCCAACTGAATCCCTAGCCAAAATTCTCCATAAAGTACTACTCAGTATCACTACTGAGTTTTTTAAATTTATCCTCAACACTTAAGTCATCCCAATTGTGACAGAAGCTAATCTGAAACTCAGCCGTGATTTTCATAAATTTATTCGCTCAGAAAACTTAGTTTATTCTCAGCGTTTTCTCAGGAAAATATGGTGATAAAAATAACTGACTGCCGATAAAAATTTTCTGCAATAATTTTATCGGCAGTTAGTTCATTTAGCTGCACTTACTATAATTAGTAAAACAGAAATATTAAATCATAGTAATACTACTTTAGTGACCATTACACCTTCGATATCTGCAAATTACTCCCTTTATCCGCCACGGCGGGGCAAGCATAAAATATTTATTGGCATGGCTCCTGGGGTAGGCAAAACCTACCGGATGCTGGAAGAGGGACACGCACTCAAACAAGAAGGAATTGATGTCATTGTCGGGCTTTTGGAAACCCACGGACGTAAGGAGACAGGAGAAAAGGCAGAGGGACTGGAGATTTTGCCCCGCAAGCAATATCCTCGCGGTGAGTTGACCCTAACGGATATGGATACAGATGCTATTTTAAAGCGATCGCCACAACTAGTCTTAATCGATGAACTTGCCCATACCAATGTCCCTGGTTCCCCACGCGAAAAACGCTACGAAGATGTAGAAATAGTCTTGGCAGCAGGTATCGATGTCTACTCGACAGTGAATGTCCAACACTTAGAAAGCCTCAATGACTTAGTAGCCAGAATTACCGGGATAGTAGTGCGTGAGCGAGTTCCTGACAGGATTTTGGATGAAGCAGATGAAGTCGTACTAGTCGATGTGACACCAGAAACGCTCCAAGAACGATTATTAGAAGGCAAGATTTACGCACCGCAAAAAATCCAACAATCCCTGGATAACTTTTTCCAACGTCGTAACCTAATAGCTTTGCGGGAGTTGGCTTTACGGGAAGTAGCAGACAACGTAGAAGAAAATGCGATCGCCACCACACCCAATGGACAATTTTGTAACATTCATGAACGAGTTTTAGTATGTGTATCTACTTATCCTAACTCCGTGCAACTCTTACGCCGTGGTGCGAGAATAGCTAACTACATGAATGCACCGCTGTATACTTTGTTTGTTGCCGATCCGGAGCGCTTTCTCACCAAAGAGGAAAGTTTACACATCCACACCTGTGAGAAACTCTGTAAAGAATTTGAAGGGACTTTTATTCGGGTAACTGATAGTAACGTAGCTAATGCGATCGCCGAAGTAGCAGAGAAATATCGCATTACCCAAATTGTAATTGGAGAAAGTCAGCGATCGCGCTGGCAAATACTCCTGAAAGGTTCTTTAACCCAAAAATTGGTTCGCTTGCTCAAAAACATTGATTTGCATATCATTGCCAGCGAAAAAATGGTTTCACCTAAATAAGAGAGAAACTTCCCGTTCAAAGTCTCTCCCTGTCTTTGTGTCAGGCTTAAAACCTTTGCCGTAGCAGCTACAGATTTTGCTGAGGAATTCCCTAACGGGACTTAAACAAAAATCAAGCCCAAATATAGCCCAAACTAGCTTTGTAAGAAACAAACAGGTCACGATGGAGAGTCAACCAATCAAAAAAGCGAAAAGACATAGCTGTTCT
>NZ_JACJSJ010000072.1 GCF_014698115.1 Nostoc sp. FACHB-973
GACCAATTTACTAGGAATTCTGCGGTTTCTGTGGTGGCTGGTAGTGCATTAACTGTACTGCTGGGTGCGCCTGCATCGATGGTGTTGAAGATGGGCGGTGTGTCAATTGGTTCATTGATATCAAAGACGATCCGCGCCTGAGCATCAATCACCGTACCACTGGTAACTGTTGATTTAGCGCGAATAGTATAGTTGACAAATCCATCGCCTTCAGGAGGAGTAAGATTCAGTAGACCGAAAAGTTTTGCGATGCCTTCGGCGGGCGCAGCCATCGCTAAAAAATAGTAGTATACGATACCGTTTTTGGAGGAATGGAAAAAAGCTGATCGTCTCAGATAAATGATAAGATTGGCTTATTGATGAACTCCAAAAATCAATCAAAATCAGCCAGATGGTAAACAAACTTCACAGGCTACCCCATAGTTGCGGTCTACGGCTTGACGTAAAAATTCAAGCATCTGTTTGAGGGTAAATAGATGAGAGAAAACTTGTCTGGAACTTCTTTTTAAGCGACTAAGATAATGCCAGACTAGATAAATCCAAACATTAATAATTAAAAATGCCAAGGCTACAAATAGAAAGCGAATGGTGGGATTTTTAATAGTAGTTTTAATTCGGCACTGGTTTTTCATTCGGTAGCTGCTTTCAATCCCAAAACGGAGGCGATAGTCATCATGTATAAGCTGTAAAGATAACTGGAATTTATAGACTGCATAAATAAAGAATTCTCGTCCATGCGCTCGCCTTTTACCGTTTTTATAAGTACAAACTATCCACACTTGAAAAGTAACAGATCCATATTTATCACTGTTTAAAGTATAAGATGTTTTATAACTACGCATAGAATTACTCCTGCAATTTTCATAAATGTAAAAACTGACAATTTTCCTAAAGAGATCGAGCGATTGCAATATTTCGATCGCGTCCTCGGTTTAGAGTTGACTTTGACTCAAGCTGATGAAATCCCTGATTTTGTGGATGCTGTACCAAATTTAGAGCATTTAACACTAACCTGCCCAAATGTCAAACAAGTTCATTTTTCGTTTCATAAATTAAAGCATCTTGAAACTTTGCATATCTCTCAACCTAAATCATTAGAAGATTTTGACCTTGATTTGAGTCGATTTCCTGCTTTAGCTGAATTCTGGTGTGATGGTAGCAATTGGCAAAAAATGCCCCAAGGACTACATCAGCTTAGGCAGATTAGCTGCTGGAATCATCCACAAATGCAGATGGAATGGGGACAAATTCCCTTTACCAAAGCTGAAGACATTCGCCTAGACTATATGGCTTTACGTTCCCTACCTGATAATCCTGGCTTCTTCCCGAAGCTAAAGGAACTTAGTATTGAAGGCAATCCGATCGCTGAACTACCTGAGACAATTTGCAATTGGGGAGAGCTTTCAGGAATAGAAATTGATGTGAGCAAGACTCAAATTGAGAGCTTACCCTACAGCTTACTTACAACTGAGCGAAGTTTGACAATCAATCTGCAAGGCACCCCGTTTGAACGACTGCTTTCTGAAGCTTTAGCTACTGATGCAACCGAATGCTCACAGTCACTGTTAAAGGCAAAACAGATATATCATCAGCTACGCGATCGTATAGAACTAATAGTCAATTTGACTCGATCGCAATTAGTGACAGTTGCGATTCCCTTTGATAAAAGCAGTTTTAGGGATTGCATTACATTTAACCCCTGGAGAACCAAATCCACTATATTGATCGAAACTTCCTTGAACCTGCAAATCTGGGGGGAGCTTGGCAATGCTAGTTTTGTACAAAAAAAGGTTTCCGTCAACCACCATTGCATTGGGCAGTTCTTCAATGTACGTACCGCTAATAGTTAGGTCGCCTTTGACGGTTAGTTGATTGGGCAGTCGCTTGAGATTACCTTCCAGGGTAACGTTACGATTGATGATACAGCGTTCTCCTTGCTCGATCGCGCCAAATTTTTATTGGAAATTCAGCTACCATTCGCCTATGCTGCTTTTTTGCTAGAGGTGGGAAATGGAGGGTGTTGGGATTGTGCCGAGCGCGACTGCTGGATGACAATTGATGAAATTATGCAACATAATTCTACCCAGTTATGGCACCAGTCACCGCCTGATTTCGTTAGTCAATTTCTGTCAACAGGAAAACAATCTGATGCAGTCGAGTTACCCTATCTCCTGAAAATTAACGCCCTTCCTGGACTATTGCGAATTGGGTTGTATCCTCCAGAACAAGAGACTTACGGGTTGTTTCTGACGCAAGAAGGACATGAAGTGAAAATTCAAATCTGCTTACAACCGTTGTTGACCTATGTTGTGATGGAACGCTATACACCGAAGCAATGGTTACAAATGCATCTCGATTTTTTAAATAATGAGATTTACGAAATTGAAAAATCGATCTCAATCTTGAATTCTCAGCAAAGTCCGTATCTTCTTTTCCAAGGATATTTAATGGGTTTGTCCGAGGCTAGGTTGAAGCAGTTTATTGAAAACTGTCCTGCAATTCCTTTAGAATGAAAACGAGAGTTGCTGGATGAAAGATAAGCATGAAAAAACGTTTGTGATGCGAGAAATCTGGATGATTAACTAATTTCATATATTGTTCATTCTTTAATTTGTCTGTAATAGATTCATTAGAGCCTGATATAAATAATCTGATTATATGAACCGCAAACAATTATACTATGGGAAAGACTATACCTATGAAGCTAGACAAAAAAAGATTGGTTGGCTACATAAAATAATTGAGTCACTATATCAGCAACCAGAACTAGGAAAATATGAAGACGATGAAGACTCACAAGAGCTATTTACCCAGGAGACTATCACAGTCGCCAAATGCTTAATGAAATTAGTCACCGTAGAGGAGCCGAATACACAGGATATTCGTGAGTTATATAGATTGCTGAAAATTTATAAACATATTCGTAACTCTGCTTGGGATGACATGTGTAAATATGTGGAAAAGTGGCATTGGGTAGTAAATATTTGGGAAACATTCCAGAACGTAGTTGAATTAGATATCTGGCATGGTTATAAGTATCAACGTTATTCAATTAAAGAATCATTAATTGCAGAGGGTAAATATATCAGAGGTAGCTCTTCTATTGATCACCACGGTCATGTCGTATTCAAAGTTGAGCAGAATTTAGAAGACAATCAGATTAAAATTATTTGGCAAATTCCAAATGAGACAGTTATTCCTGACGAATGTATTCCAGAATCAATCGAAGGAATTATCGACGGATTAATTCGACATTTTAATCTGCAAAATCAAGCTCTCACATCCCTCAAAATTACTGTCTTTAATGGCAGTTATCACGAATATCACTCTAGCGAGTCTGATTATCGTCTAGCTGCTACCATCGCTTGGATGAATGCTTTAAAAACTGCTGAACTCATACCTCTGGAATAGTTAAGATTGGGGAAATGCAACCACTTCACCATTATTAATATTGATTTTAAGCCCAGACAGGGGAAATAATAAAAACCTATTAATCAATGTAGCGAGAAAACCCATGATAAAAAGATACAAAATCCTGAAGATATAACTGGCGGTGATTGAGATGCGTGTTTTCCAGGTGAGTGGATGTGGAAATATGTTATTGAAAATTGTCCTGCAATTCCTTTAGAGAGAAAACGAGAGTTGCTGGATGAGAGATAAGCATGAAAAAACGTTTGTTCTAATTGATGGGTATACACTAGCGATCGCCCAAAGCAATTCAGGTGTATTATTCTCTGGTCGCCACAGTCGCAAAGCCATAACCCGATATGACGATTCGCTCCTAATTCAGTTTTTGGCACGTCATGCCCATCATGATACTTTTTGGCAGTGCTTTCAGGCGCGTGAAATGTATGAGAATGAGGATAATCGCTTCTTTGTCAGGAATTGCCAGCAGCTTATTGGCGATCGCAGTTGGAAACTACCGCAAGTTTATCAAAATTGGGCCGTTTGGGAACTGATAGATCGACTGTTTCAAATTCATGGCGAGTCTTACAATGAACCGATTTGTTTATGGCATCCGGGGAGTTACTATCCGATGTATGGTATTCCCTATGGCACAGCATTGAAAGTGATGCAGGTTGCCCGGAATTGGAGGAATCTGCAAGAAATCGAGGGAATTGAACTGCTCAATGAAGCCCAGTGGAATTTACGCTTTGCGTCTGCTGCTAGTCCTACTCACTCTTTACTAATTCCCCAGATTTTATCTGAGATTGAGGAAGCTGCTAGTATATATCTACTATTTTTTGAAGAAAAAGCACGTTTATATACACCCAATCAGGTTGCTGCAATTAGATATGAACTGCTGCATCAGATGGCGATACTCCTTCGGAGTCACTTCGTGAACGCCAACCTACTCAACCGTGAAATCTCAGCAGAAATTCTTGCTAGTCTAGTTGCTTATCCAAATCTGCAACGCTGCGTCATTCAAGCTGAAAAGCTATGGCGCTATTTAGATGGTGCTTCTGTGAGCCAAGAAAAAAATAGTTTGTGTTTAGATTGGATGTTTTTTGATCCACCACTACCTCAACCTGACTTTCATCAGCTTTGCTTACAGCATTTTCAAAAAGCAAAATTGCAATACCCATATACGATTCCCTTTGAAACCGATGGGAAGCAGTATCGACTGGTGACAGGAAGTGTGCATCACAATGCGATCGGCTTGTTGACGGTTTTAGAAATTACGATGCCGATAAATGCGAATACCTTATTTACCAACGTGAATGAGCCGACGTACCTAGAGTTAGTTGTCTGGGCTGCGCTGGAATCCTGCTTACCTCCCGTCAAAGATTGGGAAATGTCTGTTGATTGGAGAGGACGAGAAGATGAGTTGGTAACTTTAGGAACAGATCCTTCCTTGCCTAAAGCTGAGTTTTTCTTGAACTGTTTAGCATCTCACCTTGCAAGGCTCTGGCAAAATGGGGAGCGAACGGCATTGAAAAAAGGATTGCTTCCTTTGCGAAGTTATTTCCCTAAAGAAACCTACTTCCTCTACTGTCGAAGTCAGATGCTACTATCCGGGGAACTGCGATTTCACTATGGGGAATGGTTTGATGGGGGATTCCTCCGGCTTTTTCGGGCAGAACAAGCGAAGTAATAATCATACCAAATGGTAATAGGTGAGTGCATGTGGGAAGTCAGATATCTGAATGCAGAGTTACTCGATCTCAAACTTTGGGGCGAAGGCTGTCGCCTGTATCAGATTCGCCAAATGGGTGATGATGAGATTTGCTTGATTCAAACGCGCGATACTCCGCAGGAGTCGCTTCGCGAACGCTGGCAAGTTGTTTATACCGAGCGTGGTACGGTTCAACATCTGCTGTTTGAATTTACGGATGAGGCTGAAGCTTGTGAGTTTATGTATCGGGAGATCAAGACAATCAAGCATCCCCATCTTGTGGGGCTATTTCCGACTGATGCTGAGGCAGAGCAATTGTGTCAGGTGTTGACTCAGTTACAAATTCACTGCGATCGCGATACGAAAGGAAGGGTGAGAGTGTACGATCAAGACATTTTTACAGTGGAGCGTCATTTCGGTTGCCAATTACCCCTGCGAAAATGGTTGACCATTCCCGAACGAATTCACGTTACCCTCGCTCGATTGCGAAAATTCGATCCATACAATCGCTATGCCCAAATCACGACTAATCCGCCAATTGGTTCTGAAGCAAAGTTGAGCGCGTTAGAAGCACAACATGGAATTAAACTGCCTGAAGTTTACAGAACATTTTTGCTAGAAGTTTGCAATGGTGGTAATTGGGAACGGCTAGGAAATTACTGGTCGGCTGAGGAAGTTATGGCAAACAATTCTGTGGAACTATGGAATCAGCCTTTACCTGAGTTCCTCGCAAAGTTGAAAGCGGCAAAGTCGGGGGATTGGCTCAAAAATCCAGGAAATCAGCAATATCCAGGGTTGTTACGAATTGTCGATTGGGATAATCCTGTGCGGGATTTGTTTCTCACCCAGGAAGGATACGAGGTTGAAATTCAGGGGGATTTGATTCGTTTTTGTAATTTTTCTCCAGAACAATGGCTCAAGGATTTTCTAGATGATATTCAATATGGGTTATCAACAATTGAAGGATTACTAGATTTTCTTTGCTCTGGGAAATTAATTCGAGATTACCCATACTTGCACACTGTGAATGTTGCCAGACTCCTTGCAGAAACCATCGGACTCAATATCGATCCTGAACTCACGTATGAGCA
This sequence comes from Nostoc sp. FACHB-973, assembly GCF_014698115.1. GTDB lineage: Bacteria > Cyanobacteriota > Cyanobacteriia > Cyanobacteriales > Nostocaceae > Nostoc > Nostoc muscorum. The sequence continues at coordinate 6,208 of NZ_JACJSJ010000072.1, forward strand.
AGTGAAGATGAGCGATGAAATCGATTATAAAATCAACCAATGGCGAATTGAGAATATGGGTAAGATGCGGTACAACTTTGGGTTTCATGCAGAGCAAGCTGAGATGCGAACACAACGAATTTTAGAAAGGTTAGAGTACATATATAATATACTGTATTCCTAAATAACACATCATCTGGATAAAAATTTTACCTTACCTAATCATCTGCCAAATATTCTTTCACAGATTCAATAATAGGATTCATATTATCATTATTTGCTTCCAATTTAGAAATAAGTAAAACCCTGTCTCTTGTACCCAACTGATAAATAATCAAAGCTAAATAGTATTCCCAGTCTAATTGTCTGCGCTGGGCAATTCCATTATATAAATCTCTCTCTGGTGGATTATATGCAATCTCAAGTAAGATATCTAAGGTGTGTATTACTTCCTGTTCTTCAATCCAAGCAGAGATATATTCTTCTTCCTTGTCAATCTCTTGATTTTGCTTTTCCCACTCATATCTATTCCTTTGAAATTCACTGCCAAAACCTGCAAAATTTTCTGGACTAACAGGTGCTGCTAATTCCGCTAAAAATTCTAGAATTTGTTCCTTGCTTAGTTTTATCATTTGAGAAGATATCAATCTTTAAAATTACATTCATTATCCAAAATCATATTCATAGGATGTCGTATCTGTTGTTTGAAATACCTGGATTATACGTTCGATTCTCTCGTTCATAAAAGCTAAATCTTCTTGTTCTAAAGTATAAGAATGTAAATAAATTAATTCTTCTAAAATTTTAGAAACATCTTCTGCTAAGACGACATTTAAAGACCCATCATGAAAATGGCTAATAAATTGTAAACCAAGAGACTTACAAGCAGGCAACCAAAATTGGTAAAATATTTCGCTAGTCGCAACAGGAATCACCTCGTAATTCCCGGTATTAATTTGGAGAATTCCCATTTCTATTGTCATCTCATTATCTCGTAATATTTCAAACTCAAATTTGTCGAAAATTATATAATTACTGAGTTGGTTGCCAAATATATTTACCAGTGCGATCGATATATCCAGATTTTTCTCCAACTTGCACTTCTGCTAACCCATTAGAGAAAGAATAAGCATTATCAAACTGTGGTGCGATCGCTAATTTTCCAGTGCGGTCAATATATCCCCATTTACCTCCAATTTGTACATCTGCCAATCCCTCGGAGAAATTACCAATTTTATCAAACTTTGGTTCAATCACTAATTTCCCTGTACGGTCAATATAACCCGATTTTCCGCCAACTATTACTTGTGCTAACCCATTCTCAAAAACCCAAGTCATATCAAACTGGGGTTTAATGACTAATTTACCAGTGCGGTCAATAAATCCCCATTTACCTCCAATTTTGACTGCTGCTAAATCATCAAAAAATGACCAAGCTGCATCAAATTTAGGTTTAATGATTAATTTGCCTTTTGTATTAATAAATCCCCATTTTTTACCAACTTGTACTACTGCTAAACCCTTAGAAAATGACCAAGCAGTATCAAACTGAGGTTGAATTACTGATTTACCTCTGTTATCAACAAATCCCCATTTTTTACCAATTTGAACTGCTGCTAAACCCTCAAAGAACGACCAAGCACTGTCAAATTGAGGTTTGATGACTAATTTACCTTTATTATCAACGAATCCCCATTGTTTACCAATAGCAACTAAAGCAAAACCATTGACAAAATATTCAAGATTATCAAACTGTGGTTTAACCACAAACTTACCACTACTGTCTATGATTCCCCACTTTTTACCAACTTCGACTTTAGCAAGCCCATTCAAAAAGCGATCGCAATTATCAAACTGTGGCTTGATGATCAATTTACCTGTCTGGTCAAGATACCCCCATTTTTGACCCGCCTGGACTTGAGCTAATCCCTCATAAAACGACGAAGCATAATCAAACTGGGGTTTAACTACTAATTTACCATTGCGATCGATATATCCATATTTCCCGTTGATTTTTACATCCCATAACTGGGGTAATGAATTCTCTTTTGCAGACTTAACTGTGATAGAAGATATTGATTGATGAGTATCACTAGATAGAGATGGAGTTGACAACAATGTTATCCCAGTTATCGCTACTAGCAAAATCAAGGTATGGTGAATATGAGATTTCATATTTGTGACTTCATAAGTAGTAATGTCACTTATCCATAGCTCAAAACTAGCTCAATTGTCATCCCTAAAAATCATCGGATACACGAAACCAATACCAATCACCGTACAAGTAAAATACTTGGTAATGAGCAGCACCAAATGGACTTCCTTCACTATTCGGTTGATGGACAAAACCATAGGATATGGTGTCAGGACTTAGACCATCACCACCCGAAAAAACACGAAAATATGCACCACCACGGGAGTCGATCGCGTATTCATCAACTTCATATAAACCAAGTTTGCGGTTTAATGTGATTTTTCCTTTTGCAGAAATAGGAAGTTGTATCCGAACTTGTTCAAACGCCGATTGCGATATAATAAACGCTAAACGACGGGGAATGTAGAACTTGAGCAGGACATAACAAACTAAAACTATACCTGCAATGATAGCAACTTCTCTCCAGGGTACAAAAGTGTGCCTTCTAAGTCTAATACTTTTCAAATCCCGTCTTCCTAAAGTTCTCAATCCCCAGAAGAGAATTGCCAATACTGCAAATATTGGTACACAAACAATTGACACCAGCATGACTGGAAAAAAGAAACTATTTAATGCACCAGGATAAATACTAATAATTAGAATGGCGACACCAATCAATAAGGTTATACATATTGCTATTTTGCCAAGTATTTTTATCTGAAGATTATCCATAGTTAATTGAAAATTTTCATCATAGCAAGCGTTGCATTATTGCGATACTTTTCCTGAGTCGTGATGCGATTGCGCTCCGCGCAGCGCCAGAGGCGATCGCTTTGGTTTGGGTTCCCAGTTAAAATCATGAGGACAATCGCATTCTTGAGCTTGGTTGCAGTTAATTACCATCATGCTAAAGCAAAAATTTAGGAGAGTCCCGTTGTCAAATTTTACTTGTAAATTGCCTGGACTACGAAAACCAGCACCACTATAACCAATAATTTGATACTTAGAACTTAAGTTTGAGACATTAAAGAAATATGGTTTAGGGCTGAAGCTAGAATCACCCTTTAAATCATTTAAACAAAAGGCTTTTGTGATATGGCAATCCTAAATGAGTTGTGAAAAATTACACATAACGATAAGCTGGATCTAGTTAATATAGATAAAATACACAACTCCCTATATGAAAGAATTAATAGATTTTATCCAAGGGAACCCAGATAAAAGAGAATTGAGACGAGCGTTGGCTGTACAAATGGTGATGGAAAGTTACACTCATTCTCAGATTGCAGAAATTTTGCACGTATCTTTAGGCTTCGTCAATAAGTGGAAATATATTTTTGTGGAACAGGGGGTTGCAGGATTAAAACTTAAATATCAAGGTTCAAGGGGTTATCTTGATAGCAAACAAAAACAAACAGTGATTGAATGGCTTAAACAAAAAGATTACTGGCATTTAAATGAACTAAAAGAGTACATAGAAGATAGTTTCAGTATAGCATTTGAGTCAAACCAAAGCTATTATGATCTATTTAAAGAAGCATCTATAAGTTGGAAAAAAACACAAAAAAAGAACCCACGCAAAGACGAGGAGTTAGTAGCAAAAAAAAACTAGAAATTACAGCATGGCTCAATGCACATCAAAGCGAGATTGTGTCTGGGGAAATGGTTGTATTTTTTGAGGATGACTGTCATTTGTTGTGGGGAGACATTTGTGGTTATATTTGGGGTAATACTAAAGAAAGAATTGAAGTTCCAGTTCTTAACGAAAGGCAAAGGCAGACATACTTTGGCGCACTTAATTATTACACTCAGGAATTTTTGATTAAGCCATTCAAAAAAGGTGATTCATCTTCAGCAATCGCATTCGTAGAATATCTGCTTACTCAATATCCCAAAAGCCGTATTGCAATGATATTGGTCTGGAGCTAGTTATCATCGTTCACTTGAATTTTAAGATTATTTAAAATCTGTAAATCAAGAGCTAGACGAAAACGAATGGAAAGTGACTTGTATTCGTTTTGCTCCTAATGATCCAACACAAAACCCTGTAGAAGATATTTGGTTATATGCTAAAAAGTTTGTTAGAGAGTTTTATCATCTATGTAAATCCTTCACCAGTGTCAAGCGTTTATTTGAACTTGTCATTCACCATCAAATCTTCAATTTCCCCAAAATATTTATGTATAGTTGATTTTCACAACTGATTTAGGATTGCTATATAGTCAAGCAGTTGAAATAGCTAAAAAAATTCTCAAATTCAACACACTCGTCACCGCAGTGTCGGGAATTTCATGGTTAATGTTATCTCTGGTTTAATTGCTTATACATATCAAGAGAAAAAACCCTCATTAAATTTAACGATAGAAGATTTAAATTCACTATCAGAAGTAAATTTATTTCCTCGTGAACCTCTGGCGCTCACTATTATCTAATCCTCATTTATAGAACTCCATTTCTACCTGTCTTTCAGACCTTTTCTTACGTCGAACTCAGGTCAAATTAAGGGACTACTGGATTAAACGGCAAGAAGCTAAAGCCAAATCCGAATTAATCAAAAGTAGACAGAAGATAGCCCAAAAGCAACAATATGTCTGTCCTGTTTGCGGGGAATCGCTATTAAATGATGAAGAGTTACATCTTCACCATAAAAAGCCAAAATCTCAGGGTGGTGGTGATAATTACGGCAACCTACAACTCGTACATTTGTACTGCCATCAGCAAATACATTCTGGAACCATTTGTAGTTTGTGACTTGCTTGAGCCGGATGCGTTGCAAGGCGCACGTCCGGTTCTGAGGGGGCGGGATTATAGCGATATAGTCCTGCTACCCGACCACGGTGATGCCTACCAGTAAATGTAAAAATCAAAGCAGCTATTGTGTTAATTTTCAGTATTTGCTTTAATTTCATCTGTAGAAATTACACTTTTAGAGGTTTAATATGGTAACGACTGGTGTTGCTCGTGAATCTGAAGCTACCACGCAACAAACCGAAGTAATTGTAAAATTACTTCTCAGTGGTGGACACCAATATACATTAGTTTTAAAGTCTGATGCCCCTCTGCTTCGCAGTTTATTAGGAACTATTTTGAATCGAGTACAAGGTACAGGAAGTCGAACTTTATTTCAAATTCCAATGGAAGCTGGACGAGTGTCCATCTGTTTTTCCAGTGATGATTTAGTTGCTGTAACCACTGAGCCACCAGTATTTGTACGTCCCAATGATGATCAACCCCAAACCGAAGAGTCATCTTCTAGTTAGTAGAAACGCTAAATCCTGAAATACTTGTGTCTCAAACAATGTGCAACTTCCCAAAGATGTAAAAGTACTGTCTTATACTTGTAGTAATAGATTGTAAAATATTTATCTTTGTGATTTGCACATCTATCTTAAAAAATAAAATTTTTCCTCATTGGTGATCTACAAAGTAATTTTTTGTATAAAAAACTACAGCTATTGCGAATTACAGTAATTTTGAATTGCCAAAAAAAATTTTGATATCTTAATTTTCTCTTAATCTTGGTCAACTAATATACCAAATGATTACAGCTGAAGAATGAATTCTAGGTAATTCGCTTGAAATGAAATTATTTCATTTCGGAAGAGTATTAATTATCTAAGAATGTACTTCTTTGAAATATTATGCTTTCTAAGCATTTTCAGAAATAATTTTATTATTCTGGAAATGCTTGAATTTGTTGTAAAGTTTCAATCAAATATTTTTACTTATCTCAAGCCTGATTCTGATTTTGGAAGTGACGGTTGAGATGTTTTATTGGGGTTTAGGCATTAAATTTTGATGTCAAAAATATTCAAAAATGAAATCAGGGAATTGAATCTATTATGACTACTACAGAAAATGGCATCACCCCCATAATTAATTCCGACGGAATCAGCACAGGCGTTTTTGTTGTTTCGCAACCTATCGATCAGCTGACTCCGGTGGGTTTCAAGCTGAGTAGTTATGACGCTAGTTACATTACCGAATTTGGAGTTTTTAAAGTAGATGACGATCTAGGGACTATCCAAGGAGTCAAACCGGGAGATCCAAATTATGCGTTTCTGGCACTAAGCACTGCTGACCGCCGATCGCTAATATCAGCTTACCAGCCTGTAGGAACAGTGTATGAGAACTACATTGCTAAAGGTGGAGAGCGTTTGGTGTTTTACGTAGCACCAAATAGCACAGCCAACACAGTGCAGACTAACAACCCGGCAAATACACCTCAGATTCCTTCATTACTCTTTTCCACACCGATAGCGAACCCCGACAAAATAAACCACGTCAAACTTGAAACTTTCAGCGATGGAATAACGCAGTTAGCTTGGGAAGATTTGCTAGGAGGAGGCGATCGCGACTTTAACGATATGGTAATTCAGATACAGCTGGATGACGCCGTATCTGAAGATACATCGACACCGCAAGGCGGGCAAACACAACAAACCCCCACTGCACAATTCATTGCCGATGCTAACGTAGCCGGCGCTGCGCTTGAGGTGCAACCCAATTCCCAATCGAAATTTGCGATCGTTGCTGAAGGAACACTCACAATCAATGGGGGTGGAGATTTTGATGGTTTACCTCTCGACCCCACTGATGATGCCCTTATCCATGCAGCTAAAGGTTTTACTCTCAATAATACCCCTGTTCTACCCGTCCAACGAGACAGCAACGGCAACCCGATTTTAGGACAGTCTGGTAAACCTCTACTGGTAGATAATGCACTCACCGTTGCTGCGGGGTATCAGTTCAGTAACGCTAATAATAATCCCTACGGCAACTTGTTACCTCCCCAGGTTGTGCAATCGCCAGTGGTGAATATTCCGAATTATGCAGACTTGAAACAGCAAGAATTGAACCGTCGAGTGCCGACAGGTACGCCAACTCTGGTTTTTAATGTCGCAGCTAACCCAATTAACAACGCTAGGGATTGGAACCTGAAATTTCCTCCTCCGGTTACTGGTAGTCAACCCCAGGTAGTGCGAGTCACCAACGGTGGTCTGACGATTCCCAATGGAATTGATCTGAGTAACTACGTGATTATCGTAGAACAGGGAGATATCAACTTTAACGGTAGTGGACATGACTTTACAAATGTCATGTTAATTACCAACAACGGCAACATCAATCTGGCTGCTGTGCATTCCACCAATCTGGCTGTGTTTGCCTCTGGCTCGATCAACATGAATAACCAAGCTCGGTTTGGTGACTTCACCCTGTTGGCAACAGGTAGTACTAGCAGTAGCATCAACTTTAATGGTGCGACAACGACTACCCAAACAAATAGTAATCTGCGAATAATTTCTCAGGGCGATATCCAATTCAACGGCTCGTCCCAGACTCGCGGAGCTTTGCAAAGCAGAAGAAATATTATCTTTGATGGGCAATCGACTTTATACGGAACTGTTGAAGCCAAAGGCAACATTATCTTCAATGGACAAGCAACTGTATTCTGTACAACGATCGCCTCTCCAGATACAACCCCACCAGTCATTAGTGCTAATCTAGCTAGAGACACAGCTCCTAGTGGAACAACCAACAGCGATCGCATCACTTTTGACCCAACAATCACTGGCCAAGTCACCGACAACAGTGCAATTGTAGAATTCAAAGCTGGATTCGACAATACCCCTAGCACTAGCTATGTAAATGTATTGCCAGATTTATCTGCTAATGGCAGTTTTACCTTTAGTCGCGTTCGTTTAGAGCAAATCTATGGTGCAACGCTTCCAGATGGCGTTCATACTTTGCACTTACAAGCCAAAGATCAATATAATAATCTCTCCACCTCAGAATTTACCTTTACATTAGATACAAAATTAAATGTATCACTGAGCCTAGACCCGGCTTTTGATACAGCACCCGTAGGAGATAATCAAACAACCTTATCCGTTGTGGCGATCGCTGGACAAACCGAACCAGGGATAACATTAACCTTATCTCCAGGTGTCACAACCACAGCCGATGCCACTGGCAAATTTGTCTTTGAAAATGTGGAACTGGTGCTAGGGGATAACCTCTTGCAAGTACAGGGGATTGATGTTGCAGGTAATCAAACCACCACTGGGCTAACCATCAAACGTCTACCGCCTCCCAACCAACTACCCATCATTGCAGATATCACCAAGACGGTAAACGAAGACAGCGTTTTAACCTTGAGTGCTACTGACTTTATTAATGCTTTTAGTGATGCTAATGGCGATAGTCTCAGCCAAATTCGCATCACTAACTTACCTAATAATGGTGTATTGCAATTCAACGGAGTAACTGTTGTTCCAGGACAGGAAATCCTCGCCAATCAGTTAGGCAACCTCACCTTCACCCCTGCTGCTAACTTCAACGGCACAGTCAGCTTCAACTGGAACGCCACCGATGGTGTCAGCTATGCCAGTACCGATGCAGCGCTGACAATTACCGTTGCTCCAGTTAATGATGCTCCTACAGAACTTGCTCTCAGTCCCACAGTCACCTTAGAGAATGTTCCTAGTAATACCAAGATTGGTAATTTTAGCACCACTGACATTGATGTTGGCGACACCTTCACCTATAGCTTAGTAACTGGTACAGGAAGCACTGACAACGCCGCATTCACAATTGTCAACGATGAACTTCGCATCAAAGCATCTCCTGACTTTGAAACCAAGTCTGCCTATAGCATTCGTGTAAAAACTACAGATGCAGGTAGTTTAAGCTTTGAGCAGGTATTTGCTATTAACGTCACCAACGTTAACGAAGCACCGACAGCCTTGACATTAAGCAGCAATACAATTGCCGAGAACGTCGCCAGCAATTCATTAATTGGCACACTCAGCACCACCGACCCTGATGTTAGCGATACCTTCACTTACAGCTTAGTAACAGGAACCGGAGATGATGACAACGCCGCATTCGTAATTGTTGATAATGAACTTCGCATCAGTCAATCTCCTGACTTTGAAACCAAATCTGCTTATAGCATACGTGTGAGAACCACAGACGCAGGTGGTTTAAGCTTTGAGCAGGTATTTGCAATTAACATCACTAACGTTAACGAAGCCCCAATATTCACCAGTACAGCAGTAACAAATGCGGATACTGGTAGTGCATATACTTACACAATTACCACCGCCGACCCTGATACTGGGGATACTCGCGTTCTGAGTGCGCCAACTCTCCCCACCTGGCTGACATTTATAGATAACGGCGATGGAACTGCAATTCTCAGTGGAACTCCCACCGCCACTGCTACTGGTGCTAATCAAGTTGTGCTGCAAGTAACTGATGCTGGTGGACTCAAGGCTAATCAATCCTTCACCATCACAGTCATAGCAGCTAACTTAGCTCCTACAGCTTTATCACTCACACCTACTGCTGTTAATGAAAACGTACCTGTTAATACAAAAGTAGGTACATTCAGTACTGTTGACCCCAACACTGGCGACACCTTCACCTACAGCCTAGTAACAGGGACAGGAAGCACAGACAATAGTGCATTTACGATTGTGAGTGATGAATTGCGTCTTCAGGTTAGTCCTGACTACGAAATTAAGAACTCCTACAGTATTCGCGTCAAGACCACCGACCAAGGAGGACTCAGCTTTGAAAGTCCTTTCACAGTCACCGTCAATGATATTTTTAACGAAAATCCTCCTAGTAATATTCAACTCAGCAACAATTTAATAGCAGAGAATAGCCCTAACCTTACGGTTATTGGCGAACTGTCCACCACTGACTTGGATGTAGGGCAGACTCACACCTATACTCTAGTTAATGATGCTGGTGGACGTTTTACCTTGTTTAATGGTAAGCAGTTGGCAGTAGAAAACGGAAATCTACTAGACTACGAAACCAACACTAACCACACCATCCGCATTCGCACAACTGATAGTGGCATTCCCAGTCTCAGCTTTGAGAAAGACTTGACAATTAACGTCGGTAATGTTAACGAAGCTCCCATCTTTACCAGTAACCCTGACCCTAGTAACCCCCAGCAAAGCGGAGATGTGGGCGAACTTTACCGATATAACATCGCTACCTCTGACCCAGAAAATCATAACCGTACCCTGACAGCCGTCCTAGCTAACTCCGCTAACCCCTCCGCACCTCTACCTTTACCTAGTTGGCTGACCTTTACAGATAATGGTGATGGTACTGGAGTTTTAAGTGGTACTCCTGGTGTCACAGATGCAGGTCTTTATACCGTAGTCGTGACAGCAACAGATAATCCTAATCCGCCATTAGCGCCTGGGTCTTTGAGTTCCACCCAGACAGTATTTATCGGTACTAATATAATTCTGCGGGAGCAAACCAATTTTAGCCCCAACCTCGCCACTACCTTTACTGTTCCTCAAACTCCCTCCACTCTCAGTTTTAAAGTTCAACCTGTTGCTCCCGCTACCAGCATTTTTGACTCCACAGACCCAAATTCGATTAATGATGCCTTTGAAGTGGAGTTGCTGGATACTAACGGTAAATCTTTAGTACATACCTTTGCAGCGAATAAAACCTCATTCTTCAACCTCACAGAAGGAGAGCCAGTAGGGTTAGGAGCGGGAACTACCTACAATGCAGCTACAGGGGTAGTAACTCTGAATTTAACGGGGATTAATCCCACTCAGGCTAATTTGCGCTTCCGCTTAGTAAACAATGATACTGATACTGCTAGTGCGGTTTTGATTAGTAATCTTACGATCGCACCTGCACCAGTGGGTAGTCAAGCTCCCGTGCAAACTGCCTTCACTGACTCTACGAGATTAAATCAGCCAATTAATTTTAGTGAGGTGGCAAATGTTACTCCAAGCATTGCCCCTCAATACGGCAAAACCACATTTGATGCCAAAGCCGGACTGCTGTATGCAGATGTGGCACTCAAGAATGTTGGCAGTTATGCCATTAATGGTTCTTTGCTATTGGCAGTTAAGAACATTAGTGACCCAACCGTACAACTGCGCGACCCTGATGGTTTAACCCCCGATGGTCTGCCTTACTACGATTTCAGCAAATTAGTAGCAGATGGCAAGCTAGACCCGACAGAGTTATCCGCAGTTGGCAGTTTAGTTTTTTACAACCCCAATCAAGTACAGTTTACTTACAAGCTGGAAGTACTTTCAGTACTGAATCACGATCCTGTAATTGTAACTGCACCAGTTAAGGAAGCGATCGCTTCTCTTCCTTACCAGTATGATGTTGATGCTACAGATGCAGACAGCGATACCCTCACTTACAAGCTGTTAACTGCCCCCAATGGCATGGCCATCAATGCTGACACTGGGTTGATTACTTGGACACCAAACACAGCTAATGTTGGTAACCAACAAATCAAAGTAGAAGTTAGCGATGGCCGGGGTGGCATTGCTGAACAAGAATACACCCTTGCTGTCATCACCACTCCACCCAACCGTCCACCCATCTTTACCTCCTTCCCAGAGGTGGATGCCTACATCAACAAACTCTACAGCTACGATGCCAACGCTGTTGACCCAGACCAAGACCCCATCAACTTTAGCTTGATTATTGGCCCCAATGGCATGACGGTCAATCCTGACACAGGTTTAGTCCAATGGACTCCGCCTGCTGCCCTGGTGCTTGGGGATACAGTCTTGGGTCGGATTGGCATTGTCGGAGAAAAAGATGAGTTTACCTTCAGTGGTACTGCTGGAGAGCGGATTTACTTTGACTCCTTGCAATACTCTGGCGATTACTACCGATGGAATTTCTCGGTCTACAGTCCTAGCGGGCAGCAGGTTCTAAATGCAGACCTCAGAGACAATAATATTATCACCCTCCAAGAAAATGGAAACTATCGTGTTGTCGTAGATACCACTGGGGATTTTGTCGGCACTTATGGTTTCAGTACTATTAACCTGGGTCTGGTAACTGTTGTCCCCTTTGATACAGTAATTCAGGGGAAATTAACTCCAGGTAGCCAAGACGACACATACCGTTTCCGAGGCGCTCAAGGACAGAAGTTGTTCTTTGACAGAATTAGTGCCAGTGGAAATCTAGATTGGGTATTGTACAACGAGGATAATCAAGTTGTTACCTCTAGTGGTTTTAGTGACTTAGAGCTATACCTACCAAAAGATGGAGAGTATACACTGGCACTGCGCGGTAGAGAAGCATTCACCAGCCAAGTTGACTATTCCTTTGAAATCATCACCCCTGATGAGATTACCCAACCCATGAGCTTGGGTAGTATTAATACACCTAATGTTGTCTCTGGGGAAATTACAGAAAAAGGTGAAGAAGATTTTTACACCTTTACAGGTACTGCGGGACAACGGGTTTACTTTGACCGCCTCTTCCAAAATCCCACCGGAAGTTACTCACTCAACGCTAGGCTATACAATCCCACTGGGCAGGAAATCCTAGAACGCAACTTCCAGTATGGTGATGACCCAGAACCCATTATCCTGAATGAAAATGGCACTTATCGAGTCAGAATTGATGGTTCTGGTGAAAACACAGGAACTTACAGCTTTAGTATTTTAGATTTGAGCTTGGCAACAGCCATTAACCTAGATACCACCTACACAACGACTCTTGACCCTGGCCAGGAAACCCACCTCTACAGCTTCACGGGTGCAGCAAATCAACGCTTGTTCTTGGATAGACTGAGCAACTCTGGTAACGCCAACTGGACTTTGTATGATTCTGGCAACAATGTCCTCAGTAATCAGAACTTAGCTTATGACATGGAGGTAGTGTTATCTAGGGCAGAAACTTACACTCTGGCAATTCGCGGTAACAATAATACCAATGCAGTAAATTACAGTTTCCGGCTAATTACCCCGGACACGATTACCAGCCCCTTAACACTCAACTCTGCTGTAGTCACAACCATCAGTGAGAAAGGTGAGCGTGATGTTTATACCTTTACTGGTACTAAAGGACAACGGCTATTTTTAGATACCTTAGCTCAAACAACTAATACTCGTGCCACATTGACCAGCCCATCGGGCATTAATGTCATTAATGACAGGCCAATGTATAACGATACTTGGTACGATCCAGTGATTTTGCTGGAAGATGGTGTCTATAATTTGACGATTGATGGTTATGAAGAGTCAACTGACAGCTATGGTTTCCGTTTGGTGGATGTGACTGCTGCGCCCAGTTTAACAGCAGAAACACTGACAACCGGAACCATTAACCCTGGTAACGCCATCCAGTTTTATCAATTTACAGGAAATACAGGCGATCGCATCTACTTTGATAGTCAAGCAACCGTTCCCAATACCAACTGGCATCTCTACAGCCCAGATAACCGGGAACTCTATGAAACTGGACTCAGTAGCGACTTTGAATATGTTCTGGCTGGGTCGGGAACGTACTATTTAATGCTGCGTGGCGAAAATGCCACCGCTACCAACTACAGCATCCAACTGGTAACAACCACATCACCAGCTACCGCCTACACACTCAACACCCTCACCACAGGCAATATCACCAAGTTGGGTGAACAAGATACCTATAGCTTTGATGGCACAGCCGGACAGGTATTGTATTTTGACCCACAATCTGGTGTTAGCAATATCACCGCCAAAATCTACTCACCTAGAGGAGCATTGATTTTTGATGGTAACACCAGTACCGACAGTCCTAACCTCACATTGTTGGAAACGGGCAGTTATCAAATTGTCTTCGATGGTTACAGCGATACAATCGGCGCTTATAGCTTCCGGGTTGCGACAATTGCGGCTCAAAGCGCCCTCACCCTTGGTTCTGCCTTCACTGGCAGTTTAGCTGCCCAAGAAACCAAACTCTACACAATTAATGGCAGCAAAGGACAACAGCTAGCATTCGATAGTTTAGCCGCCGTATCTGGAGCAGACTGGGTATTATATGCACCTAGTACACAACCGACAACAGGCACAACAGTTTTAGGGTCAGCTGGCTTAGGTTCTGACTTTACCCGTGTCCTCCCCAGCGATGGCACTTATATTTTGGCTCTCCGCAACAACTCTGCTAGCGCGGTGAACTTCAATGTGCAAGTGAATAGCACAGTTCCCAGCGCCGTTGTTAACAGTGGACTTGGTGTTCTGTATAACAGTACCCTCTCCGTGGGTGGCGAAGTTGATGAATACACCTTCACTGCCAAAGCAGGAACTTTAGTATTTTTGGATGGTCAAGGGAACGATTCGCAAAAGCGGGTGAGACTTTATAACCCCTCTGGCACTGCGGTCTTTGATAATGCTGATAATCAAGCAGATTACGGCCCTTATCTGCTCCAAGAATCAGGCACTTACAGAATTCAAGCCTATGGTAGTCCCACCACTACAGGAGCATACAAGTTCCAACTGCTGGACTTAGAAGCCGCATCTGCCCTCAGCCTGAACACAGTTACAAACGTACCTCTGGCAGCTAAAGAAACCAAAGCTTATAAATTTACAGGTGCAGTCGGTCAGAAGATTTGGTTTGATGCACTGAATACAGCCTTCCCGAATATCACGGCTCGCCTTTACAATCCCAATGGTTATCAAATCTATGCCCAAGGTGACCTGCGAAATGATATTGGGTTGCAAACCATAACCCAGAGTGGTACGTACTACCTAGTTCTATCCTCAGACAACACCGCCGCCGCAACTGCTAGTTTCCGAGTCCTAGATAATACAGCAGCTACAAATCTGACGCTAGATACTGTGGTTTCTGGTAACTTTGGGACAAACAAAAATGAAGCAATTTTATATAACTTTACTGGTACTAAGGGCGATCGCCTCTACTTTGATCGCACAGATGGCTCTTACTATAACTTCTGGCGACTGCAAACTCCTGATGGAGCCGAACTGCTAACCCAGAGATTGAGCTATGACTTCGAGTTAGTATTGCCTAGCAGTGGTGAATACATCCTCAGTCTCTACTCATACGGAGATAGCAGCAGCACATATTCATTCAAAGTTGTCACCCCAACACCAGGAACAGCCGCCTACACCATCGGCAGTACTGTATCTGGCACAATTGGCGAAGCCGGGGAACAGGACACATATACATTTACAGGAACAGCAGGACAGCGCCTGTGGTTTGACAGTTTGTTTGCAGCTGACGGTCGGATTCAAGGCAAATTATACAGCCCGACTACAGTTGAACTGTGGAATACTGCTCTGAGTAGCGATCGCGAATTTACAACCTTAACCGAAACCGGAAGCTACCGCTTCGTTGTTGATAGCACTGACGAATTTACAGGCAACTACAGTTTCCGATTCCTCGATGAAGCAGCAGCAACTTCCACTACTCTAGACACCGCCATCACTGGAGACTTTGGTACTAGTCAGCGTGAAGCCCGCATCTACAGTTTTACAGGTACTCAGGGGCAATCTATCTACTTTGATAGCGACAACAGCGACTACTACAACTTATATTACTTCTACGCCCCAGGTACTTCAGATGGTCAACGACTGTTCGCTCAAAGGCTTTCCTATGACCAAGAAGGAGCTTCTACAGTACTGCCAACAACTGGCAAGTACACCCTAGTCTTTGCTGGATTTGGCGGCACAGACAACACCTATAACCTACAGATGGTAACGCCAACTTTTGTTACCACAGCCTTGACACTAGGTAGCACTGTCAACGGCACCATTAGCGAACCAGGTGAACAAGATACTTACACCTTTACAGGTAGCAAGGGACAGCAACTCTGGTTTGACAGCTTGCTTTATTCCGACTACCGCATTAGAGCTACTCTGTACACCCCCAGTGGCAAAACTACCACTTGGAATAATTTCTTGATTAGAGATGACCAAGAAATTACAGTTTTAGATGAAGCTGGAACTTATCGCTTGGTAATCGATGCTGATAATGATTTCACTGGCAATTATAGCTTCCGAATTTTAGATACAGCATCCGCCACACCTGTTAACTTAGACGCAGATATCGCAGGTAATTTTGGCACGACTCAACGAGAAGCGAAAACCTACAGCTTTACAGGCACAAAAGGGCAGAAGCTCTACTTTGATAGCGATAACAGCGATTACTACAACTACTATTACGTTTACAATACCAACGGTAAAAGACTGTTTTCGCAACACCTGTCTTATGACTATGAAGCGGCAACTCTGCCAGACAACGGTAAGTACACGCTGGTTGTAGCGGGATATGAACGACCAGATAATGACTTTAATCTGCGGATAGTAACGCCAACCTTTGTCACTACCCCCTACACAATTGGTAGCACCGTTAGCAGTTCCATTACCGAAGCAGGTGAACAAGATACTTACACCTTCACAAGCAGCAAAGGACAGCAACTCTGGTTTGACAGCTTGCTCTACTCCGACTACCGCATTCGGGTGAAGCTTTACGACACCAACGGCGATGAGGTATTTAATCAGTATGTCCGGGATGACCGCGAACCTGTAACCCTGGCAGAACAAGGTACTTACAGGTTGGTAATTGATGGGGATGATGACTTTACCGGGGCTTACAGTTTCCGTCTGTTAGATTTTGCCACTGCACCTGTCCTCACTTTAGATACTCCAGTCACGGGTAACTTTGGCACCAGCCAGCGAGAGGCTTTAATTTACCGCTTTAATGGCATCCAGGGACAACATATTTACTTTGACCGTACTGAAGGCGAATTCTACAACTACTACTACCTCTACAGTCCTAATGGTCAGCGTTTGTTTAGTCAATATTTTGACCGCGACCAAGAATTAGATCTACCAGAGAATGGACAATATACCGTCGTTTTCTCTGGCAATGAGCGACCCAATAACAACTTTGGCATCACAGTAGTAACTCCCCAAGCCATTACCACAGCGTTGACTCTGGGAAGTAAGGTCACAAATAGTATCAGTGAAGCAGGAGAACAAGACACCTACACCTTTACTGGTGCGGTGGGAGAAAAACTGTTCTTTGATGCTTTAACAGGTAATGGAAATTTGAGGGTACGTCTGTATGGGCCGAGTAATGACTTACTTGTTGACAGAGACACAAACAGCGATTGGCCGTTAGTAACTTTGTTTGATTCAGGCAATTATCGCCTGGTTGTGGACGGGTATGACAACATCACAGGTAACTATAGCTTTACCCTCAGTGATTTAGCTCAAGTCCAGCCTCTGACCTTTGGCACTCCAGTTACAAACACACTCGAACCTGGTAACAGCGTTGCACTGTACCGCTTTGATGGCACTCCCGGCAAGATAATCAAATTTGACCTGACGGCTGCTAGCTGGACGGGTGCTAACTGGGTTCTCTACGACCCCACTGGTAGAGCTGTGGAAACTCCATCTGCTAGTAGCCCTGATTTTACCACTGGTTTATCTGCGGCAGGTTCTTACACTTTGGCAATTGTGGGTAACAGTGCAACTTCAGTCCCCTACTCATTCCAGGTGAATGATGTCTCTGTTGCACCCGTTACCAGCAGTGGTTTAGGAGTTGTCCGCCAAGGAACATTGGCAGCAGGAGCAGTAGACGAATACACTTTCACTACTAATGCTGGCACATTAGTTCTGTTAGATAGCTTGAATGACAGTAATTCGCTGATTCGTGCTAGGTTATTGAATCCAGATGGAACCTATGTTTTCAGCGATCATGACAGTCGCTTTGACCGCGGCCCCATACTTTTAGAGCAAACTGGCACTTACAAGCTGCAAATTTTTGGTTACTACACTACCAGCAGTGGTGCTTATAAATTCAATTTGCTGGAATTACCCAAGCGTTTGGGAGGCCCTGGTGTCAGTTACCTGGAACTTGGCAGCCCAGTGTCTGGCAGTTTAACTGGACTGGAAGCTAAAGTTTATACTTTCCAAGCCGTCAACGGTCTGCGTGCCATGTTCAATGGCATGACTGGTGATAATGTCGCCGCCACTCTCTACAATTCCAGTGGCACGCAGATATTTAACTCCAGTAATTTCCGTTGGTTTGACAACGGTCTTTATACCCTAACTCAGAATGATTACTACTACTTGGTAATTAGCAACGAACAAGCTGCTAATCGTAACTATTCGTTCCAATTATTAGATAGTGTCAGCTCTCCAGAACTGCTTGAAAACATTCCTCAGCAGGGTTCATTGGCAAGTGGACAGCAGGGCTATATTTACCGCTTTAGTGCCAATGCTGGGGAGCGAATTTTTGTTGATAACTTGTCCACAAATGCACCCGATGGCAACTACCGTTGGAAAATTTACAGCCCTAACAATAGTGTCCTTGACGATGACTTCCAAGGATATGATTTGGAGGTAGCAAGTATATCACAAACAGGGGAATATCTACTTTATATCCAAGGTGGTCCCGGTACAGCAGCCATTAACTACAACTTCCGAGTCTCCACTCAAAAACCGAATGCCACCGATGTAATTACGCCAGGAATAGGTCTGAGTTCCAGTACAGATGATGGTTCTTTGGGTTTATTCCCAGTCAAACTTGCGGTTAAAGATAACAAAGGTGGCTCGGCAATTCAAGAATATAAGATCCGCTTATGGCCTGACCCAGACAATAGTAGCCCAGTGATTATCTCTACAGCTGATACTAAGTTTGGCTTGGATGAAAAAGGTTATACCTATCAGCTAAAAGCGATCGACCCAGACCAGGATGCACTGGTTTATCGCTTGATTGACTCGCCCACAGGTGCATTGATTAATAGCGATACTGGAGAATTACTTTGGTTCCCAGAATCTACGGTAAAAGCTGGTGATCAAGCCAATTTCACCGTTGAAGTTTCCGATCGCCGTGGCGGTAAAGATGTACAAAAATTTACAGTCGATGTCTTTGCGGCACTAGGTAAAATTCAAGGTGCAGTCTTCGATGACCTGAATGGTAATGGATTGCTAGACTCCAAGTTGGTCAAGGGAATCGATCCGGCGATCGTGTTTGCTATTGACGTTTCCGGTAGTACTGAGGCTCCATTCCACGGCAAAGGCGAATATGAGAATGTCAAAACTGTACTCGATGCTGAGGTAGCAGCCGCCCTAGCAATGGTAGATGCAGTTATTGCTCAAGGTGCGGGGAATACAGTCAAGTTTGGTATTATTCCTCACCAAATTTCAGCGGTGATTCAAGATATGGACCCCGTTACTTCTGGGATACAGTCTTACACCACTGCCTTGGCTGATAAAGATAACAATGGTATCTCTGACATTAAGCAAATTTTGCAGAGCTACACCCCCAACGGCAGCAATAATTTTACAACTGCACTAAGCACAATTGATACCTTATTCAGCCAAGCATTATCCGGTACGCCTAACTTAATCTTCATGTCTGATGGTTATGGGCCGCTGGATGCGACAGTTGCAGCTAATGTTGCCAAGGATATTAAGGACAGGGGTGGTAATGTTACTGCCTTTGCTATTGGTGAAGCTTCTACCCTCAGCACCCTGCAAAAGATTGACCCAGAAGCAATCAAGCTCACGGACATCGAAGAACTGGTTAATCTCTTCCTGGGTTTTGATCCTCGGTATGCGATTGAACCCTTTGTTGATGATGTCACTGTTTATTTAGATGTCAATAACAATGGGGTATTTGATAACAGTGAGCCATACCAAATTACGAAACAAGACACCACACCAAATCCCTTAGGAGTTTCCACTAAGTTCTACTTTACCTTTGATGATGTACTGCCAGGTAATTATACGGTGCGGACGGTTGTACCCAGTGGCTATACCCTGACAGCTCCGCCCACAGGCTCCTTTGCAGATACTTTTACCGTCAACGGTGAAAATTACAACCATTTATTTGGCATTAGTAAAGTCAGCACGCCACCGAACCAAAATCCGGTATTTACTACTACACCGGCAGCACTAACTACGCTGAAAGCCGGGGAATTGCTCAAATATAACGCTGATGCTCAAGACCCTGATGCCGATCGCCTAACTTACAGCCTGGTGCTAGCACCCGAAGGAATGACTGTAGACCAGGAAACTGGTAACGTCATCTGGAATCCTACTAAACAACAAGTAGAGAAATATTACGCAGATTTAAAAGTACAGCAAGACCGCTTAAATGCGATCGGTAGGGGAGCTTTTGCGCCGACGGTGGTTGAATTCAACGTCTTGCTGACAGTTAAGGATGGTCGAGGCGGACAAGCATTGCAGTATCTCAACGTCCAACTGCTGCCCGAAAATGCTAAACCTGTCTTCACCTCTACTTTCCCAGACGATGCTAAACCTCAAGTTGGCAAACAGTTTACTTATCAAGCAACAGCCACTGACCCGGATGGAGATTCTCTCACCTTTGAGGTGGTGGGTTTACCAACAGGTGCAACCATTAATACCAGCACAGGATTGTTGACTTGGACACCAACAGCTGGTCAACTGGGCGATCGCCAATTCACGATTAAAGTCAAGGATGGCAAGGGCGGCGAATCTTTGCAAGTGGCTCAGGCGATAGTGATCAATCCTGTGGCTAACAACTTGCCTGTGATTACTTCCACGCCGCGCACCTCGACGCGCTTGGGTAATTCTTACTTCTACGAAATTACGGCTACGGATGCAGACGGCGATGCTTTAACTTACAGTCTGCAAACTGCACCTACAGGCATGACCATTGCCAAGAATGTCATTGCTTGGACACCCGCAGCCAATCAATCTGGAAATACCAATGTCGTTGTTAAGGTTACAGACAGTCAAGGTGGTAGCACAAACCAATCCTTCACCATTAATGTTGGTTATCAAGCTCCTAACTTAGCACCTGTGATTACCTCTGCACCGGATTTTGTTACCAATTTGGAGCAAGAATACCAGTACGATCTCAAAGGTAACGACCCAGATGGCGATCGCTTAATCTGGAGTCTTGACAATGCACCAAATGGTATGGTATTAGACCCAACCACAGGGGCATTACGTTGGCAGCCTAAGTCAACTCAAATTGGCGATTATACCGTTGCTATTCGCTTGAGTGATAATTACGGTTTGTATGTTGGTCAAGAATACACGCTCACCGTTACAGGCACAAACACCCCGCCCCTTTTCGTTTCCAACCCCAACACCCGTGCAGGCGTAGGTCAAAAATACACATATAGCGTAGTAGCAAAAGATGCCGAAAATGATGTTATAACCTACACGCTCAATCGCCGTCCCGCAGACATGACCATTGATGCTAATGGTCAGATTGAGTGGACTCCTCAAGCTGCGGGTACTTATGAAATTGAAGTACAAGCAAGGGATGCTCAAGGCGCTGCGGCTACCCAAGCTTACAAAATCGAAGTGGGTACAACGGCGATTAATCAGGCTCCCACTATTACCTCCACTCCTAAATATGTGGCGATACTAGGCAGTGCCTACAGCTATGATGTAGATGCTACTGACCCTGAAGGTGGGGCGTTGACTTACCAGTTAATTAATAATGGTGGAGCTACAGGTTTAGCAATCAATGCCACCACAGGCCTACTCACCTGGGCAACTCCGGTAGCAGGTAACTATCAAGTAGTTGTGGGCGCTGTCGATGCTCAAGGGCTAGGCGCGGCTCAAGGCTTTACCTTGACAGCTAGAGCTAATGCCCCAGCCGTCATTCGTTCTACACCAATTACCACAGCAAGTCCTGACCAACTTTACCGCTATGATGTTCAAGCCAGTGACCCGGAAGGCGGCAAACTGACTTACAAACTAGATACTACATCTGTAGGCAAGGGGATTGTCATTGATGACCAAGGACGGGTAAGTTGGACACCAAAACTAGCTCAAGTCGGCACTCACAACATTGTGCTGACAGTCACAGATGATGCTGGAGCCACCACCCAACAGAGCTACAATCTGGTCGTTGCTGCTGACAATACTGCACCTCAAGTCAAACTACAATTTGCAGGTTTCAACCCGACAAATTTGGGATCTCAAATTACCTTCCGCGCCCAGGCAACAGATAATGTGAAGGTTGCTAATTTGCAACTGTTGGTAGGTGGTACTCCGGTTGCATTAGATGCCTTTGGTCAGGCAACAGTGAAATTGAACACTGCGGGTAACATTAATATCATCGCCAGAGCCACAGATGGCGCAGGCAATGTGAAAGAAGATGCAGTTGTAATTACTGTCATTGACCCATCTCAACCAGCTAATGCTCCAGAAGTAGCACTAGACCTTGACAGAATAGCTAACGGTGTGATTACCAAGGTCACAGATATCTTTGGTCAGGTAACTGACGCAGATGACAACCTGAAAGATTACGTCGTCGAAGTTGCCCCAATTGGTACAGATAACTGGATTACCATGTTCAAGGGTAGTGCAGAGGTGGCATCCAGTAATTCCCTTGGTAAGTTTGACCCCACTTTTATTGCTGATGGTACATACCAAGTCCGCTTGACGGCTACTGATGACACAGGATTATCGAGTTCAATAGGTGGAGAGATTGATGTCGTTAGTGGTCAACTGAAACTCGGTGAATTTAAGTTAAGTTTCACCGATTTAGAAATTATTGTTGGCAGTTTACCAATCACTCTCAGACGTACCTATGACTCACTCGCTCTAGATGCAACTAGTGATGTTGCACCAGGGTGGGCATTAGACTATCAAAATGTTGATTTACGCACCAGTCTTGGTAAAGATCAATCCCTGATAGATTATGGAATTCCCAGTAATGCCTTTGATGATAGAACAAAGGTTTATATTACAATTCCAGGACTAGAGCGCCAAGTATTTGAATTTGAGCCAGTTGGTAGTAGATTTAACAGGTTCTTCAGCGATCCTAGTGCCAACCTATACATTCCTAGATTTAAAGCAGTTGGTAGTACTTCTAGCACGCTGACTATTTCTAATGCTGAAAGTGATAGCAGCCTAGTTTTGCAAGACCCGAATGGTAAATACCGCTCCCTATCTGGTTTGGGCTACGATCCTGCCAATTCATATTTCAATGCCAAGTACGTTCTGACTACCAAAGATGGCAAGATTTACCAAATTGACCCAACCACAGGCAACATTGAAACTGTCACCACACCTCAAGGGGAAAAACTCACCTACACTGATGCATTTATTCAAAGTTCCTTTGGGCCAAAAGTCACCTTCAAGCGAGATGCACAGGGAAGAATCACTTCAGTAGTCGATCCCGATGGTAAAGAAATTAAATATACCTACGATGCTAAAGGAGACTTGGTTGCTGTTACAGATCGTGGAAACAATACTACAAAATTTGAATACAACTCAACGAAAGCCCATTATCTTGACAGAATTATTGACCCTCTCAATCGGGAAGTTGCCAGAACTGAATATGACGACCAAGGCAGACTAAAAACTTACAAGAATGCCGCAGGTAATGCGATCGCTTTCACTTACGATCCTAATCTACAAAAAGAAGTAATTACTGATGGATTAGGTCATCCAACTACTTATTTCTACGATGAACGAGGTAATACAGTCAGCACCATAGATGCACTGGGCTACGAAATCAAGAGTGAATACGATAGTAACAATAACCTCACCAAACAAACGGATCAGCTAGGTAATGTCAGTACCTACAAATATGACAGTAATGGCTATCTCAGCCAAGAAACCGATCTTTTGGGCTATACAACCACCTTTGTTAATGATGCCAATGGCAGAGTTACTAGTGCAACAGATCCTAATGGCAATGTCACTAAACAGAGTTTCAGTACTAGTGGACTTTTAAATAGTGCTACAGACTACAGAGGTAATCTTTCAAAATATACTTACAATGCGAATGGCAGTGCTACGTCTTTGGGACTGAATGGAGCTGTTCTCTATAAAATGGATTACAACTCACAAGGCTTACTGGCTTCCAGTACCGATGCTAATGGTGGCATTACAAAATACACCTATAACAGTGCTGGTAATATAATCCAAAGTGAGCGAATTGTTACCACTGTTAATGGCAGCACTCAGAGTGTAATCACTAAAACTGAATACGATGACAACGGTAGAATAATTGCTAATATCGATTCTCTGGGGCGGACTAATCGTTTTGAATATGATGCTTCTGGACGTAAAACCGCAGATATCGATGCCGCAGGCAACAGACGAGAGTATACCTATGACCTAGCGGGTAATTTGATTAAGCTCAAAGACTATAACGGCTATACAGAAACTTACACCTACGATGCCGCAGGACGGCAAACATCAATCACTGACGACCAAGGACAAACAGTTAAGTTTGAATATGATGCTTTGGGTCGAACCACCAAAGTAACTTTCCCCGATGGCACGAGTAATACTTCTACCTATGATGCGGTTGGCAATCCTCTAAAAGTTACCTACAACAATGGTACTTTCGTTGAACAAAAGTACGATGCTCTTGGCAACGTGCTTGAGCAGAAAAATCAACTCGGTGAAAAGGTATCCTACACTTACAACAAGGATGGTTCACCAGCTACTTTCACAGATGCTCAAGGCGGAGTAACTAAATATGTCTACGATACCCTTGGTAATTTGATCGAGACTATTTACCCCGATGGTACAAAAAGTAGTAATAGTGCGGATAACAAGCCAATTGTGCCGGGTACAACAATTACCACGAAAAATGCAGTTGGTTATGAATTTAAGATTGAGCGTAGCCTCAAAAATCAAATTACTGCGATTGTTGCACCTAATGGCGATCGCGCAAGTTATGCCTATGATGAACTTGGCAATTTAATCCAGGAGACTGATTTTCGGGGTAAAGTTACCAAGTATGAATATGACACTGCTGGTAGACGGACAGCAAGAATTCTACCTCAAGGACAAAGAGAAGAGTTTACCTATAACGAATTTGATGAACTAGTCTCTGCAAAAGACTTTGCCGGACAGGTATTCAACTACACCTATGATGATGTTGGCAATCTAATTAAGAGTGATTTACCTGACAACACTAGTGTAAAGTATGACTATGGTACGGATGGGACTCTTTCTCAAGTCACTGACGCTTCTGGTACAGTTACGTTTACTTATGACTCGCTAGGAAGAGTTATTAAACAGACCAACCCCGATGGGCGCGCAATTGAATATGGCTATGACAGCTTTGGTAGAACGAATTTAATTAAAACTGCTGCGGGAACTACTAACTATCTCTATAGTGACGATGGATTGCTCGAAAGCATCACTGATTCCAGAGTAGGTGTAACCAGTTTTACCTACTACGAAAATGGACTGCTCAAGACTAAGACGCTGCCTAATGGAGTAGTTGAAACTTATACCTGGGATAACTTAGGTCTTCTTGCCAAAATTGAACAAAGAAATGCTGCTAACGCAGTGATTTCTAGATACAGTTATCAGCGTGATGCCATTGGCAATGTGATCAAGATCGATGAAAATGTCGGTTTAGCTTCCCAAAGCACGATTACTTACACTTATGATGCCCTCAATCGTCTTACCACTGAAAACATTGATCTGCTTGCTGGTAATGACCGTATAATTACTTACACTTATGATGGTGCTGGTAATCGCCTACAACGCAATGATTCGCTACTTGGCATCACTACTTACATCTACGGTAATAATAATCAGCTTTCTAGCGAAACTATTGATGGTGTAACTACAAGTTATACCTACGATGCCAATGGTAATCGTTTAACTGCAATCAGTCCTACACTGAAGGTCTTTTACGAGTGGAATACGCTGAATCTATTGGTAGGATTGACTCAAAAAGATGTCAATGATCTAACCCTGCATCAATACACATATAGTTACGATAGTCAAGGTAATCGCATTTCTCAGGTTGTGGATGGGTTAGAAACCAAATACTTACTTGACTATAGCCAGCCTTATGTGCAAGTCAGAGAAGAGTATCGAGGTAATACCATAACCGCTGCATACATTAATGATGGTACTCAGTCCCCCCTAGTTCGTCTGCAATCTGGAAGTGCAGAGTACTACTTAGGCGATCGCCAAGATAGTACGAAAGTACTGACAGATGCTTCAGGAGCCGTTACCCAAAGATATACTTATGATGCCTACGGTCGCATCCTGCAACAAACTGGTACAAGTAATAACCAATATCTATACGCCGGAGAACAATACGACAAAGGAACTGGATTACAATACCTGCGATCGCGCTACAACGACCTGAATGCAGGTAGTTTTATTAGCCGAGATACCTATGAAGGCGAGATTAATGACCCATCATCGCGGAACCAATATGTCTACGCCAAAGCCAATCCCGTAGCCTATGTTGACCCAAGTGGCTACTTTACTTTAGGAGAGTTTTCTGCATCGCAGACAATTCAAGACATTCTCAATGGACTACAGGAATCACAGAGAATCTTTACGGTACTTAACTTTGAAGATAAAATCAACTTCTGGTCTACTGTCCTATTTCTCTCAGGAGTCACAATAGAACTTTTCGCATCTTATATCCAGTCTTGGCCGTTTGGTGGCGTTGTGAATAATATTTTTGGTACTACTGGTGGATCAACTTCTGGTGCTGTTGGTTCTCCTATTAGTCCCTTTAACACTTTTGCCACTGAATATAAAATATTTAAGCCTGCTACTAGCAAATATCTAGAAAAGATTGAATATGGCTGGGGGCCAGGCGTCAGATTTAATGCCGATAAAGGTGGATTGAGCAACGGCAGCATTGGCATCCTGTTTACAGGATTCTTTGGTGTTGAAGGCAAATATGGAAAAACAAAACCGCCGGCAGGTAGTAAAGATCTCGCGCAATCAGGAGTCAAAGTAAAAGTTGGTTTTACTTTAGAACAATCACTCACCTTAACTAAGTTAGGTTCAACACAATTGAAACCTAAAGTTAAAGTATTTGCCGCAGTTGGTCAAGAATTTGTCCTAAATGAGAGAAAAGTTGAAGCAAAAGGCATCGGCAGTCTTACATTGTCCAAATTTGTAATTGGTTTCGAGTTGAAGGGGAACCAAAAATTTAACGGCAAATCATTCCTTGATGGCGGTGCTGTGGAGATTAACACTTATGCCGGACTAACTTTAGGAGAGGCGGTTGCTGCTAATGGTTGGGGATCGGCGATCGGTAAATACAAATTTAGTATCTTTGGGATCAGATACATAAATGATACGAAAAAAGGCACGGCAGGAATTGAACTCAATTTCTTTGGTTCGGCTACTGATGGACTTATTTTATAATTGCTAGCGGCCAAATGCATAGGCGTTACCCAGAGGTTGGGTTGAAATTATCTAACTCAACCCACTAATACCAAGTCTCTATAAAGATGCGCCTAATTATTGTGAAATACTGCGTAACTTTACTTTGCGTTAAAAAAAAGCTAAATGTTGAATACAGAATCGCAACAACTACAACCATATTTAGATTTAATTCAATCTCTAGTTAGTTGTTCATTAGGTGAAGAACAGCAGATTCTTCAAGCAAATCAAGACTTAATCGATCCAGTTTTTTTGCAAGTAATAGAAGCAGTGATCCAACAGGCTGAACAAGAAAATGCCACAGACGCGGCTCAATTTTTACGTCAGTTACTGACAGCTTTACAACAGTCAATTTCTCAAGCAATTTCCTCTCGCTTACCTGCCTACACGAAGCTAGTACAAACTTTATTAACCTGTCCCCCAGGAGAAGAAAATCAGGTTTTGGCAGCTCACCGAGATTTAGTAGATGCTGGGTTTATCGATGTCATGGCTCAAACAGCTGGTTCTATTGCAGTACGGGGAGAAATAGATGCTGCTAACTTTTTACTCAATGGCGCTCATCAACTGGCTGTACAATTGGGTTTAGTTAAACCTATAGCTGAATCAACTGCAAATTCTGGCGAACAACCAGAAGTTTCTTCTTGGCGATCGCAAGTTGAGGTAACTTCTACTGCTACTAAGCCACCTCGACAAATCAACTTTTTTGCCGATCGCATCAAAAATCTAGCAGGTGTTTTGGGTTTAAGTAAGCCTTCTCTAGAATCATCTACTGATACTCAAGAAAAATTATCAGAATCAGCAAATAGTTCTCAAACACCTGAAAGCTCTACTGCTTTTGAACTTCCTTATCTGCTGTTGCGATTGTTGCAAACTACTCAAGATAGTGGTGGTAATCCCCAAGCTGTTTATCCGATTTTGCAAAGTAATCTCAGTCAAGTAAAATCTGATTGGAGTAATAGTTTACGCAACTGGGCTAGTTCTACCCTAGCTACGGTAGATAATGACACAGCAAAAGGTATTGCCAAGGACTTATCTAATCTGGCTACTTTATTTCTTCGTTGTCCGTTTGGCTCATTTGAATTAAATTTGGAGATTGCGATCGCTGGTTATGAATCTGCAATCACAGTTTTAAATCGTTCTACTGATCCGACAGTCTGGGCTGCAATTCAAAATAATTTAGCCATTGCCTATTGTGACCGCACTCAGGGTGATAAAGCGGAAAACTTGGAACAAGCGATCGCTTGCTATCAATCTGCTCTGGAGGTTTATACCCGTGAACAGTTCCCTGAAGATTGGGCGATGACCCAAAATAATTTAGCATTGGTTTATCGGCAACGCATCAAAGGAGACAAAGCCGAAAATATAGAAAAAGCGATCGCATCTCATCAATTGGCTTTCCAAGTATACACTCGTGAATTTGTACCTAGAGCTTGGGCAACCACCCAAAGTAACCTAGCTCAAGCCTACGAGCAACGGATTCAAGGAAATACTCAGGAAAATTTAGACAAGGCGATCGCTTGCTATCAATTGGCGCTGGGAATTTACACTCGTGAAGCTTTTCCAGAACAGTGGACAACTACTCAACAACGCTTAACCGCCGCTTGTCAGTATCGAGAGCAACAATTGCAGTCAGAAAATCTTTTAGCAAACAACACGGTACTCACAATTGGTGAACAAACATTCACTGCTCCTGAATTGATACCTCTGTTAGCACGGTATGGGTTTCTGCCACAGTTAGCTTGTGAAATTTTAGTTGAGCAAGCGATCGCTACAATATCTTGTACTGTTGAAGAAGAAAAGGAATGTCTCAGCCAGTTTTATCAAGTACATGCCTTTCAAACAACAGAACAAAAGCAAGATTGGCTGGTAAAACATTATCTGACTGAAGAAAAATTGCAGAATTGGGCTACACGTCCTCTGAGACTAGAAAAATATCAGCAGGCAAGGTGGGGCGACCAATTACATTCCTACTTTATCAAACAAAAGAGTCAATTAGATCGAGTTGTTTACTCAATTCTTCGTCACCAAAACCCCAATTTAGTCCAAGAACTTTATTTTCGTATTCTTGACGGTGAACAATCTTTTGCAGAACTGGCAAAACAATATGGTCAAGGTCTAGAAGCGGAAGTTGGTGGTTTGATTGGGCCTGTAGAACTCGGTTCATTGCCTCCATTAGTAGCACAATCCTTAATTAGTAGTCATGTAGGACAAATGCGAAATCCTATTCAAATTGGCGAATACTTAGCTATCGTTCGATTAGAAAAACTGATCCCTGCCCAATTTGATTTAGCTACTCAAAAAAGATTGTTGAATGAATTGCTTCAAATTTGGTTAACAAATGAACTTAAACACTTAAATTTAACGTGATGCCCTGATTTATCAACGGAGCATCCCAAATGTGTAAAAATAAACAAAGAAACATTATTCGCGATAATCACGACTTTGTTGGCGAATTCTTTGAGGTCAAATTCGGTAGAATACCCAATTATCCAACGAGAAAAGTCCGAACATCTTAATCGCAGTTAAGCGTTCACAGACGGCACGACAACTGTTTGGCAAGCTACTGGGGTGTTAATATGCTTGTCTTATAAGGGAGCAGTAAGCACATGGAAAAGATCGTGATCGTGAAATGGAGAATTTTGGAGTCGGAAACGTCCCGGATACTGAAATTGCTACCGGAGCTGGCCGAGAAGACCAGATCGGAGGAAGGCAACATTTCGTACACGATTTATCAGTCGGAAAGCGATCCTTGCGAACTCATTCTTTGTGAACACTACACTGATACTGCTGCCGCAGAATCTCACAAGCGATCGGAACACTATAAAAGAATTGTCGCAGAAGAGATCATCCCCCATCTTGAAGCCCGCGAGGTGATATTGGTGAAGAAGCTTGTTTAAAGCTCTGTCCCGAACCGAACCAAACAACCGTACTAAGGAAAAGTTATGTCAAAGAAGATTCTCATTATCGTATCGAACGCGTGCGTTATTGGTCCGAACAACCGAAGGACGGGAAATTTTCTGCCAGAGGTTGCACATCCTTATGCTGAATTTGACAGAGCAAAATACCAAATTGATTTCGCAAGTCTCACCGGAGATACGCCGTTTCTGGATGCGCTCAATCTTGCTGACGACCCTGACAACCTAGCCTTCTTAGTAGGAAAAGGGTGGGCCTCAATGCAGAAAGCGAAGAAACTCTCAGACGTGGAGGTCAGCCAGTACGATGCCATCTTTATGCCTGGCGGTTTGGCACCAATGGTCGATATGCCTGAACATCCACTTCTCAAAAAGGTTGTGAAAGAGACATACGAGCGAGGCGCTGTTGTTGGGGCCGTTTGCCACGGTCCAGCCTCGTTACTGAACGTCAAGTTGAGCAACGACACTCTCCTGCTCGCCGGGAAGAATATCAGTTCATTTACGAACGACGAGGAAGAAAACTACGCAAAAGCTGATGTGCCTTTCGAGTTAGAAACGGCGCTCACCAAACAAGGCGCACTCTTCCATAAGACGGCACCCTGGCAGGCATTCAGCATCGCCGATGGAAATCTCGTCACCGGACAGAATCCTGCTTCTGCCAAAGGTGTCGCAGAGAAGATGATCGCGCTATTGGAGTCTGCTTGAGGCAGCATCGAATGGCACGAAGACTCATGTGAAAGATCGTCAGGGCAGGGTGTTGGGGGTAGGGTTGCAGCTTCGTGTGTTAATAAAAATTGAATTTTAGTGCGCCAGACAAAACCAAGTTGTTCGTAATTCCCGACACCCGACACCCCAAAACCAGTAATACCAGGGGTTAACGCTTATCTTAGTGACATTCATATCATTATTCTTGCTCCCAATCCTCAATCACCAGTCCACTAACGCGACTGAATTCTCTGGTGTTGTGCGTGACTAATGTTAAATTATGTGTCAAGGCGATCGCTGCTATTTGAAAATCATTGGGGCCAACTGATTATGAGTTGCGATCGCTCCTCAGAGTTTACCAGTCGTTTGGAGACGGCATTAAGTAAAGTAGCAGCGAAAGTAACTTGATTGTGTTCACTTTTCATTCAAGCGAGGAAAACACAATGATTGGTTAAGTCTTTTGAGCAATGATATAAACATGATTTTCAGGATATTGGTCATATTCGAGGTGGCGACATGTGCAGTGATTACGCTTAAGAATCCGTAGCAAAGCATCTACGCCCAAAGTGCTGTACTCAAATTCCTGACCTTGAAATGCCCCCGAAATCTCACTTTTTGTATGTCCGCCACCACATGTGAACAGGGCCAAAATGGATATCGGATCTACGGAGCTTTGTTACACATTGATATTATAGGAATCTGGTTTGATTTCTAAAACCCTATTTTCAAGACAGTTAAATTCACGTTAAATTAAACGAAAAATGTATCAACTGGTACAGAGCCAAAAGCGGGTAATGTACCATAAGTTTGTAAGTTAATCAACAAATCCCTATTCGCTTGAAATCCTGCGATACCATCGTTGACAACTAGGTATAAATCAAGACCATTATGGACTATAGCGGCACTATTAAGACCCAGAGCTTGGTTACCTGCCAGTTTTCCGTTAGCATCAATAAATACCTGTTTTACTAGGTCTAGTTGCGTTTCATAGTAATAGTTGTCTGCTGCACGAGTTAAGCTGACTGGTTTTCCTAAAGCTGTACCATTTGCAGCAAGTAAGTCAATTTTATCGCTGCCAATAGAAAAACCATTTATTGCATCGGCAGCTAAAGCTGAAGATTCTCCAAACTGGAAAACGTAAATATTATTGTTGTCTATGTCATCTGCAAAAAAGTCTTCTCCAGCCCCACCATTGAAGATATCTTTGCCAGTGATACTATCAAGATAATCGTTGCCATTTCCTCCGTTAATTACATCATTGCCCCCTCCGGCATAAAGGTAATCATCTCCATCTCCACCGTTGAGGGTGTCGTTTCCTTCTTGGCCATAAATAACGTCATTACCTGCTAGTCCACTCAGTATATTGTTGGCACTATTACCTGTAATTTGATTCTTGAGATTATTTCCTGTGCCGTTGATATTGCCGCCACTACCAACGAGTTGCAAATTTTCGAGATTGGCTGCCAAGGTGTATGTAGCAGAAGATTCGACTGTATCAAAATCTGTGGTTGAGGTTTCGACAATTACATCTAAAGTATTATCAACTATGTAAGTATCATCTCCTAAGCCGCCGATTAAAGTATCAACACCTCCCTTACCATCAAGGATGTCAAATCCTGCTCCGCCGTTGAGAGTGTTATTAGCAGTATTTCCAGTAATCTTATTATTTAAACCGTTGCCTGTACCGTTAATGGCAGCAGTTCCCGTAAGAGTCAATTCTTCTAGATTTGCTCCTAAAGTATAAGTAACAGAAGACAGAACTCTATCATATTCATAGGTAGAAGTGGATGTTTCGGAAATTACATCTCCAACGTTATCTACAACGTAAGCATCTCCGCCAGTACCGCCAATGAGAATGTCAAATCCTGCTTTGCCATCCAGGAAATCATAGCCATCGCCACCAATGAGGCGATCGCTTTGAGTACCACCTAATAATGAATCATCACTAGCACCACCATCTAATGTAACTGAACCTAAACTAAATCCAGATGCGTCTAGAATATTCCAGGTATTACCACCAGTGAGTTGAGCTTGTTCAATACCAAGGAGTACATCAACGCCATTGGCTATTAGGCGATCGTTGGTGAGAATAAATTTAGCTAAATCACCCGATTCTACTACTTTATCAATACCTGCTCCACCATTAAGCAAATCGCTGTCAGCCCCGCCAGTCAAGATATCATTGCCATCTCCACCATTGAGAGTATCGTCACCTGCGCCACCAATTAAGGTATCGTTACCAGCTTTACCATTGATAGTATTTTCTTCATTTCCTCCAGTCAATTTCTCGCTAACATCAGTGCCATTAATCACCGTACCCGGCAAAGAAGGCGAGGGAATTGAAATTCTGAGATTATATAATCCAGTGGAACTACTGCCATAGTATGCAGCACCAACAACAGCAAAAAAATAAGTCCCAGTTTGTAAAGAAGTGAGGTCAATTCTCTCTGTAAATGGGTAATTAGGTAATTGGTAACTAGTCACACTGTCATAGCTATCAGTTGCAGCGTTGTACTTGAATAAAACCACATCATAGGTAGCCTTAATATTGACAACATCAGGCGAAGACAGTTCAATGTAACTGTTGACAGGTGCTGTACTATCTAGTTTAAAACTATACCAATCAATATCATTTATCGATGCATTGGAAGAAAGATTAGTTAAAATTCCTGCACCTGTATTAGTCCCTTTTATTGAACCTAAATTAACCGCTAATTCAGCAAGATTATTATTTTCTTTGTCGATAAAACCCAAATTTTTAGCCATGACTTCTTCTCCTGGTATCATTGTTTAGATTACGGTTAAATAGATATAAATAATTTAGAGTTATCAATAACAGATAAATAGATATAAATAATTTAGAGTTATCAATAACAGATAAATTTAATTTATTTATTTCTACCCGTTAATTTCTTGATATTTATAAGACTAGAAAACAAAAGGGGAGAATTAGGGGAGATAATTAAACAAGAATTCAGAAGCGATGCCCTGAGCTTGCCGAAGGGTCAGAATTGAATGGCACTAAGAAAAGCGGAAACGCTTATCAATTAAGCAGTTTGTAATTGTTTACGTAATTCGTTCCGGGGTTTTGTCATCAATGGGTAAGCTTTTGGGCGGCGTTTGCGAACCCGTGGTTCACTCCTAGCGGGGCGATCGGGAACAGTCTTGTGAGGGATAACTTTAAGTAACGTGCGATAAATTTGAAGACATTTTGTTGAATGAGCAGCTAATAATTCGGGAATAAAGTTATTTAAATGATGGCGAGTACCACCGATGCGATGCCTGCGGCGGGCGCTTGAGCCATCGCACCCCACCTCGTTCTTAGAGGAAACCCAAAGATCGCCCCCCACCCCAACCATGACCAACATCCACAACCTCGGCATGACCGATACCGAATATGCCAAGCTGATAGCTCAAGGCTACGACCCGAACCTAGAACACCAGTTGGTTGAGTTTGGCGAGAGCATAGACTAAGCCAGGAAGCTAACGCCAGTAGTGGGACTGACATTAGATAAACCACCCCAGACTGATGACGAATGGGAGGAATTTATGGCAGTTTGGGGGGAAAGGGGAGCGATCGCCCTCACCCATCAAACTTTCGCGTGAGCGCGTCTCGTAGAGAGGAAACCAAGCGTCACCGAACAGCCCGTTACAGACACCGCCCCCAGTCCTCTACAACCTGTATAATATTTAATAAGTGTTAATTCTATTTGTATGATGCAAGATTTGGAGATACTTGACATTGTAGATGAAAGTGATTGCGTTATCGGACAAAAGAAACGCTCAGAAATATATAGTCAAGGGCTGTGGAATTTTAGAGTTGTCAATGCTTTTGTCGTTAACTCACTAGGACAACTTTGGATACCTCGCCGTTCTGCACAAAAACAAATTTTTCCCCTTTGTCTTGATGTCAGTATGGGTGGTCATGTGGAAAGTGGAGAAACTTACGAAGATGCTCTGCAACGTGAACTCGAAGAAGAATTAAACTTATATTTAAACATGGTTAATACGCAGTTATTGGGTTATTTAACACCACATGAATATCAAGTGTCTGCTTTTATGAAAGTTTATGAAATCACATTAGATTGTGAACCAGATTACAATAAGAATGATTTTATTGAAAGTTTTTGGTTATCCCCTTCTGATTTAATAGAATGGTTGAATAAAGGTGAACCTGCAAAAAGCGACTTGATCAAACTTGTGCAGATATTTTATATCCATACCAAATATACAAATATATAATAAGGGTTCGCCAAGCCTATCGATTGTGATAAATCCTAAACTCCTCTCAAGTCCAACTGACAATTGCGATCGCCTCCAACGTGGCATACATCATCGCTCCTGTTGAATTTACCAACCGTTTGGAGACAGCATTAGGTAAAGTGGCAGCCAAAGTAATTTGATTGGTAGCAGAGCGATCGCCCGACCCAATCAAGCGAGGAAAACCAACAGCGATGCCTACGGCGGGCGCTTGAGCCATCGCACATTTACTATTTATTTTCTAGTACATTACTAGCCAGTTGTAGAGAAGCGATGACCGAGCGCTGTGGGTTGATTGCTGAGTTATCTACAGCATTGGGTCAACTTAGGCGATTTGTGGCTGTTCTGTTCTGTTGATATCTCATTTAAACGGCAATTCAGAGAGTTGTCAAAAAAGGCAGGGGAGCAGGGGGCAGGGAGCAAGGGGGAAAACTGAGACGGAGCTTGTACTCCGCCCCAGCAAGAGCGCCCTTTATGGCGGGGCTTCATACCCATGTTCTGCTCCGCTCCACGGCTGCGGGGGCAGGGCTTGCTCCCCCAGCTAAGAGCCCCCTGCCCCTCCGCTTCTTCGGTGATGCCAAATTGCCAGAACCTTTGAACGTGGCGCTGTAACTTAAACTTTTACAAGCGAACGCGAGTAGCGCGTCTCGTAGAGAGGAAACCCCAAGCGATCGCACCTGTCACACATTCATGTTCATGATTTTTGATTTTGTGACTTAAACCTACCTGCAATAAACTCTCGCTTAAATAAATGTTTTGTCT
This sequence comes from Nostoc sp. FACHB-973, assembly GCF_014698115.1. Taxonomy (GTDB): domain Bacteria; phylum Cyanobacteriota; class Cyanobacteriia; order Cyanobacteriales; family Nostocaceae; genus Nostoc; species Nostoc muscorum. The sequence continues at coordinate 41,892 of NZ_JACJSJ010000072.1, forward strand.
TGCGTTTGGTAACTCGCTCTCGCCACATACGGAAACTGGATTCTTTCATTTGCTGCCGCATTAAGGCAATTACCTGTTTCTCTTGTAGCCCAAACTGAGTTTCAATAACATCCATTGGTGTTCTATCTTCCCATGCCATTTCAATGATGCGATCAATAGTTTCGAGATCAAGGTTTGGTAACTTCATGCCGAGAGCTTATAATTGGTCAATTCGAGCTACATCTATTTTACTTTTTGTCTTAAAGAATTACGGCGTTGCTCCCGAAAGCGGGATGATTTAGCAACTAATAAAATCTCTCCCCCTGCTTCCCCTGCTCATTAGACCATGATCTCACTTTTTCGCGTTGCTCCCCCTTAAAGTAGACATCGCATACAAAAGAGCTTGGTCATGTCATAACCAAGCTCTTAGCTATCTCAATCAATTATTGGAGGTAGAGTAGTTTCACACTATCCAGCAGGTTGCTCAAGATTAACTTTAACTACCTTGTTCTTTTCTTGCTCAGTTTTAGGCAGTGTCAGATTCAAAATGCCATCTTTATAATCTGCGGTAACATTGGTATTTTGAACCCTAGCAGATAGAGGAATTACACGTTGGAATTTACCATAGTAGAATTCACTTCTTGTAGTGCCATTGTTTTCGGTTTTAGTTTGGGACTTGCGCTCACCGCTAATGTGAACAGCATCTTCAGTGACTTGAATATCTAGGTCTTTAGCTTCCAGTCCTGGCAGTTCTAGCTTGAGATGAATAGCATCATCAGTTTCTTGTAGTTCAGCAGCAGGAACTCTGATAAAGCCTTTTTCAAACCGTGCAGATGGTACTCTGGTATCTCCAAATAAGCCGTTGATGTGACGTTCTAAAGCGTTCAATTCTTCCCAGGGGTTGTAACGAACTAGCATATTAATTTATCCCTCGTACCAGTAGTAGTTTGTTGCTCAATTAACGTAGGATTTAATTCCTTGCTTTGATTACCATATTATTGAGAACTAATAAGCTTGTAAATTCGGTTATTATCACCAAATCATTGATGATTACCGCACCAATTTAGGCAGTCAGAAAGATTACGGTTTACTCTAATGTTGCGGTTCGGTAAACCAGAATAATAACTATTAATAACAATAATCCCACATTCCGCAGGTTAGTTAGCAAAGCAGATAATATTTTCGACAGGGGGCACCAAAAAAGTTGAGAATCCAGTGTCTTTCGGGAGTCAAATTAGTAATTTGCTTGCTTTGGGCAACAGTAAGTAAGTGAATCGACATAAAACATTGAAAGACCCAGCGTAGAGTTG
>NZ_JACJSJ010000073.1 GCF_014698115.1 Nostoc sp. FACHB-973
GTGGGGAGTGGGGACTGGGGACTGGGGACTGGGCATTGGGACTGGGGACTGGGGAGTTATTATTCTCCCTCATCTCCCTCATCTCCCTCATCTCCCTCATCCCCCTCATCCCCCTCATCCCCCTCATCTCCCATTCCCCATTCCCCACTCCCCACTCCCCACTCCCCACTCCCAATAAAATTTACCCTTCACGTCTTACAGGTAAAGGAGCAGGTCGGACTGCTACTTGGACAATTTGCCCATTGCGCTCTACTTCTATTGGTAGGCTGGTACCAATTTTGCTATTTTCTACTAGCTTCTGTACTTGTTCAATTTTAGTCACAGGCTGGTTATTAATGCTTTTAATCACATCACCGGCTCGGAGTCCTGCTGCGGATGCGGGCGATCGCGGCACTATTTCCACGAGTAAAACGCCTTCTTCTGCTGTAAGATTTAAGCGATCGCCTGCAATATTTTTGATTCTTTCTCTGTTTTCTGGTGTCAGTGTCACCATTTGCACACCCAAATAAGGATGATCTACTTTGCCTTTAGCGATTAATTCTTGAGCAATTCTTTGGGCGGTGTTAATGGGAATGGCAAATCCCAAGCCTTGAGCGCCCCGGATAATGGCTGTATTCATGGCAATTACTTGACCACGAGTATTTAGTAGTGGCCCCCCAGAATTACCAGGGTTAATGGCAGCATCGGTTTGGATGTAATCAACCCGCTTATCACTAGCACCAATATCGCTACCAGAACGACCTGTAGCACTAATAATCCCAGAAGTGACGGTATTATTCAAGCCTAAGGGATTGCCGATGGCGATTACTGGCTCTCCTGGTTGCAAAATGTCTGAGTTCCCTACAGACAGGGTTGGCAGGTTATTGGCCTCAATTTTGATCACAGCTACATCTGTTACCGCGTCTTCACCTAAAACTTTGCCGTCAAAAGTCCGACCATCCTTGAGTGTAACAGTCACTCTATCAGCACCGTCTACTACGTGAGAATTCGTCAAAATCTGACCTGAGGAATTAATGATAAATCCAGAGCCGCTACCCCGCTCTACCCGTTGTCTCGGCTGTGGCGCTGCGTCTCCAAAAAACCGCCGGAATAATGGGTCATTAAATTCGTCTGGTACACGAGAAGTGATTGTTCTGGAAGAATCAATCCTAACTACCGCAGAACCAGCATTTTGCACGACTTTTACCACAAAATTAGGATCTCCAGACGATGAGATAATTGGTGGAGGAACAATTACCGGATTGGAATCTACTGGCTTTTCAGCTTGAGGTTCGCTTTGTTGGCTCTCAAAGGTTTTGGCAGGTAGAAGAGAGCAGCTCCCCAGCAACACCACTATTGAGAGCATCCACAACCTGTGGGGCAAACCTCCAGTATTAATATTTTTGAGCGTTAAGTCATGGTTTGTTGTCTTCATGTGTCGTTGCTTCTCCCTGTCAGTCAGTGGGTGTTAGGATCTTGCCTACCGGGTATGTCCCAAAATGATTACAACTTAAAAGCTTGTTGTAGGTCTAGTACAGCACAGCGTCAATCAGCCTACCATTCAAAATGGAGCAGAAATCCTGAATACAATTCTTTTGACTTTTGTACAGACGCGATTAATCGCGTCTCTACTTTTGACTTCCGCTGCGCGGTAGTCTGGATGCTAAATTGGTGCTTTCTCTTCTATTGTGACGATTAGCAGCAAAGGTGGTGGATCATGGAAATTTCCATAGACAGTCTTTGGAGTCAGGTACTAGAGCGCCTACAGCTTGAGTTATCCCGACCTACCTTTGAAACTTGGATTAAAACTGCTAGTGCGGAGCGATTAGAAAATAATTGCTTGGTGATACGTACTCCTAACCCATTTGCTCGGAATTGGTTACAGAAGTATTATGTCAACACCATTGCTCATGTAGTGCAAGATATTTTGGGTCATCCTGTGGAAATTTACATTACCGTTGCTCAAGGTGATGAAGTTTCTCATGTTAATGAACGAGAGATTTCTTGGGAATCATCAAATCCTAGCAATATTTCTGAAGCTGTTTCTCATAATGTCCAAAAAACTACGGAATTAAACTCTAAATATGTGTTTTCGCGTTTTGTAGTTGGTGCTAACAATCGCATGGCTCACGCTGCTTCTTTGGCAGTTGCGGAATCTCCAGGTAAGGAGTTTAATCCTTTGTTTTTATGTGGTGGCGTCGGCTTGGGTAAAACTCATCTCATGCAAGCCATTGGTCATTATCGTTGGGAAATTTCTCCTGGTTGTAAAATATTTTATGTTTCTACTGAACAATTTACTAATGATTTAATTACAGCGATTCGTAAGGATAGTATGCAAAGTTTTCGAGAGCATTATCGAGCCGCTGATATTTTATTAGTTGATGATATTCAGTTTCTCGAAGGTAAGGAATACACCCAAGAAGAGTTTTTTCATACTTTCAATACTTTACATGAAGCAGGTAAACAAGTTGTGATTGCTTCTGACCGTCCCCCGAATCAGATTCCTAGTTTACAAGAACGTCTTTGTTCTCGGTTTTCTATGGGGTTAATTGCAGATGTGCAAACGCCGGATTTAGAAACGAGAATGGCGATTTTACAGAAAAAGGCCGAGTATGAAAATATTCGCTTGCCCCGTGATGTGGTTGAATATATTGCTTCTAACTATACTTCTAATATTCGAGAATTAGAAGGAGCTTTAATTCGGGCGTTGGCTTATATTTCTATTTGGGGTTTACCGATGACGGTGGAAAATATCGCTCCAGTTTTAGAGCCACCGAATGAAAAAGTAGTAGCTACCCCAGAAGCAATTTTGACAGTTGTAGCTGAGAATTTTGATGTTTCAATTGATGACCTGAAAAGTAACTCACGACGCCGGGAAATTAGCTGGGCGCGTCAAATCGGTATGTATCTCATGCGTCAACACACGCCTTTGAGTTTGCCGAGAATTGGGGAGGAGTTTGGTGGTAAAGACCATACAACGGTGATGTACAGTTGTGAGAAAATTACTCAACTCCAGGAGAGCGATCGCACTTTAGCACAAACACTACGCCAACTGAGCGATCGCATTAATATGAAAAGCCGCCCCCGAAAATCATCGTAGGTGAGAATTCAGAATTCAGGAGTCAGGAGTCAGAATTCTGAGTTTGAAGTTTTCCACAACCTGCACCCTAATCATTTACCGTCAAAGTTAAACAATTCGCCAAAGATATTAAGTAACGTATAAAAATTGATTAAATTTCACTTAGCTTGTGGAAAAAATCTTACTTTTTGGGGAAAAATCTGTGGAAAACTTCAGATTTATTTGACAAAACTTAATTAAGTATAATTACTTTGTGGAAAAGCACCGTGGTTTTTCCACAAGTTTTCCACAGATATAGCCGATAAATCGCCGTCTGTACAAAAAATTGATTATTGTAGAGACGCGATTTATCGCGTCTTTGCGATGTTTAAATGTAAGGTGCGTTGTCGCCAAGCACCGCACCGTCAAAAATTGAAGGTGCGTTAGCCTACGGCATAACACACCCTACTAGGGTGTCAAGACTAAAGTTGTGCATTAGAAAATGTTCGTAGTTGCGCTAGAGCGCTAAATAAACTCCAAAATCTATGGCAATATTTTAGCCTTGACACGCTACTACATCTTAATTACAAATTACGAATTACGAATTACGAATTATTCTAACGGGACTGGTGCGACTTGAACGCACGACCTAGCGCTTCAGATTTGTGTGAGTTTCCCCACTCTCTGGACTATACCTTCACCATAGGCTTAAAAGCCTTTAGGTGGTGGCTACCTAGTCTCTACACCTTCTTGAATTTAATCAAGCTTGGCTCGGTATTCCCCTGGAGTGTCAACACTGTAGTAAACACACAACCACTCCTACTTTCTATAAATGCCTCTTGTAATACTTTTTACAATCACTCAAAGCATCTTAAAAGAAGGAAATTTTCACTCTTTAGGGTTCACCGAATTCAACCACATTCACTCATAAGGTTTCCCTTATAGTGCCCGATTATTCAGGAGGCGCTCGCTCTATCCAACTGAGCTACAGCCCCAAAAAAGCCATGTTGGTGATTATAGCATTTTTACTGAGACTGCCAACAATTATCCCAAGGTTGACCGCCGACTTCTAAACCACAAAGAAAACTTTCTGCTTTGAGGATGATTTGAGATTTTGTGCCGTTGAGTTCTCGTAATTCTAAATTTAGCTTTCCTTGCATGGTGTCCCGGCAACAATATCTTAAACCTTCGGCTGTGGGCGCACGTAGGGGTGTACCAGGTAAATCGGTGGTTCCTGTCAATTCAATTTCGTAATTTGAGTTACTCGCTTTCATTTGCCATCTACCCCAAGGCTGAATTTCCCAATCTACTTGGGAATTCCAGGGAACGAATTCATAAAACTTACCTTGATAGTGCAAACCAATCATGGCTACAGATTCCATCCACCACAATACACCCCGCCGTCCACCACCAGCAGTTAAGGCTAAGTCGGGTTTGCCCTCGAAGCAGTTACAGTTTATCCAAAACCATTTTTGGGGAAAAGCACCACCCCAATTTTTCTCGCCGTAGGCTGGGGCGTTGGTGAATTCGTAAATTTTGCCATTCCAGTCAATTTTACCGCTGGCTAAACCGTGAGCCATCAAAATTTGCCATCCAGGTTCAAAAATCTGCAAAAAAGACACCCAGCCTGCGGTTGACTGCTGAATGCTATTTTGATTACCCCAGGCGTATACTGGTTGAATTTCGTACTGCCAACGACAATAATTATTAGTGGCGCGATCGCGGATAATTCCCTGATTTAATGTCGCTGTGGCTTGATAGCCTTCTTGAACATAATGCTCAAACTCTTGTGGAAGAAGGTACAGGGGAGAAATTTGCAAATTATTTTTACCCCAATGTCCTAAACCCAAAACATCTCGACTACCCCAGAATTTCTTCACATCCGGAAAAGTACGGCATAAATACTCATCATCCGGGCCGAGGACTTGGGCTGAACCACCACTGTAAGGTTTATCGCCGATGGGATCTTCGATGGAGTACATAAAGGCGAATGTTTGGCGAATTTCCGGTAAAGTGACACGGTAATACCAACCTTCAAAGAAGCGGCGACTACTTCCATCCCAGTGATAACCAGAATGGGGTGTTTGAGTTGACGAAAGCAGATTTAGGGGAATAGTTAACATGGATTTACATAGTTGCTGATTTTTCAGTATGCGCGACGATTTCGATATCAATCATGCTTATGAAATTTTGGAGTTGGAACCCGGTGCTTCGCCAGCACAGGTAAAGCGAGCTTACCGTAAACTGGTGAAAGTTTGGCATCCCGATCGCTTTTTTAATCAAAAAGAAAAACAGGAAGCTGAAGAAAAAATCAAAAAAATCAACGCAGCTTACAATCAGCTCAAGTCTGAATTTTCATCTGAGTCTCCCGCTACTGCAAATCCATCCTCATCTTCGCCGAAAAATCCCACAAAAGTATCTGTCAAACGTTGGGATGCAGAAGCTTTTTATACTTTAGGGGTAGAGAATGCTACTCAAGGCAGATATGAAGATGCGATCGCCGATTTTACCCACGCGATTCGCCTCAATCCTCACTATATCGATGCATACAAATATCGTGGGCTAGTTTGCTCTCAATTGGGATATGAATATCGAGCCGCTTCAGATTTGAATAAAGCTGCACAAATAGAAGAAGAATTAATAAATCCCGGTGCTGGGCGTAGATCATCACCTAGACGTGTATCAAAGCCTAAACCATTGGTAAAAAGATTTTGTCAGGGAATCAAATCTTTACTGCGGCTAAATCGGCGTTGGATGTGATGTGGCAGAATTCAGAATTCAGATTCAAATAGCGATACCATGCCTGGAGTTAGTTAATACTTATGCTTGGGAATACTAAGTAGAGTGAGATTTGCTGCTGATTTTTTGGTATGAGCGATCGCTTCGATATAAATCATGTTTACGATATTCTTGGATTGAAACCAGGTGCATCTGTTGAGGAAGTCAAGCAAGCTTACCGCCAGATGGCTAAGATTTGGCATCCAGATTGTTTTCTCGAACCCCAGCAAAAGCTAGAAGCGGAAGAAAAAATCAAAGAAATCAATCAAGCTTATGCAAGGTTAAAGTCTTATCAAATAAGTGAGATCAATCAATCTGCTTACACTTCCACTAAAATTGATTCCACTCCATCTAATGCTGAAAGTTTCTATAGACTAGGCATGGAGAAAGCTCAAAAAGGAAAGTATAGTGAAGCAATTGAAGACTTTACCCAAGCGATTCGTCTCAACCCCAACTACTTTGAAGCCTATAGATATCGAGGGCTTGCTTGCTCAAAACTAGGATATGAAAATAGAGCCAAGTCAGATTTTAAAAATGCTATAGAACTGGAACTGAAACTCCAAAAAGCAGCACCGAAACCGACATCGCCACCACCAAAGTCATCAACACCGCCACCACCACCGAAACCGACATCGCCACCGCCAAAGCCATCAACACCGCCACCACCACCGAAACCGACATCGCCACCGCCAAAGCCATCAACACCGCCACCACCGAAACCGACATCGCCACCTGCGCCTGAATCACAGTCTCAACCTTCACCGTGGAAATGTCTACACACCCTGACTCATCTAAATGGGGTTTTTACAACTGCAATCAGTCCAGATGGGCAAACTATGGCTAGTGGAAGTAGTGATAATACTATCAATATTTGGCATCTCGACACAGGAGAATTACTACGTACTTTCACTGCACATACAAAATGGGTAAGATGCCTAGCCTACAGCGCAGATAGTCAAACTCTGATTAGTGGCAGTGATGACGGTAGCATGATGATTTGGGAAGTGTCCACAGGTAAATTACTCAACACCATCAAAGTACATTCAACCCCAGTTTTTTCTGTAATTATTAGCCCAGATGGCCAGACTATCCTCAGTGGGGGTACAGACACTACTATAAAAGTTTCCCATATGGGCATGGGACAATTGCTGCACATCCTCAAAGGTCATTCTAGCTTGATTTACTCCCTTGCCATTTGCCCAAAGCAGCAGATTTTTGTCAGTGGCGGTGCGGATAATACCCTTAAGGTGTGGAATTTGCAGAGTAGAAAACTGCTGCAAACTCTCAACGGGCATTCAGGTTGGGTGATGTGTGTTGCCATTAGCCCTGATGGGAAAATTTTAGCTAGTGGCAGTTATGACCAGACTATCAAGCTGTGGGAGAGTGGTACAGGTAAGCTAATTAACACTCTTGCCGGACATCGTAGCTATGTTTGTGCGATCGCTTTTAGTCCCGATGGCAAGCATCTTGCTAGTGGTAGTGCAGATTGTACAGTCAAACTATGGGATATTAACACCGGACAAAATATCTACACTTTAGATAACCATTCAGATTGGGTTAACTCTGTTGCTTTCAGTCCAGATGGCAAAATCCTAGTTAGTGGTAGCCGAGACATGACAATCAAAATTTCACGCTGCAATGTCTAACGACAAATTAAAAATTTAGATGATGTAAATTACTAAATTTTTGATCAAAATATCAGATGACAGCATAATAACATCCATCTGTAGAATACTCTTTCTTTTGATTAAGTATTAACTCCCTGGAGATAGAGCCACTTGTGTAAACACTGAGGTTATTCTGATAATTACCAACGATTGGGTAGCAAATAAAACTCAATTTTTATCAGCAACATACGTTTTTCATATCATCAAAACCTCTTGTTTTTACAAAACTTTAGTTTCTAAATATCGTATCTGAGGAGTTAAATCAACAGCTATGTCTATGCCCAATGAACGCGAAATCAAAAACAGTGAAGTTAGGCAAGAATCTTACACTGATACTAATGGTAATACTCACACCAACCTAACACGAACCACTGAAACACTTAACAACAGTAATAATCCCAACTCTTACCAAAACGGTTACGTGCAAGGTCGAAATTCTGAGTTTAGATACCAACAAGCAAATTTAGCCGAACGTGATGAGAAAAACACTAGTAATGGTTTGCTGTTGGGTATTATCATTACATCCTTAGCTGGCCTGATTATCGGTGGGGTTTGGTACTTCAACCAGCGCGGTAACACAGCTGTTGACAGTACTGTGCCAGTCTTGGTTCCTTTACCGAGTGATAGCAGTCCTACCCCTACTGCTTCTCCTCAACCACAAACGACAATCATTGAAAAAACCAGAGAAGTACCTGTTCCTGTTCCTGTTCCCCAACAACAGGTTACACCCCCATCTGCACCTTCCCAACCGAATATTAATATTACCGTTCCACCCCAGCAACCTCCGGTAGAAAAAGCGCCTTCTGCAACCCAGCCAACTTCCAATGGGACACAAGGCCAAGCCACTAGTCCAAGTACTAATACTCCGACTTCCCAGAACGATAGTTCTACTAGTACCGTCACTCCAGAAACTCAAAGTAATACCTCTAAAACTACTCCATCTCAAGGAATAGATAAGTCAAACACTACATCTAATAGTGATTCTCCTAACACAGGAGATAGTACTACAGGCGGTTCTGCTCAATAGCGCTTCTGATTTTTCAGCCCACTTGCAATGTTGGTGTTCACGCCAACATAGGACAAGTGGGCTAATTTTAAGGAATATTTCAGAATTATTGCGATAAATTAATGGTATTCAAGTTTAGTAAACAAAGATAGTAACTAAACAAACATGATGCTAGATTAAGAGCAAGGTACAAACAGGTTAAAAGTTAAGTAAAACTTTTAAGTTAGAGCCTGTACCTCCTGCTCTAATTTTATGGCGATCGCTCTTTAGGTTGTGGCATCCGTTAAATGTGTTTTAGCCTTGTGTTCATCAATTTATTTTGGAGGTTTTAGAACGCACAGCCAGAAAATGCCTGCCTAGTTGGAATATATAGAAGGATGTCCAATTCTCTGTAAAGCGATCGTGAATACTGTCCACCTTAGTTGAATTAGTTAGTTCTGAATTATCCAATCTTCAAGAAACCGCCCCAAGCTGCTGATATTTATCCATCGTAGCTTCCGGCGGTTTCTGTTTTGGGGTCAGAATTCAGGAGTCAGAATAATTAAAGAATCATGAAAATATTTGATGAATGAGTATACTAAGGATACTAAACTGCCGATCAATTCTGAATTCTGAATTCTGAATTCTGAATTCTCTTTAATGACTAATTAACGTAATAACAGTCACTTCCGGCGGACAAAATAGGCGTCCTGGTTTATAAGTTCCTAAACCACGATTGACATATAATTGATTTTCTTCCACATTGTGAAATCCTTGCGCCCATTCCCAATATCGCACGACTTTCGAGCAGTCTCCTAGTAAAAGTGTTACCCAACGCCGGAGTTTTTTGGGAATTTTTTTCAGCAGCTTTTTATAATAAAATACAACAGGCCCAATGCCCGGAATTACGATGTGACCACCGTGGGTATGACCAGATAATTGCAAATCTACGCGCCATTGTTGCAATATCTTGGCTGTATCTGGGTTATGGGATAAAACGATGCGGGGTGTAACAGAATCTAATTGATTCATAACTGGTGCGGGATGAAATTCCTGCGACCAATAATCAGCTAGTCCTACTAATGGTAATTCCTTTCCTAGTGGATAAGCAATTTCATTCCAAAGTACATGCACCCCAATGCTAGTTAACGCCTTTGTAACTTCTGCTTGTGAGTGGCTGTAATAGATATCGTGATTACCCAGGACGGCGTAAATACCACAGCGACTTTGCAAATGTTTTAATCGCAGCACCAATTGATTAATCGGCGTTGGGTCATCAGTTACGTAGTCACCAGTTAATAGAATTAAATCTGGTTCAGCTTCGTTAGTAAGTGCGATCGCTTTTGCTAACATATCTTCCGATAGCCGCAAACCATCGTAGTGAAAATCCGATAACTGCACCAGCTTTGTACCTTGTAAAGATATTGGAAGTTCCGCAATCTTAACCGTTACTTTATCTACTCTTAAATGTCCCGTAAAGAACCAATGCATAAGGCAACCGATACTCCTCATACCAGCGCTTACAGCTTACCAAAAATCAAAATGCAACTTGATAAATTGCAACAATTTCTGTCATCTACTAGAAATATAATTAACTAATTGGTTGAAATTATGAGACTAAACTAAGCTAGTCTTGCTTTAATTTGCAAGCAATTTTGAACCAGAATACTTGCTGGAATTGAGTTGTTGCATGTTGAATTTGGAATTACTCACTCACCTTGTAGCGTGATTATAGTAACTTCTGGGCGGCAAAATAAACGTCCTGGGAGGTAAGTTCCCAAACCACGATTGACATATAGCTGATTTTTTCCTACGCGATGGTAACCCTGCGCCCATTCCCAATGGCTGACTACAGAAACATTTTCTTCTAAAAATCGCGCTCTACGCCGCACTTTCAGGGGTATTTTTTTGGTAATCTTGCTGTAAACCAACGCAGCTGGACCAATTCCAGGAATTACGATTTGACCACCGTGAGTATGACCAGATAATTGTAAATCAACTCGCCATGCTTGTAATATCTCCGCAGTATCTGGATTATGGGATAAAACAATGCAGGGCGTGTCTGGGTTTAGTCGGTTCATAACTAACCCAGGATTGAATTCTCGTGACCAAGTGTCGGCCAGTCCAACGAGTGGTAATTCTTTTCCTAATGGATAGGCAATTTCGTTCCAAAGGACCTGAATTCCAATGCTAGTTAACGCTTCTGTAACTTCTGTTTTTGCGTGTTTGTAATGTATGTCGTGGTTGCCAAGAATAGCATAGATCCCACAGCGACTTTGCAAATGTTTGAGTCGAAGTATTAATTGGTGAATTGGTTGGGGATCGTCAGTTACGTAATCACCTGTCAATAAAACTAAATCTGGTTCAGCTTGGTTGCTAACTGCGATCGCTTTTTCTAGCATACCTTCCGACAGCCGCAAACCATCATAGTGAAAATCTGACAACTGCACCAACTTCTTACCTTGTAACGGTGCAGGCAACCCTGCAATCTTAACCGTCAATTTTTCTGTACTCAACGGCCCAGATAACAACCAATGCATAAGACGTTCAATAAACCATAATCATAGAGCTTATAGCTTAGCTAAACATTGTCGAATTGTGTGTAGGAACCAATGCAACTTGTTGAAAATTTTATGAAACTTGCAAATTTTAGTGTATTTCTACTTATTTATAGCGGTTTGCAATTGAATAGAAATACACCGTTTGTAAATTAAACGATTGTAGGGGCGCACAGCTGTGCGCCCCTACTGCAAATTGCTATTGTTTACTTGGTAGTACTTTCTACTGGTGCTTCAGCAGATGACTTGCCAATCAACATTGCAGCATTTTCTTCACTTTCAAGGACACCGAATTCAATCAACAACTCTTCTAGTTCTTCCATTTCAATAGGTGTAGGAATGCTGAGATTGTTGTTGTTGATGATTTTTGTCGCCAATGTCCGATATTCGTTACTTTGATTGCTTTCAGGTGCATACTCGTTCACAGTCATCCGGCGTAACTCAGCGTGTTGCACAATATTGTCACGTGGTACGTAGTGAATCATTTGGGTGTTCAAACGTTTTGCCAAGGTTTCGATTAATTCGATTTCTCGGTCAACGTTACGACTGTTACAAATTAGTCCACCCAAGCGTACACCGCCAGTGTGAGCATATTTGAGAACACCACGAGCGATGTTGTTAGCTGCATACATCGCCATCATTTCACCGGAGGTAACGATGTAGATTTCTTGTGCTTTACCTTCACGGATGGGCATCGCAAAACCACCGCACACAACGTCACCCAATACGTCGTAGCTTACAAAGTCAACATCTTTGTATGCACCGTTTTCTTCTAAGAAGTTGATGGCGGTGATGATACCGCGACCGGCACAACCTACACCGGGTTCTGGACCGCCAGACTCTACACAACGCACATTCCGAAAGCCAGTAAGCATGACTTCTTCGAGTTCTATGTCTTCCACAGCGCCTCGTTCAGCAGCCAATTGCAGAACGCTGGTTTGGGCTTTACTGTGCAACATCAAACGAGTAGAATCAGCTTTCGGGTCGCAACCGACGATTAAAATGCGTTGACCCATTTCTGCCATAGCTGCAAGGGTATTTTGAGAAGTGGTAGACTTACCAATACCACCTTTACCGTAGAAAGCTATTTGTCTAATTTTTTCGTCAGTCATGATGAGCGTTTTCCTACAATTGTTTTGTCTATGGATTTGAAGGTTTATCTAAGACGTTGTTCTCTTGGGCAACACTACGGGCGGTAGATTACAGTTGCTTGAAGTTCATTTACAGGAAATCTAAGTCTCCCAATCACGAAGCTTTTAACAGTTGACTGAAGCATTGCAGATTGTTGTAACAGAATTCCATAGGTTGCTCAAGCCCTAAGAGTGGTACATAAGAAATTCAACTTCACGCAAAGTTTTTTCCCATTACCACACAACCAACCAAAAATGTAATCCACACTAAATGGTCGTTACAACTTTCTTGATTTTGCTTATGTCATAGCTGCCAAGAACTTCTAAATTGCGGGTGAACCTGCCAATTTCCCAAACTATTGAGCAACTGCTGTACTTGTGATTTTTGCAGGTATTTCCTGAAAATCACTAAATCGCACCGTGATGATTGCGTGAGAACACATCTAAGCCCAAAGGTAGCAGCTACACAAACCCTGCTATGTCTGCATCAGCAAACCGTGATGCTATAGCTTGGGAGCATCTTGATAACTTTTAGCAATGTGGAACAGTACTTGCTCTTGGTGAAGTTTACATTCCAAGAGAAAGTAAACAAGCAACTGCCGAAACTATAATTCACAGATGAAAATAGTTTCTTTCGCTTGTACTAAGTTATGTCAAGTTCGCTGAATTACTTGTAATTAAAACTCTCCGCGTCTTTGCATCAGTCTTAATTAAAAATGTTCATCCGAACATGAAATTAGTAACTGTTCTGATTGGTGTTGGTTTGCCAGACTGTACTCAGGGTCTTTCTTCCCAGACTCCCAAGCTAATCGCATCTGGTGTGTAATGCTAGCTAGGTTAGCGAACTTTTGCTTGCTAATACTCGGGCAAGTTCTAATTGACTTCAAGTTGTTACGAAGAACACTATCTTAGTTGCTCTGGCTTTATCTCTTCGTTAGAAAAAGCTGTAGATTATGAAGCAGATTTACCAGAACAAAACAACTTTATTGAGCTTGCCTCAATTTCTTTGGAAGTTTTTTGTACTTTGACTTTTTTGATTCCTATAATCACCATAACATACATTTTCGAGAGCATTTATAAAGTAAATCTTAAGTAGGGTGCGCTAGTACTGCAAGGCGTAATTCGTAATTCGTAATTCGTAATTCGTAATTCGTAATTCGTAATTACCTGTTCATAAGGGTTTGAGACCTTTAAAATGGTTGGTTTATTTACGCCGTGCTGTGCAAGGCTAAACTTTTAACACACCCGATAGAATTACTATTTGAATTTTGAACAAAATCTAACTATTGTAGGGTGCGTTATGAACTTTTTTCTAACGCACGAAACCCTTAAAAATAGAGTATTGGTCTGTCGGTAACACACTCTATATATGTTTTAAAAAATAAAAACTGATTCATAGATAAATTTTCATTTAAATGAGGCACACAGTAGGGATGCACAGCTTTACTGCCCTACAATTTTTTTGTATTCCATGCGATCGCTGTTATAATTTCACAGCATTAGTCCTGGGCTAATAATTATTGTTCAATTTAAGCATAATTAAAAAATAGCGCCACCTTTTCATGAAGATGACGCTATTTTTTTTGATTTAATTCACAGATAAAATAATTAAATGAATTTCCTAAACTTTCTGGGTCGGTTGACCGCAGTTTTGTTACTATACAGTAGTGCGACGGGTTAATAAGTTCCACAGGAAAACCGCTACAATTGCACCCAAAACTGCTACTGCAATACCTGGAATACTCAGAGTAGGAGCCGCTAGAGTTAACGTTCCTGTGCTGAAAAAGATACCCAAACTACCGCCAACAAAAGCACCAATAATTCCTAGCAAAATTGTTCCTAGAATTCCGCCACCTTGATGACCAGGGTAGATAGCTTTAGCGATGGCACCAGCAATTAGACCTAAAACAATCCAAGCAAGAATATTCATGGTTTTTAATTTGGTAAACGTTTTTTACTTACAGAACTAATATTAGCAATCTTAATCTTGGGACTCCATCCATCATCCGAATCAATTATTCATATCCATCAGGAGTAGTTGAATTAGTACTCAGTTATTGTATATATCCTCCTATTGAGGTAGATAATCAAGCAAAAAAAAGCTCCTAGTAGGTCTTTAACTAGAAGCTATCAAACTATTGCTTGGTAATTGCAGTATATGCATTTTCAATTAGCTATCTCCTCTACTAGAAGTGTCATTTGTGGTTTGTGATTAGTCATTCGTAACTGACTAATCACAAACCGCCACGATTCCTCACTTAGTACTGCTAATCTTCCATTCATCGAAACTCCTGGGTCTGAAACCCCGTCCTTGTAGTACGGCAATACACATGGTATAATTGGCGTGGTCAATGACCCACCCGTGACGATGGAGACATAAACCCTAACGCCAAAGTTTGCGATACTTCGCAACGGGGAAGAAAAATCGGTAGACCGGGAAAAGAGGATAGGGCAATGGACAGTCCAACCCTTGAATCAAAATACACAAAAATTCTCTGTTGAGATTTCGATACATAAGAACCGCAGGGCTTGCGGGGATAGTCTGTGGAGCGAACATAAGACCAAAACTTTTTGTGAGTGGAGGCAGTTGCTATGAAGCAGAAACCCAAGTAGTAATGCTTGGGAATCACCGCACTTTTAGGGCGGTGAGGATGTCAACTCGATGCACTAGAACTGGTAGCAGCTTGCTCAAATACCGATGGATTATCAGGTAAATGAAACTGATCAAAGTTAACAGCATCACACCCAAAATCGTCCCATATGCGTGAATATGCCACCAAAATACCTTGAATTTTGTTGTATATAGTCGTACAAACCTCGACAAAACGGCTATATTGGCGCTATTAGAATCCTGAAACAATACTGCTGTGTTTTGTTGTGCAATTGTCATTTTAATTACTTCTTTAATCCCAACCACTGAGACATTTAGTTTAAACTACGGTAACTCGATAGAGTTAACGTTATTTGTATGTAATATCTCATAATTTGATTCAAGAAGCAAGTATGGGGGTTGGGGATTGGGTATTAGTATTGAAAATTAGGTATTAGGAAACTAGTTTGCACAGCCGAATCGTAGCTTCCAATGCTCCATGCCCCATGCCCCATTCCCAATCAATGCCTAATCAAATTTGGTTATCACAGTTGCAAAAACATCGAGCGATCGCAGTTATCCGCGCTCCTAAAATGGAATGGGGGCGGGAAATGGCGATGGCTGTGGCATCTGGGGGAATGCAGCTAATTGAAATCACCTGGAATAGCGATCGCGCCGGGGAATTAATCAGTCAACTACGTTGGGAATTACCAGGCTGTATTATTGGCACTGGTACGCTGTTCAATGTGCAGCAGCTAGAAGAAGCGATCGCTTCTGGGGCAGAATTTCTCTTCACACCCCATGTTGACTCGGCAATGATTCAAGCAGCACAAGAAAAACATGTGCCCATTATCCCAGGAGCGCTGACTCCTACAGAAATTGTTACCGCTTGGAGTCAGGGTGCTAGTTGTGTAAAAGTGTTTCCTGTGCAAGCGCTGGGAGGGGCTGATTATATTAAAAGTTTGCAAGGGCCTTTGGGTGAGATTCCCTTAATTCCCACTGGCGGCGTGACTGTGGAAAATGCTAAAGAATTTTTACAAGCAGGAGCGATCGCCGTGGGTTTGAGCGGTGAATTATTTCCCAAAAAGCTTGTCAGTGAGGGGAATTGGGAGGCGATCGCAACCAAGGCTAGAAAGCTCATGCAACAGTTAGGTTAACTTAGAATCAAATCATCAAAAATTCATGTCTATTAAAGTAGTAGATATGGAAATATAAAGTGAAAACTGATAACTTTCCTAAGACCAGATAATTTTAGTGTGAGTGTATCTAGTATGAAAAGACTGATTTATCCTGACTGGGTGCGTAGCTTAAAAATACTCCTCGCTGGGACAGCACTGTCCTTAAGTGTTTTTACTACTACTGGAACGAGTGAAGTTTGGGCAAATTCCAAAAATCAAGTGATTGCACAAACAATCCAGACATTACAAAAATCGGATAAGCGCTGGATTCAAATTAATCTTTCAAAGCAACGATTAATCGCTTGGGAAGGTGACAAAGTAGTTTATGGAAGCTCTATTTCCTCTGGTAAAAAATCTACTCCTACCCTAGTTGGTACTTTTAAGATTCAATCCAAATTCAAAACTACACGAATGCGGGGAGAAAACTACAATGTTCCTAACGTCCCTTATGCAATGTTTTACCAAGGTAATTACGGCATTCACGGTGCTTACTGGCATAAGAAATTTGGCACTCCAGTAAGTCACGGCTGCGTAAATCTTGCACCCAAACATGCTAAATGGCTATTCGAATGGGCATCAGTAGGGACACCAGTAGTCATCCATAAATAGTAAGTGAACCGATCAAAAGCGAATTTAGGGAAAATTATAAATAACTGCAAATCAAGACAATTCAGATATTCCCAGCAATATTTTATGCTGGGAATATTCGGAATCGTAATTACTCAACTTCAAGTAAAATGTAAAGTAGGGCACGAATATAATCCACATTCCGCACCAGGGCAAACTGTGAAGTTAATTACACAGCAATCAGCAGATTAGGTAATCACATTAAAAAAGAACCAAGGTAATCTTTATGACTCAGTTGAAAAACTATTTAAAATAGGGATAAGCACGAGTTTTGAAGGAATTGAGCATAGCACATATAAAACAGAAGAAACAGGGCATGGTCGTCATGAAATTCGGAATTACATAATCTTAACTGGAATTGGGTCACAACTTGATCCAGATTCAGTGTGGTCAAACTTTAGCAGTGTTGGTATGGTAGAGTCCATCCGCTTATCGGATGGTAAAACAACAGTCGAAACTCGTTATTTCATTAGTAGCCTTATCAAGAATGCTGAAGAGTTTTCTAATGCTGTTCGTAGCCATTGGGGTATAGAAAACTCATTACATTGGGTGTTGGATGTTGCTTTAAAAGAAGATGACTGCCGGATTAGGAAAGACAATGCTCCACAGAATTTTGCAGTATTACGGCAAATTGCAGTCAATCTTTTAGGTAAAGAGAAGCGAGTCAAACGAGGAATCAAAAATAAACAGTTTCTCGCCGCGATGGATAACAACTATTTATTAAGTGTTTTAGCGTTAGCTTAAAACAGTATATCAAAACTTGAATTGAATGTTTTATATGAAAGGTTTATTTATTCGCTGGATAAATATGCTTTTATTTACCGCATAATTTAATATTTTTAGTATTAATGAATAGCCGTTCAAATGAAGATAAGCTGATTCAGAGCTTTTAAAAATATTTGATTTATTTTATTTATCATTCAGTCAATTTCTACAATTATTTATGTCATTTTGAAATCTTCCTTAGTTTTTATTAGTAAATAAGATGCCTTCGCCCTGGTTTGGCGGGTTTATGCATAAAATTAGTTTAAACTCCAATTACAAATGAGACTAATATCAACAATATGCCTTATTGAGAATATATTAAAACAGAGCTTCAGACCGAACAATGATAAATCAAGGGTTTTGAAGATTTCTTATCCCGAACTCAGGTTCATTACTTCCGCACCGCAGCGCTAAATCCAGCTGCCTTGAATTGCTTCAGCTTTAATGGAGTAGGCTGATTTGCAGGCACAGAAATTCTCAATTCAAAATCGCTAACACCTGGTGGCACCTCAGCAATCGAACCAAGACGGGTGCGGTTTTGCATTACTGAGTCATTATTGGCATCATAAATGCGTCCAAAAATATCTGCATCATAAACTGTTTTCTTAGTACCATTTTCTGCCTTGCCAATGACAATGAAGCAATTGGCGGCGGCGCTACCACTACTGATAACAGCTCCTTGTGCTAGTTCTGCTGGACAATCTTTATAGGAAATATCAAATAGTTTAATCTGTGTCAGCGCTAGAGCGGGGGGAGTAAGCACCCACGATAGAAAAGTGATGAAACAAGAAATAAAAATGACCGTGAGTGAGCGTAACTGCATAAAAGACCCCTTAATTTAATTCAATAATTATGTAACTTATATAGCGTTTCTCGTTTACGTGAGGTATACCAGCACGGCACTGCCGTGCCCTTACACTTCACAATATTAATGTTGTACCGTATGTGAATGGGAACCGCTATATCCTCAGCTTACAACGGAATTACGGCTTATTGATGGCTGTGAACAGTCAATGAATTTTGGATTTTGGATTTTGGATTTTGGATTTTGGATTGACCAGGATCACAAGGGTGTGGGGCTTGATAGCGCAGCGTTAGCGAGTCATCGAGCGTCGGATTTTAAATTTTGATGAGAGGATTTGTTCCGTCCACGAGGGGCGGGGCATGAACCAAAATAATCTAAAATCTAAAATCTAAAATCTAAAATTGGTACGGTCAACAGTCAAACTGCAAACACCTGCTCAACTATTAATTCCCAATCGAGTATTACATCTGATGTAATGATCGCCGTACCCTGCAACAGTGTATCCTCATACTGTCCTTCCACCCACTTACAAACGGTGATTTGTTTAAATTCCGGATCGACAATCCAGTATTCGGTAATGCCTCTAGCCGCGTATTCTGTGTATTTGTAACGGTAATCGCGGTTGCGGTTCTCAGTTCCAGGACTGACGACTTCAACCACCAGCGCAGGCAAAGGCATATCGCGGGTAATCACATTGCGGGGACTGCCAATTAAAGCTGCTTTCGACTCTTCCGTATGCACTACCAGATCGGGTAGCCGACAGGTTGCTCGCCGTCCACTAACTTCAATTTCAATGTCCTTGTAAGTCAGCAAGGTAATAGGAAAATGCTTTGCTAACTCGAACAGCAGAAATTTGGCAATATCACAGTTTTCCTCGCTTTCTGTTGGCATTTCTACTAGCTCACCATCCACTAATTCGTAGCGGGTATCAGTGCGATCGTCATAAGCCAGAAATTCCTCAAAAGTCAGGAATTTTGTTGGATGCTGAGTTTGAGTCATAGCGATTTCCGATACAAAAATGCTAACAATTGCTCACATTTTATCGAACAGAATTCAGTAGTCAGGAGTCAGAATTCAGCAATGTTTTTTGATCGAAAAAGCGGATAGCGCAGCGTAAAGCCTTCTCTTCTCCTTCGGAGACGCTAACGCGAACGAGAGGCTTCGCCAACGGCATAGCTTCTCTACGAGAGTCCGCGTTCGCGCAGCGTCTCGTAGAGAGGGTCGCGTCTTGATTCTGACTCCTGAATTCTGACTTCTGAATTCTTCTTCAATACTGTTTCCACCTAGAAGTGTCGGCACTATCCAGTCCACCCTAATGATAAGTCTTTAATCGAACCTGATATAACTACAGGTGAATTGGAAACTTTAATTTAACTTTTGTAATAATTAAGTAAATAAGCCCGCGATTGCTATTAACTTTTATGACACCAGATGAGATTGAAACAGCTATGCAAGCAGCCTTTAATAGTTGTGATGCTGTAGGCTGTCCTCTCACTGACGCACAGAAACAGATATTATTGCAAGTGGTTGAGCAAATCCAGGGAAATTTTAACTCTGAAGCGTCAGATATTGCTAATCCTTTGGACGAACTTACCCCAGAGGAGTTAGAAGCATTTTTAGAGTTTGTTAAGACCGAGGAACAACGTAACCGTACTTGGAAAGTCCAATTACTCAACGATTGGCTGTTGGAAAATGACTCTGGAACAGTACAATTTATCCGCCAGCGCTACGGTTTACAGTGGCTTAACCGTGTTGAGTCATACCATTTTGATAAGTATTCTTATTTTGAAGATGCATTAAAGTTGAAAGTAGGCGATCGCATTGAAGTTTGCAATGCATTATGGGAATGGGTGCAAGAAGATGGGCCGTGTAAACCGGAGTGGTTTCCATCCATTGTGATTCAGGTTGATGAAATTAGCGATGTCTACGACGGGCTACGCCCACGCAATAATTCCTCTACTAATTGCGTCGTCCGCTTCTTCAACGGCGCTGAGTATGAAATTCAAGGAATTTATGAATGGAATCGCTATAACTGGCGCTGGTCTCAGAAGTAGTGGGGAGCAGGGGAGGCAGGGGAGGCAGGGGGAGAATAATAACTTCTCAGTCAACAGTTATCAGTCAACAGTCATCAGTGAAGACTCCCAATGCTCAACGCCCAAGCTAAAAACCTCTCAGTATGATACAACGCTAGTTGATTGCTTACACCGTTAAAAATGACATCAAAAGAGTGTTCTGCCCAAGGAATTTCTAGGAAAACAGCAGTGTTACCAGAGCCATGTAAACGTTCATACATCTGTCTGCCAAATCGAGCTTCTACCAAATGGTCGCGCCTGCCGTAAATTAATAAAGTTGGCGGCAAAGGATGCGTTAAGTAATTTATCGGTGAAGCAATTTGATACTGATTAGGTAATTCATCTAATGAACCACCGAGAAATGCTTTTAAAACAGCACGGGTATTAATAGGATCGGGACTTGGCGGTGTTTTGTATCCCTCAGTCAAATTAACAGGCCCGTAATAGCTGACCACAGCACGGATGGGCGGTGCATCCGGTTGATAAGCCGCTAGCATTGCTAGGTGTGCCCCAGCAGAACGTCCTAAAAGTACAATACGTTCTGGATCGGCTTCATATTCGGCTGCATGTTTGTGAATAAAATTCAGGGCTGTACGCACGTCATCTAACTGTGCTGGGAACTGATATTGAGGTGCGTGTCGGTAGTCGATCGCAAATACCGTATATCCCTGTTGAGCAATATATTGATTAAACTCAGGATTAGCGCTAGGATTTCCATGTTGCCAAGCTCCACCATAAATTACTATCAGTGCTGGATATTTTCCCACCTGCGGTGGTTGGTAAACTTCCATTTTTAAAGGTACTCCCCCAGGAGCAGCAAAAATAATATCTTTTTGATGGCGCGTTTTACCTGATGCAATACCCCGGAAGAAATTAACTAAGTTAAAGGGATGAGTTTGCATTTTGGTGCTTAGTTGAACTGGAATTTTTTCTAGATAATCTGCTCCTAACTCTTGTTTCATCGCTTGAGCCATCTGCATTTGAGTGAGTGGAATATTCACTAGCACCCATCCACAAATTAGCAGTCCGATTAAACTGACAATGCAAGCTAAAGGCTGTAGTTGACGCTGACTAATGCAGAAAAAAGAAAGTAATAAAGAGAGCAAATTTAATAAAAATAACCAAGGACTGACTTCTGGCGCTCCCACTGCTAGGGTGAGTAAAAACATATTTGGAGCCGGAAGAATAATCCAAGAGCTAAGAAATAGGCTTGTCAAACTTACTAAGAATGCAAGCCATGAGAAAAGGATTTCGGGTTTAAGGAACATGTATGAAAGAGCAGTAACAATAATTCAAAATAAGTACAATTTATCCGTTAATGCTACGGCTTGCAATAGTTAAACCATGTCTAGTCATAAGTTTTAAAATTACTTATCTTCCTAAACCCAGGTAATTTTGTAAAGCTTGGCGCATGACTTCTACAGGTATATTTTCCTGCTGCAACCAGATTTTTAATGCTGCTACCCCTTGTTGAACTAGCATTTCTAATCCATCGATCGCAATTGCACCTTGTTTTTCTGCTTGCTGTAGAAATAGCGTCGGTTTAGGAATATATATTAAATCGTAGGCGATCGCACCTGTTGGTAAATTCGCTATTTCCTCCACGCTCAAAGGCGATTCATCAACCTTGGGATACATACCTATGGGCGTTGTGTTTACCAGCAGATTAGCTTGAGGAATCAATTTTGCTAGTTCATCCCATGTACCGACTTGCAAATTCTCTTCTATGGGTGAATTACTCCAACTATCGCAAAATGCTTGTAATTTCTGCACATTGCGCCCCAACACATAAATTTTGGCAAAACCTAGTTGGTGACATCCTGCGACAACTGCCCTAGCTGCACCACCATTGCCTAAAATTACCGCTACTTTTTGACTCCAATCTTGTTGATATGTTGTCTGCAAAGGAGCAATAAATCCTTCTATATCTGTGTTTGTACCTACCCATTTGTGATTTTGGCGGCTAACAGTATTCACCGCACCGATAGTTTGAGCAATAGGGGTAATTTCTGAGAGCAGGGGTATGATTGCTTGTTTGTGAGGTATCGTCACACTAAAGCCCACAATATCAACAGCCGCGAAACCTGCGATCGCAATCTCCAAATTTTCTGGTGCTATGGGAAAAGGCAGATAAACATAATCTAATCCCAAATGAGCGATCGCCGCATTATGCATCACCGGCGACAGTGAATGTTCCACCGGATGTCCGATTACTCCTAAAAGTTTAGTTTTGCCTGTAATTAATTTAGTCATTAGTCATTAGTCATTTGTCATTGGGCAAAAAAGGCAGAGACAGGGGCACAGGGGAGAATAATAACTCCTAACTCCTAACTCCTAACTCCTAACTCCCCACTCCCCACTCCCCACTCTCCACCTACTCTACAATTATTAAAAGCTACTTCACATTTGTTTAAATCATGCAGGCAACTACAGCCCCCTCTACAAACCCAATTCCTGGTAAATATTGGCAGTGGCGCGGGCACAATGTTTACTATGTGCGTGCGGGAGAGAAGCAAGCGCAACGTCCGCCTTTGCTTTTGGTACATGGATTTGGTGCTTCCACAGACCACTGGCGCAAGAATATCACAGGATTGTGTCAAGATTTTGAAGTGTTTGCGATCGACCTTTTGGGATTTGGGCGATCGGCAAAGCCAAAATTGCAGTACAGTGGCGACTTATGGCGCGACCAACTTCACGATTTTATCAGTGAAGCGATCGGTCAAAAAGCAGTCTTGGCAGGTAATTCTCTTGGTGGCTATGCTAGCTTGTGTGTTGCAGCACAACGTCCTGATAGTGCGGCTGGTTTAGTGTTACTCAATAGTGCTGGGCCATTTAGCGAAAGTCAGCCGACATCTGAACCTGAAGCTTTACAAAGCCAAATTCAGCCTCCCAAACAACCCTCTTCTTTAGAAAAACTTTTGGGTGACTCGGTTAAGTGGATTTTTCAACAACCTTTAGCCCAATCTTTGTTATTTCAATACGTGCGACAACGTTGGGTAATTCGCCAAACCTTAGAAAAAGTTTATCTTGACAAGAGTGCAATTACAGACCAATTAGTAGAAGAAATTTATCGTCCAGCTTACGATCCTGGGGCAATGGATGTGTTTGTTTCAGTTTTTAGCACGCCTCAAGGAGAAAAAGTTGATGTGCTACTAAAGCAATTAACTTGTCCTTTGTTGATGTTATGGGGTGAAGCAGATCCTTGGATCAATGCTAGAGAACGTTCTCAAAAGTTTCGTCAATATTATCCTCAACTTACAGAACATTTCCTAACGGCTGGCCATTGTCCCCATGACGAAGTTCCAGATAAAGTGAACCAACTTTTACGCGATTGGGTTTTGTCTATTGCCCAGTGATAAATGTTGAATAGAGACGCGTAACTCAAGGATGAGGGAGTAGGGAGTGGGGAGATGGGGAGACAAATTGTAATAAGTCTTTCCTCGTGTCCCCGTCTCCTCTTCTCTATGCCCCACTACATTGATTCTGAATTTTGTATTCTTCTTCAATTATTTAAAAACGTATGATTTAATTTCTTGTTCTATTTTATCGCTAATAATTTCAGTTCCAATACCAGGTTGATCTAGATTCACCCTCACAAAATTTGTGTTGTCTTCTCCAGTAAATTTTTTATCATTGTTGGAATCTTTGAGAATCTTCAGAAAAATTGCATTTTGGCTGGGAAGAACAACCCAATTAATAATTTGCGTGTTGTTTGGGGTAATTTGCTGGAGATTTTTACCCGATAAATCAGAAATATAACCAACAATGGCATCTTCGGTGTTCATTTTTTTATCTGCGTTTGTATCTTGGTCAATAATTTTATATAACCAAACTCTTGTAATTGGTTTACCTACCGCTTTTAGCTCTAATAAATTAAAGGAGTTAATAATGGCTTTTTTGTTTAATAAAAGATGAGATTCCCCATCTTGCTTACGATAAAAGATGAGGTTATATAATTGATTATTTCTTTCATAAGAACGTGAAAGACTTAAATTATTTTCTTTTTCTTGATACTGGTCTGGAAGATTAACCGGAATCATGAGATAATCCGATTGCTCTTTAATAATTAAATCGCCATAGATAATATTTGGTTGTGAGTTGGGTTTGTCAGTTGCTTTAGCCTGTTCGCTTTTTCTGGTAACTTTGGATTCACAGGAAAAAGAAACAGCGCCTATGATAATAGCTGTAGTAATTTTCTTTAAAAAGCTATAGTTTTTCATCAATCTCTCACAGTAGGATATGTTGCTGTTCTATTTTATTCCGTGGTGGAAAATTACCAAGAGTTTTATTTTAATTTAGAGTATATAAAACAAGCCCACTGATGCGGGCTTCTTCATATATATAAGGTGGGTAAAGTCTCCTAATTATAAAAATCCAAAAACCTGGTCAGGATTGACCAGGTTTTATCGAGTTTACAGATTTCAAATTGTTAAACTAATTAACTAACTGAAGGTTAATAACTAAGGTGGACTAAATAACTAGCAAACTTCGCATTTATACGTTTTTCCGTTTTAGGATTTGGCTTTGTCTTCTACAATTAGACTTTTCGCCACTTGTATCTTGATATGCTGAAGTTTACTTGGGTTGATGACAGGGGACACTACGTCATTTACCCTTTTTGTTTGGTTTTGCTTTGTTTGGTGTCCTACTATTTAATTTATCACTAGGTTTGTTAGTTGCAACCCTTAGTTTACCAAAGTTGACGTTTTGTTAGATTTTGCAATCTGAATCTGGAGATTTGATCCCCAACTCTGTTTTAAAGAGAGTTCAAGGGATCTTGGAGAGTTTGGCTTGCTGAAGCAAACTGTATTGTCAAAATTCCCACATAATTGGATTGTTATCAAAGCGATCGCTAACAATACGTCCAATGGCATCAATTTCTGCCAATTCGGCGGCAGAAAGTTGAATTTGGGCGGCTAAAGCGTTGTCTTGGGCTTGCTGGGGATAACGCGCCCCGGCTATGGCATTTGCTTGAGGTTGAGCAATTAACCACGCTAAAGCTAACTGAGCAAGGGTACAATTATGAAGAAGGGCTATAGGACGCAATTTTTCTAGTGCTTGTTGAGCTAGTTCAAAGTTTTCGCCTTGAAACAGTTTATTTTTAGCACGGTTATCTGCTGGGTCAAATTGATGACCGGCCGCAAATTTCCCTGTCAGTAATCCCTGTGCTAGAGGCGAATAAGCAAGGATAGAAATGTTGTGTTCAATACAATAAGGCAGTGCATCTTGTTCTACCTGTCTCCAGAATAGAGAATAAGGTGGTTGTAAACTATCAATACGTCCATAACTCGCGGCTTGAGCCAATTGGGCGCTAGAAAAATTGGAAACACCAATCGCTCGAATTTTACCTTGTTCTTTGAGCAAGTTCAGAGCGCTCATAGTTTCTTCGATAGGTACTATTTCACTATTGAAAGCGCCGGAGGGCCAATGAATTTGGTAAAGGTCGATGTAATCAGTTTTTAGGTTTGTTAGGGAACGTTCACAAGCCTGAATCACTTGTTCATACTTTAGATGGTTAGCGAAAACTTTCGTGGCATACTCCACGCGATCGCGCACATCAGATAAAGCTTCAGCTACAATTTGCTCAGAGTGTCCTTCACCATAAACTTCAGCAGTATCGATTGTTGTGATACCAGCTTCAAATGCTGCTCGAATTGTTTTAATGGAGTCAGCATCCTCAATTCCCACCCACATTCTTTTACCGGCTTGCCAAGTTCCCATCAGAATGGGTGTGATTTGCACTTCAGTTGTACCTAGACATCGCTTTTCCATAACTGCTTCCTAATTCATCTCCCTGGACAGTTATATACTTTATCGGTCTTAGCTTGAAATTAAATCAGAATTACAGTAGACATGATGGAATTGACTACAACTTTTCATGCTCTCAAAGAATGGGCAGTCGCCGTAAATGCCTTGGAAACTGGCAAAACAATTATGTTGCTCCGCAAAGGCGGTATCCATGAACGAAATGGACATTTCCAAGTTGCCCACAACCAGATTTTGCTTTACCCTACTTATGAACATCAACAAGCTTTCATGCTCAAACCTGAGTATGCCAATGATGTCTATTCAGTAACATCAGGCTGGCATCCAGACACAATTCGCATCGGTAGTTGGGCTGAAATTACAGATATTTTGCCAGTTAGTGACGAGTCTATTGTCAACAGCTTACTTCCCTTCCATATTTGGAACGAGCATTTTATTAGCGATCGCCTCAAATGGAAACCACGCCAACCCCTATATATTCTGCTCTTACGGACTTATAAGCTACCCCAAGAACAAGAAATTGCTTATTATGCTAAATACAGCGGGTGTAAGTCGTGGATTGATTTAGACCAAGCAATTCAATTAGAAGGAGCAAAACCAGTGTTTTCTGATTTTGTATACAGTCAATTAGTAGAGAAAATTCGCGGGATTGTTGGTGATAAATTGTATGCCCCGCTGTTCTAATAACCAAAGTTTTCGGCGATCAAATATCAATTTTCTCTTGAATGCGATCGAGTGCGACTTATAGCAGCATAATAACGGATTCAGGAATCAAACCTGCTCAATTCAATTATTCTCTAAGTCGCTACTCAATAATTTCGTCATATTGATTGGTGTCGTCTTCCTGCAATGCTTTCATTTCCATGAAAACATCCGCCAAAGTTTTTTCATCTAGCCATTGATGACGTTCTTTGGTGTAATCTCCTTTGCCAAAACTGAAATATTGAATAAACCGAATAGTATCGGTAACTCCCAGAGAATTGATTAAAGCATCGTAGCCCTGTTTGATAATTTCATTTTGGGTTTTCATCATTGCTTTCCTCGGCTTGTATTACTTCTGTCAGCCATTGAATGGGATTATTAATCTTAACGTTAATTAATTGAGAGCTTTTTTGGGCTTTTTTGAAGAGTCTGTCATCTGTTGTGAGAAATACATCAGCTTGACTTCTTTCGGCGCTGGCAATGTGGGTGGCATCATAGCTGGAGAATCCTAATTTTTGGAGTTCAGCGGCTCTCTCTTCAATGAAGGCACTATTAATAATTTTGATCTTAGCAATAGAGAGTAAGTTTTTGGCATTTTTGAGTCTTTCTAAATCCGGTGTTTGGTTTAATTCTGCGATTAAAGCACTGATATTGATAAGTTTCCAAGTTCCTAATTGACATTGACTCAGAATTGTCATAATTGCCTGTGCTTCTAAATAAATACGCAATTGTGTCTGGTCATCAAACGGACGATTTAAACAACAAGCATCAAGATAGATTTTATATTGTTTGCTCATGGTGTTTAATCAACGGAACTTTATAAGTAATTTCCAAAATCTGCCCTTATGTAACTAGAACAATAAATAGTCTAATTGCGAACCTCCACAAAATAGTATTTCTTGTTACATACAATCATCAACAACGCGGATAATATTAGAAAAACCTCATCCTCGAAAGAAAGTGACGGAAAGCTGTTTATCTTTGTACCCTCTTAGCAGCTGTCCTCATGGGTATGAATTTCTAAGTAATTATCCTAAAGTGCATAGAAATTAATTACATTTTGTCTAAAGTATTAGGCAAAAAACTATACCACAAGGTTGAGGCTTGACTTGACAAAAGTTTGCCATTATGCTTTTTAGCTACAAGTAAAGGAGTTTGCAATGCACCGACAAATGTGCTGGTTACCGAAGTCTGGTGGCGATGGAGAGAAAATCTTGTATTTGCAGACAGAACCAAGTCAACCTTGGCGTCCCTACACAGCGTTTGGACATTTGGCAGTCCCAGATTATCCGATACCAGGTGGTTCTAAAGGTTGGGCAACTTATCAAAAACTTCTCAAAGCAGGTTGGACACTAGTACCTAGCGCACGGGCAAACGAATTTGGCAGCAGTAGCTATGTAGAGTCAAAGAATTTTGGATTTTAGATTTTGGATTTTGGATTTTGGATTGGGGAATTAGGCATGGGGCATTGGAAGTGTGGGAGGTGTGTCCAGTGTGGGAGAAATCTTTCCCCCCACACTCCCCTCTCTCCCCACACTCCCCCATCTCCCCACTCCCTCACCACCCTCTTGGGGAACCTTCACTGCGAGGATCGGCTGCCCCTTCTAAAGTTCCGTCGGCTGTAACTGCGATCGCGTTACTATTACCCCAAGGTGCAGTTTGTTTGATTTTGTGTCCTCGACGGCGTAAATCTTCCAAAGTCAAAGCATCTAAACCCCACGATTCGGCGCGCAATTCATCGGGAAGCCATTGATGATGTATGCGTGGAACCGAGACAGCCGCACCAACATCCATGTTGTATTCCAATACATTCAGGATGACTTGCAAAACTTGGGTGATGATGGTGCTACCACCAGGGGCACCTGCGGCCATACGGAAACGATTATTTTCTGTGACAATTGTGGGAGTCATGCTAGACAAGGGAGTTTTTCGGGGTGCAATGCTGTTGGCGTCGTTACCAATTAAACCAAAGGCATTTGGAACTCCTGGTGCAGCCGCAAAATCATCCATCTCATTGTTGAGGATAATTCCCGTTCCCGGTGTCACCACACCAGCACCAAAACTCAGGTTAATTGTGAAAGTCAAACTTACGGCATTGCGTTGTTCATCGACAACGGTAAGATGGCTGGTTTCGGGAGATTCGTAGCGAGGACAGGGGGATGAGGGGGATGAGGGGGATGAGGGGGATGAGGGGGATGAGGGAGATGGGGAGATGGGGAGACATTTGGGATTGAGGTTTCCTGGCTTGACTTCGGTGGAGGGTCTAGCCCGATCGATTTTAATTTCTTGGCGGCGTTTTTTGGCGTATGCTGGACTGATTAGTTCTTGTACGGGGACTTTAACAAAATCTGGATCGCCTAAATATTGTGAGCGATCGCTGTAAGCAATCTTCATTGCTTCTACTATTAAATGTATGGCGTCGGGATGATGCCATCCTAAAGATTTCAAATCAGTGTCACCAATAATATTTAAAATCTCTAATAGATGAACGCCTCCCGATGAGGGTGGAGGCATTGAGCAAATTTTAGCTTTGCGGAAATTTCCACAAACTGGAGTCCGCCAGATTGGTTTATAGGCTTTTAAGTCTTCTAGAGTAATTAAACCACCATTTTTTGCCATATCAGCAGCGATCGCCTTGGCAATTTTTCCAGTGTAAAAATTTTGGGGATTTTCGGCAATTGCTGTTAAAGTGCGGGCCAAATCACGCTGCACCAGATTGTGGCCTGTGTTGTAGAATTTGCCGTTGTCAGTGAAGATTTCCCGCGCTGCTGGATTGTTGAGAATTCGTTGCTGATAAAGTTGGTTTGTTTGCAGAGAACGCCAAGTTGACGCATCGCCAATAATAAAGCCATCTTTAGCAAGTGCGATCGCAGGTTTTACTACCTCTTGCCAAGAAAGCTTACCATAGCGACGATGCACTTCATAAAGTCCCGCCACCGTTCCTGGTGTCGCCACTGCTAAATAACCATTAATACTTGCATTGGGACGCACCTTTCCTGCTGCGTCTAAATACATATTTCTTGTAGCCTTTAGGGGGGCGCGTTCGCGGAAATCTAACGCTTTCATGTCGCCAGTTTTCTCAGAATGCACCAGCAAAAATCCGCCGCCGCCAATTCCCGCCGAAAAAGGCTCAACCACAGAAATAGCAAAGGTTGTGGCTACCGCTGCATCTACAGCATTACCACCCTTGCGTAACATGGAAATTCCCGCTTCACTGGCTAGGGGATGGGCTGAAACCACCATTCCCTTTTTGCTGCGTAGGGGTAAAAAAGCCGCTGATGCTACTTGGCTGTAAAGAACAACGCTAAAAGAAAAGATGGCGATCGCAACTCGCTTCGGTTTGGCAACAGTAAGCATTTTTATGCCATTTTGTTTGATATTTATTAGGCTACCGCCTAGCGGCGCATTTTATACACTGCTTAGTAAAGGGGAGTAGGGAATGGGGAGTAGGGAATAGGGTAAAAAAGAAACTTTAATGAAGACGTTGGCCAAGTCATCGCCAAAAACCGGCGTTGAGACTTCTCTCTTCATCTCCCGACTCCCGACTCCCTACTCCCCAATCCCTATTTTTAATTTCTTCTCCATCCAGCCAATTGCAAAATCAGCCAGTAATGCAATTACCGCAGCCGGCACAGCCCCAGCTAAAATTAATTCACTGTTGACTAGTGATATCCCACGAAAAATAAATACTCCTAAGCCACCAGCCCCAATTGCCGCTGCAATAGTGGCAACACCAACAGCAATGACAGTTGCTACTCGTACTCCCGCCAGAATCACTCCCATTGCCAAGGGAATTTCAACTTGTAATAATAATTGTCTATCAGTCATTCCCATGCCTATACCAGCTTCCCGAATCGCTGGATCTACACCAGTGATACCTGTGTAAGTGTTAAGAATTATTGGTAAAAAAGAATATAAAGTTAACGCCACAATTGCAGGTAATACACCAATTCCGGCAATGGGAATGAGTAAACCAAATAACGCCAAACTAGGAATAGTTTGGAGAATATTCGCTATACCGAGAATTGGTTGACGCAGAGACGTTTTACGTGTAATTAAAATACCTAATGGAATGCCTACAAATATAGCAATTCCAATGGCAATGCCTACTAAAAACAAGTGTTCTATAGTATGCTCAAGAATTTCTGGGGCGTACTTAACAAGAAAGAAATCTTTCATAAACAGGAGTCAGAATAAAGAATTCAGAATTCAGAATACTCTACCCATAAAGGGATAGAGTTTTAATAAGAAATAATTTTTAAATTTTTTCGCCCACAAGGCGCAAGATTTTAAACCAATATTCAGACGCTCATGGACACGACAGCAAATCGCTACTATATCACCGAGTCGTACTCGAATTCATGCTGAATTCTGACTCCTGAATTCTGAATTCTTCTTGATCAAGCATTTTTCAAAGAAGGCAAACATGCGAGAAAAGCAAGACTTTCTGGATGTTGTGACTTCATCAATTCATCTATTGTCCCCAATACTACCAATTCTCCGCCATACATTAAACCAATTCTCGACGCCAAAATAAAAGCTTCTTGAATATCGTGGGTGACAAAAACAACTGTTTTGCCTAATTCTTGTTGCAAATGTCGAAACTCTTGTTGAATTTCTAGCCGCGTAATTGGATCGAGTGCGCCAAAAGGTTCATCCATCAACAACACTGGCGGATCTGCTGCTAAAGCCCTGGCTACACCGACTCTTTGCCGTTGTCCTCCCGAAAGTTCGTGCGGATAACGCCCTGCGAATTGTGCAGGTTCTAAACCTACTAATTGCAGCAATTCATAAACCCGCGTTTTAATTTGTTTCGGTTGCCAACCTTCTAAAGAAGGAACTAAACCCACATTGCGTTCTACAGTAAAATGGGGAAATAAACCAGTTTCTTGAATTACATAACCAATTTTTCGCCGCAGTTTAATTTCATCCAGTTGAGTTGTGGGAATACCATCAAATAAAACTTCGCCTTGTGTAGGTGTAAATAGGCGATTAATTAACTTCATTGTTGTAGTTTTGCCGCTACCACTGCGTCCGAGTAATATTAGTGCTTCTCCTTGGTAAATGGTGAAATTGAGATTTGATACCAAAGGGCGATGATTGCGGCTAAAGGTGACATCGCGGAATTCGACAGCTATTTTGTTATTTTGCGGCATGAAACAATCAATTTTGGATTTGGGATTTTAGATTTTGGATTGTCAAAAAGTTGATACAAATATGTTGGCTATGTTGGCAGGGTAGCACAACTGTGCTATCTTACGGCAAAGTTATATTTTACTAAAATCTGCACACTAATTTTAGATTGGCGATCGCCTGGCTAAACAAAGTTGCCTGAGTTGCAGGCTATACACGGCTTGCTAAAGGGAGAGGTATGAGCATTTTTTAAGTATTAGATCGTTCAATCCAAAATCCAAAATCTAAAATCTAAAATTCCCTAGTTTTCTACGTCCATTGCCTAATTTGGCCAAGTAGGCAATAGCGATCGCCCAATTATTGCTAAATTAAATTACATTTTGTTGTAGAACAGATCAAGATACCCATTCTACAATAGGTCAATGTTGGCGATCGCTTTTCGCGGGTGGGTATGCGATCGTACTTCTACGCAACGACTTTTACCTTATCCCCTAATTTGTACTGGGTTGAGGCTGTAAACCCGCCATTTATTTTTTCGCAGATGTAAAAAAACCAAAATTGAGGAACGCCAGGGATGGGGTTTACTTCTGATTTTGTATAACTCTTGGCGCGAAATGCCAAAGTGATGTTCTAGCTGATCGGTTGACCATTCATAGCTTTCAACGACTGGAAAAGCTGGTTGCCAACCGTGCAAAGTTTTTTTAAGCAACTCAAGTTGAATTGCTTCTTGCTGTAAGTTATTGTGACGCATATTAAATTATCCCTGGACTTATCGGTTTACTTGCTATTCACTAGTTTCATTGGTCTTCTAAAATTTGAATAGTTGTAGTTGTGCAACTAGTTGAACGTGCAACCGTTGAACATAGAGGTTTATTCACAGTGGCAAGAGCTAAGAAGAACAAGCAAGCTGGAGAAGCATTTAACGAATTACTTATACAAAAAAAAATCACAAAGTACAAATTGGCAAAAGAAACTGGTCTAGGTAGAGATCATATTGGCAGGATTGCCAGTGGTGAAATTGCTGCTCCTGAACCAACAACACTTGCAAAGATCGCAACTGTATTAAAGATTGAACTGGGTGAACTAACAAGGATATTTGCTCAATCAAATGTACAATCTCA
This sequence comes from Nostoc sp. FACHB-973, assembly GCF_014698115.1. Taxonomy (GTDB): domain Bacteria; phylum Cyanobacteriota; class Cyanobacteriia; order Cyanobacteriales; family Nostocaceae; genus Nostoc; species Nostoc muscorum. The sequence goes on from NZ_JACJSJ010000073.1 coordinate 32,915, forward strand.
GCACTCAGCTACAAGCTCTCTGCCTCAAGATTCAGTCTCTGAGATGCCAATATCCAGCAATTCTGATTTTGTGGGGCGTGAGGAAGCGATCGCACACCTCGATAAACTAGTTAACGAAGGCACAAAAGTTATTCTAATTCACGCAGAGGGTGGCATAGGTAAAACAACCTTGGCTACAAAATGGTTCGATCTTCAAGGTTTAGAGTATCTTGAACTGCGTATAGGAAGTACGCCCCAGAATCTAAACTCAATAGAAGATTGGGTAAGAATCAAGCTCATAAATTACTTTAAAGTAAATCCAGAGCAAAATTTTATGACCATGCTGGAGCAATTAAAAACCGAACTAAAAACTAGAAAAATTGGTCTCTTAATTGATAATCTTGAACCTGCTTTAATAAATGGCGAGTTCATAGAACCACATCATAGCTATTATGTAGAGCTATTAACCGTACTAGGTCATAAAAGTGTACAGTCGGTAACGCTTATCACAAGCCGTGAGCAAATTTATGATCATACAGTAAAACGTCTTCAAACTTTTACTAATTATGAGTTGGATGGATTGAAGCAAGAGTCATGGCAACAGTATTTTAAAAGTTGCGAAATTAGTATAGATGATGATGCTCTTGGTGAAATGCATCAAGCCTATGGCGGAAATGCTGAGGCTATGGTTATTCTTTGTCCTGAGATTGTCAAAGAAGCTCAAGGGAATTTAAAAGTTTACTGGCAGGAAACCTGTGAAGATATATTAAGAAATCCAACTCTCAAACAACTTGTTCAATATCAATTAGATAAGCTTAAAAATAATAATTTACAAGCCTATAAACTAGTTTGCCGTCTAGGAATTTACCCTAATAAAGATATTACTGTTCCAAAAGAATGGCTGTTTTGTTTACTTTGGGACGTACCAGTAAATCGGAGGCAAAGAGTGATTGATGCTTTAATAGAACGTTCTCTTGTAAAGGTAAATAATTATGGTTACTACTTGCATCCAGTTACTCGGACAGCAACAATAGAAAATTTAAATTCAATAAATGAATCACATGATAAAAATTTCTTATTAATCAAAGATGAAATTGATCAATCGATTAGTCTATTGTCTAATTTACAGTATGTAATTAATTTAATAAATAAAAAGTTTTATAAAGTATCTCGATACTATACGAAAGCTGGCTTTAGAGCTTTTTATTTGGGCTTTTTTATTGTCTATAATCTTGGTGAATGCTCCAACTTCGCGCAATATAATGATAGATATTACTGCGAACTTGCTTGTATTCTTGAAGACGCTTTTGCAGTATACTGTAAAATGCAATTAAAAGATACTGAAAAACTAGGTGAACTATTAGCAAACTTCATTGTAGAAAAATACACTGACTTTATAATTGATTATTTCAATAAAAATAAAGAAGAGTTACAAAAATCTATTATTAAAGAATATAAAAAAATTGATCTGCAAGTCATATCATTAAAAATGATTGAAATAATAATTGAACACTTTGGCATTGAATTATCGAATTTTTGTGAAATCAACATAAACAGATTAATTTTATATGATATAGATATAGTTGCTAATTTGATTGGTGAAATAATACTTAATCTGGAAAGCATAAAACTAGATAAACCTTTACTTAATAAAAAGAATAGAGTTAATACACTCAGAGTTATTAGCTCAGGAATTAGTGAAGCTCTTAAAAACAAGGTTTACATGGACAAATATGAATTAAAAACTCTTTTTAACAAAATATCTAAATCCTTAATAAATCCAGATAAAATGCCAGAGTATGAACTTTATTTCTGTATAAGAGAAACAGAGAGTAATATTTTAAAATTGCAATTAACTGAAGAAGATAAAACGTGGTTAAAAAATTATTATGATACTAATAAGTTGTTGATTTATTCTTTAAAGGAGAATCTTTATGTATCTCCACAAGTCCGATCGCACATCGAAGACACCTTACTCTTACCCATCGCTGAAATAGAAAAACGACCATTCAAAAATTAAATCCCTTTCTTCTCTGCGCCTCTGCGCCTCTGCGTAAGATAAAAAAGGCGGGTGCGGGGATTGAACCCGCTAATCCCCACAATGGTGGAGACGTAACCGATAACCCTAAATTCTTCGTCCCCGAAGGGCAAGTTGCGAACAAGGGTAACCCGCCATGAAGTAAAGAGGATAAAAGAAAACTTTATCCTCCAGCAATCTCTACAACTCACCCGTAGCCAGCATTTGGATAATGCGAGGCGTACCCGGATCGAATCCTGCTAAATCCCAAGACAGGGGATCTTGAGGATCTACCAAGGTAATCTGGTAAGGTGTCAGGGTTACATACACCGCCTTAGCCTCAGGATTTACCTTTTTGCGGTACTCCTTCAACGCTTGACTTGGATGCTTATACCCAGCCCATGACTCACTGTCAGTCCAAAAACAAACAACATCCGCTTTGAACTTGTTTTTAATCATCCAGTCGTAAGCCACAGACGCATCCGTTCCGCCGAAGTTTTGGTTGCTAGCTTTGCGAACCGCAGAACTAAAACTATCTTTGGCAGTGATATTCAATTCCCGAAATTCCGTAGCAAAGCCACGAATCATATAGTTTTTCTCTGCTTTTGCTGTTACTAGTGCCATTGTGGTGGCAATTTCACAACAAGTCAGTCCCATATCTGCAACTAAGCTACCCATAGAACCAGAAACGTCTACAGCGTGCATGAAAACTTTACCTGTGGGTTGCACAACATCAAAAGACAGTTCAACCGCCTTTTCTAAAATGTCCACAATCCGAGAAACCGGATTCCAAGTCTTTTGGCTGCGTCCTAATTTACCACCAGATTTATATGTTTTGAGTGCTTTCAAAACATCAATCGGATGAATGCGACCTTTACGCAGATATTCTTTGTTGTTGAGAACTGCTTCCACTCGCAGCAAGTTGGCGCCCTCGTCAGTTCGCAACACACCCAGTTCAGTCAAAGAACCCAGGTTACGCAGCATCGCACCGATTGGCATTTCCTGAAATAGCAATTGCCAAGCAGCTTTGTCCATTTTGCCCACGGGTGCCGCCATTTCATGGGTTAGGCGTCCTTGCAAAATAGCTTCATGGGTTTCGCTGGGGTTCCGCTTCAGCCACTCATACCACCAAATTTGCGCCAACGCTTCTGAGGGAATATCTGCTGGCAATTCTTCCCAGCCTCTAACTACCCACTCAAATAGTTGACGGTGATTTTCTGTAGGCGGTTTGACATGGAACAGCCGCAATGCATCTCGGTGGGTAAAGCCTTGACGCTGTTGATATTTCAACAGTTGATAAGCTAACCCCTTGACATCTTCCCGTGATAGCCAAGTTTTACCAGCTTCCCGCACCACTTTGCCAAATCCCCGCAGAGATTTGGTGTAGTTCAGCCATTCGTAGAAGTGGCTACCAGTACGGACAACTTGGGGGAAAATTTCACCAAATGCTTGTTTTGCTTCTGGTGCTTCACCCATTGACAGCAAAACTAAAGCTAAAATAGGCGCACTGTTATTGATGGCGCGTCCATCGCTAGCATAAAGAATTTCTTCTGCCACACGGCTGGGATTTTCAGCAACGGCTTGTCTGACAACTGTCACAAAATCTTCAGTTAATTCTTGTTTGCCAGCGTAGTAAGTGCTTTTTGCCGTGCCAACCAAAAGACAACGACGCAGCATTTTCCAAATGCCAGCATCAAACATCCAACCACCGGAACGTCCTTGAATCATCTCGGCTTCCCGTCCAGGGATTGGCTGATTTTGTGGTGTAGTTGTTTTCTTTTTAGTGAAAAAGTTGTAATTCATCGCTTCATCTCCCGGCCTTTGCAGGCAAAAATGAAAGGTGGCAGGGCAAGATTTGAACTTGCGACATCCGGCTTAAAATGCGATAACCCTAATTCGTCGGCCTTTTCAGGCAAGGTGTGAACAAGGATGTTTTTCGGCGCTCTACCACTGAGCTACCTGCCACATGAAAATTTTGGATTTTGGATTTTAGATTTTAGATTCAATCCAAAATCTAAAATCTAAAATCTAAAATTATTTGGTGTAACGGGGCGGGATTTGAACCCGCGACCTCTCGAACCCTAATCGATAACCCTAATTCGTCGGCCTTTGCAGGCAAGGGGTGAACAAGGATGTTTAGCGCTCTACCACTGAGCTACCCGCCACATGAAAATTTTGGATTTTGGATTTTGGATTTTAGATTCAATCCAAAATCTAAAATCTAAAATTATTTGGTGTAGTGGAGCGGGATTTGAACCCGCGACCTCCCGCTTGGCAGGCGATAACCCTCAATTCGTCGGCCTTTGCAGGCAAGGGGTAAATAAGGATATTTAGGCGCTCTATCCACTGAGCTATCCACCACATGAAAATTTTGGATTTGAGATTTTGAATTTTGGATTGAATTTAATAGCTTGTATTATTAATGTAGTGCATGTAATACAGTGTGTCAAGTGTCTGGCAAGCTAATTTATTTGTATTCGTGTACGCAGGTGCGATCGCCACCCCCCACCTCATCTAAGAAACAATTTTTGCCGGATTTTTCACTTGCAGCGTTCAATTTGCCGGGTTTGAGGGACTATAACACCTACCAAAGAAAGTTTTTGCCGGCAAATTTGCCAAACTATACAAAAAAACGTCCAAATTTTTGCCAAGATAATAATACTATTTTTCAAAATTCACTTGGCAAAAATCGGCATGAGTGAAAAATCCATAGAAGGTAACGGTAAGGCTTTTCTCGTTATACTTTTGCCCCTCTCGTTTTTGATTATTTTCCTGGTTGCCACCTGGAGAATTTTACTGGCAGCAATTGTGCTGGTAATTGGCTTCAAGCTTTGGCAGGAATATCAATGGCAACAGTGGACTCTACGAGTTAACCCGCTTTTTCATCAGTTGGTTCGGGAAAACCAGGGCAGACTGACGCCAATGGACTTGGCGATCAGGGGTAATTTTCCTGGAACAACGGCAAAACGCTACTTAGATAGTAAAGCTCAGGAATTTGGTGCTAGTATCGTAAATTCTGAAGAGGAAACTCAGTATTATTACTTTATAACTGCCAGCATTCTGGGCAATATTCTTGACAGTAGCGAGCCTGTCAGACAACTTCCGGCTCAAGCAGTTACCAAAACTGCGCGATCGCTTTTAGCACCACCGCCACCAACCCCACAGGAGGAAGAACTAGAAACTGAATCACTCCCAAAGCCAACCCATAACCAACTAACACGAACGCTGGAAAAACAATTAGTTTTTGGCTCTCTGATTCAATCTGAGCTAGCTAAGCGGCTAAATGTCTATTCCAGCACGGTTTATAAACGTCGTAACGACCCAGAATTTCCAGAGTGGAGTCGCAGCAGAGACCCCGATGGTATCGCCTGGTCTTACTCGGAAAGAACTAAAGAGTTTTTCCCTCTGGAGGAAGAATAAGAAGGCAAAAGGCAAAAGTAAAGAACTTTCAGACTTTACTTTTTACTTTTTACTTCCAAACCTACAGCTTCGCTGATGGAATTTAATCCGCTTTGTTCTAAATGGGAAAGCAAACCTGTAAGAATCCGGCGTACCATCAGTGGACCTTCGTAAATCCAGCCTGTATAAACCTGGATTAAGCTAGCACCAGCAATAATTTTCTCCCAGGCATCTTCTGCGGAAAAAATGCCACCAACGCCGATAATGGGGATTTTTCCTTGAGTTTGCTGCCAAATAAAACGAATTACCTCAGTGGAGCGATCGCGCAATGGTTCACCGCTAATTCCGCCAGCTTCTGACTGGGGTGATTTGCCAGTTTGCTCAATCACCTGGGTTTTCAGTCCATCACGGCGGATAGTGGTGTTAGTAGCGATAATTCCCGCCAATTGATAAGTTTTAGCAAGAGTTATAATGTCAGCGATCGCTTGCCATTCTAAATCTGGCGCTATCTTGACAAAAATAGGTTTTTGTGAAGTGTTCTCTGTTTGTAATAATTCTAAGATGGCACTGAGCATACTAGCATCTTGGAGCGATCGTAACCCTGGTGTATTTGGCGAAGAGACATTAACAACAAAATAATCTCCCAAATTCTTGAGTAGGCGAAAACTATCAAGATAATCCTGTGCGGCTGCTTCTAGGGGAGTTATCTTAGATTTACCCAAATTTATCCCTATGGGTATTAATCGAGTTAACTCTTGCTTTTCCCCTGCTAACCTTGCTGCCATTGCTGCTGCACCATTATTATTAAAGCCCATCCGATTGAGAGCAGCTTTATCCAACGGCAAGCGAAACAAGCGGGGACGGGGATTTCCTGGCTGTGGATGAAAAGTTACAGTTCCCAATTCCGCAAAACCGAAACCCAGGCTAGACCAAATGCTAGCAGCAACACCATCCTTGTCAAACCCAGCCGCTAAACCTACAGGATTTGGGAACTTTAACCCAAACAAATTTTGTTCTAGGCGTGAATCGTACAAACACAAAGATTTTTGTAGGCGGTGATTTACCCAACTAGCAGGCGGGTAAGTGCCTGTTTCTAATAGCCAATTAAAACTGCGAATTGTCTGCTGGTGTAACCACTCTGGATCTGCTTTTACCAGATTAAACAACAGTGGACGAATTCCAACTTGATAAATATCCATTAACTTTGATAGAAGATATGTTGAAAAAGCCTATTTAACTGATGAATTTTTTAGTCATGTTCCTAATGCTCTTAGATTTGAGATAATTTGCGAGCATTGTAGGTATTAGGTTACATTATTCACCAGAAATTTGTACAAATACTGTTCTTTTCCGCGGGCCATCCAACTCAAAAAACAACACAGATTGCCAGGTTCCCAAAGCTAATTTACCATCCACAATGGGAATTATTTCACTAGTGGTGAGCATCATTGCCATCAAATGAGAGTGAGCATTAATCGGTTCATCTTCTGGAACATCTCTCAAATGCAAGTCATTATGCAGATAGCTGTCTGATTCAGGCGCTAATTTTTGCAAGAACACTTTTATATCTTCTAGCAATCTGACTTCATTTTCGTTGATAGCTAAAGCTGTTGTAGTGTGTTGAGAGAATACTAAAACTTGTCCATTCTTGATTGATGTTGAAATAATCAACTCTTGAATTTGTGGCGTTATATTATGAATATTAATTTTGGGTTCAGTTTGAATTTCAATTAATTTATTAATAATTGGCATCTCTTCAAATAATTTTTGATTGTCAACAAAATCTAAAATCCAATATTGATTAACTCTTAACTATATTTTGCAAACCTTGTACTAATCTTTCTATACCTTCTTTTGCCGTCTCTTGTTGTAGCGCACCATAAGCAACGCGTAGATAACATCCATTATTTATACCAAAGGTTGTACCTGGAATAACTGCTACTTTATATTCTTGGATGAGTCTTTTAACTAATTCAAAAGCATCCATTTGGGTGTGAACTTTGAGGAAAAAATAAAAAGCGCCATTGGCGGGTGTAATGGTACATAAACTTTGGAGACGGTTCAAGGAGTTTAGCACTAGTTTGCGTACTTGGGTAATCGCTCCAATATTTTCCTTCAAATACTCTTCTTTTGCCTGCAATGCTCCTAAGGCTGCATATTGGGAAATTACTGGTGGACAAATTAAAATTGTATCCTGGACTTTTTTGACGGCGCCAAGCAAGTCTTGAGGAATCACCATGTAGCCAATGCGCCAACTTGCAAAACCGTAGGCTTTGGAAAGGCTGTAGAGAGAAATGGTGTACTTGCTACTACCAGCAAATCCAGCAGGTGAGATGTGTTTTACCCCATCGTAGGTAAAGTATTCATAGGCTTCATCGCTGATGTGATAAATGTTGTGAGTCCTACAGATTTCATTTACCTGGTGCAAGGTTGTTTCACCATAGACAACCCCAGTGGGATTATTTGGTGAAATTGTCACCACAGCCCGTGTTTTAGGAGTAATTGCTTGAGCGATCGCCTGTGGACGCAGTTGGTAATTTTCATCCGTCTCTACTAACACCGGACGACAACCAGTCATTGCGATCGCCATTTCGTGGTTGAAATAGTACGGCGTATTCAGAATAATTTCATCGCCTGGGTTGGTGATTGCAAGAATGGCATTCATAAATCCCATATTGCTTCCCGCTGTCACGACGATGCAGTTTTCCCCATTAATTTCAATACCATTGAAGGCTTGCAATTTTCCTGCAAGTGCTGTCACCAATGGGGGAATTCCTTCAACTGATTTGTACAGATGATTAGCAGAATCGGCGAAAAATTTTGGTAAAAACTCTATTGCTTCAGGTGGGGGACTGTAATGAACAACACCTTGTCCTAAAGAGATTGTTCCAGGAGAATTTTTGATTAGTTCCCCAACCACAGGAATAATCGGCGATTGTATCGCTTGCATACGAGAGGTTAGGGATTCCATGTTTCCATGTCAGGGTGGCTATAGGATCTTTTGCTGGATAAAAGCCGACTAGTTGGGATACATATTTAAGCGATCGCAACTAATCGGGCGTAGTTCTATGAAGTTGTTTCTTGCCTAAGAGATTACCAAAAAATAAATTATCCAATCTTGTGGTGTGCTTCAGAAAGTCTCCCCTTACTTACGGGCGGGCGAGACGCCCACCCCACAAGAAAAGTTGAATGTTTTTTATTTGGAAATCCCTACCTAAATTGTTTCTAGTCAATTTTAGCCACTTGGTCTTACATGACTAGGAAATAATTTGCTATACTAGAAACTCGTCTTTGATTAAAAATCTTGTTTCTTTGACCAGCTACCTCGTGGATTATCCTCTCGTGGTTTAGCTTTGTTAACTCTCAGTTGACGACCCATCCATTCTGCACCATCTAATTCTGTGATGGCTGCGTCCTCTTGAGCGTCTTCATTCATATCAACAAAGGCAAAGCCCCGCAGTCGCCCTGTTTCGCGGTCAGTAGGCAAAACAACTCTTTTGACCTCGCCGTAGTCTGCAAACACTGCTCTTAAGTCTGCTTCAGTAGCGCGGTAGGAAAGATTTCCAACGTAAATAGTCATGTGAGATCAGGTAATTTTCAACAAAGAGCGATCAGTTCAGCTGAAAAACAGATTTAACAAAATTGCAAATATTGCATATTCCTCTCTGATTCACCAACGGCTTGGTGAATGTTTGAGGGGAGCAGTAAATCAGGTACTATTGGCTGAACTTACACATACGCTCATATAATAACTGATTGTGACGTTTTTCAAAGTACGAGATTTTACAAACTCTTATTACACAAAATCAATATTTCTCACCCCCCTACAGTCCTTGATTACCCTGTAGGTAAAAAACAAAGGGACACTGACAGATGGGGTGAGATGTTGGCTTTGGCAAAATGATTAACTGGATTTGTGATTCCCCAAGAATTTAGTCAATCGCAATCCGCTGGGGTCCACTAGCTTTGCCGTTATGTGCCTCCGTTGAATTGGCAGTGTAGCTACTTGAGTGGGTTTGCTGATCTAGCCAGCTTTTAACGGGATCTTCTCTAAGGTTGAGTCGAAGCACACCGGAGAATAGCCCACCAAGAAATGAAGCTGGATGCTGAGTAAATTCTCTGAATATAGGTGACAATTCGTCAATGAACATTAAGAGTCTCCTGGCTTTGCCATAAAAAATTATTACTTTTTAATCAATCGTAACGTGTTAGGGCATTGGGCATGGGGTATTGGGAGTGCTGTTAGCGGTAGCGGGGAGTTTAGCCCGTTAGGAGTTATATCATGTCCGCTTGATTACTTACTAAACCCGGACAACCCCACCCCGCCAAAGCTGCGCTTTGTCTCCCCTCCCCGCAGGCGGGGAGGGGATTAAGGGGTGGGGTGCAATGA
>NZ_JACJSJ010000074.1 GCF_014698115.1 Nostoc sp. FACHB-973
GCATGAGTTCTGTCTTTGCTCAACAAGCCATTCCCAATTGTCAACCACCGAGTGCAGGCGAGTATCTTTTATTAGTAGTCAGTCCCACGGCAGAAAATCAAAAGCAGTTGCGTAGTGCCCTACCGCCTGAACTCAAGACCATTACCTGCAAATATCTCAACGAAACTGTGACGCGCATCGGCGGCTTTAATCAAATTGACGATGCCAATCGCTGGGCAAGGTATGTCAGTAATATTGTCGGTTTGTCTGCCATAATTACTACTCGACCAACAGCACCAGATGTTGTACAAGCACAGCCACCTCAACAGCAGACAGTTAATTATAATCCTCAAGCCTTAGGAGAAGGTTATGCAGTATTGGTAGATTATTACAATCGCCCAGAACTGGCAACTAGTGTACAACAAGTGGTGGGAGGTAATGTAGGTTTTGCTTCTTATGGACAACGCCCCTACTTGCTGGCAGTTTATACTACTAACCAAAGCGAAGCATACAACACATTACAAAAGCTAAACGATCGCGGTTTTGTTGCCAGTATCGTAGATAGTCGTAAGGTAATTTTGTTGCGCTCAACTGTGCGACTTTAAGAAGAAAGAATTCAGGAGGAGGCAGTGCGGTCTTGGTGGTTTCCCCAAAGAGGAACTGCCACCGGCATAAAGCAACTGCCGTTCAGGATTCAGAATTCAGTATTAATTCTGTATAAGTGGCGGTGAAGTTAGTGGGTTTAAGTCCCTCATATCATGTCCGGGAAAAGACTTATTATTTAGACCGACGCGGAGACACGGGGACGCGGGGACGCGGAGAAATTTTAATGATAAGTGATTAGTCGGACATGATATCACTCAATCTGCTCTACGAGACCTGCGCCTAGCTTGCTTCCCCGTAGGAGTAGAATTTAGTGGTCAACAAGAAAGTAGCGGGTTAAATCCCCCACTAAAAGATTGCTGAATTCTGTATTCACCAATTCTGCATTCTTCCTTTAATAAGCAGACCTAGCTAACCAATAAACGGTTATACCCAAAGCCGACCCAGCTATTACCTGAACTGGTGTATGTCCAAGTAATTCCTTAAGACGGTCTTGGCTAAAGTCTGGTTTTTCATGAAATAATTCATCAATCATTTGATTGAGGATACGAGCTTGCTTGCCAGCTGCTTGGCGAACTCCGGCTGCATCGTACATAACGATGATGGCAAAAACCGTTGCTACCGCAAAATCAGGAGATGCCCAACCAAGTTTTTGGCCGACACCAGCAGCTAGAGCTGTAACTAAAGCTGAGTGGGCACTGGGCATACCTCCGGTTGTCACTAAAACACGTATATTCAGCTTGCGATTTTTGACGATCTCGATTATCAGTTTTAATGCTTGAGCAATTAAACAAGCTACCAGAGCAACCAGCAGCACCCGATTGTCTAAAATGTTGCCTATGTCCTGCATGGTATTGTGGTTAGATTAGTAATATGAGCAGCAGTTGTTGGTTGAGGAAACATTTAGATTCAACCCAAAATCCCAAATTAACCTAGTACATCAGGTCTAAAATAACCCGACGGTTAAAAATAGACAAAAAGTTGATGCTATGAGCATTTGTACCTTTTGCCTTTTTGTACTAGTTATTGCGACTGATGATAAAATGAGCGATCGCTTGGAGTGGCACGGCTCTCTCCCCAAATGGTTCTAATTCCGCACAAGCTGCTTTAACTAGCTCTTGGGCTTTTAAGCGGGATTGCTCTAGTCCCCAAAGGCTGGGATACGTAACTTTCATCGCTTTTTGGTCTTTGCCAGCTGTTTTGCCTAATTGCTCCTGGGTCGCAGTGATATCCAGAATATCATCTACGATCTGAAATGCTAGCCCAATATTTTGAGCATAACGGGTTAGTCGTTGCACATCTTCAGATGATGCCCCAGCTATGATCCCGCCACAAACTACACATGCTTCCAAAAGAGCGGCTGTTTTGTGTTCGTGAATGAAATTCAGCGTTTCTAGAGAAATATCTGATTTCCCTTCAGATTGTAAATCCACAACTTGACCGCCGACTAAACCAGCAGCCCCCAAAGCCCGACCGAGACGGATAACTACCTGCAAGACTCGATCTTTGGGAACATTTTGAGGAGTTTGAAGGGCAACATATTCAAAAGCCAGAGCCAACAAACCATCTCCAGCTAAAATTGCCACATCTTCGCCATAGACCTTATGATTTGTCAGCTTTCCACGACGATAATCGTCATTATCCATTGACGGGAGGTCGTCATGAATCAAAGACATTGTGTGGATCATCTCCACCGCGCAAGCTGTTGGCATAGCCATTTCGATGCTGCCACCCATCATTTCACAGGTAGCAAGGCAAAGAATCGGGCGTACACGCTTACCTCCAGCTAATAAGGAGTAGCGCATCGACTCATAAATTGTTTCTGGATAAACGATGGGAATAGCCCGATCTAAAGCAGTATCACAAAGCTTTTGCCGTTCTTTGAGATAGCCTGCTAGGTTAAATTTGGCTTCCTCTGGTGGTGTCTTTTGAACGTTATCAGTTGCTACCATTCTTCAATTCCTGACATTTTGTGATTTTCGTCTTATAAGTCACAATTTTAAGGTGCTGTGGGACTGAAAAAATGAAGAGTTGGAAGTTAGAAGTTAGGAGTTAGGAGTTAGGAGTTGGGAATGTAACTCATAACTCCTAACTCCTAACTCTTAACTCCTCATTTTCTTACTGCCTTGGAATAGCTGGTAAATGTATTTTGCAACAATAAGGCGACAGTCATTGGTCCAACACCACCAGGAACTGGGGTGATAAATCCTGCTACGGCAGCAGTTGATTCCAAATCGACATCGCCAACTAGGCGACTGTTGCCACTGGCATCAGTGACCCGATTCATTCCCACATCTACCACAACAGCGCCTGGTTTTACCATATCAGCAGAGATCAATCCGGGACGACCCACTGCTGCAATCAGAATATCAGCATTTTGGGTGATAGTTTTGAGATCGTGCGATCGCGAATGAGCAATGGTGACTGTAGCATCAGCTTCTAATAGCATCAACGCCATTGGCTTACCTACTAAAATACTACGTCCTACCACTACTGCCTGTTTTCCTTGCAAAGGAATTTCATATTCTTCTAAAAGCCGCATGACGCCAGCAGGAGTGCAGCTACGTAAACCGATTTCTCCCCGTACTAGTCGCCCCAAGTTCACTGGGTGCAGTCCATCGGCATCTTTATCGGGATCAATTTGATGTAACAAGCTAACAGCATCCAAATGGTTAGGTAAGGGTAGCTGCACGAGAATGCCATCCACACGTTCATCGTGGTTGAGTGTAGCAATGACCTCTTCTAATTCCCCAAGGGTCGTTTGCACAGGAAAATGCTTGCCAAAAGAGGCTATACCAACTTTAGCGCAGGCTTTTTCTTTATTGCGTACATAAGCAGCTGAGGCTGGATTATCGCCAACCATCAGCACTGCTAAGCCAGGGGGTCGTCCAACTTTTGGCTGTAATTCGGTAATGGCAACAGAAAGTTCTTGCTGAATTTTTGCAGCTAAGGCTTTTCCATCAAGGAGTTTGGCAGTTTGTGTTTTCATGAAAATTATGTTCGTCTTTTGTCGCAAGTCTGATTGAAAAGGGGAGTGGGGAGTGGGGAGTGGGGAGTGGGGAGCAGGGGGAGCAGGGGGAGCAGGGGGAGCAGGGGGAGCAGGGGAGGCAGGGGGAGCAGGGGGAGTAGGGGGAGAATAATTTATAACTATATATTTCGTATAAATTAAAATTTGTGAGCGAGTCTTTGATATTCGTGAGCGAGTCTTTGATACTCGTGAGCGAGTCTTTGATACTCGTGAGCGAGTGTTTGATATTCGTGGACGAGTGTTTGATATTCGTGAGCGAGTGTTTGATATTCGTAAGCGAGTGTTTGATACTCGTGGGCGAGTGTTTGATACTCGTGAACGAGTGTTTGATACTCGTGGGCGAGTCTTTGATACTCGTGGACAAGTGTTTAGTACTCGTGGGCGAGTCTTTGATACTCGTGGACAAGTGTTTAGTACTCGTGAGCGAGTCTTTTAACACCGTCAAAGAGTCCTTGATACTCGTGAACAAGCATAAAACTCCACTATTTTTTGCCTCCTGCACCCTACTTCTTGTTCCTGGAGCCTTTTTTGCCTAATCTCTAGTCTCGCATGTAGCGTTTTGAATTTTGATTCTTGACTTTTAACTATTATTGTGTTCCTGTTTGATGTCGTAGCGTTTCTCTCACAGTAAATCCATAATGTTTATTTTCTCAGATCAAGGGCATCATCTGAAGAATAAATAGAGTGAACTAGCCAGGATGATGATGAGGGAGATAAGGGAGATGAGAAGGCAGGGAGCAGGGAGCAGGGGAGAAAATCTTCCCCTCTGCCCCCCGCCCCCTGCTTCTTCCCATGCCCCATGCCCATGCCCAATTTCAGAAGGAAGTATTATAGATGGGAACTGACCTGATCAAAGTGGCGACAAAACAAGCAGTGAAGCAAAAATTTGCTCAATCGGTGGCTTTCATGCAACAAACGAGAAATTCCTCCCTTGGCTTCTTGTACGGACAAAGTATTGTTATCTACCGTGTAGGGTTAGCTTTTTTCCTAGTAGCAGGACTTTCGAGTTGTGGTAATTTACCCTCCTCTGGCTTGAGTGGAACTGGCTTAAAATTTGGCGCCAATGTTACCCCAATTGGAGAAATTAAACCAGAACAAAAGAATCAAGCTACAGTTTACATTCAAGGGAAGGTAGAAAAGCAAGCTCCCCTGATGAAGCAGTGGGCTTATCAAATAGATGACACAACAGGCAAAATTTGGGTTGTGACTAATCAAAAAAGTTTGCCAGAGGGATCGCAAGTAGTGTTCAAGGGTAAAGTTCGTTATAGAAGTATCCCTTTAGCTGGCAAAGAACTCGGGGAAATTTATTTAGAAGAAGAATAATTCAGCAATTAAAAATGAACATATGAGCAATCAACCAGTACATGTAGCGATCGCTATTCTCTACCAAAAAAACAAATTTCTCATGCAACTACGGGACAATATCCCCACTATTCCTTATCCCGGTTACTGGGCACTATTCGGTGGTCATATCGAACCTGGTGAAACGCCAGATGTCGCAGTCAAACGAGAAATTTTAGAAGAAATCGGCTATATATTACCACCGTTTGTTGAATTTGGGTGTTATCACGATGAAAAAGTTGTCCGTCATGTTTTTCATGCACCACTCTTGGTGGAGTTAAATGAATTGGTTTTGAATGAAGGCTGGGATATGGGATTATTGACTCCAGAAGATATTCACCAAGGTAACTGTTATTCAAAAAATGCCGGCGAAGTGCGACCATTAGGGGAAATGCATCAGCGAATTATGTTGGATTTTATTGAGAAGAATCAGTAGATTAGGGAGTGGGGAGTGGGGAATGGGGAGTGGGAAATAGGGACTGGGGAATGGGGCATGGGAAGAGGACAAGGAAGACAAGGGGGATAAGGTAGCAATCTTTCTCCCAAGTCTCCCTCATCTCCCCCCTCTCCCTCATCTCCCTCATCTCCCCCCACTCCCCACTCCCCACTCCCCACTCCCCACTCCCCACCAGCCAAAATCAAGTTAAAACTCTTGTGGAGTAGTCATCACTAATGCAATCAGCAAACAAACTGCCACGATGGTTAAGTATAGGATTGGCATTCCCCATTATTATTCTCAACGGCTGGCTGTTGCTCCAGGTTGTACAGTATTTTCAACCATTGGTGAGTGTTATTGCCGCCGCCATCCTGCTGGCTTTTGTCTTGGACTATCCAATCCAGTTTCTTCAGCGACAAGGGGTGAAACGTGACTTGGCGATCGTGGGCGTGTTACTTTTGACTGTGGTGATTATAGTGGGTTTAGGCGTCACTTTAGTTCCCCTGATCATAGAACAGCTCAACGAATTAGCTAATATTTTGCCTAGTTGGATTGATTCTGGCACTCAGCAGTTACAAGCTTTCCAAGATTGGGCGTTAAGTCAACAGCACTTACCCATTAATTTAAGTGCTTTAGCTAGCGAAATTTTAGAAAAATTATCTAATCAACTCCAGTCGTTCACCGGGAGAATTCTCAGTTTTGCTGTCGATACCATTGGTATTGTAGTCAACGTACTACTGGCGGTGGTGCTGACTATCTACCTAATATTGAACGGCGAACGTCTTTGGGATGGGATTTTTCAGTGGTTTCCCCCTAATTTTGGATCAAAAATCCGGCAATTACTCCGAGAGGATTTCCACAATTACTTTATCGGTCAGGCTACATTGGGTGCTGTGCTGGGATTGACTATTACACTAGCATTTTGGATTTTGCAAGTTCCCTTGGCGCTACTTTTTGGCATTGGTATTGGCTTGTTTTCTTTGTTCCCCTTTGGTACAGGAATAGGTATTGCTATAGTCAGTCTTTTAGTAGCGTTGCAAAACTTTTGGCTAGGAGTGGAAGTCTTAGGTGTAGCTGTTGCCATCGACCAAGTTAATTCTAATTTTATTGCACCCCGAATTATCGGCAATTTAACTGGCTTAAATCCCGTGTGGGTGGTAATTTCTTTATTACTGGGGGCTAAACTAGGAGGCGTGCTGGGTTTGTTAATTGCAATTCCTGTTGCGAGTTTTATCAAGGATGCCGCAGATAGCTGGCGTGCCGGCGAGTTTAATAAAATTGATGATATTGAGTTAGCAGCCCAGAATGTCACAAGTGAGACAGCAGGAACTTATAGCTAGCATTTAATCTTTTAGATTAACTAAAAACAGGAATTAAGTTGCACTGGAATTTTAATGATAAACTCACTTCCTTTGCCAAAAGCAGAGATGCATTGAAGTTGACCACCATGTTTTTCTACAATAATTTGATAACTGATAGATAACCCTAATCCCGTACCTTTACCAACAGGTTTAGTAGTAAAAAATGGATCAAATAATCGCTTTTGTAAACTTTCTGGAATTCCAGAACCATTATCAGCAATCCGAATAATCACTTCCCTATTATCAATAACTTCAGTACAAATGCGAATTTGGGGCATTGAGCATTGGGCATTGGAAGTCTGGGAAGCTTTTTTATAATCTCCCTCATCTCCCTCATCTCCCTCATCTCCACTCCCCACTCCCCACTCCCCACTCCCCATTTCCTCTTCTATAGCATCAATAGCGTTTGCTAAAATATTCATAAATACCTGATTGAGTAGCCCAGGGTAACACTCCACTAGGGGAAGATTTCCGTATTCTTTAATCAAGTTTATGCTTTTACCGATTTGATGATTTTTGAAACGACTTTGTAAAATTAACAAAGTACTATCAATACCTTCGTGGATATCAGCTAATTTTTTCTCAGATTCATCAAGGCGGGAAAAATTTCGCAAGGAAAGAATGATTTGCTCAATTCGCTTTGTACCTACCTTCATAGAGTTGAGAAGATTAGGGAGATCGTTAGTTAAAAAATCAAGTTCAATTTGAGCGATCGCATTTTTAATTTCTACTTCTGGTTCAGGATAACATTGTTGGTACAATCTAATTAAACTCAGCAAATTCTGACTATATTCGATGGCATGGACAAGATTACCAGCAATAAAGTTGACTGGGTTGTTAATTTCGTGGGCAATTCCAGCCACGAGTTGTCCCAAGGCAGCCATTTTTTCATTCTGGATTAATCTGGTATAATTTTCTTGCAGATCCCGAAAGCCTGCTTTGGCAACTCTCGATTGTTCTTTTACCTGCTGTAATTGAACTAGTGTTAACACATGAATTTGAGAGTAGGCTAAAAGTAATTGATGGAAATCAACCAACCTATATTTTCCGGATGTAGTTTTAACTAAAATCGGCTCATAGGCAATTTCATGTGGTCGTTGCAAAGTTATCTCAGTAGCTTTGACGATGGTCATATCCTCAGAAAGTACTAATACGTCTCTCTGGAAAAACTTGTAGAGAATTCCAATTGGCCTGAGAGAAAATAGTGACAAACTATAGGGATGGCTCATATGCTCAAAGAATTTCCGCCGTGAAATCATCCCGACATATTGTTGATTATTATTCAGAATAATTCCTGGCAGTAAAGGCTCTTGATTAAAAAGCGTAGCTAAATCATTGCCTGGACGCTCTATTTCTACGTGAACCTGCCAAAAGGGTAATTCTTGTAAAGTTGACTCTAATCGCAAGTTCGGCTGATTAGCATTTTTTATGCCACCTGTAGCCATCATATTCTCAAGACTCGACTGTTGAGGTAATATTTCTGGTAACATTCTGAACAACTATCTCGCTAATTTTAAACTTCATCAATTGTTACAAACTTATTTTTCCCAAATTCCTACCCAAAATTCACAGGGTAGATGTGGAAAAATTAAGTTCGCCAAAGTAGCTATTATTGATTTGACTGTATAATTTATTACAACAAAATTATATTTGCAACACGAGTAAACAAAAGTTGGGCGATCGCTCTTTAGCTGTAACATCAAGTAAAGAACAAAAGCATAACCAATCTGTCAAAATTTTTATTTCTGAAGAGGAAAAATAAAAATGAAGTCTGAATTGCTCATATTTCATTTATCTCTTACTTGAAACTCAATTAATAAACCAATACGCTAAAGATAATTTTTTTAAATTTAAATTATATTAAATATAATTACGAAAAATCAATATTTTTTTATTAACCCTTCGATAACTCGATCTTTACTTATTGCCATAGGAAGATATGGTAAACACTTATCGTGTAATACTTCTTAGGCTTGATATTATTTAATATGCTAAACCGTCGCCAGTTTTTGCTGCGTTCCGCTGTCACAGCAGGTGGAATTATCACCACGAATGTTGTATCAAAGTCACAAGTTTTTGCCGAAGCACCTGCAATTATCACCTCTGATAAAATGCGTCCTAGTATACCTTATGGTGTAGCTAGCGGAGATATATCCAAGGATAGCATTGTGATTTGGAGTAAGAGCGATCGCCCCGCCAAAATGATCGTAGAATATTCCACTAGTGAGTCTTTTAAAAATGTGCAGCGAGTTCTGGGGCCAAATGCTTTAAAAGACAGTGACTTTACAGCACGACTTTTTTTGAGGAATTTACCACCAGACCAAAAAATATTTTATCGGGTGATTTTCCAAGATTTAAATTATAAAAATACCTATAGCGCAGCTGTCAAAGGCAGTTTCCGGACTCCCTCCAAATATCCGCGAGATATATTCTTTGTTTGGGGTGGCGACACCGCCGGTCAAGGATGGGGAATTAATCCTGAGTTTGGTGGAATGACAATCTATGAAACCATGCGCCAACTTAATCCTGACTTTTTCATTCATTCTGGCGATAATATTTATGCTGATGGTCCAATTCAAGCACAAGTTACCCTAGATAATGGCACAATTTGGAAAAACATTATCACACCAGAAAAATCCAAAGTTGCAGAAACCCTGACAGAATTTCGTGGCAATTATATCTACAATTTACTAGATGAAAATATTAAGCGTTTTAACGCAGAAGTTCCCATGTTGGCACAGTGGGACGACCACGAAATCACAAATAACTGGTATCCTGGAGAAGTTCTTTTAAGCGATAGTCGCTATACAGTTAAAGATGTTAACTTGCTAGCCCAAAGGGGAAGACAAGCATTTTTAGAATATATGCCTATTGGGTATGAAACAAACAACCCAGATAAAGCGAGAATTTATCGCTCCTTCAAGTATAGTCCATTATTAGATATTTTCATGCTTGATGAACGTACTTATCGGGGGCCAAATACTCCTAATAATCAATCACTACCAAGTAAAGAAACGGAATTTTTAAGCCGAACGCAAATACAGTGGTTAAAAAGACAATTATTATCATCAAAAGCTACATGGAAAGTAATTGCTAGTGATATGCCTTTGGGATTGATAGTTAGAGACGGTACCACAGATTTTGAGGCTTGGGCTAACGGAGACGGCCCGGCTTTAGGAAGAGAATTAGAACTTGCAGATTTACTCCGATTTATTAAAAACAAAAACATCCAGAATGTTGTTTGGTTAACTGCTGATGTACATTATGCAGCAGCTCACTATTACGACCCTGCAAAAGCACAGTTTACCGACTTTAAACCTTTTTGGGAATTCGTCGCCGGTCCCTTGAACTCTGGTACATTTGGCCCTAACCAATTGGAAAATACTTTTGGTCCACAATTGGTATTTCAAAGCCTTCCTGAAGGTACAAAAGCAAATCGACCCCCAAGTGAAGGTTTACAATTCTTTGGAGGAGTTAAAATTAATGCAAATACAAAAGTGATGACAGTAACGCTGCGTAATTTGGAAGGGAAGACTGTTTATAGTGTAGATTTGCCACCAGAAAAGTAAATCTTAAGAATAATTCAGGAGTCAGAATCGTAAGTTTGGTTGAAAAATGAAACCCAACTAGACAGCCTAAGGTTTTCGATGATAGGTATGTCGCCCAGTCCATCCATGCGGGAGCGAGGGGCTATTTGCTCAAGGATATATATGCCTTCCCAAGAGTTAGCACAGGCGTAAATTTTTTTGGATAATTTTTTATTGATGCACTCAAAGGGTAAACTTGAGCGATGCCTGGGTTGGGCTTTGCCTACGCTGCTGATAAAAGCTAAATTTAAGTAAGGTACTGGATTGTTTAATTATTATGCTGGCAAGCTACATTGACCAAGCAATGGAACTAGCAGTTTATGAAATCATTGAAGATGAGCAAACTTATTGGGGAGAGATTCCAAGCTTACAAGGAGTCTGGGCAAATCATCAAACTTTAGAAGGATGTAGGCGGGAATTAAGAGAAGCTTTAAGTGACTGGCTAGCGCTACGGTTACGTTTGGGGTTAACGATTCCGGTAATTGCTGGTATCAACCTCAATGAACTGACCAAGCTTGTATAAAAATGTCTAGATTAACCCCTGTTTCTTGGCGTGATTTAGTAAAACGTCTGCAAGAGTTAGGCTTTGAAGGTCCATATGCCGGAGGAAAACATCCACAAATGCGGCGAGGTGATGTTACTGTGATTATTCCCAATCCTCATGAGGGTGATATTAGTGTGGGTTTATTATCGCGGCTATTACGACAAGCTGGAGTTTCTCGTGAAGAATGGTTGGGTGAGTGAAATTTTAAAGGTGTATTAAACTCTGCGATTTGCACCCTAATTTGTTATCAAGAGTATTAGGAAAAATAGAATTTTAGCATTTTTGGAGTTGGTAATGCTTAAGCAACTCATACTTGAAAATTGGAAAAGTTTCCGTTATGCAGAGCTTCCACTTGATCCGTTGACTGTTTTGATTGGGACAAATGCTAGTGGTAAATCTAATGTAGTTGAAGCTTTAGAATTTTTACAAAGAATTGCTAGAGGTGAAAATATTGAAGCAGCTTTAGCAGGAGATAAAACACTTCCATCTATTCGTGGTGGTGTAGAGTGGGCTGCAATTAAACCAGAAACTGAATTTACATTAAAGGCTGTGGTTCAAGGTGAGGATGATAAAATAGATTATTTTTACAGTATCACATTACAAACAATACCACTTGTTCGGATTACAAAAGAATGTATAAATATTTCTGAATATTACAATCAAAATTCACCAAATCAAAAATTATTTATTATAAATGTAGATGATAAAACAGCCAAAAGCCATTTGAGTAATTATGGTGGATTTAGTGTTGATGTTTCTGATTTATTTCAAGATTTTTCTTTCCAAGAATTTCATGAAGTAATCAAAGAAGAAATTAAACAAAAAATTCGAGATGAAATTAAACAAAAAATGGAATTTGCCGAGAATAACTTAGACTATTTAATTAATCACGTCATTCTGCCAATCCTTAAAAATATTTTGATTTTAAATCCTATTCCCTCCAAAATGCGTGACTATTCACGACTTTCTGAAAGCTTAGAAGGTGATGCATCTAACATTGCTGGTGTGTTAGCAGGATTAACCGAAGAACAAAAAGCTGAAGTTGAATTAACCTTATCTGAATATATCAAAGACTTCCCAGAAGGCGATATTCAAAAAGTATGGGCGGAAAAAGTAGGTAGATTTGGCTCTGATGCCATGCTTTACTGTCAAGAAGAATGGAAATCTGGTCATATTACAGAAATTGATGCTAGAAGTATGTCAGATGGAACCTTGCGTTTTCTAGCAATTCTCACAGCACTACTCACTAGACCAGAAGGTAGTCAACTAGTAATTGAAGAAATAGATAATGGTCTTCATCCATCGCGTGCAGAATTACTAGTTAAAATACTACGGGAAATTGGCAGCAAAAGAAAAATTGATATTTTACTTACCACCCATAACCCAGCTTTACTTGATGCTTTAGGCCCAGAGATAGTTCCTTTTGTGGTTGTGGCACACCGCGATAAAGAAACTGGAGAAAGCAAACTTACTCTTTTAGAAGATATTGAAAATCTTCCTCTTTTGCTAGCATCAGGGACTTTAGGCAGACTAGCAACTAAAGGCGCAATTGAAAAGAGCCTTTCTGATAATAAGTAAAATGAAATATGAGAAAGGTTTTGATTATTGACACATCAATACTTTGCGTTTACTTAGGTGTACCTGGTAAAGAGACTTGTGGTTCTAATAATGATAAATGGGATCAAAAAAGAGTTGAAGCCCGTTTCCGGGAAGAAGAAAAACAAGGTGCAAAGTTTATACTACCATTAGCAACGATTATAGAAACTGGGAATCACATTGCACAAGCTAACTCTCAGCGATATGAAATTGCTCAAGCTTTCGCTGATATTTTAGTGAAAGTAGCAGATGGAGTTATACCTTGGGGAATTTTTGAAACTCAAGTGGGTGAACTTTGGAATTCAGAACAATTGAAGCAGTTAGCTACTGAATGGCCGACTCTAGCATCTAGAAATATTTCTATTGGAGATGCAACAATTAAGACTGTGGCTGAATATTACGCTAAAACTACTAGTACATTTCAAGTAGAAATTTTTACGGGCGATGGGGAACTGAAAGCTTATGAACCAGCTACCCCGCCACCTACGCGTCGAAGCAGTCGCAAAAAAGAGTAAAAAAACCTTGAGCGATCGCCCCTTACCTCTAACATCACGTTATCATCGGATATTGTGGAATTTCCGTGCGTAACTCGATAGCATCTATGACTGCCTCTCACCCTGAAACTCCATCTACCAAACCCGATGCAAGTACTTTTATTTCTGACCATCAACAGGTGGATCGCAGTAAACTAAGTCAAATGTACCTGCACTATGTCGAGACGAAGGATAAATATCCTCACGCGGTGTTGCTGTATCGAGTGGGAGATTTCTTTGAATGCTATTTCCAAGATGCTGTAAAATTAGCGCAAGAATTGGAATTAGTCCTCACCAGTAAGCAAGCTGGGGAACAGGGACGGGTGGCTATGTCCGGTGTTCCCCATCACGCTTGGGAACGCTACGCGACGATGCTAGTCGAAAAAGGCTATGCAGTGGTAATTTGCGACCAAGTGGAAGATGCAGCCGAAGCTACTGGGAGATTAGTACGGCGGGAAGTAACGCGCATCCTCACTCCTGGCACTTTGCTAGAAGAAGGAATGCTCAAATCGAGTCGCAATAATTACCTAGCAGCAGTAGTAATTGCCGCAAATCATTGGGGTTTAGCTTATGCAGACATCTCCACAGGAGAATTCCTCACCACTCAAGGCAGTGATTTAGAACATCTGACACAAGAATTAATGCGCTTGCAACCTTCCGAGGTGCTAGTTCCCACAAATGCACCTGATTTGGGTAGCTTGCTGCGTCCAGGAGAAACTTCGCCACATCTACCGGAGTGTTTGCCACCATCATTTTGTTATAGTTTGCGATCGCAAGTTCCCTTTTCCCAAGGTGAAGCTAGACCTAGATTATTGCAGAAATTTAAACTGCGATCGCTCGAAGGACTCGGTTGCGATCATCTTCCGCTGGCTGTTCGTGCAGCTGGTGGTCTTCTCGAATACCTCGAAGATACTCAAAAAGAACACCCAATCTTTCTCCAAAGACTCCGGACTTACACTGTTACTGACTATTTAATTGTAGATAATCAAACTCGTCGTAACCTGGAAATTACTCAAACTGTCCGCGATGGCACATTTCACGGTTCCCTACTCTGGGCATTGGATAGAACGAGTACAGCAATGGGTGGGCGTGCCCTGCGGCGGTGGTTATTGCAACCACTAATCGATATTAAAGGCATTCGGGCGCGACAAGACACCATCGAAGAATTGATGGAAAATACACCCCTACGTCAAGATTTGCGACAGTTGTTGCGGCAAATTTATGACTTGGAACGGCTGACGGGAAGGGCGGGTTCTGGTACTGCTAATGCCAGAGATTTAGCAGCTTTGGCAGATTCCCTTTCACGCTTACCGGAATTATCCCACTTAGTTACTGATGCCGGTTCTCCATTCTTGAAAGCTTTACAAAAAGTGCCGTCAATTTTGTCAGAATTGGCAGAAAAATTACACACCCATCTTGTAGAGTCGCCACCAATACATATAAAAGAAGGTGGATTGATTCGTCCTGGGGTGAATTCCCTGTTAGATGACAGGAAAGCGACTGTAAAAGCAGACGAACAATGGATTGCTAATTTAGAAGTTGACGAAAGAGCGAAGACGGGAATTCCCACATTAAAGGTAGGATTTAATAAAACCTTTGGTTACTATATCAGTATTTCCCGCGCCAAAGCCGATCAAGTACCCGCCAATTACATCCGCAAGCAAACCCTGACCAATGAGGAACGCTACATCACCCCAGATTTGAAGGAACGGGAAGCGCGAATTCTCACCGCGCGGGATGATTTAAATCAGTTGGAATATGAAATTTTTACGGCGTTGCGGGAAGAAGTTGCAGAACAGGCGGAAGTAATTCGCAATCTTTCCCGCGCAGTGGCGGCGGCGGATGTGTTGTGTGCTTTAGCTGAATTGGCGGTGCAGCAAGGTTACTGTCGTCCAGAAATGTTGTCAGGAAGAGAAATTAACATTGTTGATGGTCGTCATCCGGTGGTAGAACAGTCTTTACCTGCGGGGTTCTTTGTGCCGAATTCGACACAATTAGGGAGTAGGGAATTGGGAGTAGGGAGTAGTGAAGAAGAAATTTCCCTACTCCCCACTCCCCACTCCCCATTCCCCGATTTAATTATCCTCACCGGGCCAAACGCCAGCGGCAAAAGTTGTTATTTACGTCAGGTGGGATTGATTCAGTTAATGGCGCAAATTGGTAGTTTTGTACCAGCTAGATTTGCCAGATTGGGAATATGCGATCGCATTTTTACTCGTGTTGGTGCAGTGGACGATCTGGCAACTGGTCAATCTACATTTATGGTGGAAATGAATGAAACGGCAAATATTCTCAATCATGCCACATCTAGGTCGTTGGTATTGTTAGATGAAATTGGCC
The DNA here is from genome assembly GCF_014698115.1 of Nostoc sp. FACHB-973. Lineage (GTDB taxonomy): Bacteria > Cyanobacteriota > Cyanobacteriia > Cyanobacteriales > Nostocaceae > Nostoc > Nostoc muscorum. The sequence goes on from NZ_JACJSJ010000074.1 coordinate 15,349, forward strand.
GGGGAACGGCAACATTTGATGGTCTTTCTATTGCTTGGGCGGTGGCAGAATATATAGCAATGGAAATTCGGGCGCGAACAATTTTTGCCACTCATTACCATGAGTTAAATGAACTAGCCAGCATTTTGCCGAATGTGGCTAACTATCAAGTGACAGTTAAAGAATTACCCGACCAAATTATCTTTTTGCACCAAGTCCAACCAGGAGGCGCAGATAAGTCTTACGGAATTGAAGCGGGAAGATTGGCGGGTTTACCGGCGGTAGTGATTCAACGAGCAAAACAAGTCATGGGGCAAATTGAGAAACACAGTAAAATTGCGATGGGGTTGCAAAATTTGGATGGATAAATTATAAGGATGATTTGTGGAGATACTTGGTCTTTAAAAAGGCGATAAATCGCCGTCTCTTGTCTTAAAAAACGTAAGACCCAAAAATATTTTTGGGATTTTAGGGTCTCAGTAATAGGCTTTCATGTTTCCCGTTATCTTCGGTCAAGATAATGGGCAAAATAAGTATCTACGCAAGCTAAATCTATACTAAACATGAAAGCGATCGCTTTGCTTTTATCTATTGGTGTTGTTGCTGTTTTTACTATTTTTGGTGTTAATTCACGTGGATCTTTGGGCACTAACCAAAACACCCTTCAGGAAATCTCAAGTAATCAACAGACTATAAGTCATGTAACAGCTTTGGGTCGTTTGGAACCCGAAGGAGATATCATTCACCTATCTGCTCCAGCATCTAACCAGCGTTTGGCACAACTGCGCGTCAAAGAAGGCGATCGCGTTAAAGTCGGCCAAGTCATCGCAATTATGGACAACTTTAACCAGTATCGAGCCATTGTGGAAAATGCTAGAGCCAAAGTCATTGTGGGGCGATCGCGTTTAGCTCAAGTCCAGGCTGGTGAAGAGTTTGGCCAAATTGAAGCCCAACGCCAGAAAGTTGCAGAAATGGAAGCTCAGTTATTTGAGGGCATAAAGGTTCAGAAAACAGTTATTGCCCGTCAGCAAGTAGAAGTACGCAAAGCCGAAAATGATTATCAACGGTATAAAGCTCTCTCGCAAGAAGGGGCTGTTTCCGCAGCGGACACGGAAACAAAACGTTTGCAAGTAGAGATTGAGAAACAAAAATTACAGGAAGCAACAGCAAACCTCAGCCAACAAATTAGTACAGGCTCAGAACGTGTTAAAGAGTCTCAAGCAACTCTGCAAAGTGTCAAGCATGTGAACCCAACGGATATTCTCGTAGCTAAAGCAGAGTTGAATGAGTCGTTGTCTCAATTACGAAAAGCAAAAGTTGACATGGAATCTACCTATGTGCAAGCACCAGTAGCAGGGCAAATCTTAAGTGTCAACGCCAAAGTCGGTGAAGTTATTGGTAGTAGCGGTATTGTTGACATTGGTCAGACACAACAGATGTATGTAATGGCTGAAGTTTACGAAAGCGATATTCAATATATTAAGGTAAATCAGCCAGCAATCATTGTCAGCGAGTATGGAGGATTCACTGGCGAAATTAAAGGAATTGTCGATCGCATTGGATTGCAAATTGACAAACCGGGAATTGTAAATGATGACCCCTCTGCCAGAGCAGATGTCAGAATTGTGAAAGTGAAAATTCGTCTCCATCCCAATGATAGTGATCGAGTGAGAACTTTAAATAAGCTACAGGTAAGAGCATCGATTCAAATTCGTTAAACCAATTGGCAAGAGAAGCTAAGGGAGGAGAACTCCAAGAAATAAATTATCCAATATTGTGGGGTGGGCCGAAAAGCCCGCCCCATAGACTGGGCGGGCGAACTTTTAGCTGCCTTAATCACTCAGCTTGAATTGCTTCAAGGCAGTCTGAACGAGCAAGAATGGACTCTCCTCTCTACTTACCTCGAAACACAAAATTATGTTGAACTCACAATTCATTCTTGGCAAGCGGCAGCGCGAATCTACTATGACTTACGCCGCCAAGGGCTTAGTGTTCGCAGTCCAATAGATTGCTGTATTGCTCAAGCAGCATTGGAAAATAATTTACTTTTGATTCACAACGATCGCGACTTTGAAACCATTGCCCAAGTGCGATCGCTCCAAAACCTCCGCTTTCAACCTTGAGTCTTTCCTGGAAAACATCGATAGTCAAAAATTCATCAATCGTTGACGAAGCACAGAAGCAACAGTTTCCTGATTTGTATTCGATTTGAAAATCAAACTACAGAAACTTTCTCGATCGATTATCATCATTTCCACCTCACTAAGTCCGGCTCGAACTGTAAAGGGATAATTTTCCCCATTAACTAACTGTGCATTACCAAAGTATTCCCCTGATTGGAGAGTACACGATGTGAATTCATCATGGCGATCGCCAACCAATGCTTCAACTTCTCCTTCTAATATTAAGTAGAATTTATCGGCTACTTCACCTTGTTGAACGATGATAGAATTAGCTCCATATCTAATTACCTTTGCTTGGGTGGCAACTGCTAAAATCTCGGACGGATCGACGTTGGGTAATGCATTTGAGAGATGACTTGTCATCACACGTTGATGCAAACGACGCACAATGTCAGCTTTTGTTAATTCAGAATTGCCAAGAAAAAGCCGGAAAAGTTCTTCCTCAATCACCATCACCTTGACTTCTGAATTTCTAGTAACGCGGACTGTTGCTGTCCGTTTCCCGTCTCGAAGTAAACCCACTTCGCCAAAATAATCCCCACGGCTGAGATGATTTAAAAGACGAGGCGGTTCATCAGGAAATTCTTGGAGAATTTCGACTTCACCTTCTAGAAGAATATAAAATTTAGTGGCTGGCTCACCTTGACGAACAATCACTTCCTCTGATTGGTAAGTCAAAACCATTGGTTTAGTCGCTACTTTTTCTAGCAAGGCTTCATCAAAACCAGGTAATACCAGCGAAAGTTCTTGATTTAAAGCTAAACCCAATTTGCCATCTTCAACATTAACAATTCGATCTGCCAAATCAAGTATGCGATTATCATGAGTAACCATGAGAACAGCACTATTGTGTTCTTTAGCTAAACGATGCATCAACGCCACTACATTCCGTCCTGCTGTCTTATCCAGAGATGCTGTAGGTTCATCGGCAAGTACTAACTTGGGTTGAGTTACCAAAGCACTGGCTATGGCCACTCGTTGCTTCTGTCCCCCAGAAAGATTTCCTGGATAGGCGTTGAGCTTATCAGCTAATCCAACAGCCTCCAATATAGATGCTGTTTTTGCACGGGCTTCTTTAGGTGAGAAATTTGGTTGCAATTCCAATGACATCTGAATATTCTGCTGGACTGTTAAGAAATCCAACAAATTACTTGATTGGGTAATATAACCAAAATTCCGACGCATTTGGACTAATTGCTCTCTGTTAGAACCATTGAGTTCTTGTCCCAAAATCTTGAGACTTCCCTTTTTAACAGAACGTAAGCAACCAATTAAACTCAGCAATGTGCTTTTTCCTGAACCTGAAGGCCCGGTTAAAATCACAAATTCTTTGGCTTTAACTTCTAGATTAATGTCAGATAAAACTTGCTTTTGGAGTTCGCCTTCTCCAAAAAAGTAATTGAGATTTTCGATGGAAATAATTGTTTGGGAATTTGTCATTTGTCATTTGTCATTTGTCATTTGTCATTGGGCATTAGTTATTTCCCCCATCCCCCTCATCCCCCTCATCTCCCCCATCTCCCCCACCTCCCCCACTCCCCACTCCCCACTCCCCACTCCCCACTCCCCATTCCCCAGTTCAAAACAAGTCTGCTGGATTGGCATCTTTTAACTTATTCATAGTAATAGTACCGGATGTAAAGCACATAATAATTGTTAGTAGAAGTACCAATGAGGCTCTGGGAAATGTCATGTGCATGGGTAAAGCAGTTGCATTTTTAACAATTTCATACAATCCTACAGAAACGATTAGCCCAGGAATGTAACCTAATACTGCTAAAATGAGTGCTTCCTGAAACAAAACGTTTAAAAAATAACGATGTTTATAGCCTCTGGCTTTGAGAACTGCGTAATCTGGTAAATGATCGGAGACTTCGCCATATAGAATTTGATAAACAATAATTACTCCTACTAGGAAACCAACGAAAACTCCCGTACTAAATACAAATCCAATGGGAGCGCTGGTAGCCCAATAATGTTTTTCATAATCAATAAATTCTTGACGTGTCATCACTTGCACACTCGCAGGAAGTTGAGAGCTGATTTTTTTGGCGATCGCTTTGCGATTGACACCAGGTTTAAGCTTGATCAACCCAATGTTAATATTGTTTGCAGAACGTATCGGTAACAAATAATTAAAAGTCGTACTGCTGGTAATCACATTACCATCATCGGCAAAGGAAGCACCAGCAAAATTGACTAAGCCGCTAATCCAAACTTTCAGATCGCCGATTTCTGCTGCAACTGATTTTCCTGACTCCAAATCGTTTAAGATATTGCCATATTCTTTTAAGTTAGAGTTGCGATCGAATAAAATCACACCCCTAGTTCTCAATAAATGGGCAACTCGATCAAAATTGGGAATTTCAAATGGACAATTATCTGGGTTGATGCCCAAGAGAATAATTCCTTTACCTGCACTGACATTGCCATACTTGAAAGAATGCTGTCCGTGGTACACATAGTTAACAGAGTCAACTTCGCCAAAATTAAGCGTGCGATACAAATATTGCCGAGGAAATTCTCTGGTGTTAGCCAAAGTCTTCATTTCCGGATTAATTAAAATCAAATCACCCACCAGCCGACTGTGTAACGCTGTTTGGCTGTCGTAGAGGGAATCTAAAAAAGCCAATTGCATAAATATCAGAATTACCGCAAAAGCAATTCCGACGATCGCTACCACCAGCCGCAGCTTATAGCGAGTTAGTTGCAACCAAGCTAAGGGGATTCTGCCAAAAGAATTCATGTATAATCTTTAAATTCCAATTGATTACATTTATTTGCCACATCCGAACTTTATCTAGTTTGCAATGATGAAGCGATGGCTTGCCGACAGTATTTTCCTCAGGATAATTATGAAAAATGCTACTTGGTGCTACTGACATGGGACAGCGTTAGCCGGGGGCTGAATTTTCTGATAAATTATTTAGGATTGCTATAGTTAATTTGCACAGTGCATCAGTTCTAAAGACTAGTTTTTAGGTAAGAATTCAGGAGTCAGAAGTCAGAATCCAGAATGATTAAAACAGAATTCTGAATTCTGAATTCTGAATTCTGAATTCAGCAATCTTTATGGCGTTTATGCCTCTGCAATTGTAGAGGATGAAGCGGCTAGGGGAGATACAGCGATCGCAGATAAAAGGCTAAATTTGTTACAATCGTTAATGTTTCTCGATCTGACAGAAGAAACGATTGAAGAGGTTGCATTATCCGTTGCTAGTAAACAGGAGCTAAAAAAATGACTATTACAGAAGACAATTTTCGAGTTCGTCCCATGACCAAAGATGATCTAAAAATTGCCTTAAGCTGGGCAGCTTCAGAGGGGTGGAATCCTGGTATTGATGATGTTGATAATTTTTATATTGCCGATCCTGGCGGTTTTTTAATTGGAGAATTAAACGGTCAACCTATTAGTTGTATTTCTGTAGTGCGATATAGTCATAAATTTAATTTTATTGGGATTTATATTGTTAAACCCGAAGAACGGAAAAAGGGATTTGGTTTAAAAACATGGCTTGAAGCATTGAAGTTAATTTCTAATCAACCTGCTGCTTTAGATGCTGTCTTACAACAAGTTAATAATTATCAAAAATTTGGTTTTAAACCTGCTCATTCTCATCTCCGTTATCAAGGGATAATTACCGGAAAAATCTTGCCAGATGTGAGGGATTTAAAAACTATTGATTTTGAGCAACTTTGTCGTTATGATGAGCGATATTTTCCTAGTTATCGTCCTCATTTTCTTTCGACATGGATTAATCAACCTCATGGGCAAGGTTACGCTATCATCAACGATGGTGATTTGGTAGGTTATGGAGTGATTAGAAAAGCTACGGATGGCTTTAAAATTGCCCCTCTATTTGCGGAAAATCAAAATATAGCAGAAAAATTATTTTTAGCCCTAGTGACTTATGCAGAAGGAAGTCCTATTTATGTAGATGTTCCTAATATTAATAAAGCCGCTATTCTTTTATTTGAAAAATATCAAATGAATTCTATATTTGAATGTGTACGAATGTACACAGAAGAGCCAACCAATATTGATTGGCACAATATTTTTGCTGTTACTACTTTGGAACTAGGTTAAATGATCCTGAACACTTGTAAAATTGGGATTGGTGGTAGAGCGATCGCCTAAATAAAGAAGATATTCTCGCAAATCTTGGCTATAGAACGCTATGCTGATTTTCACAAAGGTAAATTTCGGCATCAATAGCCTCTTGGGCTGATTGATGCCGAAATTCCTGGCTTCAACCACAAGATAGTTACTTTACTCTAAAATCTTATTAATTCTGACTTCTGGGTTCGGAATTCTGAGCAATTTAAAATCTAAAATTAACTCACAAAGCTACTTTAGCCTGACCACAAAGTAGCACACATAAAGCCTTGTCACTGTCAAGCTTAAGTTAGTGTATTATATAAACCGCAAAATGTACTACAAGTGGACATGGACATGATGAAACATAGATTTTGGGCAAGTTATCTGCTTGCGGCTTTAGCATTTATACCCCTAGAACCTCCAAGTATGACTCAGGTTTTAGCAACAGAGTCAATTTACCAACTGGCACAAGCCAGAGCTACTTATACCCAATATATGCAACTTGGTTATAGTGAAACCAAACGAAGAAATTATCGAAAAGCTTTAGGATATTTTCAGCAAGCACAACGCCTACGTCCCGGAGATAAGTATGCTACTGCTGCAATTAGAAATGTTACAGGTTATATTCAACGTGGCAGAAATCGTATTGCCTTTGTCCCTGGTAAACCTGGTAGAGTCAGGTCAGCAGGAACACGGGGAAGTTGCTTTGAAACTGGACAATCTCTGATTCCTTTGACACCCACAGATAAAGAAGCTCAACTAACCACAGCAGAACATCCTACATTCTATTTCTACATTCCTCAAACTTCTACAAAAGTAGAAGCACTAGAATTTGTTTTGCAGGATGATGAAAGCATTGACCCATTGTATAAAGAAACTTTCAAACCTGTTGGACAGAATGGTATTGTTAGCGTAACTGTACCTGCTGATAAAGCATCTCTACAAATCGGTAAAGAATATAATTGGACTTTTTTAATGATTTGCGATCTTCGCAACCGAGATAAAGCTTCATATACAGTAGGTAAAATAGTGCGATCGCGAGATGAAAATCTATCCCTTCAACTCAAACAACCAAACACAGACTTGGAACGCGCAGTTTTGTTTGCCACAGCTGGATTTTGGGAAGACTCTCTCAGAACTTTAGCTAATTTACGCGCCCAGCGTCCTAACGATCCCGAAGTCCAGAAATATTGGGAAGATTTGTTAAATTCTGTAGACATTAAAGAAGTTGTAAACAAACCTCTATTGCCCTGTTGTACTGCCCAGAGATAAATTAACAATTACTTAAAAAACCGGCTTTGATATCAAAGCCGGTTTTTTTACCTTACAAGGTTTTTATGTTACCACGCGGTAGGGGCACAGCATTGCTGTGCCCTTACGACAGATGTGGTTCAAATACTGCTCGGATAAGCAGGGGAGGCAAAACTCAACGCCAGCCTCCATTTCTCCCCCGGCTATTGAACAGCTTGCCTCAAGCAAGAAATTCCAAAACCTACGCAGTATTGGATGTGGTTCAAATACGTGAAAACTGCTGTAAGTTGACACCAATGGCATCTTAGCTCGACTTTATCCATTTTTTTCGCAACGTCATCCTCTAAGGGACTTCCAAAAAATAAACTATCCCAAATTATTTGTACATTTGTAGGGGCGCATAGCTATGCGCCCCTACGACGGGATATTTTTTTAACTGGAAGTCCCTAAGCTGAAACCTTTGTGGGACAGTAGGGTTAGTTTTTTAACTTCATCGATAATCTGTGACGTGGAAAAAGTATTTGCCAAAAAGCCAGGGTTTTTGCCGGATAAAGAAAACCGAGTTCTTAATTTTGGATAAAGTCGAGCTAACTATGCAATTTAAATGTGGAGTAGCTTACCTGTGCGTAAGTCCTAATATTCTCAAAAAACAAAGGCAAAGAAATTTTGATACATACTCTAACTGAGGTTAAGGTATGTCTTCAGTTAATTGGAGAACGCCTGTAAATGGTAGTGAATGAGACTAAGTTATACCGCCCCTGGATTATGTCAAGTTTATAACTAAGTAAATTACTCTGAAGAAGCAAAACTATATTACGAAAGATAAAGACATGTGAAATTTCTTTGGACTGTATTCTTCGTGAGAAATCTTGTTCTAATCCATTTGGCTGGTTCTGGTTATCTAAGTAACCCGCACCCTGAATTATTCAGGGGATATTGATGCTGAATTTTGTAAAAAATCTGTAATTTAAGCTACATAACAGGTTTTTGTGTACTGAATTATAAGCAAGGAGCTATCAAATAACCATAAGTTGTTGTAGCATCAAGAGTGTTTGAATCAGAACGTAAGGATTGTAGGTAACTACAATAATGGAAGGAATCATTAGAAAACTTAGTGGATTGAATCTTCCTAGCGGAACTATGGTGATTTTAGCGATCGCATCACAAAGTAGTTCTGCCTCAGTTGCGACTAATCTCACGGTGTGGCGAGTACCGCTTGGCATCGTAGGAGCTATAATCCCGAATAGTCTTTTTACGGTTGCAGGGAATGCTGTAGTAGGATATGGAATTGAAGCGATTCTCAAGTCAATTTATACAAAAACCTAGCAAAACGGAAACCGTAAAAAGACTATTCAAAAAAATAAATATTTATCCATTACAGAGGAGCTAAAACTGAAGCTGAAATATCTACTCAGTTCAAAAATCAGTAATGATCCTCAAAAAGTTTAAATTCCAAAAAAAGCTGAATAACTTGGATGCCTAGTTGTACTTATATCAACCCACTCTTAACAAAAGTTGAGTTAGGTAATTTTAATTATCAAAGAGCATACTTTTAATAAGGATATAGAGGCTAATGCAGTTAGATAATAGTTCCAAGAAGTTAGCAAATTCGAGTAATAAAAAAAATCATTTAAGGGAAGTAGAAGTTGCCATTAAGTCGAGTTTCTTCGTAGAAGATTGTGTAGTAGTAGAGAGGCAGATAGAAAAGTTAAAACATGAGTTAGTTGCTTATGTTGTACCATCAGAAATATTTGTAAGAGAACAGTTGTTATCTCACCTACAAAGAATTGTGCCTAGTGAATGGCTACCGCAGGCGATTGTACCAATATCAACTCTCCCGTTCAATCCCTCTGGAGAAATAGATCAAACAGCCCTGAGTAATCTAGAAATCAAAGACACAGATTTAGTGCAGCGATGGTCAGAGCTAATCAAGTCATTGCCTGAAGTTCAGCAAGTAGCAGTAGTAGTTCAAGAACACCTCAAACATCTATCAGACTTACTTCCTAACTTGACTGACAGAGATAAAGATGACGTTATCATTAATGACATCAATTTAGATAATCCCAACTTGCTACCAGACTGGTTTTATCGCCAGACTTGGCGACGGAAACGATCTGTAACCCAATTGTCTGCAATCAATGGTAACTTCCTAGTATTCCTTGACAAGTTGGGATTAGGGGAATATTTGGGTGCAGAACTCCAAAAACATGGCCACATGTGCGTTGGCATTGAAGCAGGTGTAGACTTTAGGCAACTTGGCAATAACCGCTATCAAATTGCGCCAAATAATCCCGAACATTATCAGCGTTTGCTGTCTGTTCTGACAACTAACAACTTTCAAATCGATAAAATTTTACATCTGTGGAATTATGAAAGTTGCATTAATGAAATTTCCAGTCTCGATTCCTTGGAAGACGCTCAGACACAAGGTGTCTATAGTCTACTGTCTTTAGTTAAAGCTTTAGCTAATATCCAAAAATCTCATCATCCCATTGAGTTATTATTAGTTTCAACTTATACACAATTTCTATCGAATCATGAAGATATTGCTTATGAAAAGTTTCCTCTTGTGGGGTTGCTGAAAGTAATCGATCGAGAAATACCCCACTTAACTACTCGTCATGTTGATTTAACTGTAGATGAACCTGTGGTGAATGCAGGGCGGATTTTGCAAGAGTTGCATATGCCATCAGGTGAATGTGAGGTAGCTTATCGCCAAGGAGAACGCTGGGTTCCTCGATTAGAGAAAGTGGATTTTGATCGGGAACAAAAGCAAGACTTTGCCTTTAAAGCAGGTGGAATGTATTTGATTAGCGGCGGACTTGGGGGCGTTGGTGTTGAGATTGCCAAGTATTTGCTCAAGCATTACAAAACGCGGCTATTGTTGGTTGGGAGGACTGACTTACCCCAAAGAAGTACATGGCAGACTTACACAGGAGAGTCTGTTATATCTCAAAAAATTGCGGCTTATCAAGAACTAGAACAGCTGGGAGGAGAAATTATCTATGAGGCAGTCGATGTCTGCGATTTGCCTGCTTTGCAACAGGTGGTTGAACAGGCTTCATCTCGTTGGGAATGTGAACTAGACGGGGTGCTGCATTTAGCAGGAACTTATCAAGAGCGATCGCTCTTGGAAGAAAATCATGAAAGTTGGTCAACAGCCATCCGCGCCAAAGTTGGCGGTGCTTGGATACTTAATCAACTACTACTAGACCATCCCCAAGCAGTTTTTATCAGCTTTTCTTCAGTCAGTAGTTTTTTCGGAGGCGCTAGTGTTGGCACATTTGTCGCCGCCAATCAGTTTCTGGAGAGTTTTGCCCATTATCAGCGCTCTCGCGGTCTCAAGAGCTATTGTTTTAGTTGGAGTTTGTGGGATGGGATCGGCATTAGCCAGGATTACCAAAAGAGCAAATTGGCTCAAACCAAAGGCTACTGTGCCATGTCTGCACCACAAGGATTGTCTTCTTTGCTCATTGGTTTACACCACAATCAGCCGCAGTTGTTAATTGGATTAGATGGTAGTAACCGACATATCCGTGGTTATGTAGAAGATACCTATTCTCTAGAGAAATTAACTGCTTATTTCACTGCTAACAGTAATTCCTCAGTTGGGGAGAAATTAGCAGAATTGGTAGTGAGCGATCGCTTTGGCACACCCAGCACTTGCAATTTTGTCCAGCTACAACACATGCCGTTAACGCAAACAGGTATCATTGACTTCAGACTGCTCACCAAGGGCGATCGCACCTTAACCAAATACTTGAAGGAACAAACAGAATCTCCTGCTGCGATACCAGATCAAAAACCCGCCCAGGTTCCGAGTTCTCCTCAAGGGATGGGCAACGCAGATATCGCTGTCATTGGGATAGGTTGCCGATTTCCCGGAGCCAATGACTACCAACAGTTTTGGCAGAATCTCGAACAAGGAATCAATAGCATTAGTGAAATTCCCTCTGACCGATGGGAAGTTGAAGAGTATTATTCCCCTAATCCTCAAGAGCGAAAAAGCATTAGTAAATGGGGAGGGTTTATCGACAAGATAGACCAATTTGACGCCCAATTTTTCGGCATCTCTGCCAGAGAAGCACAACGAATGGACCCTCAGCAGAGGCTGATGCTGGAGTTAACTTGGTCTTGTATCGAAGATGCTGGATATGCACCATTTGAACTGTCTGGAGGTTCCGTTGGTGTCTTTATCGGAGTGTGTAACTACGACTACGATCTTTTACAAAACGGCTATAAACAGGAAACCGACGGACATACAGGGACAGGAACTTGGACTTGCATGATCCCCAATCGGATTTCTTACTTCTTTAATTTTCACGGTCCCAGTATTCCCGTAGACACAGCTTGCTCAAGTTCACTGGTAGCGCTTCATCAAGCCATCAATGCTCTGAAGTCAGAGGAATGTAAGACAGCACTCGTGGGTGGAGTGAGTATTTTCTGCACACCGACGAGATACATTCAAATGAGTCAACTGGGAATGTTATCTCCACAAGGACAGTGCAAAACTTTTGATAGTGAGGCTGATGGGTATGTGCGTGGAGAAGGAGCAGGAGTAATTCTCTTAAAACCTTTAGCTCAAGCCATTGCAGACCAAGACCAGATTTATGGAGTGATTAAAGGGAGTGCGGTAAATCATGGTGGAAAAGCAAGAACTCTGACATCTCCCAATGTTTATGCTCAAGCAAAAGTACTTTCCGCCGCCTATACAAAAGCTAATATCGCCCCCAATACCATTTCCTACATCGAAGCTCATGGTACTGGTACGCCCTTGGGAGACCCAATAGAAATTAATAGTCTCAAACGAGCATTTAGACAATTACATCAACAGTATCATTTATCCCCAGTTGATAAACCCTATTGTGGTTTAGGAACAGTTAAGACCAATATTGGACACTTAGAAGCAGCAGCAGGAATTGCTGGGGTGATTAAAGTACTCTTGGCAATGAAGAATCAAAAATTGCCCAAAATTGTGAATTTTCAGCAATTAAATCCCCGCATTGATTTTAAGGGAACTCCATTTTATCTTGTCTGCGAAACCCAAGAATGGAAGCAGTTAAAGACAGAAGCAGGAGAAAATATACCGAGACGGGCTGGTATAAGTTCCTTTGGGGTGGGAGGGTTGAATGCCCATGTGATTTTGGAAGAAGCACCGGAATCTTTAGTAGTAAACAAACAATTTGAGCGCCCCTACCACCTACTGACTCTATCAGCCAAAAATGACCAGGCATTGGCACAATTGCGACATAGTTATGGGGAATTCTTGACCGACAATGCCAATGTACCACTAGGAGATATATGCTCTGCGGCGAATATAGGGAGGGAGCATTTTAACCACCGTCTAGCAATTATCGCTGACTCTAGGAAAGAGTTAGTAGAACAACTCGCCAGTTCTGCTCAAAATAGTAGTCAGATAGGCAAACAACTGCCGAAAATAGCCTTCTTGTTTACCGGACAAGGGTCGCAATACATAAATATGGGAAAGGAACTCTACGAAACGCAACCCAAATTCCGCCAAACACTAGAGCAATGCAATGAAATCCTTCGCCCCTATCTCAAGCCATCTTTATTAGAGGTACTGTATCCTACCCCAGCAGGGGAGCAGGGGAGCAGGGGAGCAGGGGAGAAAGAAGAATTTTTCCCTCTGCCCCTCTGCCCCTCTGCCCCTCTGCTTATCGATCAAACGGCCTATACCCAACCAGCATTATTTGCCTTTGAATACGCCCTATATCAACTATGGAAATCCTGGGGAATTGAACCAGAGGTAGTGATGGGGCATAGCGTCGGAGAATACGTAGCAGCAACCGTCGCCGGAGTTTTTAGCCTAGAAGATGGACTCAAACTCATCGCCCAAAGAGGACAATTAATGCAGCAGTTGCGATCGGGAGGTGAAATGGTTTCCCTGATGGCTTCAGAAGAACAAGTGAGGGAAGTTATAGCACCGTTCTTTAACAAAGTATCCATAGCTGCCATCAATAGTTCTCAAAGTATAGTGATTTCTGGAGCCAGTGAAGATATTACGACCATTTGTCAAAAGCTAGAGTTACAAGGCGTAAAAACAAAACGGTTGCAAGTATCTCACGCCTTCCATTCACCCTTGATGACACCAATGTTGCAGGAATTTGCAGCAGTCGCCAATCAAGTCACCTATAATCAACCCCAAATTCCAATAATATCCAACGTCACCGGACAACTTGCTGACGAGAACATCGCCACAGCAGACTACTGGGTAAATCATGTTAGTCAAACAGTGCAGTTTGCCTCCAGTATGGAGAAATTGCAAAGTTATGAAGCCTTTTTAGAGATTGGGCCAAAGCCAACGCTGTTGGGTATGGGGCGTCAATGCTTACCAGACAGCGAGGGTTTGTGGTTGCCTTCTCTACGTCCAGGAGTACCAGAATGGGAACAACTACTTTCTAGTTTGGGTAAGTTATATCTAGCCGGAGTTGCGGTAAATTGGTCAGGGTTTGAGGGCGACTATCCCCACAGGAAAGTTGCACTACCCAACTATCCATTCCAAAGACAGCGCTATTGGATTGAGAATACACAATCTCAACTTCGAGTCCAAAAATCTCCAAAACTGCACCCATTACTGGAAACAAAGCTGCAATTGCCCTTAAGCAAGGAGATTTTGTTTGAATCTCAATTCAGTACAGCCAACTTGCCATTTTTAGTAGAATATCAAGCTTACAGCCAAATTGTCGTACCTGGAGCTTGTCATCTTTCCTCACTATTAAGTGCAGCCAAACTCACCTTTGGCAACGAGGGATGTGTATTAGAAAATATAGTTTTCCCCCAAGCATTAGCTATCCCCGAAGGAAAAGCACGCACTGTACAGTTAGTACTTTCTCCACAAGAGAGTGGCAAATCTTTCCAACTCATTAGCTTTGATCCAGCCACAAGCAGTAATGAGATAAGTCAATGGCTAGTCCATGCCACAGGAAAAATTTCCCCCAGCATAAACACTACATCACAAACCATTGCCATCCAACAAATACAAGCACGCTGTACTCAACAAATGGCTGCACTAGAAATTTACCAAAGTTGGCAGAAGCGGCAGATAGAATTGGGTGCAAGTTTCCAGTGGCTGGATTCTGTTTGGTGTGGAGAAAAAGAAGCCCTAGCCAAAATCAAATGGGTGGATGTAGGAAATGAGCAACAGGAGTATGAGTTATATCCGGGTTTGATTGACTCCTGCTTGCAACTGACCAGCATTTTCTTCCCTGGCGAAGACACTTTTATGCCGTCTGCAATTGAGAGTTTCCGGTTTTACCAACGTCCCCAACCTCAGCAGTTATGGTGTCATGCAGTGCGAAGACAGCAACACAACTCTGATATTGACAAGATAATCGTAGATATCAAACTGTTTGACTTTAAAGAACAGTTGATTGCAGAGATTGTCGGTATGGAAGCCAAAAAAGTGACTCGCCAGTTATTGTTGCCTTCCCACAATCTTGATGTCACAGACTGGTTATATGAAATCGGCTGGCAAGCGGTGGACAAAGACCAATCAATTGTCACAAAGGTGGGCAGTTGGTTGATTTTCACAGATCCACAAGGACTAGGTGAAGAGCTAGGTGAACAATTACAAAACCTTGGTAGTGATTACACCTTAGTTTCTGCTGGTATTAACTATCAGAAAATTGACCAGCAACATTATCAAATAGACCCGAATCAACCAGAACACTACCAAAAACTCCTGTATGACATTGGTAGCCAACAACAACCACTGGGGATCATTTACCTCTGGAGTATCGCCCCAGATGAAACTGATGAGAGCAATCTCCCAGCAGCAGAACTGAAAAATTGTGGCAGTGTTTTGCATTTAGTGCAAGCATTGACGCAACTCCCTTGGCAAATACAACCGCATCTATGGCTAGTAACACAGGGAACCCAAGCAGTGACAGCAATATCTGAGCCATTGCAACTTTCAGGGAGTAGTTTATGGGGATTAGGTCGAGTTATTGCCTTAGAGTATCCAGAATTTCAATGTGTGCGTTTAGACTTATGCGTACAAGGGACAAGACAACAGCACCTAAAAGCACTGCTACTGGAATTGTCAGCCACAGATGCAGAAGACCAAATCGCCATCCGTCAGGGCAAGCGATACGTAGCGCGACTGGTGCGGCACACTGCTAGTTGTTCCTTGGGAGAACCGCCAATGAAGGCAAGGGTGAATCAGGGGCAATTATCTGTACAACCAGATGTGAGTTATTTGATTACTGGTGGTAATGGTGCTTTGGGTTTGGAGGTGGCTGGCTGGCTGGTAGAAAAAGGAGCGCGACACCTGGTATTAACTGGACGCAGTGAGGTATCTTTTGCCACCAAAGAGCGAATATCCGATTTTGAGCAATTAGGGGTGAGGGTGCTGGTTGTCAAAGCAGATGTTTCGGAAGTTGCTCAGGTGGTTGAAGTCCTAGAAAAAATCAACTCCCAGCTACCGCCGCTACGGGGGATTATTCATGCAGCAGGAATATTGGATGGTGGAGTGTTAAAGCAGCAATCTTTAGAGCGCTTTCGGCGGGTGATGGCTCCCAAGGTAGCAGGGGCATGGAATCTCCATACCTTGACCCAACTCATGCCCCTTGACTTTTTTATTTGTTTCTCGTCGATGAGTTCACTGTTTGGCTTTGTGGGACAAAGTAATTATGCGGCAGCTAATGCTTTTATGGATAGCTTGGCTCATTATCGCCAGACTTTGGGTTTGCCGGGATTGAGTATTAATTGGGGGGCTTGGTCTCAGGTGGGGATGGCAGCTAGAATGGCAGCTAGATTGGATAGTGGCGACCAAAATCTCATACAGGGGGTAGGTATTGGGACAATTGCTCCGTTGAAGGGATTGGCTGTGCTGGAGCAATTGTTAAACCAATCTTCTGCCCAAGTGGCGGCAATACCCATCAACTGGTCGCAATTTATCAGCAAATCCGCTACAGCACCAGCGTTTTTTGCTAACTTCACCCATAACTTAACCAAGAGAGTTGAGCAATCTGAGTTTCGCACTCAATTAGCAACAGCCAAAATCAGCGATCGCAAAAAGCTTTTAATTGACCACTTATGCTCACAGGTAGCTCAAGTGCTAGGGCACAAACTTTCAAACCAAGACCTCCAGCAAGGGTTTTTTGAGTTAGGCATAGATTCACTGACTGCTGTGGAACTACGAAACCGCTTGCAAAACTCTTTGGATTACCCTTTGCCTTCTAGCTTGACCTTTGACTATCCAACAGTCACAGTGCTAGCTGATTATCTAGGCAAAGAAATACTTTCAATAGAACCATCTACTATCGAACCACAAGCAAGCAATCGCTCTCATTTATCAACCGCCCTCGACGAGCTATCCGAAAGCGAAATCGAAAAGCTGCTTGCACAAGAACTAGCCATTATTCAGGAAGGTAAGGGCCAATGAGCGAAAATTCAGTGAACACAGACCGTCAGTCTTTAATGAAGAAGGCACTCCTGGAACTCAAGGAGATGAAATCTCAGCTAGCAGCTGTGGAAAAGGCCAAAAAAGAACCAATTGCGATCGTCGGCATGGGTTGCCGATTTCCGGGAGATGCTAACAACCCAGAAGCATTCTGGCAACTACTGTGCGATGGAGTAGATGCAGTTACCGAAGTACCAGCTAATCGCTGGGATATTAATGCTTTGTATGACCCAAATCCCGATACTCCCGGAAAAATGTACACTCGCTACGGTGGGTTTTTACGTCAGTTAGAAGAATTTGACGCTCAGTTTTTCGGTATTTCCCCCAAAGAAGCGGTTAGCCTCGACCCTCAGCAACGTCTGCTATTGGAGGTCACTTGGGAAGCACTAGAAAATGCCAGCATCAAACCTGCTCAATTGCTTGGCACTCAAACCGGGGTGTTCATTGGCATCACTGGTAATGATTATTTACAACGTTTGTTGACTAGATCTGCAACAGAGATTGATGCTTACCAAGGTACAGGCAATACTCATAGTGTGGCGGCAGGTCGCTTGTCTTATATTTTGGGTCTAACTGGGCCTAGCTTGGCAGTGGATACTGCTTGCTCCTCCTCTTTAGTAGCAGTTCATTTAGCTTGTCAAAGTCTGCGTCATCAAGAGTCTGATTTAGCGATCGCTGGCGGCGTCAACTTGCTGCTTTCTAGTGAAGTTAGTATTAATTTATCGAAAGCCAGGATGCTTTCATCAGATGGTCGTTGCAAAACTTTTGATGCAAAAGCCGATGGCTATGTTCGTAGTGAGGGCTGCGGTGTAATTATCCTCAAGCGCCTCTGTGATGCCATCAAAGACAAAGATCAGATACTAGCCTTGATTCGCGGCTCGGCTGTTAACCAAGATGGTCGTAGCAGTGGTTTGACAGTACCCAATGGGCCAGCACAGCAAGCAGTAATTCGCCAAGCTTTGGAAAATGGTGGCGTAGAACCGACTGAAGTTAGCTATCTAGAAGCTCATGGTACAGGTACTTCCCTGGGAGATCCAATTGAAGTGGGAGCTTTGGAAGCGGTGTTTGGCAAGAATCGCCCCAAAGACCAACCCCTAACTATTGGTTCGTTAAAAACCAATATTGGCCATTTAGAATCCGCCGCCGGAATTGCCGGGATCATCAAGGTAGTGTTGCAAATGCAACACCAGGAAATTGCCCCGCATTTGCACTTTCAAGATCCCAGTCCCCATATTAACTGGGAGAATTTGCCCCTAATAGTGCCGACTCAAAAAACTGACTGGCAAACAGCAGAAAATTCCCGTTTGGCGGGAGTTAGTTCTTTCGGCTTTAGCGGTACTAATGCCCATGTGGTGTTAGCACAAGCCCCAACACTTGAGCCTCTTTGCCCAGCAGTGGAACGTCCTTTACATCTGCTCACCCTATCGGCAAAAACACCATCAGCTTTAGAGGAGTTAGCTTTTGCCTATCAAAACTACATTCAAACTCATGCTGATGTGTCCATTGCAGATATATGCTATACGGCGAACATCGGCAGAGAGCATTTTAACCACCGCCTAGCTATTGTCACTGGCTCTAGAGAGCAGTTGGTCGCTCAACTCGCTGTTTTGACATTTGCCCATAGCGATCGCTCAGGTAAAAAACCCCTGAAGATAGCTTTCTTGTTCACAGGACAAGGGTCGCAATACATAAATATGGGAAGGCTACTCTATGAAACTCAACCGATCTTCCGCCAAACTCTAGAACAGTGCGATGAAATTTTACGCCCCTATCTAGAGCCTTCTTTATTAGAGGTACTTTATCCTACCCAGTTAAACGAGCAGGTTTCATCTCTACTAAATCAAACAGCTTATACCCAACCAGCCTTGTTTGCCTTTGAATATGCCCTCTATCAACTATGGAAATCCTGGGGTATTCAGCCAGATGTAGTGATGGGGCATAGCGTGGGAGAATATGTGGCGGCAACTGTCGCCGGAGTTTTTAGCCTAGAAGATGGTCTGAAACTCATCGCCCAACGAGGACAATTAATGCAGCAGTTACCCGATGGAGGTGAGATGGTTTCCCTGATTGCTTCAGAAGAGCAAGTGCGGGAGATATTAGCACCATTTGGCAACACAGTTTCCATCGCTGCGATCAATAGTTCCGAAAGTGTGGTGATTTCTGGAGTCAGTGAAGATATTACTACTTTATGTCAAAAGTTAGAAGCACAGGGCGTAAAAACAAAGCGATTGCAGGTATCTCACGCCTTCCATTCTCCCTTGATGATCCCGATGTTGCAGGAATTTGAGCAAGTAGCCAATCATGTTACCTACAATCAACCCCAGATTCCATTAATCTCCAATGTCACTGGACAACTGGCTGATGAGAACATCGCCACAGGGCAATACTGGGTGAATCATGTACTACAAACAGTGCAGTTTGCTACTAGTATGCAGACGTTGCATCAGCAAGATTATGAAGTCTTTTTAGAGATTGGGCCTAAGCCAATTTTATTGGGTATGGGGCGTGAATGCTTGCCAGATAGCGAGGATCTATGGTTGCCTTCTCTGCGTCCGGGAGTGGCAGAATGGGAACAACTACTTTCTAGTTTGGGCGAGTTATATCTAGCCGGAGTCCAGGTAGATTGGTCAGGGTTTGAGGGCGACTATCCCCACCAGAAAGTTGCATTACCCAACTATCCGTTCCAAAGACAGCGATATTGGATTGAAAATCCACCGTCTCGCCATGAACAACCAGAGTCTTTATCTGAAGAAAATATTCAGACTCCCATTGTTAACTTGCTTAACCAGGGAAATACTCAAGAGTTAGTTCAGCTAGTCCAGAAAGCTCTTAATTTTTCACCTGAACAGATAAAATTACTACCCGAAATATTGGCAGTCTTAGTCAGGGAACACAAGCAACACCTGATACCAGACAACATCCAAGACCTGTGCTACGAACTAGTATGGCGAAATGAAGGTAAGATACAGCAGCAGTTACTTGGAGATTATATACCTGCTCCTTCAGAAATTAGCGATCGCCTTCAACCTCAAACAAAACAGTTGATGTCGCAGCATCATCAATTAAATGCCCAAGTATTAGTTCAACTGGAAGCTTTAAGTATTGCCTACGCGATCGCAGCATTCCATGAAATGGGATGGAACTTTCACAAAGGACAACGCTTTAGTCTGACAGAAATAGTACAGCAATTGGGAGTTGTGGACCAACATTCACAGCTGATGCATCGTCTGTTAGAAATGCTTGTGGAAGTGGAAATCCTAGAATACCTCGGCGAACAGTGGCAGATAGTAGCAGTACCTAAAATACACCATCCTCAGTCACAGATCAGTGACCTTTTATCTCAATACCCAAATGCCGTAGCCGAGCTGACCATCTTGCAAAGATGTGGGTCAAATTTAGCACAAGTACTGCGCGGAGAATGTAACCCAGTGGAATTGCTATTTCCTGAAGGCGACTTAACCACCGCAACCCAGCTATATCAGGATGCACCAGAGGCAAAACTGATGAACACCCTGATGCAACAGGCTGTTTTATCAGTAGTAGAAAATTTGCCATCAGGACGTAAGTTGCGAGTATTAGAAATTGGTGGAGGAACCGGGGGAACTACCTCTTATCTACTCCCATTCTTCAATGAAAAGCAAACAGAATATATCTTTACTGACTTATCTCCATTTTTCCTGGCTCAGGCACAACAAAAGTTTCAAGACTTCTCCTTTGTCAAATACCAATTATTAGACATCGAGCAAGCAGCCCAGTCTCAAGGATTTGCAGAAGATCAGTATGACTTGATTGTGGCATCTAACGTGTTGCACGCTACTAAAGATATGCGCGTAACCTTGCAGCACGTACACCAATTATTAGCTCCTGAAGGGATGTTATTGCTACTAGAAGCGACTCATAAATCACGCTGGTTGGATTTAATTTTTGGATTAACAGATGGGTGGTGGAGGTTTACTGATTTTGACTTGCGACCCAACCATCCATTGCTGACAACTAATAGTTGGCAGAAATTATTGTATGATAGTGACTTTCAAGATGTAGCAACAATTGTTCCTAGTTATCAAGAAACAATATCTCAACAAGCGTTGATTCTGGCTCAAGCAGTCAAACCGAAGGAAAGCAAAACAGAATCAGAAAATTGGCTAATTTTTGCTGATCGTCAAGGTATTGGTCAAGAGTTAAGTCTATTATTGCGATCGCAACAAAAAGCTTGTACTTTGGTCTTCTCTGGTAATGAGTATAAACAGATATCAGATCAAGAATTCACGATTAACCCTGGCTTACCAGAAGACTTTCAGCGACTATTACTATTCATGGAAGCACTTGTGCGGGGGAGCAAATCTTTAACCAATCCTCAACTGCATGGAGTGGTTTATTTGTGGAGTTTAGATACAGTTGAGGCCAAGTCCCTCACCGTAACAGATTTAGAAGTTGCTTCCCAAACAGGATGTGGTGGCGTATTATCCCTCATCCAGTCTTTAATTAATCAAGGATTTTCCCATCCTCCTCGCCTCTGGCTAGTGACCAAAGGAGCGCAACGAGTGGGTGTAGAATCGTCCCTTGGCGGGGTAGCCCAATCGTCTGTATGGGGATTAGGAAAAGTAATTACAGATGAGCATCCAGAATTTAACTGTACTCTGGTAGATTTAGACGTGAAAGAAAATCACAATGCTCAGAGTCTGTTTGCAGAAATTTCTTCCCACAAGTCAACTAGTAGTGAAACTGACATAGCTTTTCGGAATGGACAACGGTATGTTAGCCGATTAGTACGCAGCAAGAAAATTGTTAAACAATCTCTGCCCCTCAAAGCCGATGCTACCTACCTAATTACAGGTGGTCTGGGTGAGATTGGTTTGTTGGTAGCGCAATGGCTGGTAGAGCATGGGGCAAAATACTTAGTTTTGGCAGGGCGTAGCAGTCCTAATGAAGCAGCTAAAGTCACCCTGAGACGACTAAAAGAAGCTGGAAGTCAAGTTATTGTCTTGCAAACTGATGTATCTTTAGAAAAAGATGTCACTTCTTTACTAACGCAAATTAAAACATCGATGCCAGAATTGAGGGGTATTATTCATACTGCGGGTGTCTTTGAAGATCGACTACTGGTAGACCATCAATGGCAACTATTTGCCAAAGTTTTTGCACCGAAGGTAAGCGGAGCCTGGAATTTACATATCCAAACCCAAGACCTACCTTTGGACTTCTTCGTGCTTTTTTCCTCAGTTGCGTCCATGCTCGGATCTGCGGGTTTAGCAAATTATGCTGCTGCTAATGCCTTTTTAGATGCTCTGGCTCATTATCGAAGATTGCTAGGTTTGCCAGGGTTAAGTATTAACTGGGGACCCTGGTCGATGGTGGGAATGGCGAGGGATCTTGGGATTAAGGCGGAAGTAAAATGGGCAACCAAAGGAATAAAGCCGATGGAACCACACCAGGCATTAAGCATCCTAGAAAATTTACTACCCCAAGATGCGGCTCAGGTAGGGGTGACGCAGCTTAACTGGTCAAAGTTTTTGCAGCAATTCTCCGGCTCATCTTATCCGAGTTTCGTTTCGGAAATAGCTCAACAGGTACAGGAGCTTCCGACTCCACAAGAGCAACAAAAAGTCAAGCTCCCACCACTTTTAGATCAAATCAAAGCCAATTCCCAAGAGCAAAACCAATCACTTTTGATTACTTATCTGAGAGAGCAGATTGCCAAAGCGTTAGGAACAACTACATCTGCACTCAATATTATCCAGCCCCTTAACCAAATGGGACTTGACTCCCTCATGGTTGTCGAACTGAAAAATCGCCTCAGAACAGAGTTGGAAATAAATATCCCCATCACCAAATTTTTGGATGGTGTGAGTGTTGTTGATTTAACAAAATTTGTCAGCGAACAACTTTTTGAGGTTAATTCTATCTCCAAAGCACCCCTTGCAACCACAACTGCATCAAATCAAAACAATTGGATTGAAGGAGAATTATGAATTTAACAGAGCTTTTAGAAAATCTTTCAGCAAAGAATGTTGAACTGTGGGTTGATGGAGACAAACTACGCTACCGATCGCCTGAAAACGCACTAACCCCTGAGTTATTGGGGGAAATTAAGCAATACAAGCCAGAAATTATCCGAATTTTATCCCAGGGTACTGATCGTGCTCCAACTTATCCCCTCTCCCACGGTCAACAGGCACTCTGGTTTTTGTATCAATTAGCACCTAGTAGTGCCGCTTACAACGCCACTTATGCAGCAAGATTAGTCACAAATTTAGATATTCCAGCCCTGAAGCAGGCAGCACAGACCCTAGTTGAAAGGCATCCAGTTTTAAGGACTACCTTTGCAAACATTGATGGCGAACTTGTGCAAACAGTTCACGAAAACCAGCAAATTGACTTTAGCATCCAAGAAGCTTTCGATCTTGACCAAGAGGACGTAAATAACTGGCTCTCAGAAACAAGCGATCGCCCTTTCGACTTAGAACAGGGGCCGATGTTGCGCTTTAGTTTGTTAATTAACCACACTACAACCGGTATATTAGCAACAAAAGAACAGATTCTCTTAATAACGGCTCACCATATAGTAGGGGATTTCTGGTCTTTAGAAATCATGATCAGTGAACTGAGACTCTTGTATAAAGCAATTACCACAGGTGTAGCAGCCCAACTGCCAGTACAAAACAACCAATATCGAGATTACGTCAACTGGTCAAAGCAAATGCTCTCTAGTTCAGAAGGTGAGCGTTTGTGGACTTACTGGCAGCAACAACTCTCTGGTGAGTTGCCAGTGTTAAATTTGCCGACTGATCGACCAAGACCTCAGAGCCAAACCTATAATGGTGCTTCCCGCTTTTTTACTCTTGAAGAAAAACTTCTCCAAAAGCTCACAGAATTGGCGAAGAGAGAGGGCGCGTCTCTTTACACACTTTTATTAACAGCATTACAAATATTATTACTACGTTATACCAATCAAGAAGATATTTTAATTGGCTCTCCAATGGTGAATCGGAGCCGTTCAGAATTTGAAAAGATAGTTGGTTATTTTACTAATTCTGTGGTTTTGCGAGCAGACCTTTCAGGAAATCCGACCTTTCAAGAGTTGCTTGGGCGATCGCGTTCTTGTGTGTTAAATGCCCTAGACCATCAAGAGTATCCCTTTTCCCTGCTGGTCGAGCGGCTGCAACCCGTCCGCGATCCCAGCTTTTCACCACTCTATCAAGTAGCGTTGGCCTGGGATCGATCTCATCAGAGTGACCAAGAAGTGTCACTTATGGATAGTGATGAGTTGATTGTGGAATCGATGATTCCAGGGGCTAAAGGGGCTGCGTTTGATTTAACTTTAACCATTCTTGAAGTCCCAGGATCTCTCAAAGGGACATGGAATTACAACACTGACTTGTTTGATGGCAGCACGATTGAGCGGATGACTGGTCATTTTGTGACAATACTTGAGGCAATTGTGGCGAATCCCAGCGAGCGAATTTCCCAATTGCCCCTGCTGACAGAAGTTGAGCAACATCAACTGTTGGTTGAGTGGAATGATACACACGTAGACTATCCTCAAGATTTGTGTATCCATCAGTTATTTGAGTCGCAGTGTTTGATTACCCCAGATGCAGTGGCAGTGGTATTTGAAAATCAACAACTCACATACCACCAGTTGAATAGTCGTGCTAACCAATTGGCGCATTACTTACGCTCATTGGGAGTAGGAGCGGATGTGCTGGTAGGTATTTGTGTGGAGCGTTCTTTGGAAATGGTAGTAGGACTACTGGGAATTCTGAAAGCGGGTGGTGCGTATGTACCACTTGATCCAGAGTATCCGAACGAGCGTTTGACTTTCATGTTAGAAGATGCTCAAGTTTCAGTTTTGCTCACCCAACACCGATTAGTAGAGTCTCTGCCTCAACATCAGGCACGTGTCGTCCACTTAGATAGCGACTGGCTGTTGATCGGTGAGTATAGTCAGGAGAATGCGATCGCTGAAGTACAAGCTAGTAACTTAGCTTATGTGATTTATACCTCTGGCTCTACTGGTCAACCCAAGGGCGTAACGCTCTCTCACAGTAACCTTTGCAACCATATGTTATGGATGCAAGCAACCTTCCCCCTGACTGAAAAAGACAAAGTACTGCAAAAAACACCCT
The DNA here is from genome assembly GCF_014698115.1 of Nostoc sp. FACHB-973. Classification (GTDB taxonomy): domain Bacteria; phylum Cyanobacteriota; class Cyanobacteriia; order Cyanobacteriales; family Nostocaceae; genus Nostoc; species Nostoc muscorum. The sequence continues at coordinate 40,411 of NZ_JACJSJ010000074.1, forward strand.
TTGGCTTTGATGCCTCAGTTTGGGAATTCTACGCTCCATTATTGGCAGGTGGACAGTTGTTAATGGCTCAACCAGGAGGTCATAATGACAGTGCTTATCTCTTAAGGTTAATTGCCCAACAGCAGGTAACAACTGTTCAACTTGTCCCATCCTTGCTGCAAATGCTTTTAGAGCAGGGAGGAATCGAAACTTGTCACTCCCTCAAACAAGTCTTCTGTGGAGGTGAAGCCTTACCAGTTACTCTCAAAGAAGACTTGTTAAGTAAGCTAAATGTCAACTTGCACAATCTCTACGGGCCGACAGAAGCTTGTATCGATGCAACTTTCTGGAATTGCAAGCAGCAGATGTATGGGCAATTTGTCCCCATTGGACGCCCAATTGACAACACCCAGGTTTATATATTAGATCAATATTTACAACCAGTACCCGTAGGTGTAGCAGGAGAACTGCACATAGGTGGTGCGGGATTAGCAAGAGGCTATCTCAACCGAAGCGAATTGACACAAGAAAAATTCATCCCCAACCCGTTTGACAATTCCAAGTCAAAATTATACAAAACTGGGGACTTAGCCCGTTATCTGCCAGATGGCAACATAGAATACTTAGGACGAATTGACAACCAAGTAAAAATCCGGGGCTTCCGCATCGAATTGGGCGAAATTGAAGCAGCGCTGAGCCAACACCCAGATGTGCAAGCATCTTGCGTCATTGCACGCGTTGACATTCCCGGAAATAAACGCCTAGTGGGCTACATCGTACCCAATGCACAGATAACACCAAAAGTCAGTGAACTGCGTAGTTTCCTCAAAGAAAAGCTACCAGACTACATGGTGCCTTCTTTCATAGTCATCCTGGAATCCCTACCGCTAACCCCCAACGGCAAAATAGACCGTCGCGCCCTACCAGCACCAGAATTACGCACCGTCAGAGAAACCAGCTACTTAGCACCGCGCAATCCCATTGAAGAAAAATTAGTCGAAATTTGGGCGCAAGTCCTCAGAGTCGAATCAATTGGCATACATGATAACTTCTTTGAACTGGGTGGAGACTCCATCCTCAGCATTCAAATCATCACCAGAGCCAAGTTAGCTGGAATTGAACTAACAGTCAAACAACTATTTGCCAATCAAACAATCGCTCAATTAGCCACAGTCGCAGGCACAACAAAAGCACTCTTCATTGAACAAGGATTAGTCAGCGGCACATTACCCCTAACGCCCATTCAACACTGGTTTTTTGAGCAGAACCTCCCACAAAAACACCACTTTAATCAATCATTTCTACTAACAGTACCATCAACTCTGAAGGTGGAAATATTAGAACAAGTATGGCAGGAATTGCTCAAACATCACGATGCTTTGCGCTTGAGATTTAGTCAAACAGACTCTATTTGGCAGCAGATTCATGCCGCTCCAACTGATAGCAATATTATCTCGCGTTTCGACTTATCAACAATCCCAGAAAATCAGCTTGAAACTGTAATTGAAAGCACAGCCAATGAATTACAAGCGAGTTTAAATCTCTCAGAAAATCTCGTACAAGTGGCATTGTTCTGGTTAGGAATTAACAAAAGAGCGCGATTACTGATTGTGATTCACCACTTAGTAGTAGACGGTGTTTCCTGGCGGATATTGTTAGAAGATTTGCAAACAGCATACGAGCAACTAAGTCTTGGGCAAGCCATTCAACTACCAGCCAAAACCACATCCTTCAAA